>NZ_VFTA01000001.1:0-644938 GCF_007003935.1 Mesorhizobium sp. WSM4310
TCGCCCGCGCGTTGGTCGCCGACGCTAGGGTTCTGATCCTCGACGAGCCGACGGCGGTGCTTTCGCCTTCCGGAATCGAGATGCTGTTCGAGCGGGTGCGCAAGCTCAGGGATCGCGGCGTCACCGTGATCCTCATCCTGCACAAGATACGCGAGGTGCTGGCGATTGCCGATACGGTCAGCGTGCTGCGCGGCGGCAGGCTTGTCGACGGGCCGGCGGCCTGCGCCGAGATCGGCGCCAAGCGTCTTGCCGAGATGATCGTCGGCCCGGCCGTCGCCAGGACCCTGGCGCCGGGTGATGCCGACGCGGCGACCGGCCGAGGCGCACCAGCCGCGCACACGGCGAACCACCACACTCCGGCCGATGCTGGGCTGGTCCTCGACATGCGCGGCGTCTCCACGCTGAGCGACGCCGAAGGGCCTGCCCTGCGCGATCTTTCGCTCACAATCAAGGCCGGCGAGATCGTCGGCATTGCAGGCGTCGAGGGCAACGGCCAGCGAACGCTGGTGCGCGCCATCGCTGATCTTGTCGACGCGATGCACGGCACACTCGCCGTGGGCGGGGTCGATGTCACGGCCGCACCGCTGGCGCGCCGCCGCGCCGCCGGCCTGCGCATCATTCCATTCGAGCGCAACACTGAGGGCTTGAGCCTTTCGAGCAGCCTGTGGGAGAACTGGTCGGCGCGCGAATTGCTGCAATCGCGCTTGCTGAGCGCCATCAATCCGGCGCGGCTGAAAAAGCGCTGTGACGAGGCGCTTCAAGCATGGAGCGTGCACTATGCGACCACCGGCCAGCAAGCGGGTTCACTGTCGGGCGGCAACGCTCAGAAGGTGATCCTGGCGCGCGAGGTCGATGCCGACGCCAAGCTGATCATCGCCGCGCAGCCGACGAGAGGTCTCGACATCGGCGCGACAGCCTTTGTCTGGCAATCGCTGCGAGAGGCACGCGACCGCGGCTGCGGCGTGCTCTTGATCTCCTCGGACCTCGACGAGCTCTTCGACATCAGCGACCGGGTCGTCGTCATGCTGTCGGGAGAGGTCGCCGGCACATTTTCGGCGCCCTACCGGATCGGCGCCGTCGGCGCGGCCATGACAGGGGTTTCCCAATGACGGGCAAATTCGTTTCGGTCTTGCGTGGGCTGATCTTCATCGTTATCGCCCTGGCGCTGTGCGGCGTCATTTTCCAGTTCGCCGGCTATTCGGCGCTCGGCATGTTCCACAGTGTCGCCGAAGGCGCGTTCTTCCGCCCGGGCGCATGGCAGCAGAGCCTGCGTTGGGCGCTGCCGCTGTTCATCACCGCCGCCGGTGTCGGCATTTCTTTCCGCGCCGGCTATTTCAACATCGGCGCGCAGGGCCAGTTCTACCTCGGCGCCATCTGTGCCGCTTTCATGGCCGAGTGGCTCAACGGCGCGCCCGCCTTCGTTGTCATTCCGGCCTGCTTTGCAGCCGGCATGACAGGTGGGGCGCTCTGGGCCCTGTGGCCGGGACTGCTGCGCCTGCAGTCCGGCACCGACGAAGTGATCACCACTCTGATGGGCAATTTCCTCGCTGGGCTGTTGCTGGTCTATGTCACCGCCGGCCCGCTGAAGGACCCGTCAGGTTCGGGTCAGCAGGCCTCCAGCCGGCCGCTCGCGGCTGCCTATCGCATTTCGGATTCGCTGGGTCTGTCGCCGACCATTATCGTGATCGCCGCGCTGGTCGCGGTGGCGATGTGGCTGCTGGTCAATCGCACCGCCTTCGGCGTTCTGGCCAGCCTTGCCGGGCGTAACCCGACCATGGTGCAGTGGCAGGGCGCAACGGTCTGGCGTTTGGGGCTTTCGAGCTTTCTGATCTCCGGTGCCCTGGCGGGCCTCGCCGGCACCATCGAGTTCATGGGCCCCAACGGCCGTCTGGCCGGCGGGTTCCTGCCGACCCACGGCTTCACCGCTATCCTGATCGCGCTGGTGGCCAATCTGTCGGTGGTGGGTACGGCCTTCGTCTCGGTGTTCTTCGGCGGGCTTGCCTCGGCCGCGCTTTATCTGCCGATCATGGCAGGGCTGCCCTCGGCGGCCATCGAGATCATCAACGCCGCGATTGCGCTTTTCATTACTGCCAAATCCGGCTTCGTCGACCGCCTCCTGGCGATCGGGAGGAGATCGGCATGAACGACATCATAGTCGCCATCCTGCGTTCCGGCACGCCGCTCATCTATGTCACCATGGCGGGCGTCGTGGCCCAGCGCGCCGGCATATGGAATCTCGGCCTCGAGGGATTGATGATCATCGGCGCATGTGCGGCGATTGTCGGCATCGTGCTGACCGGCTCGTTCGCGTTGGCGATGCTGATTGCCATCATCCTGTGCGTGCTCGCCTCGGTGCTGCTGTGGTTCGTCATCGAAAAGCTCAAGGCCAATCCGATCATCGCAGGCCTTGGATTGACCGGCTTCGGCCTCGGCGGCACGTCGCTTGCCGTCCAGGCCATCTTCGGCAGCCAGGCCGCCGTCACGGCCCCCTTCGGCGTGCCCAAGCTTGGCCCGGCTTTTGGACCTTTCGGGGTGCTGTCGATCTTCGTGCTGGCGATGCCCTTCGCGGTTTTCGCCATGTGGGTTCTGTTGCGGCGCACGCGCTTCGGTTTGCGGCTGGCGGCTTCGGGCGAGCACCCCTTTGCAGCCCGCAGCGTCGGCGCCAATCCCTCGCGCATGCGACTTGCAGCGTTGATCATTGGCGGGGTGCTTTGCGCCATTGGTGGCGCCGAACTGGCGGCTGGCAGTTTGCAGATCTACGCCCAGAACATGACGGCGGGACGCGGCTTCATGGCTTTCGCCGCGGTTATTTTCGGGGCAGCGCATCCGATCGGTTCCGCATTTGCCGCGCTGTTCTTCTCCGTGGTCGGCGCCCTCGGCATTCGCGCCCAGTTGCTGTTCGGTGATGCTGTTCCGCATGACCTGCTTTTGGCCTTGCCTTATATCGCGACGGTGTTCGGCGTCTGGCTCAGCGGCAAGCTGCGCGGAGGGCGCAAGGCCGCCACGGGCTTCGCTGAACTGCGCGATTACTAGGACACGCATATGCAAACGCTGATCCGCAACGCCACGCTTCTGACCATGGACGGGCCCGACGGGGCCCTTCCATTTGCCGGCGACATCCTCATCGACGGCGCCACCATCACCGCCATCGGCAAGAACCTGGCTGCTGCCCCCGACGCACGGATCATCGAGGGGCAGGGCAAGCTGGTGATGCCGGGGCTCATCAACGCCCACACCCATTCCAGCGAGACCTTCCTGCGCGGCCGCTACAAGAACATGCCGCTCGAAGTCTGGCTGCTCTACGCCTATCCACTGCTGATGGGCCCGGCGATCGCGCCGCGTCTGCTCTACCTGCGCACACTACTGCTGGCCATGGAGTCGCTGCGCAACGGCGTGACGACCCTGTGCGACGATTTCTTCGATCCGCCAGCGCATGATCTCGAGCGTCTCGGCACCGTGTTCAGGGCCTACAGGGACGCCGGCATTCGCGCCAATGTGTCGAGCGCGGTGATGAACGTGCACACGCTCGATGCGCTGCCCTATGCGCGCGAAGTCCTGCCGCAGGCGTTACAGGACAAGCTCGATTTCGGGCCGCCCGTCAGCGCCCAAACCTATGTCGACTATTGTCGCTCGGCCTTTTCGTCGCTGCATGGCATGGCCGGCCGTCTCAACTTCATGATCGCGCCGTCTGCGCCGCAACGCTGCACGCCCGACCTGCTGGTCGCCTGTCACGATCTGGCGCTGAAAATGCGGGTGCCGCTACACACCCACGTGCTTGAAACCAAGACCCAGGCGATCACCGGGCACCTGATGTTCGGCAAGACCCTTGTCGCTTGCATGCACGAACTCGGCGTGCTCGGCCGCAACACCACCATCGCCCATTCGGTCTGGGTTACCGACGAAGATATGGAACTGATGGGTGCGGCAGGATGCTCGATCGCCCACAATGCCGTTTCCAATCAGAAGCTCGGCGCCGGCATCGCGCCGATCCGCCGCCTGATGGATGCCGGCGTCACGGTGGCGCTCGGCACCGACGGCGTGTCGTCCAACGATACCGCCCGCATCTTCGACGTGATGCGGGTTGCCGGTCTCATCCACAGTGCCTCGGGGCCTGACTATGCAACATGGATTCCAGCCGCCGACATTCTTCGCATGGCGACAATCAATGGCGCCCGCAGTGCCATGCTGGAGGACGCTACCGGCTCGCTCGCCGTGGGCAAGGCGGCGGACCTGATCGTGATCGATCTCGACACCTATGCGTTTATGCCGCTCAACGACATAGACAAGCATCTGGTGTTTTCGGAGAACGGATCGTCGATCGAGATGGTCATGGTGGCCGGCGAAATCGTCATGCGCGACGGCCGCCTGACCACCGTCGACGAGACCGCGATCTTTGCCGAAATCCGAGAGACGGTGCCCGCTTTTTTAGCCGAGCACGCTGAGCTCGAACGGCTCAACAGTGTGTTCGATCCCTACTTTGCCGAAATCCACCGCCGCGCGTCGCAGGAGAATCTGGGGTTCAACCGCTATGCTGGCGACGAGCCGCCCTGGAACTTCTCGAACTGGCGCTAACAGCTGGGGTGTGGGCGACGGGGCAGTGATCGCTTTGGTCTGCTATGTTCTTGCTGGGGCTGACGAAGCGGCGCCAGCCGCCGAAGGACGAGATGTCGGACGCACCGCTGAGGCCAGCGGTTTCGACCAGGAAGCCCTTGGCCGAACTGCCGTCCTCGAGCTCGATGGTCCCGATGCCGAGCGGTGGCGGGATAGCCGCGACGAAGCGGCCGAAGGCATCCGCCGAGAGTCGCCAGACTTCGACCTCGACGGTTGCGCCGCCCTCGGCGACACGGAGCAGCCCCGGCTTGGGCACGGACTGGCCAGCCAGCGCATAGAGCCTGTAGGCGGCGGATGTCTTTGCCGAGCGCGAAAACCGTGCGCCGAGCTGGCTCAGTTGGCCGTTGAGCGGCATCCCCGAAAGATGCGCGCCAACAACCACGAGATCGATCATGCCATCATCTGCTGATGAAGCTGCAGGCAGAAAACCCGGCTGCTGCCAGCCGGTTGCGCCGAGCGAAAGGCCGCTCGCCGCATGCAGGTCGCGGGCGAGCGCCGCTGTCAGCGCATCGCGGCCGGCCGGCGCCAGCAAGGTGACGCTCATCGGCAGGCCGTCATCGCGCTTGCCTGTCGGCACGGCGATGCCACACATGTCGAGCAGGTTGACGAAATTGGTGTAGGTGCCGAGGCGGCTGTTGGTCTCGATCGGATCGGCGAGCACGGCGGCGGTGGTGTAGTGCGTCGGCGCGGTCGGCACGCAGAACAGGTCGACCGAGGCAATGACCGGGGCGAGCTTGGCCTTGTAGGCCTGCAAGGCATAGAGGCCGCGGAAGGCGTCCGCCGCCGATAACTTCCTAGCGGCGCCGAGGATCTTGCGCGTCACCGGATGCATGGCGGCTTCGTTGACTTCCATGAAATCGCGGATCGCGGCATAGCGTTCGGCCACCCAGGCGCCCTCATAGAGAAGGTTGGCGGTGGCGTAGAAATCGGCGAACGGGATTTCGACCAGCCGGCAGCCGAACCGCGACAGCATGGCAAGCGAGGCCTCGAAGCCGACCTGCATCGCCGCATCGCCGAAGAATTTCCGGTCGGCTTTTGCCGGGATGCCGACGTTCAGCACCGGCGGGCGGGCGGCGAGCGGCTGGACGGCAATGTCGCGCGAATAGGGATCGGCCGCATCGCGCGCAGCTGCGACGGAGAACACCAGATAGGCGTCGTCGACGGTCAGCGCGAACACCGAGACGCAGTCGAGCGTGCGGCAGGCCGGCACGACGCCGGCCGTCGACAGCGCACCGACGGTCGGCTTCAGCCCGACGATGTTGTTGAGGCCGGCCGGGATGCGGCCGGAGCCGGCGGTGTCGGTGCCGAGCGCGAAGGAGACGATGCCGCGCGCCGTCGCCACCGCCGACCCCGAGGAGGAGCCGCCCGGCACCAGCTCCGCGTCGATGGCGTTGCGCGGGATCGGCCAGGGCGTGCGGACGCCGACGAGGCCGGTGGCGAACTGGTCGAGGTTGGACTTGCCGACGACGAGCGCGCCGGCGGCCCTGAGCCGCGCCACTACGGTGGCGTCACTGTCGGGCCAGTAGGTGTATTCGGCGCAGGCCGCCGTCGTCGGCATGCCGGCGACGTCGATGTTGTCCTTGACGGCGACGGGAATGCCCCAGAGCGGTTTCCCCAGCGGGTCGAACGGGCCGAGCGCTTCGGCCGCCGCAAGCAGATCCGCCCTCGCGGCGAGATGGATGAAGATGCCCGGATCATCAGCCGTCTCGATGCGGGCATGGATCGTGGCGATCACATCGCCAACGCTGACGCCGTTCCGATAGGCCGCGTGCAGGCTCGCTATGTCGAAGTGGATGTCGCTCATCTCGTCTCCCCCAGAATGATCACCGGCAGGTCCCACTGGATCAGCACGACGCAGCCGTCCTTCGTCCACACCGAATGCTCGGTCCCGACCGGATTGAGGATCACGCTGCCGGCAGGATAGTCACCGTTCTCGTCGCTCTGGATGCCTTCCAGCACGACGATGGTCTCCAGCCCGGCATGGCGGTGGCGTGGCACGCCGGCGCCAGGCTGGTAGCTGAGGATGGCGACCGAGGGTTCGACCGGTCCGCCCTTGAGCAGCCAGTGCACCCTGATGCCGTCGCGGAAATGCTCGAGCGCCAGATCGCGCCAGCCGCCGTCGAGCAGGCCGGCAAAGGCAAGATTAGGCATGGGCAATTCCCTCGAGCACCTGGTCGGTCGTTGCCGTCCAGCCAACGATGGCGCCCTGCGCCCTGATCATGGCGATTGCCGCCGCCTTGAACTCGGGAAAATAACTTTCCGTCGCGTCCTCGGCGAGCAGGCACTCATAGCCGCGATCGTTGGCCTCGCGCATCGTCGTCTGCACGCAAACTTCGGTCGTCACGCCGGCAAAGACGAGTTGGCGGGCGCCGATCCACTTGAGGTCGTTGCCGAGGCTGGTCGCATAGAAGGCGCCCTTGCCGGGCTTCTCGATGACGATCTCGCCGGGCAAGGGCGCAAGCTCGTCGAGGATCGCGGTGCCGGGTTCGCCCGCGATCAGTAGACGTCCCATCGGGCCCATATCGCCGATGCGGATCGACGGATTGCCACGGTCGCGCTTGGCCGGCGGCAGGTCCGAAAGGTCGGGCCTATGGCACTCCATGGTGTGGATCACCGGCAGGCCGGCGGCGCGAAAGCCTTCGATCAGCCGCTTCACTGTCGGCACGATCGCGGTCACGCGACCGACGTCGTTGCCGAGACTGGCGCCGAAGCCGCCGGGCTCGGCGAAGTCTCGCTGCATGTCGATGACCATCAGAGCCATGGTCTGCGGCTTGAAGGTGAAGGAAAACGGCAGCGCATCGATTTCCGCCATCAGTGATGTCCCGCCATGTGTTCGCCGATGGTCTGCACGCTGGCCTGCGCGATCGGCGTCTCATAGACCAGTGCGCCGTCCGACATGACGAAGATGCGGTCGGACAGTTCGAGCAGTTCGTCGAGGTCTTCCGACATCAGGAGCACGGCGGCACCCGCATTGCGCGCCTTCATGATGCGGGCGCGGATTTCGGCCACCGCCGAGAAGTCGAGGCCGAAGCACGGGTTGGAGACGATCAGCAGATCGACTTCGCCGGTCAGTTCCCTCGCGAGCACGGCACGCTGCACATTGCCGCCCGACAGCGAAGCGATTGGCGAGGCAAGCGAGGCGGTCTTGACCTTGAACTGTTCGACCAGCCTGGCGCTGAATGCCTTGATGGCGCCGGCGCTGATCCAGCTTACCGGCTTGCCGTTGCTGTCGATGTCGAAGGTGCGGAAAGAAATGTTCTCAGCCACCGTCATCTTCGGCGCGCAGGCGTTTTTCAGCGGCTCTTCCGGGATGAGGCGGACGTTGAGCGTCCGCGCCTCGGCACGCGTCGCCGCATAGGGGGTGCCGCGCACCATGACTTCGCCGGTATCGCGCGGGCGCTGTCCGGCCAGCACTTCGAGGAATTCCTTCTGGCCGTTGCCGGAAATGCCGGCGATGCCGACGATCTCGCCGGAGCGCACGCCGAGATCCTCAATGCGGATAGACTTCAGCCCGGTGCGGTCCGGCGCCTTCAGCGATCTGACCTTGAGCACGATCTCGGCATCGGGTTTCGGCGCGGCACGGCTGTCGAGCACAGCGATCGGCTGATCGCCGATCATCATCGCTGCCATCGTCCTGTGGTCGAGGTCGGTGACGCGGCCCGTTCCCGTCAGCTTGCCTTTGCGCAGCACGCTGACATCGTCGGCGAAGGCCGTCACCTCGTGGAATTTGTGCGAGATCATCAACACGGTGAGTTCGCCGGCCCTGGTCATGTCGCGCACCAGCCCCAGCACCTCCTGCGCCTCGATGGGCGTCAGCACCGAGGTGGGCTCGTCCAACACCAGGAAGGAGCGGCCGAGATAAAGCTGCTTGATGATCTCCAGCTTCTGCTTCTCGCCGGCCGCGAGTTCGGCCACCTTGACGTCGAGCGGCAGCTTGAACGGCATGCGATCCATGAACACGGCAAGGTCGCCGCGCTCCTTGCGCCAGTCGATCACACCGGGCACCTTTTCGCGCGAGATGACCAGGTTCTCCGCCCCGGTCAGCGACGGCACAAGTGTGAAATGCTGGTAGACCATGCCGAGGCCGAGCGCCGATGCGTCCCTGGGGCTGGCGATCGCCACCTCGCGGCCGTCGACCAGCATATCGCCGGCGGTCGGGCGATAAAAACCCATCATGCATTTGACCAGCGTCGACTTGCCGGCGCCGTTCTCGCCGAGCAGCGCGTGGAAGGAGCCGGCCGGCACCTTGACCGAGACATCGCCCAGTGCCGTGAGGGCGCCGAAACGCATGGTCATGCCGATGGTCTCGACGCCGACGGCCTTGTTGCCGGTGATCACGCTCATCCTGGTTCCCTTACGGCAGCTGCGCGACGAAAGATGTCGAGTTCGACACCGCGCCGAAGACGCCGCCCTGCATCTTGATCATCTTGATCGCGGCGAGATGATTGCCGTAATCGGTCGCCCCGCAGCAATCCTCCAGGATCACGCATTCGAAGCCGCGGTCGTTGGCTTCGCGCATGGTGGTGTGGACACACACATCGGTGGTGATGCCGGTAAGCACGATATTGTCTATGCCGCGCTGATTGAGGATCAGTTCCAGGTCTGTGGCACAGAACGAGCCCTTGCCGGGCTTATCGATGATCGGCTCGCCCTGGATCGGATAGAGGTCGGGGATGATGTCCCAGCCCGGCTCGCCGCGCACCAGGATGCGCCCGCAGGGGCCGGGGTCGCCAATGCCGGCATTGATGCGGCGCGAGCGCCAGCGCTTGTTGGCGGGCAGATCGGCAAGGTCGGGCCGATGGCCCTCGCGGGTGTGGATGACGGTGTAGCCTTTCGCGCGCATGGCCGAGAGCACCGACTTGATTGGCTCGATCGGCGCGCGCACCAGCGACAGGTCGTAGCCCATATGATCGACATAGCCGCCCGGTCCGCAGAAATCGGTCTGCATGTCGATGATGATCAACGCCGTGTTGTCGGGGCGAAGTTCGCCATTGTAGGGCCATGGATACGGGTCGGCGTCGATATAGCGCTGGGTGATTTCGGCTCTGGCGTTCATGGCAAAAACTCCAGTTATTTGGTGATCGACAATTCGCCCGGCGCACCGGCAAGCGAACGGGTCGGCGACGAGGTGGCGACCATGATGATGAGGGTGAGGATGTAGGGGGCGGCGTAGAACAGGTAGTACCCTTGCGTGACGCCGACCGACTGCAGCGCCGGTCCGAGCGCGCCGGCGCCCCCGAACAGAAGGGCGGCGGCAAAGCAACCGAGCGGATTCCAGCGCGCGAAGATGACCAGCGCCACCGCCATCAGCCCCTGGCCGGACGAGATGCGCTCGGTCCAGCTGCCGGGGTAGTAGAGCGACAGATAGGCGCCGCCGATGCCGGCCAGCGCGCCGCCGACGCCGGTGGCGACGAGGCGCACCGTATTAGGGTTGAGGCCCATGGCGCGCGCGGCGTCGGAACTGTCGCCGACGACGCGCACGATAAGGCCGGCGCGGGTGTTGCGGAAGGCCCACCACAGGACGAGCGAAAGTGCCGCCCCGATCAGGAACAGGACGTTGACGTCGAGTGCCGCCTGCACCTGCGGAATATCGGACCAGGCGCCGAAGGGAATGGCCGGAAGGTTGGGCGCCTTAGGCTTGATGAACGGCTTGCCGAAGAAGAAGGCGAGCCCCGAGCCGAACAGCATCAGCGCGATGCCGATGGCGATGTCGTTGACTTTCGGGAATTTGCAGATCCAGCCATGGAGCAGGCCGAAGCAAAGGCCAGCGGCCGAGGCTGCCAGCAGACCGAGCCATGGCGAGTTGGTCATGACCGCGACTGCATATGCGGTCATGGCGCCGAAGACGAGCGTGCCTTCGAGCCCCAGATTGATGCGGCCGGAGCGCTCGGTGATGGCCTCGCCCAGCGAGACGAAGATGAAGGGCGTCGACACGCGTATGGCGCCGCCGAGAATGGCGAGTGGCACGCCCCAGAGGCCGATCTCGGTCGCATCCATCACGAGGCCCTCTGCCACAAATCGGGATTGAAGGCCTTGAAGCGGCCGTACAAGGTTTCGCTGAACAGGATGACGATGAAGAGCATGCCTTGCAGAACCAGCACGGTGGCGT
The DNA here is from genome assembly GCF_007003935.1 of Mesorhizobium sp. WSM4310. Lineage (NCBI taxonomy): Bacteria > Pseudomonadati > Pseudomonadota > Alphaproteobacteria > Hyphomicrobiales > Phyllobacteriaceae > Mesorhizobium > Mesorhizobium sp. WSM4310. Next base: position 10,721 of record NZ_VFTA01000001.1, read on the forward strand.
CGGGCAGGTCCATGCGGCGCTGGATCAGCCCGCCTGACGCGTCGATGCCGCCAAGCAAGATGGCGACCGGGATGATGGCCAGCGGGTTGTGGCGGGCGAGGAAGGCGACGAGGATGCCGGTGTAGCCATAGCCGGCGGCGAGCGAGCCGTTGGCGCTGCCTTGTACGGCAGCGACTTCCAGCATGCCGGCAAGACCGGCCAAGCCGCCGGCAAGCGCGGTAAAGCCGACGATGAGCGGTCCGACGGCCAGCCCCTGCACCTGCGCTGCCCTGACATTGCCGCCGGCGATACGAGCGGCAAAGCCCCAGCGGGTCTTTTCGATCAGCACCCAGCAGAGCACGCAGGCGACGACGCCGACAGCAAGCCCCCAATGCACCTCCATGCCTGGAATGTTGCCGATGCGGTAGATATCGGCGAGCGGCTGGGTCGATGGCTTGTTGAGCGAGGCCGGGTCGCGCAACGGCCCTTCGACCAACTGGTTCATCAGGGCGATGGCGATGTAGGCCATCAGCAGGCTGGAGATGGTTTCGTTGACAGCCCGGTAGTGGCGAAGCGCGCCGACGGCACCGATCCAGATGCCGCCGGCGGCCATGCCCGCCGCGCCCATGGCAAGAATGACGATGAAAGAAGGCGCGCCGCTCAACGCGACGCCGATGGCAGCCGCGCCGACGCCGCCGAGCACGATGGCGCCCTCGCCGCCGATGACGACGAGGCCAAGCCGCGCCGGCAGCGCCACACAGAGCGCCGCGAGCAGGAGCGGTGCAGCGCGCGACAGCGAGTTCTGGATGGAGAACCACGAGCCGAAGCCGCCGCGCCACATGGTTTCATAGAGCAGGACCGGCGACTTGCCGACCAGGGCGATGAAGAGGCTGAACAGGACCATGCCGACGACCAGCGCCGCGAGCGGAATAACGAAAGCTTCCGCCCGCCTGGCGATCCACTCGAGCGTCGCCGGATAGCCCCTGGCGCCGAGCATGGCCGGCGCCTCCGCACTGCTGACCGTATCCGTCATGGTCCCCGTCTCCGCGCTCGGCTTCAGGCGGTCGAGCCGACGACGCCCTCGACCAGATAGTCCATGCTTTCGAGCTCAATGGCGGTCTCGGCGAAGGCCTGGCCTGCCGTCGCCACCACGGCGCCCTTGTTGCTGTTCAGCGGGCCCTTGATGACGGAGAAGCCGCCCTTCATCATTTCGGCCAGGGTGGCGTCGAACTGCTTGCGAGCCGCCTCGCCGACGGCGGGACCGAGTGGGCTCATCTTGACGAAGCCGTCGGCCAGTCCGCCGCGGGTGAAATTGGGCAGCGGCATGCCAGCAGTCAGGTCGTCGACGAACATCTTGTAGACCTTGGCCCAGTTCCATTCCGCGCCGGTGAGGTATTTCTCCGGCGCCAGCGGGCTCTGGTTGGCGTGGTAGCCGCAGACGAAGGCGCCGCGCCCGGCCGCCGTCTCGACCACCACTTTCGGGCTGTCGACATGGCAGGTGATGACGTCGGCGCCCTGATCGACCAGCGCGTTGGTGGCTTCCGCCTCCTTGACCGCCAGTGACCACTCGCCGGTGAAGATGACCTGGCAGGTGATCGTCGGGTCGACCGAGCGCGCGCCGAGCAGGAAGGAGTTGATGTTGAGCAGCACCTGCGGAATGGGCTTGGCGGCGACGAAACCGAGCTTCTTGCTCTTCGAGGTGTGGCCGGCGACGACGCCGTTGAGATACTGGCCCATGCCGATATAGCCGAAATATGAGCCGGCATTCATCGGGTGCTTGGCCTTGTCCCACATGCCGCCGCAATGGCGGAACTGCACGTCGGGGAATTTCGCGCACATCGCCAGCATGTGCGGATCGAAATAGCCGAAGGAGGTCGGGAAGATCAGCGAGGCGCCGTCGAGATTGATCATCGATTCCATCGTCTTCTGGACATCGACTGTTTCCGGCACGTTCTCCTCCTCGACGACGGTGATGCCCTCGATGCCCTTCAGCGCCGCCGCGCCCTCGGCATGCGCCTGGTTGTAGCCATAGTCGTCCCTCGGTCCGACATAGATGAAGCCGACGGTGGCGGCAGCGGCGAAGGCACGGCTGATCGGAAAGGATGCCGAGGCCAGGCCGAGTGCGGCTCCCGCGGCGGAGACTTTGAGCAGTTGGCGGCGGTTAAGCATGAATCTGTCGGTCATAGTGAATGCTCCCCTTTAGGACCCTTTTCCGGGTCGGTTAACATGCCGTCAAGAAAGTGCATGCAATCACTGTGCCAGTTTGTGAATTGAAATTTATTCAATAAAATCAATTATCACATCGAAGGCTTGTGCTCATGCTTGAGGCAATTGCATGCACTTTTTGCTTTTAAAGTAGCCAATTTGACAGGCAGATTAAAATAGAGGCATAGAGGGTATATCCGAGTTGAAAGGCCAACGAGTCGGCGGACTCCACGAGAAGACGCGACGGAGGAAACTTGTCGGGGAAGCGCAGCTTGATCAGGTCGGGCACGACCGTGGATCAGATGGTCCGGGCGATCGGCGACCGGATCGTCACCGGCTACCTGCGCCCCGGCGAAAAACTGGACGAGACCTCGCTCGCCGCCCGCTTCGACGTATCACGCACCCCGGTCAGGGAGGCGCTCGGCCAGCTCAGCGCCATGGGCCTGGTCGAGAGGCGGCCCAACAGGGGCGCTATCGTTGCCGTCGTGACGCAGGAGCATCTCGCCTCGATGTTCGAGAGCATGGCCGAACTGGAAGCGATCTGCGCGCGCTTCTCGGCCGAGCGCATGACCAGCAGCGAACGTCGCGGGCTCGAGATCGAGCACCAGGGTTCGGCGCGGATGGTGCAACTGGGCGCGGAGGAGGACTATGAGTATTTCAACACCGAGTTCCATAGCCGGCTTTATCGTGGCGCCCACAATACGCATATCCACGATCTCACCGTGATGACCCGCAGCCGGTTGGCACCCTTCCGCCGCGCGCAGTTCATGCTGCCCGGACGGCTGGCCAAATCCTGGCAGGAACACGACCTAATCGTCACCGCGATCCTGCGTGGCGACGGCGCCGCCGCCGGTAAAGCGGCGCGGGACCACGTTTCCATCGTCAGCGAGGCGAGCGCCGTCTTTGCCGTCGGTGACCAGCCGAAAGCCGCAAGCACGACGCCAGTCACCGCCGACTGAGAAACCACCTGTTGCAGCAGCGGCACATAGCGCCGAAGACACGGATTTGGCACGAAGAAGGCATAGGGCCGCTAAGTTTGATCCTTTGGCTGTCGCGGAACCATACGGAGCGATACGGGAAGATTTCTGGTGGGCCGACCGCCTCGGCCCTGGTCTGGGCTTCAGCTTCTCTACTACTTCACGGGAAGGCGTGGATTATCCGGCGCGGCGCCGAGTTCCGACCGTGCCAGGCGCCTTGGCCTGATCCATTCGCCGCGCGCCTTTTCCGATAGGACCAATCCATGGCCTGGCCGATTGGGCGCATAGGCGTAGCCGTCCCGGATCTCGATAGGCTGTTGCACCAGATGATCGAAGTTCTGAAATGAATATTCCAGCCATTCGACCTCGGGAAGCGCGGCCGCCATATGCACGCCGACCTCCAGGAACGTGTTGCCGATGCTGATCGGTATCCCGAGTTCGGCGGCCAGCCAGCCGATGCGCATGACGTCCGTCACCTGACCATGGACATTCAAGATATCGGCCGCATGGGCTTCCAGGAGCAGCCGCTTGCCCTGTAGATCCAGATACTCGCCGCTGTTGATCTGGGTCCATGTGACGGCATGCCTGAGTGTTCGCAACCCTTCATGGTCGTGACGCAGGATCGGATCCTCGACCCACAGAAGTTCGTGGCCGGCCTCGCGGATCGCCACCAATTTTGTGAGCGCCTCCTTCGAGCTCCAGGCCTCGTTCGGATCGATCATGATTTTGGACCCGGCCGGGACACAGGTCTTCAACAGTTCCAGACGCCGCAGATCGCGGTCGAAATCCCGGTGGCCGACCTTGATCTTGAAAGCCGAGTAGCCAATCGACACCGCGTGGGAGAACAGCGAGACGAAGGCTTCGTCGTCGAGGTGAAAATCGAGGCCGCTGGCATAGGCCTTCACCCGGTTGCGGCGACTGCCGAGCAAGACATGAAGGGGCAGGCCAGCTTCCTTGGCCGCAAGATCCCAGAGCGCCACCTGAACCGCTTCGTGAAAGGGCAGGGAGTAAGCCCGCTGATTGCCGCCGCGCGGGCGGTGCACACGGTGGACCAGGGCGATCGCCCTGTTGCCCTTCAGGCTCGGCCAAACCTCATGTTCGAAAACGCTCTCGATCTCCTGCTGATCAGGCAGTGGATTGAAGAGCGTCTGGATGAATCCCAGCCCCACCTCGCCACTTTCGGAAACGAGTTCCAGCGCGGCGACGTTGACATCGTCCGACCGAACCTGGCTGTCCCCGATTACCCGGTCGCGGGCGAACTGAAATCGGGTTATACGAAAATGTGAAAGGCTCATCACAGGGGCTTTCTGATCGGTTACTATATCAAACTGATCTATCAGATGGCATCTTACTACCGGACCAATGGAGGTGCCGCAAGTGGCGGGCAAGGCAAAAACTGACTCTTCTCCCCTCGTGGCGGCCGCCCGCATGAGCGATGTCGCCTATGAGCGAATCCTGGAGGGCTTGTTCGACCGGCGCGTTCCGGCCGGGGCATTCATTTCGCAAAACGAGTTGTCCGCGATCGTCGACGTGCCCGTTGCTCCGCTTCGCGACGCCCTGCGTGTTCTTGAAGCGGAAGGGATCCTGACCATCCATCCGCGCTCCGGCATCCAGTTCATCAGGCCCGGACTGGAGCTTACGCGCGCCACCTACCAATTCCGCTCCATCATTGAGCGCGCGGCGGTCCGCGTCTTTGCCGAACAGGGCGATGAAGCCGTCATGAATGCCTTGGAAATCCGGCATTCCAGGCTGCTTCGGCGCATCGAGCGCGATGGCCTCGGAAAGGAGCAACTGGAGGAGATGGATGCGCTGGAGGGAGAGTTGCACGGCGCGGTCATCGCCGCACTGCGCAATCCCCTGATCGACAGCACCTACCGGCGCATGCACAATTATCTGCGTCTGCTGCGGCTCGACAGGAAGATCACGACACCCATCATGGTCCGGACGCTCAAGGAGCACCTCGACATCCTCGAAGCTTGCGGCACAAGGAATGCCGACGCCGCCGAGGCAAAACTGCAGGCGCATTTCCAGGCGGCGATGCAGCGAAGCCTGGGTCTCGTCTGACAGGTCAACGGTGATCCGTCGCTTAGTCCAGTTGCGCGCCGGGCGGTTGCATGGTGTGGCAAAGGATGCTACCCAACCTTCAACTGATCGATCAGATTGATTATCTGATATCTTGGAGGAGATCGCATGCAGTTGAACAAGAGGCAGTTTCTCATGGGTTCGGCGGCCCTGGCGATGGCAGGGCATATCGGCGGCGCCCGTGCCGCGAGTGCCATCAGTTACTGGCACCATTTCACCAGCCAGTCGGAAATGGCCAGCCTGCTGAAGATTATCGCATTGTTTCAGGCGGCGAATGCCGATGTGGCGGTGACGCAGGAGAATATCCCGAATTCCGAATATATGGCGAAGGTCTCTTCGGCTGTGTTGGCCGGTGGCCGTCCGGATACTGCCATGGTGATCGCCGAGCGTTTCGCCGATCTTACCGCGATGGACGGGTTGATCGATCTTACCGAGCGGGTGAACGGGTGGAAGGGCAAGGCCAATTTCCCCGAAGATCGCTGGACCGGGCTCTCCAGCAATGGCGCCATCTATGCGGTTCCCGCCTTCGCCTTCGTCGACTGGATGTACTACCGCGCCGACTATTTCGAGGAAGCCGGGCTGGCGGGTCCGCCTCGGAATTTCGACGAATTCCTGAGCGCTTGCCGCAAGCTGACCGACCCCTCGAAGGGTAGGTATGCCTTCGGCATGCGCGCCGGCGCCGGCGGTTTCAAATATGTTATCGATGTCATGGAGGCGTTCGGCTCGCCGATCGTCAAGGATGGGCAGCCAGCCATCGACAGGGCCGCGGCGATCGAGGCGATAACGTTCTATTCCGATCTCTTCCTGAAGGAAAAGGTCGTGCCGCCGAGCGCGCCCAACGACAGCTACCGCCAGATCATGGAGGGCTTCCGCACCGGGCAGACGGCAATGGTGTGGCACCACACCGGTTCGCTGAATGAAATCTCGGCCGCGATGAAGCAGGGCAAACAATTCTCGACGGCACCCATGCCGGCCGGTCCGAAGGCGCATGTCGCTCGCGTTGCCTACGCCGGCAATGGCATCATGAAGGAAGACAATATAGAGGCCGCCTGGCGCTGGGTGAGTTTCTGGGGCCAGACCGATGCTGCCCTGACCTTGCTCGAAGGCACAGGCTATTTCCCGGCCTCGGCCGCTGCCCTGCAAGATCCGCGGATCACCGGCAATCCAATCTATCACGCGGCGGTCGAAACGCTGGAGTTCGGACGTCTGCCGAACAATTTCGTGGGCGCGGCGGGTTGGTCCGAAAATGTCGTCAACCCGGCTTTCCAAGCGGTGCTCACGGGTCAGTCGACACCGGAACAGGCTGTGGACCGTATGATCCAAGGCCTCGAAGCTGCCCTTCGCTGATACATCCCTGCACGGCCTGCTCCGGCGTGCGGCCATGCTCTGAACGCAACGGGACGATGCTTTCGCATCGCGCATCCATGACATCAAGCTCGAGCGGATATCGGCCCTTGCGGGCTGTCGGCGAACTGTCCGAGACCCGGTACTGGATGTATTTGCTGCTCCTTCCCAGCCTCGTCATGATCCTCCTGGTGATCGCCTATCCGACGCTCTACGGCATGGCCATCAGTATTCGCGAGATGCGTCTGACGCGTCCCGGGCTTGGTGGCTGGGTCGGCTTCAAACATTATGCGGGAATGTGGTCCGATCCTGTCTTCTGGATCGCCCTGAAGAATACGGTCGTGTGGGTCACCGCGGCCGTCGTGCTGGAACTGGCGCTCGGCCTTCTCGCCGCGACAGCCCTCAACAGGGATCTGCCGGGCACGAAGATCTTTGCCGTGCTGATCCTGCTTCCCTATTTCCTGCCCAACGTCGTGGCGGGTCATATGTGGGCCCTGCTGCTCGATCCGAGGCTTGGGGTCATCAACGATCTTCTTGTTCGCGCGGGCGTCCTGCAGACCTACAAGGCATGGTTCGCGGATCCCAATACCGCGCTTGCGGCGACTGTCCTTGTCGAGGCGTGGCACGGATTTCCATTCTTCGCGCTGCTGTTGCTCGCGGGCCTGAAGAGCATTCCCGAAGACCTCTACAAGGCAGCCGCGGTGGATGGCGCGGGCGTCGCCGCGCAACTCAGGCTGATCACCTTGCCCATGCTCAGGACCGTGATTGCGGCGGCGGTGATCCTGCGCGTCATCGGGCTGGTCAATTCGCCCGATCTGCTCCTCATTCTCACCGGTGGCGGACCGGGAGACGCCACGCAGGTCCTGTCGCTATACGCCTTCCAGACCGCCTACAAGGAATTCAATTTCGGCTACGCATCCGCCCTGTCGGTGGTGATGTTCGTGATCCTGATGATCTTCGCGGCGGCATATATCCGCCTGTCCAGGATCACCAAGGGAGAGGGCGATGATTGAAAGCAAGCGCCGCCGGCGGTTGATCGCCAACATCGCCACCTACTTCGTCCTCGCGACCCTGTCGATGTTCTGCATCGGTCCGATGATCTGGATGTTCCTGACATCGCTCAAATATGAGGCCGACATCGTCACCCAGACCATGCAGTACATACCGAGGCGCGTCACCTTCGACAATTACGTAGCGATCTGGACGCAGTCCAGCTTCCCGCGACTGATAGCCAACAGCCTGGTCGTCACCTTCCTGACAGTGACGATCTGCGTCGCCACGGGTACGCTTGCCGCCTATGCATTTTCACGCTTCGCTTTTCGCGGCCGAACGCAGCTCATGCTCGGTTATCTCGTCGTGCGCATGTTCCCCGCGGTGATGATGATCATTCCCCTTTATGTCGTCATGCGCGGCGTCGGTCTCGTCGACAGCCGTTTCGGACTTGCACTTGCCTATACGAGTTTCCTTCTGCCGCTGTTCGTGTGGATGCTCAAAGGTTTCTTTGATTCCGCACCCAAGGAACTCGAGAGCGCGGCGCGCATCGACGGCTCGACAAGGCTTGGCGCCATGGTCCGTATCGTCATGCCGCTGGCGCGCAACGGCCTGGTGGCAAGTTCGGTGTTCATTGCCATCGCTGCCTGGAACGAGTTCCTGTTCGCCCTGATGCTGACAACAGGGCAGGGATCCCGCACCTGGCCCGTGGGCCTGCAGTTGATGGTCGGCGAGTTCCAGCTTCCATGGGGTGTCCTGGCGGCAGGCGGCATTCTCAGCATCCTGCCTGTCATCGTCCTCTTCGCCATCGTCCAGCGAACCATGGTTCAGGGGCTGACCGCGGGCGCCATCAAAGGTTAGGAGTATTCGCATGGCGACACTTTCCATCAAGGACGTGCGCAAATCCTATGGCTCCGTGCAGGTCCTTCACGGGGTCGATATCGAGCTCGAGGACGGAGGCTTTCTGGTTCTGCTCGGGCCGTCGGGATGCGGCAAGTCGACCCTGCTCAACATGATTGCGGGCCTGGACGACACGTCCGGCGGCGACATCCTGATCGGCGGACGCTCGGTTGTGGATCTCGCGCCCAAGGATCGCAATATCGCGATGGTGTTCCAGTCCTACGCACTTTACCCTACCATGTCGGTGGAGAGAAATATCGGCTTCGGATTGGAAATGCGTGGCGTGGACGCCGATCAGCGCAAGCGCGCCGTCGACGACGCGGCGCGGCTGCTGCAGATTTCGCATCTGCTCGACCGACGCCCTGCCAATCTTTCGGGAGGACAGCGGCAGCGCGTTGCAATGGGGCGGGCGATCGTGCGCGACCCGGAGCTGTTCCTTTTTGACGAGCCGCTTTCCAATCTCGATGCAAAGCTTCGTGTGGAAATGCGCACGGAGATCAAGCGCCTGCATGAGCGTCTCGGCACGAGCATCGTCTATGTGACGCACGATCAGATCGAGGCGATGACGCTGGCCACCAAGGTGGCGGTGATGAAGGGCGGCCACATCCAACAGTTTGCCGATCCTCGCACCATCTATGAACGGCCCGCCAACGTGTTCGTCGCAAGTTTCATCGGATCGCCGGCGATGAACTTCCTGCCCGGGCGCCTGGTCTCGGACGCCAACGGCGTGCGTTTCGCAGCAGGCGGCGTGTCGGTCGCATTGCAGGCCGGCAAGCGGCCGGTTGATTCCCAGCGCCCTGTGATCCTGGGCATAAGGCCTGAAGAACTGAAGGTGGCCGGGCGCAATGAAGCTTCGGTCACCGGGGTGATCGATGTCGTGGAGCCTACAGGGCCGGAAACCATGGTGACGGTGCAGGTTGGCGAACAGTCGATCATCGCCCGCCTGCCGCCGAGGTTTGCAGGCCGGCGAAATGAGCCGATATTCCTTGCCGTCGATCCGGCCAGCGTCAACCTGTTCGACCCCAACAGCGAGCAGCGCATCGATATCTAGACTAGGGGACGGACACCACGGCGCTTCTAGCGCAACGCGGTTTCGGTCATCGGCCAAAGCATAGCCGAAGCCGACATCGATGCCGGCGAGATCGTCGCCATCGGCTGCAGCGGGCATCGGCGGCGGTTGCCGAGGCTTACGCGGGAGGGTATCGCCTGTATGGCGAGATCAACCAGGCGATGATTCCGATGTGGGAGCGCATCGCCGCACGGCAGGCACGCACGTGAGCGAAACTTCATCATCCCCTTTCGGCGATTACGACTACGTCATCGTCGGTGCCGGCTCCGCCGGCTGCGTGCTCGCCAACCGGCTCTCGGCCGATCCGCGCAACCGGGTGCTGCTGCTCGAAGCCGGCGGCAGCGACCGCTATCACTGGGTCGATATCCCGATCGGCTACCTCTTCTGCATGGGCAATCCGCGCACCGACTGGATGATGAAGACCGAACCGGAAGCCGGTCTCAACGGACGCAGCCTCAACTATCCGCGCGGCAAGGTGCTTGGCGGCTGTTCGTCGATCAACGGCATGATCTACATGCGCGGCCAGGCCGCCGACTATGAGGGCTGGCGACAGGCCGGCAATGTCGGCTGGGGTTGGGACGATGTGCTGCCGTATTTCCGCAAGTCGGAAGACTATCACGGCGGCAAGAGCGCCATGCATGGCAGCGGCGGCGAGTGGCGGGTCGAACGGCAGCGTCTGTCCTGGCCGATCCTCGACGCGTTCCGGGACGCCGCCGAGGAACTCGGCATTCCCCGCACCGACGATTTCAACACCGGCACCAATGAAGGCTCGGGCTATTTCGAGGTCAACCAGCGCCAAGGGGTGCGCTGGAACACATCGAAGGCGTTTTTGCGCGGCATTGCGGCGCGTCAGAATCTGCGCGTGGTGACGGGGGCCGAGACCGAACGGCTCGAATTCGACGGCCGGCGCGTCACCGGACTGGTCTTCCGCCAGGGCGACCGCCTGCACAGGGTCAGCGCCGGACAGACGATCCTTGCAGCCGGTGCCATCAACTCGCCGAAGATCCTCGAACTGTCGGGAGTGGGTCGACCCGACCTGCTTTCGAGCATTGGCGTGGATGTTCGACGCGCCTTGCCGGGCGTTGGCGAAAACCTGCAGGATCATCTGCAGATACGCACGGTTTTCAAGGTCGCCAATGCCGCGACGCTCAACCAGCGCTATCACAATCTGATCAGCCGCGCGGCGATGGGGGTGGAATACGCGTTCAAACGCAGCGGGCCGCTGTCGATGGCGCCGAGCCAGCTCGGCATCTTCGCCAGAAGCGATCCTCGGCTCGCAACACCTGATCTGGAATACCATGTGCAACCGCTGAGCACGGACCGCCTGGGCGAGCCGCTGCATCGCTTTCCCGCGGTCACCGTGTCGGTCTGCAATCTGCGTCCGGAAAGCCGTGGCACCGTGCATATGGCATCGTCCGATCCGCGCGAGGCGACGAAGATCCGGCCGAACTATCTCTCCACCGCGGGAGACCGCAGCGTCGCGGTCGCATCGCTGCGCCATGTGCGCAGCCTGATGAAGGCACGGGCCGTGGCACGCTTTGCGCCCGAAGAGATGCTGCCCGGCACGCAATATGACAGCGACGAAGACCTCATCCGCAAGGCCGGCGATATCGGTACGACGATCTTCCACCCCGTCGGCACCTGCAAGATGGGTTCGGACTCGATGGCGGTGGTCGACGACCGGCTACGCGTTCACGGGCTTGCCGGACTGCGCGTGGTCGATGCCTCGATCATGCCAACAATCGTCTCGGGCAACACCAACTCTCCGGTCGTCATGATCGCGGAGAAGGCAGCGGAGATGATCTTGCAGGATCCACGCCGATAGTGCCGTGGCGATGTGCGGCATCCTGCGGATGCCGAAGCCGTCGCGACCTATGCCGGCCACCGTTTCGCGCGCGAACAGGACGCACACGATATCGGTGATGCGCTGCCGTTCCGGCGGGAAGTGGCGGCCCTGGCGGCGGAATAGGCCCGAGCTGCCCTCGCGACCATGGGTCCAATCCATCAGGGTTGCCGCGGTCCCGCCCCATGCCGTAGACAGGCGGCCGTGACGGACGTTGGCGGAGAAGAAACAAGATGTCGGACCGGATGAAGACCCTCTCCTCGGCCAAGTCGCATGGCGGCGTGCAGGGCGTCTATTCCCATGCTTCGTATGCCTGCTCTTGCGACATGATTTTCGCCGTCTTCGTGCCGCCGCAGGCCCGTGAAAAACCTTGCCCGGTCGTGTGGTACCTCTCCGGCCTCACCTGCACCCATGCCAATGTCATGGACAAGGGTGAGTACCGGCGCATGGCTGCGGAGCTTGGCCTGATCGTCGTCTGTCCCGACACCAGCCCGCGCGGAGATATTCCCGACGAGAGGGACAATTGGCAGTTCGGCAGTGGCGCCGGCTTCTACCTCGATGCGACGCAAGCGCCTTACGCCACGAACTACCGCATGTATTCCTATGTCAGCGAGGAATTGCCGGCGTTGATCGCCCGGGAATTTCCGGCCGATATGACGCGCCAGGCGATCTTCGGCCACTCGATGGGCGGGCATGGGGCGCTGACGATCGCGCTCAAGAATCCCGGGCGCTTCAAAAGCTGTTCGGCCTTCGCGCCGATCGTGCAGCCAAGCACCGCCGGCTGGTCGCGGCCCGCTCTCGAAAAGTATCTCGGTGCCGACGAGGCGTCATGGCGGGGCTATGATGCCACCTTGCTCATTGAGGATGGCCACCGTTTCCCCGAGCTTTTCGTCGATCAGGGAACGTCTGACGGCTTTCTCAAGGACGGGCTGAGGCCCTGGCTGCTGGAAGCTGCCTGCGCCAAGGCGGGCATTGCCCTGACCTTGCGCATGCAGGACGGCTACGACCATTCGTATTTCTTCATTTCGACATTCATGGACGACCATCTGAGATGGCACGCCGACAGATTGTCTGACCCGGTTCCTGGCACCGGGCAACGCTGAAGCAAGGGAATATACCCGAGCGGGCTAATCCCGCAGCAGGTCGAACATCAGCTTGATGAAGCGGTCCGCGTCGACTTCGTGCGCGATGCGCGCATTGTCAGGTCGGTCGAACGCTTCGTGTCAGAGGCCGAACCGGTCCTTCAGCCGCCCGGACAGGATCGCGGCCTTCACCCCGAGCGGCCAGAGGCGGTGGAACCGGATTGGCTTGAGCGTCGATGTCGGCATGGGAAACGGCGACGTGTCGCTGCCGCGCAGCCGCTGCGCCAGGGCAGCGCCCATCGCCGAGGCCATGGCGACGCCACGGCCGTTGTAGCCAACGCAGATCAGCACGCCGTCCTGCGGCTCGTGAATGTGCACAAGATGGTCCTTGGTGATCGCCACCCGGCCGTTCCAGCCATGTGTCCAGCGCGTTCCGGCAAGCGCCGGCCACAGCCGCAGCGCATAGTCGGCGAGGTAGCGGATGGCGGAGGGATCGCCGATCGGCTTCATCGGTCCCCGGCCGCCCATGAGAAGGCGGTTCTGCGCGTCGATGCGGTAGTATACGGTGATATTGCCGGCTTCGTAGACGACCGGCCTTTCAGGGAGAATTGCGGCCGCTGCTGCCGGCGCAAGCGGTTCGGTCGCCGCGATCGCGCTGAACACCGGAACAAGCGACTGCTCCAGGCCCGGCCACAGGGCTCCGGTATAGCCGTTGGTTGCTACAAGCACCTTCTGTGCGCTGACCGAGCCGTTGGCGGTTTTGAGGACCCATCGTCCAGCCTCCCTCTTCAGCGAAAGCACTTCGCTGCCACCGAAAATCCGCGCGCCGGCGTTCCGCGCGGCGGCTGCCAGGCCGATCGTGTATTTCAGGGGATGGAGGTCGCCGCCGCGCGCGTCGAACATGCCGGCTATGTATCTGTCGGTTCCGGTTCGTGTCGCCATCGCCTGTGCATCCAGCATGCTGACCGGCATGCCCCGCCGCTCGCATTGCGCGGCCGTGGTCCGCACCGCGGCTTCCGGCTTCGGCCGGATCGCCGCGCGGATGGTCCCGTTCTGCCGGGCCTCGCAGGCGATCGACAGGCGCTTGATGAGGCCGAAGGTGAAATCCGGCGCACCGTAGGAGAAATCGATCATCCGCGGCCCAAGCTCAGGGCCGAACATCGCCTCGATCGTGTCGGGATCGTATTTGAGGCCGGGATTGACCTGGCCGCCATTCCTGCCCGAAGCGCCCCAGCCCGGCTGGTGCGCTTCCAGCACGGCAACGTCGTCGCCGGCTTCCGCCAGATGCATGGCGGTGGAAAGGCCGGTGAAGCCGCCGCCGACAATGGCGACCCTTGCCCGCTGCACGCCGGCAAGGGCGGGGTAGTCGGCGGTGCCGCCGGCCGTTTCGCGGTAGAGGCTCTTCGGTGCGTTGCTCTCTAGCATGCTGGGCATCGTCAAGGCGACCGGGGAGGAACACAGGCCCGAGAGGCTGGACGGAAGCCGTTGGGCGAAAGGGGATGCGCCACCTGCGAAAAACTCCATATGGGGAACGGCAGACCGTCCAAATATCGTGCCCGGTGCGCGCCAGACAATTCAGCATGGCCTTCCGGAAATCACAACAGCCGCGACAGCGCCGCCATGAAGTGGTCGTTCTCCGCTGGCGAGCCGATGCTGACACGCACATAACTGTCGAAATCTTGCTGCTTCCACGGTTTGACAATGACGCCTTCGCGCAGCAGGCCCTCGGCGAAGGCGGCGGCATTTTGCCGGCAGTTGAAGAACAGGAAATTGCCGCGGGAAGGGGCGACGTCGAGGCCCATGTTCCTGAGGAAGCTCTCGACCCGCGTTCTTTCCGCCTTGGCCAGCGCGACGACCCTTGCAAGGTGTTTCTCGTCCGCCAGCACCGCCAGCGCGGCGGCCTGAGCCATGCCATTGGCGTTGAATGGTGTGCGCACCCTGTCGAGCAGGGCGCGCAATTCCGGGTCGCCGACGATACCGAAGCCGATCCGCAACCCGGCGAGCCCGAACGCCTTGGAAAATGTCCGCAACACGATCCAGGGCCGGTCACATTTGCAGAGGTAAGGCAGCGACGAGGCATAGTCGTCGCCTTCCGCATATTCGGCATAGGCTTCGTCGACGACGATCAGCGTCTCGTCGCCGGCCGCATCCAGAACCTTCGACAGCTCGCCGGCAGACAGCCAGCTGCCGACCGGGTTCATCGGGTTGGAAAACAGCAGCATGCGGGGCCGCTCGCGCACCGCCTCGATCAGGGCATCGACATTGATGGTGAGGTCGTCGTTGACGGTCGCTCGTTTGACGCTCGCGCCCATCAGTGTCGCGTAGTCCTCGTGCAGCGGGAACGATGGATAGAGCGTGACGACGGCCTCGCCGGGCCGCAACACGGCACGGCTGATGACGGAGAGAAGGTCCTCCGAGCCATTGCCGAGGATCACCTGATCCTCACCGAACTCATATTTGGCGGCGATAGCCTGGCGCAGTTCGCGCCCGGCCGGATCCGGATAGATCCGGAACATCTCGGCGCCGGCCTGCATCATCGTGGCAAGCGTCGGACTCGGGCCAAGCGGGTTTTCATTCGAGCCCAGCTTGGCGATCCTGGCCGGAGCATATCGTTGCATGACCTCGGCGACGGTCAGCCCGGAATTGTAAGGCGACAAGCGCGTGACTTCGGATCGCACCATGTCTGATGCTTTCGACATTAGCGGGCTCCTCTACGGTCGGCCGACGGACCCCTATCATCGACCGGGTTCTCAAAAACCAGGGTTTCGCTGCATCGTCCCCAGGGGAGCCTGGTCGCCGACGGGCGCGCCAGCGCAGCGAATTTTGTTAGGAGTAGCGTAGCCGAAACTGTTTGTATATGCTTGTATATGTAACTTGATCTGGTAGTCTCGCTATGGGAACGGAAGCTCGACACCGGCAAGGAGGATCACATGCGCAATGCTTCTCTGTTCGATCTCGCCGGCAGGAAAGCGCTTGTCACCGGCGCCAGCCGCGGAATCGGCCGCAGCATCGCCGAGGCGTTGAGCGCTGCCGGCGCCGACGTCGCGGTCACCGCGCGCAGCCTGGCGTCCCTCGACGGGACCACGGCGGCGATCCGTGCGGCCGGCGGGGTTGCGCATGCCGTCGCTCTCGACGTCACCGATGTCGGCCGCTGCCGGACCGCCACCGCCGAGGCTGCGGGCCTGCTTGGCGGTCTCGACATCCTCGTCAACAATGCCGGAATGGAGGAGGTCAGGCCCTCGCTCGACGTCGACGAGGCGCTGTGGGACCGGATCGTCGACACCAATCTCAAGGGGGCGTTCTTCTGCGCCCAGGCGGCTGCACTGCAGATGCGGGATGCCGGGCATGGCGGCGCCATCATCAATCTCTGCTCGCTGACGTCAGAAGTCGGCATTCCCACCGCGGTGCCCTACGGCTCGTCGAAGTCGGGCCTGCTCGGCATGACCAGGGCGCTGGCGGCGGAGTGGGCGGGTCTGGGCATCCGGGTCAACGCCATCGCCCCGGGTTACTTCCGGACGGCGATGACCGATGTGTTCTACAGCAACGAGGCATGGCAGCAGTCCATGCTCGCCAAGATCCCGCAGCAGCGTTTCGGCGATCTCGGCGACCTGCACGGCGTTGCCGTCTTCCTTGCCTCGGATGCGGCGGCCTACATAACCGGCCAGTCCATTCCGGTGGATGGCGGGTTCCTGGCATCGATTTGAGGCGGCGCGCTAAAAGTTAGAAATCAACGTCTCGCGCAACGTAACCGGCCGGCGCGTTGCGTTCCAACAAAGAGGAATATCCATGTCCGACATCAGCTTCCACGATCTGTCATCGCTCGACGCCACCCAGCGGGCCAGCCTGTTGAAGCGCGCCGAGGCCGATCTGTCGGTCTTCGTCGAAAAAGTCCGCCCGATCATCCAGGCCGTCAAGGACGAGGGCGACGCCGCCCTCATCCGGTTCGCCAGGGAGCTCGACAAGGCCAATGTCGCCGAAGGCGGACTGCAGGTGTCGGAAGCCGAGTTCGACGCGGCCTTCGACAAGGTCGAAAAGGATGTCGTGGAGAGCATCGCCTTCGGCATCGACAACATCAGGCGTTTCCATGAGGAGCAGAAGCCGGAAACGATGTGGCTCAAGGAAGTCCGGCCGGGCGCCTATGCCGGCGACCGCTATACGCCGATCGCCTCCGTCGCGCTCTACGTGCCGCGCGGCAAGGGCGCCTTTCCGTCGGTGACGATGATGACATCGGTTCCGGCGGTCATTGCCGGCGTGCCGCAGATCGCCATCGTGACGCCACCGACATCGGATGGTTCGGTGGATGCGGCGACCCTGGTCGCGGCTCGCCTCGCCGGCGTGCACACCGTCTACAAATGCGGCGGCGCCCATGCCGTCGCCGCCGTCGCCTACGGCACCGAGACGGTGAAGCCCGCGCTCAAGATCGTCGGCCCCGGCAGCCCATGGGTGGTGGCGGCGAAGAGCATCCTGTCCTCGGTCATTAACACAGGGCTTCCGGCCGGCCCGTCGGAAGCCATCATCTTTGCCGATGACAGCGTCGACGGCGGCCTTGCCGCGCTCGATCTGCTGATCGAGGCCGAGCACGGACCGGATTCTTCGGCCTATCTGGTGACGCACAGCCGCAAGGTCGCCGAGGCAGCGCTCGCCGCACTCCCGCAACACTGGTCGCGGATGACCGAACAGCGCGTGGAGTTCTCGCGCGCCGTGCTGACGGGCACGCGCGGCGGCGTCGTGCTGACCGCGTCGCTGGAAGACAGCTACCGCTTCATCAACGACTATGCGCCCGAACATCTGGAAATCCTGTCGAACGAGCCGTTCGCGCATCTCGGGCATATCACCGAGGCGGCCGAGATCCTCATGGGCCCGCATACGCCGGTGACCCTTGCCAACTTCGTCCTTGGGCCTAATGCCGTGCTGCCGACCAGCCGCTGGGCGCGCACCTACGGGCCGCTTTCGGTGACTGATTTCGTCAAGCGCTCGTCTGTCGGCTACGTCACCTCGGCCGCCTATCCGGAATTGGCGAAGCATGCCCGCAGGCTCGCCCGCTACGAGGGCTTCAGCTCGCACGAAAACGCGGTCTCGGAGATCCGCGACCGCTACCTCGCCGGCTGAACGGAGACGATCGCGATGAAGGCGGCACGGCTTTATGGACCGGGCGATCTGCGGGTGGAGGACATCGCCGAACCCGGCTTGCCGGATGCCGGCTGGGTGAAGCTCAGGGTCGATGCCGCCGGCATCTGCGGTTCGGACCTGCACAATTTCCGCACCGGCCAATGGATAAGCCGCTCGCCTTCGACCGCCGGCCATGAGCTGACCGGCACGGTGACCGCGCTCGGCGAGGGCGTCGACACCGTCGCCGTCGGCGACAGGGTGATTGCCGATTCCCGCTTCTGGTGCGGGGAATGCGCGCAATGCCGTGCCGGCAGGCGCCATCTCTGCGCTTCGCTGGGCTTTGTCGGCGAAGTCTGCGACGGCGGCTTCGCCGAACAGGCTGTTCTACCCGCGCGACTGCTGCATGTTGTCGATGCAGCACTTGACGAACGGGTCGCCGCGATGGCGGAGCCGCTCGCGGTGGCGCTGCACGCGGTACGGCGTTTGCCAAAGACGGCAGGCTCGGTGCTTGTCGTCGGCTGCGGGCCGATCGGCGGTCTCGCCGCGCTGCTGCTGTCTCGAAGCTTTGCCGGCACCGTGCTTGTCGCCGACCGCAACCAGGCCCGCTGCGCCCGCGTGGCGCGGGTGACCGGCGCAACAATCGTCGACCTTGACCGCGATGCCATTGCCGCCGCGACCGCCAATGCTCCGCTGCTGGCGGCCGTCGAGGCGACAGGCAGCATCGCCGCTTTCAACCAGTTGCTCGGCGTTCTCGATTCCGGCAGCACTGTGGCGATGGTCGGCATCTTCCATGGCCGTCTCGACATCGACCCCAACCTTCTGGTCGAGCGCGAGATCGCGCTGCTGGGGTGCCATGCCTTCGCCGACGAGTTGCCCGACGCCGTGCGGATGCTGGGTGAGTTGAGCAAACCGCTGCTTTCCCTGATCGATCGCGAGATCGGTCTCGACGATATTGCGGCCACTTATGAGCGGCTGTTGGCGGGGCAAAGCGACGGCTTGAAAACAATCATCCGCATGCGGCAACCTGTCGAGCCGGCTTGATTTCCGATAAATTGCCGGAAAGGATTTTGAAATGATCGATTTGCCCGATACGGCGAGCCCCCTTTACGAGAAGGTGAAGGACTACATCTTGACAAACATCGGTACAGGCCGGTGGGGCAAGGATCGCAAGCTGCCGTCCGAGAATGAGCTGGTGGTTTCGCTGGGTGTCTCGCGCATGACAGTCCACCGGGCCTTGCGGGAACTGACCGCGGCGGGCTTCCTGATCCGGCTGCAAGGTGTCGGCACCTTCATCGCGCCGCCCCGTCCGCAATCGACGCTGATCGAGATCAACAACATCGCGGCCGAGATTGTCGAGCGCGGCAACAGGCATCGCTCGGAAGTTCTCGTGCTGGAAACCATCATGCCTACGAAGGAACTCGCACTGTCCTTCGAGTTCCCAAAGCGCGTCGCGATCTATCACTCGGTCGTCGTCAATTTCGAGAACGATTTGCCGGTGCAGCTGGAGGAGCGCTTCGTCAATCCGAGCCTGATCCCCGACTACGACAAGCAGGACTTTTCGAAGACGGCGACCTACGACTACCTCATGCAGAAAACTCCGGTGACCGAGGTCGAGCACATCATCTCGGCGATCCCGGCCGACGCCGAGACGGCGCGGCATCTCAATATCGATGTCGGCAGCTGCTGCCTGTTTCTGCACCGCCGCACATGGACGGGCGCGATCGTCGCCACCATCAGCAAGCTGACTTATGCCGGCAGCCGCTATTCGCTAGGCAGCCGCTATTCCCCCTCCAAGACCAACTGACGCCTAAAGCCAATGCTGATCACGGAATCTTCGACGCAGATGTATGTACATGTGCTGATAAGAGCTGTTTCGCGCCTTGCGGACGGATCGGCTGGAAGGGGCGGCCGATGATGCACAGCCGCACGGCGCGGATCCGCGCGCTCGCGCAACACGATGTCGGCGAGGCGCAACACGCGCTGGCGGCCTTGCTGGGCGATCTGTTCGCAATGACCCCCAGCAACGTCCGCATCAATGTCGACAAATACAGCCTCAATTCGTTGAACGGCTTCTTCGACAGCGAGGGCCAGGCCTACTTCTTCAAGTTCCACCAGGAGGAACGTGAGGAAGCCATGACCGGCGAATACTACCGGGCGGAAATCCTGTCGCGTGCCGGCCTGCCGGTCGACCAGCCTGTCCACATGTCCGCCCAGCCGGGTGAGCAGATCCTTGTCTACCGCCGCCGCACCGATCCGAGATTTTCGGATGTACTGTTTGCGCTGGATGCCGAGGACGATGCCGGCAAGCGGCGCGAGGCGGTTCTCGCCGAGCGCGACCTGTCCGCCAGGCTGCTCGAGGTCTATCTCGAGACGCTGCATCCGGTGACTGTCGCGGAGGTCTCGGCTGAGCCGATCCACCGGCTGTTCCATGAGCGGCTGATCGACGCCGATACGCGGTCGTCGCCGGGCGGCCGGCTGGCGGATTTCTATGTCGGCAAGCCGTTTGTCTTTCCTGGCATGGAACTTGGCTGGGATCGGTTCTGCCGGCTGAAATTCGTCATCAACGGCCAGCTCTACACCAGCAGCATCGGCGAGCTTTTCGACGCTGCTGCGGCGCGCTTGCGGCCGGACCGGCTGGCCGATGCCGGCGGTGTGGTCGCGCATGGCGACGCCCACAATGCCAATGTCTGGTACACGGAAGAAGCGGGGAGGGCGGATCTGTCCTTCTTCGATCCTGCCTTTGCCGGCTCGCATATCCCGACGCTGCTGGCCGAGGTGAAGGCAACCTTCCACAACATCTTCGCCCATCCGTTCTGGCTCTACGACCCAGCCATCGCGACAGACGCTTTTCGCGCTCAGGCGCGGCTGGACGGAGACCTCATCCATGTCGACACGGACTGGGATTTGAGCCCGGTTCGCCGCGACCTGCTGGAGGTCAAGGCCACTGCTTTGTGGCGACCGTTGCTGCTCGAGCTCAAGCGGCGCGGCATGCTGCCGGCGGATTGGCGGGCGGTCCTGCGTTCAGGGCTTTTCCTGTCGCCAACCCTGGTCATGAACCTGCGCGCCGGCGCGCGCAGCCACACGCCGGTCTCTTCCCTCATCGCCTTTTCAGTCGCGGTCATGGTCGGCAGCGAGCCCGATGCCGGAGCCGATCGGGTGACCGACTTCCTCGACTTGATCGATCCTGAAAGCGCGAGCCGAGGCGCCTGATCCATGGGGGAATTGAGCCGTACCAACTTGTATATGCATGTATGTATTTTAGCCTTGACATCCGCGCCCGCGGACGCTGAAATATCCCTGCACTTCACCACGAAGTGGTGGGCAAGACGCCGAGGCACAGTGCCGCAAGAGCAGAAACCCGCAGTCTCACCAGACCGGATGCCTGGGAAAAAAGCGGTCTGATCATCAAGGGGAACTTGAGATGATGCGTAACCTAGCAGGACAATTTCGCGCGCTCATGATGGCCGCCGCCATCGGGCTCGGCGCCGCGCCAGTCGCCCACGCGGCCGACGCGGCCATTCCCGCGACGCCCGAGGCAGGACCGTTCAAGATCGGCATCGAGCCCTGGCTCGGCTACGGCCAATGGCACGTCGCCGACGCCAAGGGCCTGTTCAAGACGAACGACCTGTCGGACGTCCAGATCGTCAATTTTGCCGAGGACAAGGACATCAACGCCGCTTTGGCCAGCGGCCAGCTCGACGCCGCCAACATCGCGACCCACACGGCGATGGGCATGGTGGCCGCCGGCCTGCCGGTGAAGATCGTGCTGCTGCTCGACGTCTCGATGACGGCCGACGCCATCATCGCCGGCAAGGACGTCACCTCCATCGCCGACCTCAAGGGCAAGCAGGTTGCTTTCGAGGAAGGCACGACCAGCGATATCCTGCTCAAATACGCGCTCGCCAAGAATGGCATGTCGATCGCCGACGTTCAGCCGGTTCCGATGCCTGCCTCCGACGCCGGCGGCGCGTTGATCGCCGGCCGCGTGCCGGTGGCGGTCACCTACGAGCCCTACCTCACCGTCGCCATGGCGCAGAACAAGGACGTCAAGCTGCTGTTTTCCGCCGGCGAGGATCCCGGCCTGATCAGCGACGTGCTGGTGGTGCGCGACGAGGTCATCAAGTCGCGGCCCGGCCAGGTGTTGGCCATGATCAAGAGCTGGGACGCCGCACTCAAGGATTACCATGCAGACACACCCGGCGGCCGCGCCATCATCGCCAAGGCGGTCGGTTCCGACGTCAAGGACCTGAACACCGCTTTCGATGGCGTGCGCTACTATTCGCTCGCCGAAAACAAGACGGCGCTGACCGGCGATTTCACCACCAAGACATTCGCCGACGTCGAAGCGGCCGCCAAGAACGCCAAGCTGCTGCAGGCCGACGTGACGCCGGAACAGATGATCGATCCGTCCTTCGTCAAGGCGGCGCAATGATAGAGGCCGGATCGCGGTGGTAGCGCAGATGTCCGCGGAGCCCCCCGCGAAAACCGGCCCGGCCGCGCCAAAGGCGGCCACGAAACAGGCCAGGCGCCGCCGATCCTCCGGGATCGGCGCGCCCATCGCCAGGTCGCGTTTCCTGATGATCGCGGTGGCCGTCTTTGTCGGGCTTGGCCTTGGCTGGTGGGCGGCGACGGGGCTGGAATGGGTGAAGCCCATCTTCCTGCCGTCGCCCGGCAGCGTTGCGACCCAGATAGCCAAGCTCGCCGCCGACGGCACGCTGTGGCTGGACCTCACGGCCTCGGCGTATCGCATTTCCATCGGCTTCCTCATCGCCTCGGCATTGTCCATCCCGATCGGCGTGCTGATCGGCAGCTTCCGCTCCTGGGAGGCTGGTATCGAGCCGCTGGTGGATTTCATCCGCTACATGCCGGTCGTCGCATTCGTACCGCTCTCCATCCTGTGGGCCGGTACCGGAGATACCCAGAAATTCCTGATCATCTTCATCGGCACCTTCTTCCAGCAGGTGCTGATGATCATGGACAATGTGAAACGGGTTCCCGCCGATTTCATCGGCCTTGGCCGCACGCTCGGCCTGCCGGACCGCAAGATCCTGACGCGCATCGTCGTGCCCAGCGCCCTGCCGGGCATCTGGGATACGCTTCGCATCAGCCTCGGCTGGGCTTGGACCTGGCTGGTGCTGGCCGAACTTGTCGCGGCGACATCTGGCTTGGGCTATCGCATCACCGTGTCGCAGCGCTATTTCCAGACCAACACCATCATTGGCTACATCCTGCTCCTCGGCGTGCTCGGTCTCATCACCGACCAGGTCATGAAGGCGCTGGAGAAGGTTCTGTTCCGGCAGGATGGCCATTCGCAATGAGGAACCGCCGATGACTGTTCCCAAATTGCGCATCGCCGGTCTCGACAAGAGCTTCGGCACTGGCGAGCGGCGCACGGAAGTGCTGCGCGACATCAACCTCGATCTTGCCGACAATGAGTTCGTCTCGCTCGTCGGCACGTCGGGCTGCGGCAAGAGCACATTGCTGTCGATCGTTGCCGGACTGCAGGACTTCGACGCCGGCGATCTCAGCATCGATGGCGCGCCGATCCTGCAGCCGGGTCTCGACCGCGGCGTCGTCTTCCAGTCCTACACGCTGTTGCCCTGGCTGACGGCGCGGCAGAACATCGAGTTCGCCCTCAAGGCCGCCGGCTACGATCGCACCGCCTGCCGCGAGATCGCGCTCGAGCATCTCGACCTCGTCAAGCTGTCGCAAAGCGCCGACCGCTATCCGTCCGAACTGTCGGGCGGCATGAAGCAGCGTGTCGCCATTGCGCGCGCACTGTCCTATCGGCCGAAGATGCTGCTGATGGATGAACCGTTCGGCGCGCTCGATGCCTTGACCCGGCACCAGATGCAGGAACTGCTGACCCAGATCTGGGAGGAACACCGGCTGACCGTTCTCTTCGTCACCCATGATGTGGAGGAGGCGGTCTATCTGTCGGACCGCATCGTCGTCATGGGGATCGGGCCGGGACGCATCATGCAGACCTTCAACGTCGACATCGAGCGGCCGCGCCGGGAAGAGGTGATGGAGACCCCGGCCTTCATGGATCTGCAGCGCGGCGTGCACAAGGCGATCCGCGAGGCATCAAGACGCCCCGAAATGGCGTAGACGATTGCGGCCACTTGCAGGCGCCGTTCACGTCGCCTTGCCGACCACGGCGTCCAGTTCCAGCTCGCCTTCCGCAATGTCGTCGAACGAAGCGTAGTTCATGTTGTAGAGGCGGGCGTAGAGGCCCTTCCTCTGCATCAGCTGTTCGTGGTTGCCGCTTTCGACGATTTCGCCATTCTGCAGCACGATGATGCGGTCGGCGCCGCGAATAGTAGCGAGCCGATGGGCGATGACCAGCCCGCTGCGGCCCTCCAGCAGTTTGATCAGCGCCTTCTGGATCAGCATCTCGGTGTAGGAATCGATGCTGGCCGTAGCCTCGTCGAGCACCAGGATCTTGGCGTCGGCCACCAGCGCTCGCGCGAAACTGATGAGCTGGCGCTGGCCGAGCGAAAGGTTGCCGCCGCGCTGTTCGAGTTCGGTATCGTAGCCATCGGGCAACTGTTCGATGAAGTCGTGCGCGCCGACCGCTTGTGCGGCGCCCACCACTTCATCGCGGGTTGCGCCGGTCTTGTGGTAGCGGATATTCTCCAGCACCGTGCCGGAGAACAGGAACGGCTCCTGCAGCACCATGGCCACCTGGTCGCCGAGCGAATCCTGCGTCAGGTCACGCACGTCATGACCGCCGACCAGGACTTGCCCCGACCAGACATCGTAGAAGCGGTGCACCAGCGCCATCGAACTCGACTTGCCCGATCCCGTTGGGCCGACAAGGGCGACCGTCTCGCCGGGATTGACGCGGAAGGAGATGTTCTTCAGCACCGGCTGGTTCGGCCGGTAGCCGAAAGTGACGTTCCTGAACTCGACCGAGCCGTCCGTATCGCGCGACAAGGCCACCGCATTGTCCCTGTCGCTGACATCCACCGGCACGTCGAGCACTTCGGAGATGCGCTGGCCGGAGGCCATGGCGCGCTGCATGACGCTGTACTGCATGGTGAGCGAACGGATCGGGTCGAAGAAGCGCTGGATGTAGAACAGGAACGCCACCATGACGCCGACATCGAGGCTGTGCGACAGCACCATCGAACCGCCGCCGACAATGACCGTCGCCATGGCGATGCCGGTCAGCGTGTCGACGATCGGCACCATCACCTGCGCATATTTCGCCGACCGCAGATGGGCGTTGAGGTTGGCCAGCACCTTCTCGTCATAGAGGTCGAAATTGACGTGCTGGCGTTCCAGGCTCTGCACGGTGCGCACGCCATGGATGCCTTCGGCGAGTGCCCCGTTGGCGATGGAATTGGTTTCGTGCGCCGCCATGAAGGCGACCTTGGCGCGCGGCAGCCAGAACAGCCGCACGATGAACAGCATCGGCATGGTCGACAGCGTCAGCAGTCCGAGCCGGAAATCGAGCCACAAAAGGACGGTGACGATGCCGAACAGCAGCACGATGTCGCCCACCGACATGACAGACGTTTCGAGGAATTCCTGCATCGAATTGACGTCGCCCTGCAGGCGCGACATCAGCCGGCCGACCTCGGTCTTGTCCATGAAGCTCAGCGACACGCGCTGCAAATGGCTGAACATGGCGCGGCGCAGGTCGGACAGCACATTCTCGGCCACCTTGCCGACGACGCTTTCCTGCACATGGCTTGCGGCATAGTTGATCAGGATGATCACGGTGAAGGTGACGATCGCGGAGATCATCACCGAGCGGTCGAGCCTGCCCGGAGCCATGCCGTGGTCGATGGCATAACGGATGACCAGCGGGATCGCCAGCTGCGTCAGCGTGAACACCAGCACCGCCGCCACCGAGATGAAGATCCGGCCCTGATAGGGTCTGACGAAGCTCCAGATGCGCCTGACGATGCGCGGATCATAGGCCTTGCCGAAAACCTCTTCCTCGTCGCGATGCGACCCGACGACGGCCTTGCTCGGCCGGCCGCTTTTGTCGTCCTTCTCGTCGTCGTCCTGGCTCGACATCATGCGGCTCCCTCGAGCCGGTCGTTGTCCGGCCGCAGCTGCAGGTCGTAAAGCGCGCGATAGCGACCGCCCAGCGCCAGCAACTCCTCATGCGTGCCGCGCTCGACGATGCGGCCGCCCTCGACGAACAGGATCTGGTCGGCATGCATCAGCGAACTCAGCCGGTGCGAGATGATCAGCGTCACGCGATCCTTGGCGAAACGCTTCATCGCCGCGCGGATACGCTGCTCGGTGCCGGCATCGATTGCCGCGGTGGAATCGTCGAAGACCAGAACCGATGGCCGCAGCATCAGGCTGCGCGCAATGGTCAGGCGCTGGCGCTGGCCGCCGGAAAGCGACGCGCCGCGTTCGCCGACGACCGTGGTATAGCCGGCCGGAAGCCCGATAATATAGTTGTGCAACTGCGCATACTCGGCGGCCTGCCCGATGCGGGTCTCGCGCGCCCAGGGGTTGCCATAGGCGATGTTGTTCTCGATCGAGGTGGTGAACAGGAAGGCGTCCTGCTGCACCACGCCGACCGCCTTGCGCAGCGATTGTAGCGTGACCTTGCTTATGTCCTGGCCGTCGATGGTGATCGTGCCCGAGGTGACGTCGTAGAAGCGCGGGATCAGATGCGCGATGGTCGACTTGCCGCTGCCGGGCGGGCCGACGATCCCTATCGTCTCGCCGGACCTGGCCTCGAAAGAGATGCCGGACAGCGTCGGGCGATCGCCCGCGCCTTCATAGCGGAAGCCGACATCGTCGAAGCACAGCACGCCCTCGGTGATGACGAGCTCCCTGGCGTCGGGCGCATCCTCGATGTCGAGTTCGGTATCGAGCAGTTCGAACAGCCGCGTGCCGCAGGTCGAGGCGCGCGCGAACGAGTTGACCATCAGGCCGAGCTGGCGCACCGGCATCTGCAGGATGGTCATGAAGGTGAGGAACTGCGCCAGCGTACCGACGCTGATCTGGCCCGCGATCACCTTCTGGCCGCCGAACCAGAGCACCAGCCCCATGGCGGCCAGGAAGGAAAAGTTCATGGCGCTGGTGTTGGAGACGCGGATGTCGACGCGCTGATTGGCCAGCTCCAGCGCGTCCTGCTTGGCGCGGTCGAATTTTGCGAGCTCATGGCGCTGCGCCGCGAAGGCGCGCACGACACGGATGCCGCCCAGATTCTCGTCCATCACCCGGCTCAGCACCGACAGCCGCTCCTGCAGCGTCAGCCAGGTGCTGCGCAATCTGAGCTGGGTCACCGAGGATCGCCAGGCGACGAAAGGCACGAAGCTGAGGCTGAGCAGCCCGAGCACGAGGTCGGTGCTGATCAGGAGATAGGCGCCGACGCCGATCAGCACGCTGAGCAGCACCACGCGCAGGATGCCGGTGGAAAAGAACATGCGCACGCCGTCGAGATCGAGCAGACCGAGCGTGATCAGGTCCCCGGTATGGACCTTGTCGTGGAAGGAAAAGCTCAGGCGCTGGATCTTTTCGTAAAAGGCGAGCCGCAATTGATAGCCGGTCTGATGGCCGACGGCCTCGCCATAATAGTTCTGCGCCATGGTGAAGAGACCGCGCAGGATGCTGACGACGAGCAGCGTCAGCGCTGTGTGCCACAGCGCCTGTTCCGCGACAGTGCCGGCACCCGCGGCCATCACGCCTTGCGCCTGGTCGATCGCGCGTCCCAGCAGGCGTGGGATGAAAAGCTGCAGCGTCGCGGCGATGAAGGTCGAGACGAGGGTGATGGCGACCTGCCAAGGATGGCGCAGCGTCATGCGCACGATGCGCAGCAAGGTGCTGAGGCCCTTGCCCCAGGAGGCTTCCGCCACATGGGCAAACGATTTGCCGCGCTTCGCCGCGCCGTTGGTTGCATCCGTCGGCAAGGAAAATATCCAGTCCAATCCGGACATTAGCCCGGACGCATTAAGCAGACTCAGTTCTGATGACGAGATGTTACGCGTGTCCGACTTGACCCTTCAAGGGGCCAATGGCGGCATCGCGCTGTGCCTGACATACGGTGCCGCCGTCGGTCGTCGCCGGGCGCTTCGGTCTTGTCGGCAAAGGTCATGTGGGTGTCGAGGCGACATTTGCTGGCATAAACAATTCATTGCATTGACGCGCAGATTCTCCAGCTCGACCCAGCCTTGACGGACTATCAGTTCTGTCACGCGTCGCCGGCACGGAAGCAGCCAGGGCCGACGCCGCGTGAAAAGCAAGAGGGCAGTCTTCCTTGACAAGTTTTCCCTTCACCGAAGCGATGCCGATCCAGTTTCAAGCACCGTTGCCGAAGGCTTCGGAGGTTGTGGTCCTCGGCGGCGGCGTCATCGGCGTGACCACGGCTTTGTTCCTGGCGCGGCGCAACATTTCGGTGACATTGCTGGAAAAGGGCCGCATCGCCGGCGAGCAGTCGTCGCGGAACTGGGGCTGGATCCGGCAGCAGGGCCGCGATGCCGATGAACTGCCCGTTGTCATCGAAGCGCAACGCCTCTGGCGGCAACTGGCCGAGGAATGCGGCGAGGACATCGGACTGAAGCAGACGGGCGTTACCTACCTCGCGCGAACCGACAAAGAGATGGCCGGCTTCGCGAAGTTCCTGAAGATCGCTCAGATACACGGCGTCGACACGCGTCTCCTCGACCAGGGTGAGACTGCCAGGCTGATCCCGGCCATGTCGCGCTCTTTCAAGGGTGCGATGACCACCCCATCGGACATGCGCGCCGAGCCCTGGGTCGCGGTTTCAGCGCTTGCCCGCCTGGCCGCCCGGGAGGGCGTCGCCATCATCGAGAATTGTGCGGCGCGCATGCTCGACATATCGGCTGGACGCGTTAGCGGGGTCTGGACCGAGCAGGGCCGTATCGCCACCTCGAGCGCGGTTGTCGCGAGCGGTGCGTGGACGTCGCTCTTCCTGCGCGCGCACGGCGTCTCCATCCCGCAGCTCAGCGTCAGGGCGACCGTCGCCGCGACCGGACCCATGCCCGAAATCCATTCGGGCGCCGCCGCCGACGACCATATCGCATTCCGGCGCAGGCAGGATGGCGGTTACACGCTGGCATCGGGAGGCAGCAATCAGCTGTATGTCGGGCCTGACGCGTTTCGTCACGCGGCGAAATATGTTCCCGCCCTAGTGGCCAATCCCTTTGGTACCCACTATTTGCCGGCGGCGCCGCGCGGCTATCCGGACGGCTGGTCGACCCCACGCAGGTGGAATGCGAACGAGGAAAGCCCGTTCGAACGGATGCGCATCCTCAATCCGGCCCCCAAAGCCTCGGCATTGCGTGATATCGAGCGCGAATTCTCGGCACTTTTCCCGCAGTTCAAGACGGTGCCGATCAAGGCGAGCTGGGCGGGCATGATCGATGCGATGCCGGATGTCGTGCCGGTCGTTGATCGTGCCGCCGAAATTCCGGGTCTCGTCATCGCCACCGGGATGAGCGGTCACGGCTTCGGCATCGGACCCGGAATGGGCCGCGTCGTGTCCGACCTCGTCCAGGGAAACGAGATCGGACACGATCTTCACAGGTTCCGTCAATCCCGCTTCAGCGACGGCAGCCCGATCAAGCTGGGACCCAGCCTTTAGATCGGGCCGCCGGGCGTCACGGGCCAAGACCGTCATCCATGGTCATCAAGGCCTCATCGGCGGCGCCGTCACCGCAGGATCGTGTCGCAACTTGCCGCCGGTTTGCCGCCGGCGATCGATCTGACGCCCTTCCGGGCGGATAGGTTCTGATTACTCAGAGCGCGCTGCCAAACCGGCAAGCTTTCCGTTCTTGCATGGGGAAACAACGTGACCGCAAACACCAATACACAGGCCGTCGAGCCGATCGATCCGCAAAGCGCCTACGCCGTGCTGATCTGCGATCTGGTCGGCCTGCGCTTCGGACCTGACGGCAAGCCTGATCCCGGCGAGGTGCGCGCCCATATCGAAGCCAAGGGCGGGCGCTTCCACCTGTCCGCGCTTGGCGACAAAGCGAGCCTCGAGCGGGGCCGGGTGCATTTCTTCTACCAGCCGGACCTCAGCACCCGCGAGGAGCTGATCGAAGCCGCCGGCGACGGCCGCTATGACGCCGTCATCGCCGCAGCGACCTTCCTGCCTGCCGAAACCGTCTTTGCGCTGGCCGGCGTGCGGATTGGAGCCGGCACCGGCAATATGGGCTCGCGCTCCTGGGGCGGCGGCAGCGGCGAGGGCGGCACCGCGGTGCTGATGAACACGCCCGGCATCAACAGCCGCGCCACCGCGCAGATGGTGATGAAGGCAATCCTGAAAGTGCTGCCGGATCTCCCGGTCGGCTTGCTCCACGACCGGGTGGCACGCGGCGATTTCGACACCGGCAGGGAACTGCGTGTTTTCCCGACCGAAAAACTCGAAGGCAAGACGATCGCGATCATCGGCTACGGCAATATCGGCAGGGAAGTGGCCAAGCTCGCCCGTGCCTTCGGCATGCGCGTGGTGATCCATGCCAGGCCACGGCACCGCGACTGGGTAGAAGCCGAGGGCTTTGCCTTCGCGGCGGACCTCGCCGACGCGGCTGAGGGAGCCGATGTGCTCAGCGTCCATGTCGGCCTGGGCAAGCAGGATACGCAGACCGGCCGCTACGCCAATGCCGGGCTCATCGGCGCCGATGTTCTGAGCCGCATGAACAAGGGCGCTGTGCTGGTCAACTACGATCGCGGCGAGCTCGTCGACGTTGTGGCGCTTGGCGAGGCGCTGGACGCAGGGCGGGTGCGCCACGCCGCCATCGATGCCGATCTGTTCAGGGATGCCTCAACCGGGCGTCTGTCTGGCCCGATGCTGCCTTATCTCGACCTCGTCGAGAGGCACGGCGACAAACTTGAACTTCTGCCGCATGCCGCGGCTGATACGGACCATCCGTCGCGCGTCGCCGGCGCCAAACAGGCCGTCGACCAGCTGTTCGACCTCATCTGCCGCAAATCGGTGACCAATGCCAAAGGCACCGTGCCGCCGGGTTATCTTTCCCTGGGGGCGACGACGCCTCCTGGCATTGGACCGGTGACGGCGGATCATTTTTTGAAATTGACTGCCAGCGACTGCTCCGAACTGGCGGATATCTGTGATCGGCAAAGCCGGCTGTGGAAGGTTCTGTCGGACGCGCCGCCCGCAGAGCGCGGCGCGATTGTCGGCGAACACGGTGAAGAACATGTCCGGCTGATCGACCGCTTCTGTCTTCTGGCCGAGAAACTCAACCTCAGAGGCCCTTATCAATAACGTCGCGCTGCCGGAGCGGGTTATCACGCCAGCAGGTCTGAACGAGACACTCCGCTGCAATCTTCGATATTCAACCCACCGCCGGCTCGATCCGATATCGGTGTGGAACGCCCGTCGCCGCCCGGTTGTGGATCTTGTCGGGCGCCTGGCCCGCCAGCACCGCGACTTCATCGTCGCGCACGGGCGTATAGAGCCGATAATATTGATGGCTATCCATGTTGAGTCCAGCTGGAACGACGTCGCTCACGTCCACCGCACTCACCTTGTCGCTGATGGTTGCCATATTGTCGGGTCCTCCGGCGCCGAGCCGGGGGCCGTTGAATTCGATCCCGGCGCTCAGGAACGTCAGCACCCAATCCTCATGGGTATAGTAGACGGTTACGGCGCGCCCTAGGTCGGGCAGCGCCTTTAGTTTGTCCTGCCGGTCGAACGCGTCGGAATCCTCGTCGGCGGCAGCGAGAATGATCTGATTGAAGATGGTCGGAAGATGTGTGGCCGGTGCGGTTGGTTGAACCTGACCGAGATTTGTATCTAGCGGCTGCGCCAGCAATGACTGAACACCAAAACGCAGCACATAGTTTCCCATACTGTGACAGAGTAGGTGAACGGTCGGACGCGGCGCGGTCCGGGAAAGCCCGGCAAGCTCCGTCACCAGCCTGCGGATAACCCGGGCAAAGGCCGGACCACTCTGTCGTGATGTTGCCCGGTCATGCTGGTAGCCGATCAATGTGCCGGCAGAGGGCCAACTGAAGACGATGATCTCCGCATCTATTCCGTAGAAGCTCAGGATCGTCGCCGCGCGTTCGACGCTGTCGGAAAAGGTGTTGAAGAAGCCGTGCGCGAACAGGATGATCGTCTTTGCCGAAACGAGCGCCGGATGAAGCGCGGCAAACATCTGGTCGCTTCCGCGAATTTGAGCCTTGCCCTTCTCGACGAGTATCTTCTCGTCATACACAGCCAGGGTACCAGGCACGATCTTGCCCTGTTTGGGAGCTCCGGTGACCGTCACGTGGACCTCTCCGTAGCGAATATCGACGCCTTGAGCTTGGCTGAGATTGGGGCCGAAACCGGTGATACGCCCTTGGCTGTTCACAATGGGGTTTCGATTGCTGACGAAATGGACCTTGTAGGTGTTGGCCATGGGCTCCTCCCAGACAGGATCAGGGGTGTCAGGTCAGGCAAACATTCGGCAATGCACTCCAGGGGCGGCACATTCTCGTCTGCGAACCGCATATCGGGGCCTTGGCCCTCTCGGATACTTCCGAATTGCTTGCAGTAGCCAAGCGCAGGTTCCGTTATTTCAACTCATGGAAGAACGAATTTGTTATTCCTAATATGCTCATGCCGTATCGGCAAGCAATTTCGCAACATCTCTTCTTTCATGTCTTGATGCATTGCATGCCACGCATGCGCCGAACATGAGTTTTGCGGCGACCGAACACACCGATGGCCCCGGTGGCGGACCGCGCGCGTTGGTTGCTGGACGTCTGGGGTTCGCGCTGGAAGATCCGGATGCCGACTGTGGCGGACCGGTCGTCGGCTCAGTGGCGCGGACCCGCCACCATCCGCGCCACCCGCGTCATCTCGGTGCTCATCTCGCGGTCGTCGTCGAGCGGGCTGACGAGCGCACGCACGGCGGCGAAGGTGCGCTGCGGCCCTTCGCCCATGCTGTCGAGGACACCGCGCAACTCCACGCCCGTCGCCGCGAAGATCAGCTCCATCGCCACGAGATAGCGCATGCGCTCGATGATCTCCGCCGTCTTGGCCACCACACGCGGCGCCATCGACGACTGGTCCTCGATGCCGTCGGAAACGGCGAGCGGGCTGAGCGACATCGGGTTGGCCAGGTGCCGGATCTCGGCTTCCAGCGCTGACAAGGGCTTCTGCAATTCCGCGTAGCCTTGACGGCTGCCGCCCCTGGCCGACAGGAAGCGCGGCAGTTCGGCTGTTGTCGGCGACATCAGCTTCATGCAGCGGTTGGCGGTGCCGACCGCGCAATGCGCAAGCGCCTGGCCGAGCTGTTCCCAGGCCAGCGTCATTGCCGTCAGGTCGAAATTGCCGTTGGAAATCACCCGACCGCCGTCGGCCAGGATCACCGGGTTGTCGCCCGAATGGGTCAGTTCGATCTCGGTAGCCAGCCGCGCCTGTTCGAACGCATTGAGCAGACCGCCCCAGACCTGTGGCACGCAGCGATAGCTGAGCGGATCCTGCAGGCGCCGCGCCGCCTTGTCCTTCCACAAACCGCTTCCCGCCAGCTCCGCGCGCAACCGCGCGCCGATCTCGCGCTGGCCGAAGGCCGGCCGTGCGGCCAGCGCTTGCTCGTCGATCGCGGTGAGGGAGGAGCGAAACGCCTCGTAGTTGAGCGCCACGGCGGCCAGCGCCCAGTCGATGAGATGGGCGACGTCTTCGAGACCCAGGCACGCCGTTCCGGTCGACAGGCTGTTGGCGACGATGATGGCGTGGCCGTCCTTCTCGCGCAGGTCCAGCGGCTCGAGCCCGGCCAAGGCAAGCGCCTCCGCGGAGGGCATGATCCTGCCCTGGAATTCCGCCTCGCCATCGCCGCGCAGCGACCTCGCCATATGGCCGAGATGGGCAAGGTCGGCTGCGCCGATCGAGCCCCAGGTCGGGATCACCGGATGGACGCCGGCATTGAGCGCTGCGACAAGGCCCATGACCACGCGCTCGGACGCGCCGGTGCCACCGGCGGCCATGCCCGAGATGCGCGCGGTCATCAGTGCCCGCACCGCCTCGGTGGGCAGCGCCGGTCCGATGCCCATGCTGTGGCTGAGCGGCACGCTGTGCTGGAAGGCGATCAGGTCCGCTTGCGCGAGCGGCGTGTCGACACAGGCGCCGAGGCCCGTGGTGACGCCGTACATCGGTTTGCCAAGCCCGGTCAGATGCTCGATCAGGGCGCGGCTTGCCCGGATGCGGCGCATCGCCTCCTCGCCCAGCATCAGTCGGGCGTTGCGGCGTGCGATCTCGGCGACATCGGCCACGCCGAGCGGCTTGGCACCGAGCAATATCATTCGGCCTGTCATATCTCGCCTGTACCCCGCGACCGGATGCCCAGCATGACCCCGGGCGTCGCCGTTTGTGACGGCTCGCGGACACGACTGCAAGCCCATTCCCATTGGGACAACGGCAGAAGGTGGCTAGAGGGAAGGGCCGGGGAAACTACGCCAGCCGCTCCGCGACGGCATCAGGTACCACCACCAGCTTGCCGACGAAATCCTTGGCGACGAAGTCGGCCTGTGCGCGGTGAAAATCGGAGAGCCGGTAGACGCCGCCGACCAGTGGCCGGATCTTTTTCGCTTCGATGTAGCCGACGATCCGGCGGAAATCCGCGCGCGTGCCCTGGCTCGAGCCATGCAGCTGCAGTTGCTTGAGATACATGGTCCTGAGATCGAGCTGCACGACCGGCCCGGCGATCGCACCGGCCGTGGTGTAGCGGCCTTCGGGCCGCAGAATACGCAGCAGGTCGTTGAAGATCGCGCCGCCGACAAGATCGGCCACCACATCGATCGGCTGGCCGCCGGTCACTTCGGCCACGGCCCGCGGCAAGTCGGCGACGCCACGGGTGATGACGGCCTCGGCGCCGATGTCGAGCACCGCCTGTTCCTTGCCCTTGCCGACGACGGCGTAGGGAATGGCGCCGCGCGCCCGCGCCAATTGCACGATGCCGGAGCCGACGCCGCCCGAGGCACCGGTGACCAGCACGCGCTCGCCGGCTTTCAAGCCAGCGCGTTCCAGCATCTGTTCGCCGGTCAGGTAGGCGCAGCAGAAGGTGGCGAGTTCGACGTCGCTCATATCCGTGTCGACGACATGCGCATTCTGCGCCGGCACGGTCTGGTACTCGGCGTAACCGCCGTCGCGGCCATGGCCCATATAGTCGATGTCGGCCAGTGAATCGTCGTCGCGGTTGTAGATGGAGAAATCGACCATCACCCTTTCGCCGACCCGGTCCGGCGGAACGCCGTCGCCGACGGCAACGATGCTGCCAACCGTGTCGGTACCCTGTATGCGCGGGAATGTCAGCGTGTTGCCCTGGCGCCGCCAGGTCGACACGGCGGCCACGTCCTCTTCCGTGCCATAGGCCCCCTGGCGCACCCAGACGTCGGTGTTGTTCATCCCGCAGGCACTGACCTTGACCAACACTTCACCCGGTGCGGGCGAGGGTACTTTCACATCGGTGCGGTAGACGAGCTTTTCCGGTCCGCCGTGCCCGGTGAGCAGCACGGCGGCCATGGTGGCGGGAACGGTTGCGGTCATGGCGTTCATCGTCGATCTCAAAGATTGGCGAACACGCTTTTCACCGCATCAGCCGTCTTCGAAACGACGATGTCGGCCTCCTCGCGCGTCAGGCAGAGCGGCGGCGCGAAGCCCAGAATGTCGCCCTGCGGCATGGCGCGGCCGATAACGCCGCTGGCGGCCAGCGCCGTCGCCACTTGCGGCCCGATCTTCTGCGAAGCGTCGAAGAACACCCGGTCGTCCTTGTCGGCGACGAACTCGACCGCCGCCAGCATGCCGTCGCCGCGCACGTCGCCAACGTGCCTGTGGCCGCCGACGGCCTTGGCGAGCTCGGTACGGAAATAGGCGCCGGTCTCGCCGGCATTCGTCACCAGATCCATCTCGTCGATCAGTTCGAGATTGGCGACACCGGCGGCAACGCAGATCGGGTGCGCCGAATAGGTCCAGCCATGGCCGAGCGAGCCGAGCTTGTCGGAGCCGTCGACCAGCACCTTCCACACGCTGTCGGCGACGATGACGCCCGACAGCGGCGCATAGGCCGAGGTCAGGCCCTTGGCGATGGTGATCAGGTCCGGCTTCATGCCGTAATGATCGGAGCCGAACATGGTGCCCAGCCGGCCAAAGCCGGTAACCACTTCGTCGGCGACCAGCAGCACATCATACTTCTTCAGCACCGCCTGGATCTTCTCCCAGTAGCCTGCAGGCGGCGGCACGATGCCGCCGGTGCCGAGGATCGGCTCGCCGATGAAGGCGGCCACGGTTTCGGGACCTTCGGCCAGGATCATCTCCTCGAGCTTGTCGGCGCAGTGCTGCGAGAACTGTTCCTCGCTCATCGAGCGGTCGGCGCGGCGGAAATAATAGGGCGCTTCGGTGTGCAGCACCGGCGCGCGCGGCAGGTCGAAGGCGTTGTGGAAGAGCTCCAGCCCGGTCAGCGATCCCGTCATCACGCCCGAGCCGTGATAGCCGCGCCAGCGCGAGATGATCTTCTTCTTCTCCGGCCGGCCGAGCACATTGTTGTAGTACCAGATGAGCTTGATGTTGGTTTCGTTGGCGTCCGAGCCGGAGAGGCCGAAATAGACCCTCGACATGCCCTTCGGCGCGCGGTCGATGATCATCTTGGCCAACGTGATCGAGGCTTCGGTGCCGTGGCCGACATAGGCATGATAGTAGGCGAGGTTCTTCGCCTGGGTGGCGATGGCATCGGCGATCTTCTGGCGGCCATAGCCGACATTGACGCAATAGAGGCCGGCGAAAGCATCGATGCTCTTCCTGCCATTGTTGTCCCAGACGGTCACGCCTTCACCGCCCGCCATGATGCGGGTCGGCGATTCACCGCGCGCGTGCGTGCCCATATGCGTCGAGGGATGGAAGAAGTGGTCGCGATCCCAGGCGTTGAGTTCGTTGGACTGGTCGAGCATTTTTTCTACTCCTGACGAAAGGGCGATTCCGCTGCAGCTTAGGCTACATCGAGACAGAGATATTTGAGATCGGTGAACGCTTCGAGCCCGTGGCGCGAGCCTTCGCGACCAATGCCGGACTGCTTGACGCCGCCGAACGGGATCGGCGCGCCGGTGATCTTCACCCGGTTGATGGCAACCATGCCGTAGTCGAGCGCGCGGCCCATGCGATGCTGCCGCGCGCCGCTCTCGGTCACGACATAGGCAACGAGGCCATATTCGGTGGCATTGGCGCGGGCGATCACCTCGCCCTCGCTGTCGAATGGCGTCACCGCGGCGACCGGCCCAAAAGTCTCCTCGCGCATGATCAGCGCCGCGTCGGAAACGTCGGCCAGCAGCGTCGGCTGGTAGAACAGCGGCCCGGCCTGATGTCGCTTGCCGCCGGCAAGGCAACGTGCGCCGTGGGCGAGCGCATCGGCGACCTGCTCCTCGACTTTCTGGACAGCGCGCTCATGCATCAGCGGCCCGATGTCAGTCCTGTCGTCAAGGCCATTGCCGGTCCGCAGCGCCTCGATCCGCTTGGCGAAGGCGGCGCAGAAGCGATCGTAGATCGGCCGCTGGACGTAGGTGCGGTTGGCGGCGAGGCAATCCTGGCCCGATGTGGCGAATTTGGCGTCGATGGCGATGTTTACCGCTTTGTCGAGATCGGCATCGGCAAAGACGATCAGTGGAGCGTGGCCGCCAAGCTCCATCACCAGCCGCTTCATTGTCGGCGCGCTCTGCGCGGCGATCAGCCTGCCGATCTCGGTCGAACCGGTAAAACTCATGGCGCGGACGCGCGCGTCTTCGCACATCCGCCCGACGATCGTCGCGGCCTTGCCGGTGACGATGTTGAAGACGCCGGCCGGCAGTCCGGCGCGCTCGCCAAGCTCGGCCAGTGCCAGCGCCGACAGCGGCGTTTCCGAGGACGGATGCGCGACAATGGTGCAGCCGGCGGCCAGGGCTGCGGCCGCCTTGCGGGTCAGCATGGCTGAGGGGAAATTCCACGGCGTGACGATGCCGACGACGCCGAGCGGCTCGCGCCGCACCATCATTTCCGCATTCGCCAGATGGCTGGTGACGCTCTCGGCGTTGAGGCGCTTGGCTTCCTCCGCATACCACTCGACGAAAGAGGCGGCATAGTCGATTTCGCCGAGCGATTCCTGCAAGGGCTTGCCCTGTTCCAGGGTCATCAGCAGCGCGAGGTCGCCTTTCGCGGCGATGATCAGCTCGAACCATTTTCGCAGGATTCTTGACCGCTCCTGCGGCAGCAGCGACCGCCAGGCCGGAAAAGCGCGCGCGGCGGCATCGATTGCTTTTGTCGTTTGCCGTGCATCCAGCGCCGCGACGAAGGCGACCGTGCTTCCTGTCGCCGGATCGGTGACCTCAAAGCTTTCGGCGGCCTCGCTCGCCGTCCAGTGGCCGCCGACATAGGCGAGTTCGCGCAGCAGACGGCGGTCAGCGAGGCGGTCGAGCGCCTCATGGCGATGCGAGCGGGCGAAATGCGCGGACATGGTCGAAGCCTCCCGGTTCGGTCTGATCCTGGGAGACTATCCATCATGGGCGGACAGAGAGGCTGTTTGGGTGTCCTGAAGTAGAGAGATTCTCTCTATTGTGCCGCCTCAGCAGACGATGTCTCCGGCACTACGGCGACACCGGCAGCAACTCGGCGATGGGAAGTGCGATCTCTTCCTTCACCGTCTTGGTGACGATGTAGGTGAAGTAGCGGTCGATGCCGATCTCGCGGTCGAGCAAGCCGTCGACCAGCCGCTGATAGGCATCGATGTCGCGAGCCATCACCTTCAGCACATAGTCGACGCCGCCGCCCACCGACCAGCAGGCGACGATCTCGGGGATATCGCGGATGACACGCTCGAAGCGGTCGAAATCGGCCTGGCGGTGGCTGGCCAACGTCACCTCCATCAGTACGGTGGCCACCGGTACCACGACGCGCATGGCGATCCTTGCGTGATAGCCCGAGACGATGCCGGCCTTCTCCAGCTTGCGCAGCCGCATCCAGCATGGGGTCGGCGACAGCCCCACCTGCTCGGCCAGCGCCAGCTTGGTGATGCGCCCGTCGCGCTGGATGGCGTCGAGGATTTTGAGGTCGATCGCGTCGAGTTTCGCAGCAGTCATCAGCGCCCACTTTTTTCGTCCACAGTACCATGATGGCGCATTATTTCGATTGTCAATTGCACTGATTTCGATCTCTAATAAGTCATGACATTGTGGCAACCCGATCCCGCGCTCATAAGGCGGCCAGCCTATCAATCGCTTGCCGACCAGTTCGCGCGCGCCATCCATGACGGGCGTCTTGCCAATGGCGCGCGGCTGCCGACACATCGACGGCTGGCCGATGATCTCAAGCTTTCGGTGCAGACGGTCAGCCGCGCCTATGAGGAGTTGATCCGGCGCGGCCTGATTTCGGGCGAGATCGGCCGTGGCAGCTTCGTCCAGACGCAGCGCCGCGAGCCGGAGCCGCCCTATCTGCCCGAGCGTCTCGGCGAGGTCATTGATCTCTCTATCCTGAAGCCGGTCTGCGAGCCGATGCATCTGGAGCGGCTGAAGCAGGCGCTGGGCTGGCTCGCTGAAAACCTGCCGTCGAGTTCGGCGCTGTCTTTCCGGCCCAACATGGTGTTTCCGCGCCATCGTGCGGTGGCGGTCGAATGGCTGAAATTGTGCGGGCTCGACATTTCAGCGCAGAACATCAGCCTGACCAACGGCGCTACCGCCGGCATGACGGTGGCGCTGATGAGCGTGGCGCCGCCTGGCTCGACCGTTGCCACCGAGGCGATCGGCCACCACACGCTGGTGCCGCTGGCCCGCTATCTCGGCTTCAACCTCCAAGGCCTGCCGATCGATGATAACGGCCTGATCCCGGAGGCATTGGACGAGGCCTGCCGCCTTTCCGACATCCGCGCGGTGTTCGTGCAACCCTCGGTGATCAACCCGACGGCAACGCTCATGGACGTGCGGCGGCGCGAAGAAATCGCGGCGGTTGCGCGCAAGCATGACATCGCCATCATCGAGAACGACGTGCTGGGGCCGCTGGTCGAGGACCGGCCGCCGCCGGTCGCCGCCTTTGCCCCGGAGCGTACGCTCTATGTTACCTCTTTCACCAAGATCACCGTGCCCGGCCTGCGCATCGGCTATCTCGCGGCGCCCGACCGCTATGTCGCCGCCGTCGCCAACCGGCATCTGGTGTCGAACTGGATGGCAACGCCGCTGGTAGCCGAGATCGCCACCAAATGGGTGACCGACGGCACGGCGATGGAACTGGTGCGCTGGCAGCGCGCCGCGTTACGGCGGCGGCAGGATATCGCCGCCGAAGTGTTGGCAGGAATCGACTATCGCGCCCGGCGCGACGGGCTGCATGTCTGGCTGCAACTGCCCGACGACCGCGCCGAGGAGGGTTTTGTCGCCCAAGCCCGGCTGCAGGGCGTGGCGATCGCGCCGGGCACATCGTTCCGCATTTCGGATGCGCCCTGGCATCCGGCGGTGCGCATCTCGCTGGGCTCGACTACCGAAGGGGAACTGCGCGCCGGTCTCGGCGTTGTCACCAAGCTGCTGCTTGGCGATCCGGAGCATTTGCTGCTCGCTATCTGAGCATGTCGCCCAAAGTGCGAAGCGGTTTCGGGACGACGGCATGCCCAAAAAGCCAGCCACGATTGACCGGAAAATGTGCGCAATCAGAATAATTGTTATGATATTATTTTCCCAATTGACATGATTTGGCGCGTTCCGCATCGTTAAGGGCACAGGCTTCTCCAGCACGGGGAAATTCATTTGTCCGCACCCATCATCAAGGTCGATGCCATTTCGAAGAGCTTCGGTGCCTTCAAGGTGCTGGACGGCCTGTCGATGCAGGTCATGCCGCGCGAGAAGCTGGCGCTGATCGGCCCCTCCGGCTCGGGCAAGACCACGATCCTGCGCATCCTGATGACGCTGGAGCGCATCGATGGCGGCCACATCCAGATCGAGGGCGAGCAGCTCTATCATATGGAGCGCAACGGCCAGCTGCTGCCGGCCGACGAGAGGCATCTGGCGCGGATGCGCCAGAAGATCGGCATGGTGTTCCAGCTGTTCAACCTGTTTCCGCACAAGAGCGTCATCGACAATGTGACCCTGGCGCCAATGCTGACCAAGGGCATGCCGCGCCCCGCCGCCGAGAAGCGGGCGATGGAACTGCTCGACATGGTCGGCATGGCCGACAAGGCAAAGGCGATGCCGGCGCAACTGTCGGGCGGCCAGAAGCAGCGCGTGGCGATCGCCAGGGCGCTCGCGCTGCAGCCGAAGATCATGCTGTTCGACGAGGTGACGTCGGCGCTCGATCCGGAACTGGTCGAAGAGGTGCTCAACGTCTTGTGGCGGCTTTGCGCCGAGACCGACATGACCATGCTGCTGGTCACCCACGAAATGGGTTTTGCCCACGACTTTGCCGACCGGGTGCTGTTCTTCGATCGCGGCAAAATCGTCGAGGAAGGCAAGCCCGACGAGATTTTCCGCCATCCCAAGCAGGAGCGCACGCAAGGCTTCCTGAAGAAGATCATCGCGGCCGGACATCGCGTCTGACCGCTTTGCGGGGTGGAGCATCGCCCCAGACAAACCAAGACAAGAAGTCAAACCAAGACAAGAAACAAGGAGTTGGGAACAATGAAGAAACTTGGCATTCTGGCCGGCGTCGCCGGCTTGGCACTGACGGCGGTTCTAGCCGCCTCGATCCCGGGCTCGGCCGACGACAGCAAGCTCGAGCAGTTGAAGGCACAGGGCTTCGCCCGTGTCGCCATCGCGAACGAGCCGCCCTATACGGCGGTTGCCGCCGACGGCAAGGTCTCGGGCGCGGCACCGGACGTGGCGCGCGAGATCTTCAAGCGGCTCGGTGTCGCCGACATCGTCGCCTCGATCTCCGAATATGGCGCCATGATCCCCGGCTTGCAGGCCGGCCGCTTCGACGTCGTCACCGCCGGCCTGTTCATGAAGCCGGAGCGTTGCGCCGCGGTCGCCTATTCCGAGCCTGTGCTGTGCGACGCCGAGGCGATGCTGGTAAAGAAGGGCAATCCGAAAGGCTTCAAGAGCTACGAGGACGTCGCCAAGGACACATCGGCCACGATCGGCGCGCCCGGCGGCGGCACCGAGGAGAAGCTGGCGCTCAACGCCGGCGTGCCGCGCGAACGCGTCATCGTCGTGCCGGACGGCCAGAGCGGCCTGAAGATGGTGCAGGACGGCCGCATCGACGCCTATTCGCTGCCGGTTCTGTCGATCAACGATCTGATGAAGAAGGCCAACGACCCGAACCTCGAAGTCATTGCCCCGGTGCAGGGCGCCCCTGTCTATTGCGACGGCGCCGCCTTCAAGAAGGGCGACGAGGCGCTGCGCGATCAGTTCGACGTCGAACTCGCCAAGATGAAGAAGTCGGGCGAGTTCGCCAAGATCATCGAGCCCTACGGTTTCTCGGCCGCCGCCGCCATGTCGACGACGCGCGACAAGCTCTGCGCGGCGAAGTAGCTGCTCCTCCCTTCTCCCCGTTTACGGGGAGAAGGTGGCCCGAAGGGCCGGATGAGGGGCGGCACTAACTTTCGCAAGGATGGCTCAGCCCCTCATCTGCCTGTCGGCATCTTCTCCCGGGAACGGGGAGAAGGAAGGCTAAACCAACGTTGGAAACCGAATGACCCAGTGGTCCGGCTATCTCGGTCTGATATTGCAGGGAGCGCTTGTCACCATCGAGCTGACGCTGATGGGGTCGGCGCTTGCCCTGATCATGGCCCTTCTTGCCGGCATGGGACGGCTGTCACGTTTCTTCGTTTTGCGGGCGCTCGCCACCGCCTATATCGAATTCTTCCGCGGCACCTCGATCTTCGTGCAGCTGTTCTTCGCCTATTTCGTGCTGCCTTTGATCGGCCTCGAACTGACCCCGCTGCAGGCCGGCGTGCTGGCGCTGGGCCTGAACGTCGGCGCCTATGCCGCCGAAGTGGTGCGCGGGGCCGTGCAGTCGATCGGCCGTGAACAGCATGAGGCCTGCATCGCGCTCAATCTCGGCCGCTGGCAAGGCCTGCGCCATGTCATCCTGCCGCAGGCCTTTCTGGTGATGCTGCCGACCTTCGGCAACAACGCCATCGAGCTGCTCAAGGCCACCTCCGTGGTCTCGCTGATCTCGCTCGCGGACCTGACCTTCCAGGCGCAGGTGGTGCGCGCCCAGATCGGCAACACGATGGTGCCGTTCGCCACCATCCTGGTCATCTATTTCATCCTGGCGCTGCTCATTTCGTGGGGCGTGCGCTCGCTGGAGCGCCGCATGGCGCGCGGCCTCGATGGGGTGCGCGTCTGATGGAGTGGGACTGGAATTTCGTATGGCAGATCATGCCGACGCTGATCCAGGGGGTGAAGATCACCATCCTGGCCACGCTGCTCGGCTCGGTACTGGCGGCGATCGTCGGGCTGGGCATCGCGCTTGCGCGCCGCTCGCCCAACAAGGCCCTGTCACGCACCGTCGGCTGGGCGGCCGAATTCATCCGCGGCACGCCGCTTTTGGTGCAGCTCTATTTCATCTTCTACGTGCTGCCCGACATCGGCATCCTGCTGCCGCCGCTGGTCGCCGGTGTCATCGGGCTCGGGCTGCATTACGGCACCTACACGGCGGAGGTCTACCGCGCCGGCATCGACAATGTACCACGTGGCCAGTGGGAGGCCGCCAAGGCCTGCAATCTCAGCGCCCGGCAGACCTGGACGCACGTCATCATCCCGCAAGCCATCCCGCCGATGATCCCGGCGCTGGCCAATTATTTCATCGCCATGTTCAAGGAGACGCCGTTGCTCTCGGCGATCACCGTGCTGGAACTGATGAACCAGGCCAAAAGCGTCGCCAACACCTACTATCGCTACATCGAGCCGATCACGCTGGTCGGTGCCTTCTTCCTCGCCATCAGTCTTTGTTCGGTCGTGCTGCTGCGCTGGCTGGAACGCCGTTACGGCAAGATCGAGAGATAGCCGATGAAACCTTTGCCCGAGATCAAGGTCTATCCGAAACGGCCATCACTCGACGAGCGTCCGCTCGACAAGCGCGTCGGCCTGATCATCCTGGCCACGGATCACACCAGCGAACCGGATTTTCGCCGCATGGTGGCAAGCGAGCGCATCGGCGTCTACGTCGCGCGCATTCCCTATGCCAATCCGACGACGCCGGAAAATCTGCGCAAGATGCAGCCGGCGCTGACGGCGGGCGCGGCCCTGATCCTGCCCGACGAGAAGCTCGACGCCATCTGCTACTCCTGTACGTCGGCCTCGGTGGTGATCGGTGATGCCGAGATCGAGACGGCGATCCAGGCGGCCAAGCCTGGCGTTCCCATGGTCACCCCACCAATGGCCGGCGTGCACGGGCTGAATGCCTTCGGCGTGCGCCGGATCAGCATTCTGACCCCCTACACGGTCGAAACCTCCAGGCCGATGGCGGCCTACTTCGCCGCGCGTGGTTTCGAGATCGCCAGCTTCACCTGTCTCGGCTTCGAGGACGACCGCGAGATGGCGCGCATCCCCCCGACAGCCCTTGTCGATCTCGCGCGCCAGGCGACCCACCCGCAGGCCGACGCCCTGTTTGTGTCCTGCACGGCGCTGCGCGGCGCGCTTGCGGTCGCCGGCATGGAACAGGCAATCGGCCGTCCTGTGGTGACCAGCAACCAGGCAACCGCCTGGAACTGCTTGCGGCTGTGTGGTGATGAGACGCCGCATCCCGAATTCGGCCGTCTGATGACGCTGCCGCTGCTGCACGATTGATGACGATGGCGACCGTCTCCCTTAACGATATCCGCGCCGCGCGTGAGCGTATTGCCAGCAAGGTCGAGTACACGCCGATCACGATATCCTCGAGCCTTTCCGAGCGTCTCGGTGTCCCCGTCCATCTCAAGCTCGAGCATCGCCAGATCACCGGCAGCTTCAAATTGCGCGGCGCCACGAATGCCATCGATTCGCTCCGTGCCGACGATAAGGCGCGCGGTGTTGTCGCGGCCTCGACCGGCAATCACGGTCGCGCGCTGGCGCATGCGGCGAAGCTCGAAGGCATGCGCGCGGTGATCTGCATGTCGCGGCTGGTGCCCCAGAACAAACTGGACGAAATCCGCCGGCTCGGCGCGGAGGTCCGCATCGTCGGCAACAGCCAGGACGATGCCCAGCAGGAGGTCGAGCGGCTGGTGGCGCAGCAGGGCCTGGTGATGCTGCCGCCTTTCGACCATCCCGATGTCGTCGCCGGGCAAGGTACGCTCGGGCTCGAGATGATCGAGCAGGTTCCTGACGCCGGTCTCGTGCTGGTACAGCTTTCCGGCGGCGGCTTGGCTTCTGGCGTTGCCGCAGCCGTCAAGGGCGTCAGCCCCGCCACAAAAATCATCGGAGTTTCGATGGCCCGGGGTGCTGCGATGAAGGCGAGCCTCGATGCCGGCCGGCCTGTCCTGGTGGAGGAACTGCCGA
Organism: Mesorhizobium sp. WSM4310; assembly: GCF_007003935.1. Taxonomy (NCBI): domain Bacteria; kingdom Pseudomonadati; phylum Pseudomonadota; class Alphaproteobacteria; order Hyphomicrobiales; family Phyllobacteriaceae; genus Mesorhizobium; species Mesorhizobium sp. WSM4310. The sequence goes on from NZ_VFTA01000001.1 coordinate 55,667, forward strand.
CGCTGGCGGATTCGCTTGGGGGTGGCATCGGCCTCGACAATAGGCTGACCTTCGCCATGTGCCGCGACCTGCTCGACGACGTCGTCCTGCTCAGCGAGGACGAGATCGCCGCCGGCATCCGCCATGCATATGCGCAGGAGCGCGAGATCGTCGAGGGCGCCGGTGCGGTCGGCGTCGCCGCGCTGATTTCCGGCAAGGTGAAGCCGAGCGGGCCGGTGGTTGCGCTTCTCTCCGGTCGCAACATCGATATGGACGCGCACCGCAAGATCGTCTGCGGCGACGCAATCGCGGAGCGTGCAGCATGAGCCTGATGACCATCCTCACCGAGAAAGAACTGCGCAAGATCGTGACGCTCGATCTCGATGCGGTCGCCTGCGTCGAGAACGCTTTTCGCGCGCTCGCCACTCTGCCCGTGGCGATGCCGCCGATCCTGCGGCTCGACATTCCCGAGCATCGCGGCGAGGTCGACGTGAAGTCCGCTTATGTGCCCGGTATCGACGGCTTCGCAGTGAAGATCAGCTCCGGCTTCTTCGACAATCCAAAACTCGGCCTGCCGAGCGGTGGCGGCATGATGGTGCTGCTTTCGGCAAGGACCGGCGTAGTCGAGGCGCTGCTGCTCGACAATGGCTACCTGACCGATGTCCGCACGGCCGCTGCCGGCGCGGTCGCGGCGAAGCATCTGTCGCGCGAGGACTCCACCGTGGCAGCGATCTTCGGCGCCGGTTTGCAGGCGGGCCTGCAACTGGAGGCACTGCGTCTTGTCAGGCCGATCGCCGAGGCACGCATCTGGGCGCGCGACGCCACCAAGGCCGAAGCCACTGCTGCCCGCTTGCGCGAAAGACTGGGCATTGTCGTGCGCGCGGAGCCTGATGCAGCAAATGCCGTTGCCGGCGCCGACATCATCGTCACCACCACACCATCGACCGAGCCGCTGATCAAGGCCGGCTTCATCGCCGCCGGCCAGCACATCACCGCCATGGGCTCGGACGCCGAACACAAGAACGAGATCGCGCCGGCCATCCTGCGCATGGCCGATCTCTATGTCGCCGACAGCGCGCGCCAGACGCGGCGTCTGGGCGAACTGCATCATGCCATCGCGGCAGGAGTGATGGCCACCGACGAAGAAGTGACCGAACTCGGCCAGATCATCGCGGGCGAACGACACGGAAGACGCTCGGCCAGCGATATCACCATCGCCGACCTCACCGGCACCGGCGTGCAGGACACGGCGATCGCCACGTTCGCCCGCGACCGCGCGCGGGCGGCCAATGCCGGAACCACTTTTGAGAGCTGATGCTGGCCGCAAAGCATGACCCGGAAAAGTGCGAACCGGTTTCCGATCAGATCATGCTCAAGCAAAAATTCCTGGAGCCGGGTTCGACGAAGTTGAAACAGGCTCCAGGGCCCAACAAACGAGGAAGCAAAAGAATGCAACCGAACCTGAAATTCTCGCGCGGCGAATTTGCGGATCGCCTCGCCAAGACGCGGCGAGCCATGGAGGCCAAGGGCGTCGATCTCCTGATCGTCAGCGACCCTTCCAACATGGCCTGGCTGACCGGTTATGACGGCTGGTCCTTCTACGTGCACCAGGCGGTCATCGTGCCGCCCTCGGGCGAGCCCGTCTGGTACGGCCGCGGTCAGGACGCCAACGGCGCCAGGCGCACCGCCTATCTCGTGCAGGACAACATCGTCGGCTACGCCGACCACTATGTGCAGTCGACGGAACGCCATCCGATGGACTTCCTGTCCAGCGTGCTCGTCGATCGTGGTTGGGGCAAGCTCACCATCGGTGTCGAGATGGACAATTACTGGTTCTCCGCCGCCGCCTTCGCCTCGCTGCAGAAGCATCTGCCCAATGCCCGCTTCGTCGACGCCACCGCCCTGGTCAACTGGCAGCGCGCGGTGAAGAGCCCGACCGAGATCGACTACATGCGCAAGGCCGCCCGCATCGTCGAAGCCATGCACCAACGCATCTTCGACAGAATAGAGATCGGCATGCGCAAATGCGATCTCGTCGCCGAGATCTATGATGCCGGCACGCGCGGCGTCGACGGCATTGGCGGCGACTATCCGGCGATCGTGCCGCTGCTGCCGTCCGGCGTGGACGCCTCGGCGCCGCATCTGACCTGGGACGACCAGCCGATGAAGCGGGGCGAGGGCACCTTCTTCGAGATCGCCGGCTGCTACAACCGTTACCATTGTCCGCTGTCGCGCACCGTCTTCCTCGGCAAGCCGACGCAGGAGTTCCTCGATGCCGAGAAGGCGACACTGGAAGGCATGGAGGCGGGGCTCGCCGCCGCCAAGCCCGGCAACGCCTGCGAGGACATCGCCAATGCCTTCTTCGCCGTGCTGAAAAGGTATGGCATCGTCAAGGACAACCGCACCGGCTACTCGATCGGTCTGTCCTATCCGCCGGACTGGGGCGAACGCACGATGAGCCTGCGCCCCGGTGACCGCACCGAACTCAAGCCCGGCATGACCTTCCACTTCATGACCGGCCTCTGGCTGGAGACGATGGGGCTGGAGATCACCGAGTCCATCCTGATCACCGAAACCGGTGTAGAGTGCCTGGCCAATGTTCCGCGCAAACTGGTGGTGAAGAATTGAGCCCGATGTCCAGCGTCCGCCCGTCGCCGATCGCGCCGACCGTCGAATTCGACCGTGACGGCGTCCAGCACGGTTTCCTGCGCCTGCCCTACAGCCGAGACGACTCGGCCTGGGGTTCGGTGATGATCCCGATCTGCGTCATCCGCAACGGCAAGGGGCCGACGGCGCTGCTTTCCGGCGGCAACCACGGCGACGAGTATGAAGGGCCGCTGGCGCTCTACGATCTCGCCCGCACGCTCGACCCGAAAAATGTCAGCGGTACGGTGATCATCGTGCCGGCGATGAACTATCCAGCCTTCCGCGCCGGCACGCGGACCTCGCCGATCGACAAGGGCAACATGAACCGCAGCTTTCCCGGACGGCCGGACGGCACGGTGACCGAGAAGATCGCCGACTATTTCCAGCGTGAACTGCTGCCTCGAGCCGACATCGTCTTCGACTTTCATTCTGGGGGAAAGACGCTGGACTTCGTGCCGTTCTGCGCGGCCCACACACTGCCCGACAAGGCGCTGGAGCAAAAAGCCTTCGATGCGGTGGCGGCATTCTCGGCTCCGTTCTCGATGCGCATGATCGAAATCGACTCGGTCGGCATGTACGACACGGCGGCCGAGGAGATGGGCAAGGTCTTCGTCAGCACCGAACTGGGCGGTGGCGGCACCTCGCGTGCGCAAACCGTGCGTATCGCGCGGCGCGGCATTCTCAATGTGCTGCGCCATGCCGGCATCGTGGATGGCGCGGTCGAGAAGAGCAGAACTCGATGGCTGGACATGCCGTCAGGCGATTGCTTCTCCTTCGCCGAGGAGGACGGCATGATCGAAACCATGGTCGATCTCGGCGAGCCCATCGAAGAGGGCGCGGTGCTGGCACGGATCCATTCGGTTGGCCGCACAGGCATTGCCCCGCAGGAGATCCGGGCAAAAATGCCGGGCATGTTGGCGGCACGGCATTTTCCCGGCCTGGTCAAGGCCGGGGACTGCGCGGCGGTGGTAGCCGTGGAGGTCGATTGATCGACACGGCTGCGTCCCGGTACATCCCGCGCGGTTTCCGGCGATTGCGGCTGGCCGAGCCGGACATCAATTTTCTCCATCTGATGGAAGTGTAAATTAACGAGAGGCAGACAAACTAGGCATTGGCGAGCGGACCCTCGCTCTGCGGCCACGGTTGCGGGTATTGGACCGCGCGACATGGCGATGATCGTTGAACGCCCGGACGCCTGGTCTGAATCATGAGATCTTCGACTGGAGAACACTATCCGGCGCTGGACCATATTCGTGGCCTAGCGGCGTTCCTGGTCTTCACCTGGCATTTCCTCCATCAGTCTCCCGAGGGGCCGGTGCCCTATGATTTCGTGCCTGCCGTGCCCATTTTCAGCCTGCTGGATGAGGGGTTCACCGGAGTTTCATTGTTCATGGCGCTCTCCGGCTACCTGTTCGCCAAGCTTCTTGATGGGAAACAAGTCAGCTATCTGCCCTTCTTCGCCAACCGGGCGCTGAGGTTGCTTCCGCTCTTGCTGGCCGTGATAGCCGTCGAGGCTTGCCGCGTATCTATGGCAGGCCAACCCCTGGGCGGCTATTTCACCGACGTCGGGAAGGGGGTGATCTTTCCCACCCTCCCGAACGGCGGTTGGTCGATAACCGTGGAAGCTCACTTCTACATCCTGCTGCCGTTCCTGCTGATGGCGTCCAGACGCTTCCTGTTCGCCCCTTTGCTGTTTATCGCTGCAGCCATTTTGCTGAGGTGGGCGCTTTACGCGCAGTTCGGCGAGGTGCAGTCGGCGGCGGCCTGGACCATCATTGGCCATGCCGATCAGTTTCTCGCCGGCATCCTTGCCTTCCATCTCCGCGCCTATGCGAAGGACCGGCACTGGCTGGCGCTGGCCGTACTGCTGGCCTTTTCGGGGTTCTTCTGGTGGTTCGATGCCGCCGGGGGATTCTACCAGCTACAGCGATACCCCTCGCCACATTGGATATGGATCATCCTGCCGACGGTGGAGGCGGCGGCCTATTCATTTGGGATCGCCTATTACGACACCAGCTTTCCAAGGAAGCGAACAGGCTTGCCGTTCAAGATCCTGGAGAAGGCTGGGGCCTACAGCTATTCGATCTATCTCCTGCACCTGTTCTTCGTCATGCAGCTGGCGGCGTTCATAAACACGAACATCATGGGCATAAGCAATTTCTACATTGCCTGCCTCTGGTCCTTGCTGTGTTTCCTGGCGACGATCCCGATCGGCTATCTCAGCTACACCTGCATCGAAGCGCCATTTCTGCGCCTGCGCATACGGTATGCGGAGCCAGCCGTTGCTGATCCGGTCCTGTTCAAGGATCGGCCGGCCACGGCAGCATAGGCGCCACGCCTGCGCTGGGCAGAGCCCTGCAGAGATTTTCGACAGAGACCATCGGCGCGGGGAATCTCGCTATCAATGCTGGCCAGTCTGCAGCGGGCCTGCGCATGTCGCACGGATGGACGGGGCCGAGATCAGCGAAATCTACGCGGTGCGCGAATTGCTCGAATGCGAAGCGCTCCGCCTCTCCATTCCGGCTTTGTTGGACGGCAATCTCGATGAGGCCGAACAGGTGCTCGACCAGATCGACGCGGAGCGCAATGTCGGCCGCTGGGGTGCGCTGAACCGAACCTTTCACCTGTCGCTCTACGCTGCCTGCGGCAATCAGCGTCTGCTCGGCCTGATCGAGGCGCATCACAACGCGGCCGATCGCTATGTCCGCATCCTCTTGTCCAACCTCGACCATCGCGCCCGCTCGCAGGCGGAACATCGCGACCTGCTGGCCGCCGGCGCGACGGCAAGAAGGCCGGGAGCATTCTGCGGCAGCACCTGCGCGAAGGAAGCGATACGCTCGTCAATGCGATAGAGGGCGGCGGCCTGTCGCGAAAATCATAGTCGGGATGGTCCTGCTGCTCGGGGCTTGAGCGCATCACCGCACGCGACCGGTTCGTAAGAACCACGCTGTTTTTCAGCTCTGCGCCGGCTTGCGTTCGACGACGTAGATATGATCGGCCGCGAGTACCACTTCGCCGCGCTGGTTGATCACCTCGCAGCGTTCGATCACGCGTCCCGAGCCCAGCCGCTTGGGATCGTCCTCCTTGGCCGTAATGGTGGTGCGCGTGCGGATCGTGTCGCCGATGAACACCGGCTTGATGAAGCGCAGCCGGTCATAGCCATAGGAGAACGCGACGGGGTTGATAATGCTTGCCGTCAGCCCGATGCCGACCGAGAACACCAGCGTGCCATGCGCGATGCGCTGGCCGAACGGCGTCGTCTTCATGTATTCGGCGTCCATGTGGTGCGGAAAGAAATCGCCGGTGTGGCCGGCATGGACGACGAAGTCGGTTTCGGTGATGGTGCGGCCGCTGGTCAGCCGCGAAGAGCCGATCTCATAATCTTCGAAATATTGGATTTGTTCCATCAGGGTCTTTCCGCGATCGGCGTCGCCGGCGCCGCGCTCGATCTATAGGCGGCTTCCACCAGCGCCATGGTGCTCCAGGCGTCCTCGACCGAGCTGACCAGTTCGCCGTCTTCTCCTGATACAAAGCGCTGCACATTGGCCATGCGCCCGACGAAGGCGTCGGGGAACCATTCGCCGGCAAGCGGTACCGCGATCCAGTCCGTTGCGCCCTTCGGATGGATTTCCAGAATGTCCGGTTCGCCCCGGGGGTAGTCGAGGTTGAGGCCGAGCTTGAGATAGGCCGCGCCCTCGGTGCCGCAGATGCGAAACTCGCAGGCCTGGTGGCGGCGGCCGAATTTGTGGTCATGGTTGATCGACAGCGCGCAGCGCACGGTGTCACCATAGTCGAGAATGGCGCTGGTGCGGGTCTGCGCCACCTTGTGGTTGGGATGGCCGAGCGTCTTGGCGTGGACGCCTTTGGGATCGCCGAGCAATTGCCTGATCAGGTCGAGATAATGGATCGAGTGCATGGCGATCTCGACGCGCGGCGCCTTGAGCAGGAACTCCCACAACTCCCACGGTGTTGCCAGCGCCAGCCAGGCATCGAAGTCGACGACTTCACCGAGCCAGCCCCTGGCGACGGCGTCCTTGAGCGCCAGCATCATCGGCGCGAAGCGCAGCTGAAAGTTCACCGCCGCCTTGAGGTTCTTGGCGCGGCAGATTTCGAGGATTTCGGTGGCCTCGCCGAGATAGTTGCCCATCGGCTTCTGGATCAACGCAACCGCGCCGTCGGGCAGAGCTTCCAGGATCTCGGCGTGCCGTCCTGGCGGGGTCGCCAGATCGAAGATCGCATCCTGGACAGATGCGGCTTCGTCGACCGAACGGAACGCCGTCACGCCCCATTTTTCGGCCAGGGTTTTCGCCTTGGCCTGGTCCGGATCATAGAGGCCGGCAATCGGAAAGCCGCCTTTGCGATAGGCGGGAAAATGCGCGTCGCCGACGATCGATCCGGCACCGAAAGTGACGATCGGGCGAGGCTTCGAGGGTTTTGGCCAGGACTGGACGAGTAAGGCAGGGTCGAAACCGCCCTCAGTCATAGTGGAAGACCTCGTCCGTGCTGGCCCACCATTCGCCCTCCTTGCGGGTCGAGAGCGGCTCCTGGCATGGTATGCAGACCGCCCACCATTCCTGCGTCTTCGGGTCGGCTGCCATCTTGGCCATGTCGGCCGCATAGTCGGTGCCGTGATATTCGAAATAGGAGAACAGCAGGTTCTCCGGCCGCTTCAGATAGATCGAATAATTCTTGATGTTGCAGGCCGAGATCATGGTCAGCACGTCGGGCCAGACGGCGGCATGCAGGCGGACATACTCCTCGACCTTTTCCGGCTTCAACCCCAGCACCATGCCCATTCGCTGCATATCCGACTCCTACTTCGTGATCGCCGTGGTGAATTCGGCGATGCTCATGGCCTTGACCGCGTCCCAATCCCAGTCGATGCCGATGCCGGGCTCGTCGGGCGCCAGCGCATGCCCATCCTCGATGCGCATGTGCTTGCCGGTCAACTGGTCGAGTTGCGGAATGTACTCGACATACCTGCCGTTCTGAACCGCGCAGGTCAAGCTGACATGCAGCTCCATCAGGAAATGCGGGCAGACCGGAATGTCGAAGGCCTCTGCCGCATGGGCGATCTTGAGCCATGGCGTGATGCCGCCGATGCGGCCGACATCGACCTGCACGATCGAGCAGGCGCCTTTCTGCATATATTCGCGGAAATGGCGGATCGAATAGAGCGACTCGCCAATGGCGATCGGCGTCGGCGTCGAGTTGGACAACCTGATATGGCCGTCGACATCGTCGGCCGGCAGCGGCTCTTCGATCCAGGCGAGATCGAGTTCGCGCAGCCGCGCCGCGCGCCGGATCGCCTCGTCGACCGAAAACCCCTGGTTGGCGTCGGTCATGATCTCGTAGCCGTCGCCCACCGCCTTGCGCACCGCCGACAGGCGGGCGAGATCCTCCGACCCGTGCGGCCTGCCGATCTTCACCTTCGAGCCGCGGAAGCCCTTGGCCTTGGCAGCCAGCGCGTCGTCGACAAGTGCTGCCGTCTCGATGTGCAGCCAGCCGCCCTCGGTGGTGTAGAGCGGACAGCGGTCCTTGGCACCGCCGGCCAGTTTCCACAGCGGCAAGTTCTGCTTCTTCGCCCTGAGATCCCAGAGCGCCGTATCGATCGCCGCGATAGCAATGGCGGTGATCGCACCGATGGTGGTCGCATGGGTGGCGAATTCGAGATCGTGCCAGATCGCCTCGATCATGTCGGGGTCTCGGCCGATCAGGCGTGACGCCAGATGGTCGGACAACAGCCGCATCACCGAGGAGCCGCCGGTGCCGATCGTGTAGCTGTAGCCGGTGCCGGCCGCGCCGTCGGAATCGGTGATGGTGACGATCGGTGTTTCCTGGCTGACGAAACTCTGGATGGCGTCCGTGCGCTTGACCTTGGGCACAAGGTCCACCATCCGCAGTTCGACTTTCTCGATTCTAGCCATCGGTCAGCTCCGCAATGTCGTTCCGGTCTCGGCGGCAAACAGATGCGCCTGCGACAGGTCGAGGCTCATCGCCACTCGCTCGCTGGAACGCAGCGGGCGCGGGTTCAGCATGCGCGAAACCCAGTCCGTGCCGTTGAACTCGACGAACACCAGCGTTTCGTTGCCGAGCGGTTCGGTGACGGTGATCGGCAGCTCGATCTGATGGACGTCGGCCGCGCCGCCGGAGCTGATGCCATGGCCGGTCGGATAGATGTCATCAGGCCGCAGACCGAACACGACCTTGTCGCCGGTCGCGACATTGGCCTTGAACTGGGCGGGCAGCGGCAGCTTTTCGCCGCTGGCGAAAACCAGTTGGCCGTCGTCGACAGTCGCCTCGTGCAAATTCATCGGCGGCGAACCGATGAAGCCGGCGACGAAGCGTGTCGCCGGGCGGCGGAAGACTTCGTCTGGCGTGCCGACCTGTTCGATATGGCCGTCGCGCATGATGACGATGCGGTCGGCAAGCGTCATCGCCTCGACCTGGTCGTGGGTGACGTAGATCACCGTCGACTGCACCTTGGCATGGAGCTTCTTGATCTCGGTGCGCATCTGCGTCCTGAGCTTGGCGTCGAGATTGGAAAGCGGCTCGTCGAAGAGAAACACGTCAGGGTCGCGCACGATGGCGCGGCCCATGGCGACGCGCTGGCGCTGGCCGCCCGACAGTTGCGACGGGCGGCGGTCGAGCAGCGTATCGAGGCCGAGAATGGCCGAGGCCTCGGCGACGCGGCGCTCCATGTCTTCCTTGGCCGCGCCGGCGATCTTCAGCGAGAAGCCGAGGTTTTCGCGCACCGTCATATGCGGATAGAGCGCATAGGACTGGAACACCATCGAGATGTTGCGCGAGCGCGGCGGCAGATCGTTGACGATACGTCCACCGATCTCGATCGAGCCGGCGCTGATTTCTTCCAGTCCGGCGATCATGCGCAAAGTCGTCGACTTTCCGCAGCCCGACGGGCCGACCAGCGCGATGAATTCGCGGTCGGCGATATCGAGATCGATGCCATGCACGATCCCGATATTGCCGTAGCGCTTGGTCAGCTTTTTGAGGGAAACGGTTGCCATGGGATCAGCCTTTCACCGCGCCGGAGGTCAGGCCGCCGACAAGGTGTTTCTGGACGATGTAGGTGAGGGTGAGTGCGGGAATGATCATCACCACGGCCAGCGCGCACATGCCGCGCCAGTCGATGGTGAATTCGGCCGTGTAGTCGAGCAGGCCGACCGGCAGCGTCTTGGCGCTCACCGAACGGGTCAGCTGCGAAGCCAGCGCGAACTCGTTCCAGCAGGTCAGGAAGGCAAAGATGGCGGCGGAAGCGATGCCCGGTCCGGCGAGCGGAAACTCGACCTGCCAGAAAGCCTGCCAGCGCGTGCAGCCATCGATTTGTGCTGCCTCCGCGAGGTCTTTCGGCACCTGGCGGAAGAAGCCGTCGATCAGCCAGATGGTGAACGGCACGTTGAGCGCGACATAGGCCAGGATCAGCCCGAAATGCGTGTCGATGATGCCGAGCCGCACATAGAGGAAGAACAAAGGCAGCGACAGCGCGATGCCAGGCACCGTGCGCGTCAGCATCAGGCCGAGGAACACGCTCGATTTGCCGCGGAAGCGGTAGCGCGCGAAGGCATAGCCGCCGGCCATGCCGATGGCCACCGCAATGATCGTCGAGGTCACCGAGATGATCAGCGAATTGCGGAAATATTCGATGACCGGGATGCCGCCTTTGCCGATGCCTGAGAACATTGCGATGTAAGCGTCGAACGAGATCTCCTGCGGGATCCACACCGGCGGCTTGGCCATGATCTCGACGGTCGGCCGGAGAGAGGACAGCACGATCCAGAGGCCGGGCAGGCAGATCGTCAGCATCGCCAGGAACAGGCCGACGCGATGGACGATGCCCAGCAGCCGGCGCTTCAGGCGGGCGGAAGAATTCTCGTCCATCACCACTCCGCACCGATCTGCGTGCGCGCCGCGGCGAGCTTGTTGAAGAAATAGACGGTGAAGGCGATCGACAGCAGGATCGAGAAGTAGGCCATGGCGTTCGCCATGCCCATGCGGCCGTCGCTGTAGGCGGTGCGTGCCACCAGCGTCCACAACAGCTCGGTGCGGCCCGCCGGTCCGCCATCGGTCATGATCTTGACGATGTCATAGGCGCGCGCCACGTCGAGCGAACGGATGGTCATGGCGATATAGGCGAAAGGCATGACGAACGGCCACGTCACATAGCGGAAGGTCTGCCACGGCGTGCAGCCATCGACCCGCGCGGCCTCGATCGGCTCCTTGGGCATTGCGAGCAGTCCGGCGAGGATCAGGATGGCGAAGATCGCGGTCGACGACCATACCTCGGCGACCGAGATGGCGATGAAGGCGAGGTGGCCCTCGATCAGCCACGGAACGGCGTCCTGTGTGATGCCGAGCGACTGCAGGGCGTTGTTCACCAGGCCGATATTGTCGTTGAACATGAACTTGAACTGGAAGCCGACGAGGATCGGCGAGAACATCATCGGAAACATCATCAGCGTGCGCAGGATGCGCTGGCCGCGCGTCGCCTTCTCGACCAGCATGGCGAGCCCCAGGCCTAGCAGCATTTCGAGATTGAGCGCGATGGTCAGCAGCAGCACCGTGCGCCCGAACGCCCACCAGAAATCGGAGTTGGCCAGGATCGAGAGATAGTTCCTGAAGCCGACGAAGACGAAGAACGTTTCGGGCCTGGTCAGGCGGAACGGTGTGAAGCTGGAATAGAGCGACAGAAGCAGCGGCACGACGACGACCGCGGCCAGCACGATGAAGGCTGGAAGCAGCAGCAGAAATGGCGCCGATGGCTTGAAGCCCTTCATCAGAATCCTGTGGGGTTTTGCATTGCGTGGGTGGGACACCGAAAGGCGATGTGCATCGCGGAGCTTCCGACGAGACGCGATCGCCTCCCCCATTCGTCATGGGGGAGGCAGCCTTGGGACTGTTCTAAAGCTTGCCGGCATCCTGCAGGATCTGCGTCGCCTTGGCGGCGGCTTCGTCCAATGCCTGCTTGGAGGTCTTGTCGCCCAGGATCGCCGCCTGCAGCTCAGGATAGACGGCGTTCGAAATCTCGATCCACTCAGGCGTCTGCGGCACGGCGAAGGCGTGCTTGGCTTCTTCCTGGAAGGCGGAGAGAACCTCCTTCTTGTAGGGATCGTTTTCGGCCTGCTTCAAGTCCCAATCCCACACGGCCGTGCGTGTCGGCAGCGGGCCTGCTGCGGCTTCCAGCTTCTGGCTGTCCTCATTGGTCAGCCACCAAACCAGCGAGGCTGCGGCCTCCTTGTTCGGGCAGTTCTCGGTCACCGAGAAACCGTGGAAACCGGACCAGCCAGTGCGCTTGCCGGAAGAACCCTTCGGCGCGACCTTCACGCCGACATTGCCCGCCACCTTCGACGACTTCGGGTCGTTGAAGAAGCCGGCCCAGCCCGGCCAGTCCAAATTGATGGCGACGGTGCCCGAGGCAAAGCCCTGGCCGAGATCGTCCCAGAGATAGTTGGTCGTTCCGGCCGGCACGGCCTTGGCCTTGTAGAGATTGACGAACCAGTCGAGCGCCCGGATGCCGGCCTCCGAGTTGAAGACCGGCTTGCCGTCCTTGTCGAGATACTCGCCGCCCTCGGCGACCACCATCTCGTAGAAGCGGCCATTGATCGCCTCTTCCTTGCCGGCGAACTGCGTGCCGTAGAAATTGGGCGGGTTGGCGAAGAACTCGGCCTGGTCGGTGACTTCCTTCCAGCTGTCCGGCGGCACCAGGTCATAGCCGTATTTGGCCTTGAACTTGGCCTTGTTGTCGGCGTTCTCGTAGAGGCTCTTCTGGTAGTAGAGCGCCGAGACGTCGAACTGCGCGCGCGGCAGCATCTCGAGCTTGCCGTCGATGGTTGCCGCCTCGATCGTCGACGGCACGAAGGCGTCGATCTCTTCCTTGGGTAGCAATTTGCTGAGGTCTGTGTAGAGGCCGGTATATTGCGGCGCGAAGGACGAATGGTTCCAGCCGACGCACCAGTTGGTGCTGCCAGAGGCGATGTCGGACTTCAACTCCTTGTCGATGTCGAAGCCATTCTTCTTGGTCAGGATGTTGACCTTGGCGCCGGTGGCCTTCTCCCATTCAGGAATGCGCTCATAGAGCTTTTCATATTGCTGGCCGCCGATCAGTTTCACGTCGACGGTGACGCCTTCGAACTTGCCGGGCAGGTCGCCGGCAAGGGCCGTGCCTGCACCGAATGCAAGCACCAATGCGCCGGCGGAGACGCCGGAAAGCAGTCTGTTCATTGGTTTCCTCCCTGGGTGCGCCTTAGCGGCGACCGCAACCTGTCCACGTGACAGGAAATGCTACATTCATATACAAACAAAACATTCATACGCACGTCAAGGCGAAATTTGTTTCCGCCGGCCGCATTCCTGCGTATATGAAGAATCGAATTCACTGGAGGGATGAGCCATGGACGACAGCGAAGACGAGCGCTACCGCGCGCCGGCGCTCGACAAGGGGCTCGACATCCTCGAACTGCTGGCCGGCGTCGACGGAGGCCTGACCCAGGCCGAAATCGCCAAGAAACTCGACCGCAGCCCGAACGAATTCTATCGCATGCTCGACCGGCTGGTGCGGCGCGGCTATGTCACAAGGCTGGATGGCGACCGCTATTCGCTGACGCTGAAACTGTTCGGCCTGGCGCAACTGCACGCTCCGGTGCGGCGGCTGGTTTCCTACGCCACGCCGCTGATGCGCGAACTGGCCGAGACCTCGCAGCAGGCCAACCAACTCGTTGTTTTTGATCGCGGTTCCGCCGTCGTCATCGCCCAGCAGGAGGCGCCGAACTACTGGGGCATCTCGATCCGGGTGGGTTCCCACATCAGCCTGTTCGACACCGGTTCGGGCCATGTACTGCTTGCCTTCCGCTCGCAGGAAGAGCGGCAGATGATGATCTCCGAACACGTCCGCAGCACCGACAAGACGGCCCAATCGACCGAGTTCTTCACCCGGCTCGACCAGATCCGCGACCGTGGCTACGAGATGATGGCCTCGATGCAGACCGCCGGCGTCTTCAACCTGTCGGCTCCGGTGCGCAGTTCCGACGGCAAGGCCATCGCCGCCCTGTCCATTCCCTACATTACCGTGGTCAATGCGCCGTCCGCGCCCGATATCACCAGGACGATCGAGCTGTTGCTGGCAACGTGCGAGAAGCTGTCGCATCTGGCCGGATCGGCTGTAGGGTCGGCAGCATAAATTCTTATTTGAATGAAGAATTCCTCCGTGAGATGATTTGACAACGCCAATTTGGAGGAGCTCCAGTGATCATCGACACCCATCTGCATCTCATCGATCGCTCGGCCTTGCGCTATCCCTGGCTTGCCGGCGTGCCGCCGCTCAACCGCGATTTCTCCTACGAGGACTATGCCACCGAGGCGCAGCGTGTCGGCGTCGAGCGCGTGCTGCACATGGAGGTCGATGTCGATCCGGCTGACATTGAAGCCGAGACCGCACGGGTGGAAGGTCTGTCGCGACAGGCCGGCAGCATGCTGGTCGGGGCGATCGCGTCCTGCCGGCCGGAAGACGCGGATTTCCCGGCCTATCTCGAAAGGCAGCGGGCAAATCCTTTCGTCAGGGGTTTCCGCCGCGTGCTCCATGTCATGCCCGATGATCTGTCGGAAGGCGCGGTGTTTCGTGACAACATCAAGCGGCTTGGCGGCATCGGCCTGACTTTCGATCTCGTCGTGCTGCCGCACCAGATTCCGAAAGCAATAGCGCTGGCCGACCTCGCACCCGACGTCCAGTTCGTTCTCGACCATTGCGGCGTCCCCGACATCAAGGGCGGAGCCGAGCATCCCTGGCGCGAGCATATGAGCGAGATCGCGCGGCGTCCGAACGTCATGGCCAAGATTTCCGGTGTGGTCGCCTATGCCGATTCCGGCAGCTGGACGGTCGGGACGCTGCGGCCCTATGTCGAGCACAGCATCGCTGCGTTCGGCTGGGACCGTGTGGTCTGGGGCAGCGACTGGCCGGTCTGCACGCTTGGTGGCGGCTTGTCGACTTGGGTGGCAGCGACCCACGCGCTGCTTTCCGGTTGCAGCGTCGCGGAGCGCGAGAGGTTGCTGTCGGGCAATGCCCGCAAGCTCTGGCGGTTGGAATAGTTGGATTTGCCTCGGCGTCTCGCCGGGGCGTAGCCCAGACGTTCTCCTCCGCCCGGTTTCGCTCAGGCTCCTCTCTCAGCAGCGGCGCCGGACACCTGCGCGGCGGCACTCTCCCGGAACAGGCCGACGAGATCAGCGACGACCCGGGCGGCTTTGTGCCCGGAGGTCATGGCCGACAGGATGCGGTCGGACGCCGCCTGCTGGAACGCCATGTAGCCATCATGACGCGGCCGCACCCATGCGCCCTCCAGCGTCGCGCGCGTGTCGCGATAGAAATTGCCGGTCGCGGCATTGACGGTCTGGTCCTCCCAGGCGGCAGCATGGCCTGGTTGGCCACCGGCAGCAGCATAGGCGCCGCGCTGCACGTCGCTGCTGGCGACCCAATAGGCGAAGTCCGTCGCTGCATCTTTCGCCTTGGAAAAGGCTGACACCGCTATGCCCGTGCCGCCGAGCGCTGAGCCGATAGGGCCGCTGGAGCCGACAGCCGGGATGTCGGTGAAGGCCAGCCGGTGCGCGCGAAACCCTGACATCGCATAGGAAACGTAGCCGTAGATGAGTGGAGCGCAGACAATGCGGGAATCGGCCTCCGCCATGCGTTCGAAAACCGCGATCGGATCCATCTCCAAACAGGCCGGGTCGACCACCGCGGCGATCTCTCGCATCATCTCGAAGACTTCGCAGCCGGTCTCGCTATCGATGAGATCGCGGGACGGATCGGTCGCGCAAGCGTGCCCGAGATTGCCGGCAAGCGTATAGAACACCATCAGCGCATGCGGCGGCCGCAACGGCAAAAGCACGCGGCCTTGCCGGGCGAGGTCGAGCACCTCGCTCCAGCGCGCCGGCGGCGCGTCGAGCGCGTCCGGCCGCCATGCCTGGACCTGGCTGGCCGCATCGATCGGAAACGCCCATTGCCGTCCTTGCCAGGCGTAGCTCGGATAGGACTGGCCGACGCTGCCTGAGGCGAGCGCTGCGCGCTCGGCCTCGCGGCCGCCGACATCCAGCGGCGCGAGGCAGCGTTCCGCCGTGATCTGGCCCACATGCGGGTGGTCGATGACGATCAGATCATAGGCGCGCGCCAGTTCCTCGACCGGAAAGGACTCGAAATCCTGCAGCGAGCGCTTGTCCCAGTGGATGGCGACGCCGGTCCTCTGCTGCCAAAGCGACGAGCAGGCGACCATCGGATCATAGCCGCGCGGATGGCTCCAGGTCATACCCTTGAGCGTGGTCACAGGCCGAACTCCTCGCGGATCGCGGCACTGTGCTCGCCGATGCGCGGCGCGGCCCGATCGACCTTGGCCCTGGCACCGTCGACCCTGAGCGGCGAACTGGTGGTGAGGATCGAGACATCGTCCTCGCGCGTCACCGTCTGCAGCATGTCGAGCGACTGAAAGCCTTCGCTGGCCAGCATCTCCGGCCAGGTCAGCACCTTGGCGCACCAGATGTCGGCCGGCTCGAGAATATCAAGCCATTCGTCGATGGTTTTGCTGGCGATCCTCTGCGCGATGATCGTCTTGATGTCGTCGCGCGCGGTGAACCACGAGGCCGGTCTGTCGCGATAAGGCGTCAACTCATTGAGCGACAGCAGGTCGGCGAGTTTCGGGATCGGCGTCATGGCGATGGCGAGATAGCCGTCCTTGGCCGGGTAGACGCCGTAGGGCGCCGAGAGATAGGCATGCGCGCTGCGGAAGCTGGAGCGCCTGGGCAAGCGGCGGCCGTCGTTGAGATGCGTGGTCAGCACCTCGAACTGGAAGTCGACCAGTGCTTCCAGGAGGCTGGTTTCGATATGGCTGCCCTGGCCGGTGATGCCGCGCCGCACCAGCGCCGCCAGAATGCCTTGCGCGCAGGCTGCACCCGCCAGCATGTCGCCGATGGCCAGCCCGAAGGGCACGGGTCCCTGGTCCTCGTCGCCATTGAGCCACATCACGCCGGAACGCGATTGCGCCAGCAAATCCTGGCCGGGCCGCTTGACCCATGGGCCGTCCTCGCCATAGCCGCTGATCGATGCGTAGACGAGGCGCGGGTTGATCTTGCGGACGGCTTCGTAGTCGAGGCCGAGCCGCTCGATGACGCCGGGCCGGAAATTCTGGATAAGCACATCGGCCTTTGCCAGAAGCCCGCGCAGCGCGTCGAGATCCGCCTCGTTCTTGAGGTCGATGGCAAAACTTTCCTTGGCGCGGTTGATGGCGTGGAAGATCGTGGAATCGCCGCCGATCTCGGTATCGCTGAGATAGAGCCGGCGCGACAGGTCGCCGCCATCCGGCCGCTCGATCTTGATCACGCGCGCACCGAGGTCGAGCAGCCGCAGCGAGCAATAAGGCCCGGACAGAAACTGGCTCATGTCGACGACGACGAGACCGGCAAGCGGCAATTCGGCCAAAGCCGGCATTTTCATTTCTCCGTCTTGCCGACGAAATCGGCCGGGTTGCGGTACTTCACCGTCTGCAGGTGCTCGCAATAGAGGACCAACTCGCCTTCGCCCTTGAACACTTCGTAGCTGGCACGGATCAGTCCCATCTCTCTGTAGCGCGGCTTCTTGTCGAGGTTGGAGCGGATCGAATAGATCGTGTCACCTATGAAGACAGGCTTGATGAAACGGAGCTTGTCATAGCCATAGGAAAAGGCGTTGACGCAGTTGGTGGCGACCAGCCCGAGCCCCGCCGAAAAGACGAAAGCGCCGGCGATCAGCCGCTTGCCGAAAATGCCTTCGCTTTCGGCGAACATCTGGTCCTGCACATAGGGGTGGATGTCGAGCACCAGCGTGTTGAAGAGGTGGCTGTCGCCCTCCGCCATCGTGCGCCGCAACGAGCGGATTTTCTGGCCGACCGGCCAGTCCTCGTAGAACCAGTTCTCGGCGTTCCACACCGGCAATGCCGCGTGCGCCTCAGGCATGTTTTGGGGGAAGGTCGAGGCAACGCCGACGGTGGGCGCGAAGTCGCTCATGGCCGGCACCGGCAGTCTCGCAGCAGGCTCAGGCCAGCCATATGAACACGCCTCGAAGCGCCGGACTGCATGACGTCTCCTCCCGCTAATCTTCTTTTGTAAATAGTATTTTCACATATGGGGCAATGTTGCAAGCGAGGGCGGGCGAAATTTTGCCCAATCCCGCGCGCTTACGCGCGGGCCGGCGGGGAGGAAATCATGAAAGGATTGCCCTGGTGTTTGTGGTTCGGGAGGCGCCTTATTTCGGTGCGCAGGCCTGCTGACGGACATCGGACGCACCATCGAGATCGGCACACCTATGTGCGTCAGGATCGTGCGCTAAGGCGCCCCGCGACGACCCTCCTTCAATGGCCGGCTCAGGCCTGTTGTATTGCCGAGAGTTTCCAGCTCGAGCCATTCTGACGCGTGAAAGTCCACAGTTCGGTCGTCTCTGTCGGATGGTCTTCGTCGCCCTCGATGACCTTGCCGCTGCCGCGTTCGCGCATCACGTCGCGAGACTCGTAGCGCAACGCGGCCGTGGCGTAGTCGCGGTCGTCCTCGCGCCAGCTTTCCGCGATGTCTGCCTGCAGCAAGGTGATATCGGAGACCTCGTTCCGGAGACCCTTCTGGGCATTGTCGGCCAGCTCTTCCGAGAGATAGGACACCATCTCGGGCGTTGTCGCCCGGCGCAGGGCGGCATGGTCTTCGCGCCCGAATGCTTCCTGGACGTCGGTCAACAGCTTCTGGAATGCGTCGAGGTCGCTCTGAGCCAGCGTGATCTCCTCGGAGACGTCAGCCGGAGAGCCTCCGCCCGAACCTCCGCCAAAGCCGGGGATTGTGAACGAGCCGGCCGTTTGCTGCTGTGCCGGAGCGCGGTTCTCAAATCGCGGCGCCTGGGCATTGCCGGCACCGGCGAGCGCCGGGGTGGGGCCCTGCGCCGACCGCGAGCGGAAGAAGCGGATGGCCAGCATGATCGCGCCAATGATGAGCAGGGCTTGAAGCAGGAAGCCGAACATGCCGGCCAGGCCGCCGAACCCTTGCCCGACGAGCAGGCCGATCAGGCCGCCGAGCAGCAGGCCGCGCATCATCGTTCCGCCAAAACCGCTCATGAAGCCCGGCCGCTGTGGGCCGGCCTGCGGCTGCCGGGTGGCAGCGTTCACACCGGTGTTGGGTGTCATCGAACGCGCGACGGGAGCGATCGGCGCCGGCGCGGTCCTGGTCGGCGGCGGCGACTGGAACGTGCGCGTGCCGCGACTGCCGAAACTGCCGCCGCGCCGCGCCTCGGCATGATCGATCGCGATCATGGAGAATGCCAGGAACAGCCCGGCAAACAGGGTTGCAAATCGGCTGGTGCGAGACATCATCGCAGATGAACCTTTATCGATGTGGCTTTTTTGGAAATTTCAGCAGGCGCCGGGCGTCATCCGGTCAATCGAACAATTCCTCGAAGAAGGATTTCTTCCGCTTGGGATAGCGATGGCCCTGCGAGCGCGAATAGTCGTCATCGCGGCCGTGTTGCGGCTGGGAGAAGGCTGCCGGCTGTGGCTGCGGCGCAGGCGACGCCTCCCTGCCGGAACGCTCGATGATCTTGTCGAGTTCGCCTCGATCAAGCCAGACGCCACGGCACTGCGGACAATAGTCGATCTCGATACCCTGGCGTTCGCTCATCACGAGCGCGACACGGCAGGAGGGGCAAACCAAACCAAGGAGGGAAGATGTCATACGGGGCTCCAAACCGAAAGGATTGAGCCCGCTTGACCGAAAAAGGTGGAAACGGGCCCGTTAAAGCGGTCCGACATCACAATCACCAGAAGCGATCGTCAGAGGGGCCCGGCCCGCTCCAGACAGTTAGGAATGCGGAGCCAGGGCTTCAAGGGCGATATTGCCGGCAAGAATGATTTGTTGGCCGCTGCCGTCGCTCAAACCGTTACGACGATCTTGCCGAACTGCTCGTTCGATTCGAGGTAGCGGTGCGCCTCGACGATCTGGTCGAAAGCAAAGATCCTGTCGATGATCGGCCTCAGCGTGCCGGTTTCCAGGCCTTCAAGGATGAACGCCTTCGCGATCTCCAGCTTCTCTGGGGCGCCGGTGATCTCGTGCACGAGATAACCACGCAACGTCAGCGTCTTGCCCAACACGGCAGCTAAGGGGAACGGCGTCGGCTCGGGGCTCAGTCCACCATATTCGATGAGAATGCCGCCCTTTGACATTGCCCCTGTCAGCGGCTCGAAGATCGGACCGCCGATTGCATCGAGCACGACGCGCACGCCCTGCGGTCCGGCGATCTCGCTCAGCCGTGCGGCGAGATCTTCCTCGGCCAGGACCACAACATGCGCCGCGCCGGCATCGAGCAAGACCTGTTTCTTTGCCGATGTTCGCGTCACCGCGATCGCTGTCGCGCCAACCTTGTTGGCGATCTGGATCGCGGCAAGCCCGACGCTGCTGGAGGCCGCGGTGATGACGACAGCGTCTACACTGCTCAGTCTGGCGATGTCGATCAGGGCGCCATAGGCGGTGAGATATTGCATCCAGACAGCCGCCGCTGTCTGCCAGTCGAGCGACGGTGGGTGCTTGACGATGAGCCCGGCGGGATAGGTGACCAGCTCGCCGTAAGCCGGCCAGCGCGCCATCGATTGCGGCGGGATGACGCTGACGGCGTCGCCCGGGACGAAATCGTTCACGCCTTCGCCTACCGTTTCGACAATTCCCGCCGCCTCGAGACCAAGCCCGGAGGGCAGGGCGGGCGTCTCGATATAGCTGCCCGCACGCAGCAGTGCCTCGGCGCGATTGAGGCCGAGTGCCTTGACGCGGATTTGAACCTCTCCCGGACCCGCTGGAGCGAGATCGATATCCTCGATGCGCAGGACTTCTGGACCGCCATGCTGATGGAAATAGACAGTACGAGCCATTCGGGTTACTCCAAATTATCTGTACCGAATAGGCTATGTAGCCAGAGACTTGATAGATAAATGGGCGTAAGGGTAAAGCAGTAGAAACCATAGGTTTCGAATATGGATAGGCTCGAGAGCATGGCCGTGTTCGTCAAGGCGGTCGACCTTGGCTCGTTCGCGGCAGCGGCGGTAGCGCTCGACCTGTCCGGGCCGATGGTGGGCAAGCATGTCCGTTCTCTCGAAGAGCGGCTCGGCGTTCGCCTCATCAATCGCTCCACGCGCCGCCAGAGCCTGACCGATTTCGGTCGCGCCTATTATGAACGCTGCCGCATCGTGCTGGCCGAGGCGGAAGCCGCCGATGCGCTGGCCGCCGACCAGTTTTCGGAACCGAGAGGCAGACTGCGCGTGACCATGCCGGCGCATTTCGGCCGCCACTGCGTCACCCCCGTGCTGCTGAAGCTGGCGCGGCACTATCCGATGCTGGAACTCGATTTGTCACTCAGCGACCGCTTCGCCGATCTTGCCGAAGACGGCTTTGACCTTGCCATCCGCACCGGCGATCTGGACGATAAGGCGGGCATCATCGCCCGCCGCGTTGCGCGGCAAGGCATGGTCGTCTGTGCCTCGCCCGCCTATCTCGGGCTTCATGGCGAGCCGCGGCGGATCGAAGACCTCGCCGATCATCAGGCGATTGTCTATCGCAGGCTTGGCCAGGTCGTTCAGCCCTGGCTGTTTGCGCGTGAAGGGCAATCCGCACAGGAGATCATGCCGACCGGCCGCCTGCGGCTCGACGATCTCGATGCCATCGCCGATGCAGCGGCAGAAGGCATGGGGCTGGCGTGGTTGCCATGGTGGCTGGTCCGCGCGCGCATAGAGGCCGGTGGGCTGGTCGCGCTGTTGCCGGACCAGCCGCACTATCTCTACGACTGCCACGCGCTCTGGCTGCAGACGCCGCATCTGCCGCTCAAGGTTAGGCTCGCCATCGATGCGCTGGCGGCCGCCCTGCCGAAACTGATGGGCTGATCGCCAACAGAGCAGGCTTGCGCTTTTTGAGGTGCCGCTTTCCAATGCCATATGAAGGCGGAACGTGTGCATTGCAGGAGAGGCGGTTCATGACCAAAGGTTCGGATCTGTTCGTGGCGGCTCTCGAGAATGAAGGGGTCGACCGGATTTTCGGCATTCCGGGCGAGGAGAATCTCGACATCGTCGAATCGATCCGCCGCTCGTCGATCCAGTTGATCCTGACCCGACATGAGCAGGCGGCTGCTTTCATGGCCGCTACCTATGGCAGGCTCACCGGCAAGGCAGGCGTGTGCATCACCACGCTTGGCCCTGGCGCACTCAATCTGACGACCGGCGCGGCCTATGCGCTGCTCGGCGCGATGCCGATGATCATGATCACCGGCCAGAAGGGCATCTTGTCATCGCGGCAGGCGCGCTTCCAGATCGTCGACATCGTCGCGGCGATGAAGCCGCTGACCAAGCTGTCGCGCCAGATCGTCTCGCCCAAGATGATCCCCTCGCTGGTGCGAGAGGCCTTCCGCGTTGCCCAGGAAGAGCGGCCCGGCCCGGTGCATCTGGAACTGCCGGAAGACATTGCGGCGGCCGAGTGCGAGCCGATGGCGCTGGTGCCGACGCACCCGGTCGAACTGCCGTTGGCCAGCGCGGACGCGCTCGATCGCGCCGCCCGCATGATCTTGGAGGCCAAGCGTCCACTGCTGATGTTCGGCGCGGCGGCGTCGCGTCCGCGTGTGACCCCAGATGTCGCCCAGTTCGTGCTGCGCACGCAAATACCCTATTTCACCACGCAGATGGGCAAGGGCACGGTGCCCGGCGGCACCGAACTCTACATGGGAACGGCGGCACTGTCGGAGCGCGACTATGTGCACGAGGCCATCGAACAGGCCGATCTGATCATCACCATCGGCCACGACACGGTGGAGAAACCGCCCTTCATCATGGGCGCCAACGGGCCGAAGGTCATCCATGTCGGCTATCACTCGGCCGATGTCGAGCAGGTCTATTTCCCGCAGGCCGAGATCGTTGGCGATCTTGGCCCGTCGCTGGCGCTGCTGGCGGACCGCATCGAGGGCAAGATCCCCAACGCGCAGGCCTTGCTGCCGCTCAGGGAAGGCATTCTGAGCCGCATCGCCGCGCGCGCCGCCGAAGACCGCTTCACGCCGCAGCGCATCGTGCATGATGTGCGCGCCGTAATGCCGGCGGACGGGGTCCTCGCCCTCGACAACGGCATGTACAAGATCTGGTTCGCACGCAACTACCGCACGCGCATGGCAAACACGCTGCTGCTCGACAATGCGCTGGCCACGATGGGCGCCGGCCTGCCGTCGGCGATGATGGCATCACTGCTTTATCCCCGGCGCCGTGTCATGGCCATTTGCGGCGACGGCGGCTTCATGATGAACAGCCAGGAACTGGAGACCGCCGTCAGGCTGAAGCTCAACCTGGTCATCCTGCTGCTGGAGGACCACGCCTATGGCATGATCCGCTGGAAGCAGGCGGTCGACGAATTCCCGGATTTCGGCATGACCTTCGGCAATCCCGATTTCGTCAGATATGCCGAGGCCTATGGCGCCAAGGGAACTAGGGTTACGGAGATCGCCGATTTGCGGCCGGCGCTGGAACGGGCCTTCACCGGCGGCGGTGTGCATCTCGTCGTCGTGCCCATCGACTATTCCGAAAACACCAGGGTGCTTGTCGACGAATTGCGCGAGCGGCTGCCGGCGCCGCGGACGCCCTGACGGCAGCGGTTAAGCCGCCGTCAGGGCCGCTTGAGTGTAAGATCCTACACCTTGCAGTAAGGCGTGACCGGCGTGATGGTGCCGAAATCCTTGGCGATCTCGTAGCCGATGCCGTCCGCCGCCGCCTTGCCGACATAGGAATGGCAGAGCGTGTGGTTGTTCGAGGCATCGACGCGGATCTTGCCTTGCGGGGCGTCGAACTCGATGGTCGGCAATGCCTTGAGCACATCGTCATCCCTGAGTGACCCGGCCTTCTCGGCGGCCAGCGCATAGAGATGCAGGCCGTTATAGCCGGCCTCGCCGATGCCGTTCACCATCTTCTCCTGGCCGAACTTTTCGCGGAAGCTTGCGATGAACTTCTTGTTGACCGGATTGTCGAGCGCCATCCAGTAAGGCTGCGGCGCATAGGTGCCGGCGGCGACGCCTGGCGGCAGCGCGTCCTTGTTGAAAACCTCGTCGAGCGGCGCGATCAGCGGCTGCTTGATGTCGAAAGAACGATACTGCTTGAGCTGCGTGACGGCATCGTTGCCGACCACCATCGACCAGACGACATCGGGCTTCAGCGACTTGATCTTCTGGAAGGCCGGGCCGAAATCCGTGGTGCCGAACGGATAGTAGTCGGCGCCGATGATCTTGCCGCCGGTCTTCTCGTAAGCTGCCGTGATTGCCTCCGTCATCTTCTGCGGCCAGGCATAGTCGGAAGCCATGATGTAGATCGTCTTGCCGAGATTCTCGGCCACCCATGGCATCATCGGGTCGACCTGCTGCATCGGGATCGGCCCGGTGGCGACGAAGTAGCGATTGCATTCGCCACCCTCGAAATTGGTCGGGTAGAAGAACAGCTTCTTGGCTTTGGAGGTCACCGACAGCGTCGCGCTGCGCTCGGGCGAGATGATCGTGCCCATGACGACATCGACCTTGTCCTCGTTGATGAGCTTGCGCGCCTTGTCGATCGAGCCCTTGGTCGTGGTCTGGTTGTCCTCGATGAACAGTTCGATCTGGCGGCCGCCAATGCCGTTGGCGGCGTTGAGTTCGGCGGCGGCGAGCTTGTAGCAATTGAGCAGCGTCTCGCCGAGGATCGCCTGCAGCCCGGTGATCGGGATCGACAGGCCGACCTTGACGGTGTCGGCGGCGCGCAGGATCGACGGCGCGCCGACCATGGCGAAGGCGGCGGCAGCGCCGCCGGATTTCAGGATCGTTCTTCTGCTTATCATTGTTATGTTCCCTTCCAGTCCGGGCGCGCCCCATGCACGCCTTACAAAGTCAGCAGGTCCAGGCGCGCCTCATAGGGCCAACAGGTCCTTCAGCAGGCTCTCGTCGGCGAACGCCGCCGGCGTGCCCTCGTGCACGATCCTGCCCTTTTCCATCACCAGGCAGCGGTCCGCCGCCTTGAGAACGAGATCGAGATTCTGCTCGACCAGAACGATCGCGATGCCGCGCTCGCGGGCGATGCGCGGCACCAGTTCGGCGATCGACTGCACGATGTTCGGCTGAATGCCTTCCGACGGCTCGTCGAGCAGCAGCACCGAAGGCAGGCCGCACAACGCGCGGCCGATCGCCAGCATCTGCTGTTGGCCACCCGACAGCGTGCCGGCGATTTGCGCCTCGCGTTCGCGCAGGATCGGAAAATAGCCGAAGGTGTCGTCAGGAATGCCGCCGTCGCCACGGTCCCTGGCTGCGCGCGTGCCGACCTCCAAATTCTGCCGCACGGTCAGCTGGTTGAAGATGCCGCGGCCCTGCGGCACATGCGCTATGCCCGCCCGCGCCCGGCGGAAGGCCGCCGCGTTGGTAAGGTCCTGATCGCCGAGAACCACGGCGCCGCCGCTCGCCTTCAGGCTGCCGGCGATGACGCGCAGCAGCGTCGTCTTGCCGGCGCCATTGCGGCCAAGCAGGCCGACGACTTCACCCGGTGCCACGCTGAGATCGATGCCGTTCAGCACAGGCAGCAGGCCGTAGCCGGCCGAGACCGCGAGTGTCCGCAGCATGGTCAGCGCCTCCCCAGATAGACATCGCGGACCATTTCGTCGGTCTCGATGTCGTGGAAAGGACCGCTGCGCAGCCGGCGTCCCTGGTGCAGCACCAGCGTCTCGCAGTTCAGTGCCCGCACGAAGCGGATGTCGTGCTCGACCGCGACGATCGAGAACTCGCCCTTGAGCCGCAGCAGCATCTCGGCGGTAGCCAGCGTTTCCTGCGGCGTCATGCCGGCGGTCGGCTCGTCGAGCAGCAGCAGCCTTGGTTCGATCGCCAGCGCCATGCCGATCTCCAGCCATTGCTTCTGGCCGTGCGCCAGTTCGCCGGCCAGCGTGGCCGCGCGGTTACCAAGCGCGACCAGGTCCAGCAGCTCACCGACCGGACGCACCGGTGAAGAGGCCCCCCACCGTGCGACCTTGAGGTTGTCCTCGACCGAGAGGCTCGGAAAGACCGACGGGATCTGGAATTTTCGGGCGATCCCGAGCCGGGCGATCCGGTGCAGCGGCAGGCCGGCGATGTCATGGCCGAGAAAGCGCACGCTGCCGCTGGTCGGGCGAAGCGTGCCGGTCAAAAGGTTGAGGAAGGTGCTCTTGCCGGCGCCATTCGGCCCGATGATGCAGCAGAGCTCTTTGTCGCGCACCGTCAGGTTCAACGCTTCCAGCGCCTGCAGCCCGCCAAAGCGGATGCCGACGTTCTCGGCCTGAAGCAGCACGTCGCTCATTGCGCCGGCCTCCTGCCGTTGAACAGGCCCTTCAGCCGCGCATAGATCGACAGGATGCCGTCCGGCAGCACGAAGACGATGATGACGAAGACGCAGCCGAGCAGCAGGGGCCACAGACTCGGGTTGAAGCTGCTGATCGTCTGCTGCGCGCGCTGGATGGCGATGGCGCCCAGCACCGGGCCAAGCAGCGTGCCGCGCCCGCCAACCGCCACCCAGACGATCACTTCCGTCGACAGCAGCAGCCCGGACAAATCGGGCGCCACCAGCCCGGCCATGCAGACATAGAGCGCGCCGGCAAGCCCAGCGATCGCAGCGGACAGGACGAAGGTGGCGAGCAGCCTTAGCGGCGCATTGTGGCCAAGGGCGGCCGCCCGGACTTCATTGTCCTGGATGGCGGTGAGCACCATGCCCCAGCGACCACGGCTGATCGACCACAGCGCCAGTACAACCACCGCGACGATCGCCGCAACGAAGATGTAGGAGGGCAGGTCCTGGCTGAGATCGACATGCAGCCCGCCGAGATCGAACGCGATCGGCGGGATGCCGATCAGCCCGCTGTCACCGCCGGTGACCGAGCTCCAGGAGACCGCGGCCTGCTGGCAGATGACGCCCATGGCCAGCGTCACGATGGTGAAGTAGCTGCCGCGGATGCCGCCGAAGAACAGGAAGTAGCCGATAATGGCGGCGACGAAGGCAGCACCCGCAATCGCGCCCAGGATGCCGAGCACGCTGCCCAAGGGGATGGCGTCGTTGAGGGTGGTGAGCGCCATGATGTAGCCGCCAATGCCGAAGAAGGCGGCATGGCCGAAACACAGAATGCCCGTGCGGCCCCAGAAGAAGTCGAGGCTCGCCGCGAACAGGCCGAAGATCAGCGCGTCGCGGATCACCGTCAGCTGGTAGCCGTCGGCGAAGAAAGGATAGACAATCGCGAGCGTCACGCAGACGGCGAAGATCACCAGCCAGTTGCGGTCGCGCGCGATCATCGCGACGCTCCGTTGAACAGGCCGTTGGGCCGCAGCCGCACGGCGACGATGGCCGCCAGCAGCACGATCGCCTGTGCCAGCGATGGCGAGATCTGGTAGTTGAGCACACTCGTCAGCCCGCCGACGAAAACACTTCCGGCAACGAGACCGCCGATCGAGCCGACGCCACCGACAATCACGACGAAGAAGGCGTTGGCGAGATAGTTCACTCCCATCTGCGGCAGCACGATCGCCAGCGGCGCGACCAGCCCGCCGGCGAGCCCGGCGATGGCCGCGCCGAAGGTGAAGGCGATGGCGTAGGTGCGCCGCGTGTTGATGCCGACGCCTTCGGCCATTTCGCGGTTCTGGATGACGGTGCGGATGTCGAGGCCGAACGACGTCCGGCTGATGAGCAGCACGACACCGAGCAAGGTCAGCATGGCTATGGCGATCAGGATTAGCCGATAGGCGGGATAGACGGTGAAGAACAAGTCGAGCGTGCCCTCGATCGGCGGCGTAACCGGCTTGGCGCCGAGACCGAAGGTCAGTTCCAGCCCCTGCTGCAGGATCAGGCTGACGCCCCAGGTGGCGAGCACGGTCGAGACCGGCCGCGAATAGAGATGGCGGATGATGGCGAACTCCAGGATGCAGCCGACCACCGCGCCGGCGATCGGGGCAGCAAGCAGCCCCAGCCAGAACGAGCCGCCGACGCTCTGGACAAAATAGACCGCGAAGGCGCCGACGGTGACGAATTCGCCATGCGCCAGATTGGTCACGTTCATCAGGCCGAAGCTGATCGCCAGCCCGAGCCCGACCAGCATCAGGATGCTGATCAGCGTCAGTGCGTTGAGGAGCGTGGTGACGACAAAATCCATCGTGTCAGGCAGCACTTGCGAGGCGTTGGCGCAGCCCGGCGAGCAGGCCTTCGGCCGCATCGATCACCGCGGCCTGATGCGGCTGCAAGTCCTGCCCGGCCCATTCGTCGATATGGTCCGACAGCGGATCGACCACTTCGGTGCGGTGATTGGCGAGCGTTTCGATGACGGCATGGCCGCAGAACGGCACATAGCCCTCGGAATAGCCGCCTTCATGGGTCATCATCAGCCGTCCGTTGGAAGTCTCGGCCGCCAGCGCCACCATGCGCGCGGCGAGGCGCCGGAAGCACTCGCTGTTGAGCATCATGCGGCCGAGCGGATCGAAGCCCGACGCATCGAAGCCGGAGGCAACAATGACGAGATCCGGCTTGTAGGCGCGCAGCGCCGGAGCGACGACGCGGTCGAAGGTCGCTTCGTAGGCGCCGGTGCCGCTGCCGGCCGGCAGCGGTATGTTGATGTTGTAGCCTTCGCCTTCGCCCTTGCCATTGTCGGCCAGCGCGCCGCGCCCGGTCGGATAGAGATTGTCCTGGTGCAGGGAAATGGTCAGCACCGACGGATCGGAATAAAACACCGTCTCGGTGCCGTTGCCGTGATGCACGTCCCAGTCGACTATCGCCGCGCGGCCGAGCAGGCCTTCATGCTGCAACCGGCGCACGGCAACACCGATGTTGGAGAACAGGCAGTTGCCCATTGCCTGGTCGGGCTCGGCATGATGCCCCGGCGGCCGCGCCAGCGCATAGGCGTTGTCGACACGGCCGGTCAGCACCGCGCGCATCGCGGCATAGGTGGTGCCGGCGGAGAGCAGGGCGATGTCGAAACTGTTGAGGCCGATCGGCGCCTGCGGGCCGGCGAAGCCGGAACCGCGTTCGCTGAGCATCCTGATGTCGTCGACATGGCGCTGCGTGTGCACGCGCAGCAGATCCTCGACCGTCACCGGCTCGGCAAGGATCGGCACCAGGTGGCGCGCCAGGCCGCTGACCTGGATGAGGTTGTTCAGCCGACGCTTCGACCCCGGCGATTCCAGGTGCCGGCCGGGTTCCACGAAACGGCCGGGAGGCATCATGTCGGCGCTGGGGCCAGTGTCATGCCACATCAGTTGTTCGTGAAAAACGTAACCTGTCGCCATGAGCAGCGTCCTTTAAAGTCCGGACGACGCTAGCAGGCTAACGATGCCACGACCCGACCCGAAAGAGGGGTTGTGCCTGGTATCTATGCCCCTCCTTTCGGAGGGGGGCGGAGGTTTGCCGCCGCCTGTGCGGCACGCACGGCCTGGACACGGTTCGAGACCGAGAGCTTGCCGAAAATGTTCTTCAAATGCCATTTCACCGTCGTTTCGCTGACCGACAGCGCAACCGCGATATCGCGGTTGGACATGCCTTCCGACAGGCAACGCAGCAGCTCGGATTCGCGCTGGGTGAGCTGTTCCTTCTCGGCTGCAGGGGCGGCCAACTTTCGTGTCGCCACGGGCATGGCCTGCGCGGCGTCAATGATGCGCGTCGCATAGGCCGACACGGACGGGTCGGTCTTTGCTTGCGCCGCCCGCAGCCGCATCAATGCTTCGACCACAGGCCTGCCTTCGTCGACGAAGGAGCGGATGAAGCCGGAAGGCCGGGCAAGGCGCAGCGCTTCGAGGAGATAACGGTCGGCCTCGCGCTGGTCATGGCCGGCGCTCTTGGCGCGCAGGATCAGCGCCAGTATGTGGCGGCGCATGCGGCCGCTGCTTTTCGTCCGCTCCAGCAGCGCGTCGAAAAGCGCCGCGGCCGCCGCGGAGGATTTTTCCGCCGTCAGTAGCCGGCCTTCGGCGAAGAACTCGAATTCGTTGGCGACGGTGGGGGCGGCTTCCGCGCTTTCGCGGCGATGCTCGTCGAGCAGGGTGCGTGCCTCGGCGATGCGATTCTGGTCAATCAGCAGCCGGATGCGATCATGCACCAGCACCGAAGCGAGGCGGCGGTAGACGGAGCCACGCACGCGCTGGTAGACGCGTTCCAGCATGTCGAGTGCCGCGTCGCCGCGACCGGTCAACTGCAGGACGCGGGCATAGGTCGGCACGCTGGCCAGGGGATAGACGATGACCGCCGCACCCTCGATCAGCGGCCCGAGATTCTCGACCAGCGTCAGTGCCTCGCCGGATGCGTTGGTCTCGTAGGCGAGTTCGGCCAGCAGCGTTCCGGCCAGCGCCTCGGCATAGGAATTCGCGCCAATGCGCGTCCTGGCCTCGATGATCGTGTTGCGCAGCAATTTTTCGGCGGCGGGCAGACAGCCAGCCGAGCGTTCGATGACCGCCATGTAGCAATTTGCGATGGTGACGCCGAGCAGGCTGCCGCTTCGCTCATGCGCCTTGCGCGCCGCGTCCACCGCCGCCCGCGCCCCCTCGAGGTCGCCCAATGCGTAGAGATTGTAGCCGATGACATTGGCCGTCGCCCCTTCCATGAACCAGGCATCGGGCGCGATGATGCGCAGGGCGGCCAATGCGGTGTCGCGCGCGGCTTCGAACCGCTCCAGCGTGCTGTGGACGGCGGCATCGAGGACGGCGATTTCGGCCTCGATCGTGGTGCCGGTCAGCGTACCCGGATCCTTGCTGTCGGCCGGCCCGGTCTCAACCAGCTTGCGCGCACTGGCGAGCGTCTGCTGGGCGATCTCGGGCTGGCTGCTGTGCACCGCCAGCCACAGCACCACGAGCTGCAGGCGGATGCGCTGGTCGACCAGTTTCCTCGGCAGCAGCGCCAGCAATTGGCGCACGTAAAGCAACTGGCACTGGGCGATGAGCTCGAGCGCGTTGTTCTCGACGAACACCGCCGCGCGCGCGTGGTCGCCGGCGGCGAGCGCATGCCCGATCGCCTCGGTCAGCATCTTGCGTTCGCCGAACCATTCGGCGGCGGCCAGGTGCAGCGGTGCGATCATCTCCGGTTCGCGCCTCTCCATTTCGCGGCTGAGGAAGTCATGGAACAGATGATGATAGCGGAACCAGCGCCGCTCCTCATCGAGCGGCACCAGGAAAAGATTGCGGGTCTCGATCTCGGTGATATCGGCCTCGGCATCCGCCGCCCGCAGGACCGCCCGGCACGCTTCGGCGCTGAAGCGCTCGAAGATCGAACTGTGGAGCAGGAACTTCGCCAGGGCCGGCGGTAGCCCCAGGAAGACTTCGCCCATCAGGAAATCGGCGACGTTGCGGTTGGCGCCGGTGAAATTGCCGATGACGGTTTCCGGTGCATGCGCGGCGCTGAGCGACAGCGAGGCAAGTTGCAGGCCGGCGGCCCAACCCTCGGTCCGCGAGCACAGGGTCTCGACCGTGCCGCTGCTGACGCTGAGACCCAATTTGTCGTTGAAGAAGGCTTCGGCTTCGGACGAAGCAAAACGCAGGTCGTCCGGGCCGATTTCGAAAACGTCGCCAAGCACCCTGAGCTTGCCGAGCTGCAGGTCGGGCAGGTTGCGCGAACCGATGATGAAGGCGACGTTGGTGGGCGCCTGCCGCGTCAGGCGTTCCATGAACCGTTTGACCGCTGGCGCTTCGACGACATGGTAGTCGTCGAAGAACAGGGTGATTTCGGCGTCGCGCGCCGCAAAACCCGCCACCAGCGCCGCGAGCACCACATCGAGTTGCGGAATCGGGCTCGACTGGAAGGCGAGGTCGAGCTCTGCAGGATTCTGGACCAGGTGGCGCAGCGCCCCCACCAGATGCGACAGGAAGGCGCCTTCGTCATTGTCCGTCGCCTCGCAGGACAACCATGCCGTCAACCGGCCGTGGCGCGCGACCTCAGCCGCCCATTGCGCCATCGTCGTCGACTTGCCGAAGCCGGCGGGCGCGGCGAACAGCACGATGCGCGTGTCGACATGCCGCTCCAGCCTCGACAGGATGCTCTCGCGCCGCACCCACCGGCGATGGTGAGACGATGACAGGCCGGCGGGTTCCGAAGACGGTCTCATCTGGCGCCGGGCACCCATTCCGTTTCGATCAACGGGATTTGCGGGGCGGCATCGCGCGGCAAGGTTCCCTTGATCCGGGGATCGTCGGTGATTTCGAAGCCGGCCGCATAGGGCTCAAACCCGCAAGCCCGGTAGAAACCGATGACGCTGTGATGGTCGATGCTGCTGGTGTGCAGCCAGATGCGGCCGGGGCCGAGGCGCCATGCCTGGTCGAGCGCGCCGGCCATCAGCCGTTTGCCAAGGCCGCGGCCGGTCAAGCCGGGGAACAGGCCGAAATAGGTGATCTCGATCTCGTTGCCGTCGGCCATGCGGAATTCGACCATGCCGACATGGCCGCCGCTGTCATCATGGCCATAGTAGAGATGCTGGCGCGGATCGGCGAAATGCGCTGATACTTCGGCATCCGACATTTCGGCGGCGCGATCCCACAGCCAGGGAGCGCCGATCACGAGGAAGATCGCGCGGTAGGCGGCGCTGTCGGGCTTGGAGATCCGGGTCATGGCCAGGGGCTGGGCGAGACCTGGTACCGGCGCCCGCGCTTCCATCCATGTCACCGCATTGACGATCTTGCCGGCCGGCACGCGCCGGTAGCCTGACGTGAGATCGGTGATTTCATCCGGCAATGCGCCTTCGGTGACCTGCATCTGTCCTCGATCTTCGCCATGCAGCTTTACTGGCATGCAAGAAGCTGATGCCAACTCTGCGCCCGCCTGCCAAGAGATTCCCGGGTTGGGCCATAGTTTTGGCCCGACCTGTCTCCTTGCCTTTCCAGGAAATGGCATATGAGATATGATACACCATTCACGGGAAAGCGGAATATCATGCCTGAGCGAATTGCCGACGAAGCCATTTTGCGCGCGGTCGACGACGGCTTCGCGCGGCAAGTCGCGTTCCTGGCGGAACTCGTGCGCTTTCCCTCCCAGCGCGGCGAGGAGCACGCGGCGCAATCCTTCATGGCGACCGCCTATGAGGCAGATGGCTATGCCGTCGACATGTGGCGTGTCGATGTCGACGCGATCCGCGACCTTCCGGGGTTTTCGCCGGTAGCGGTCTCCTATGACGATGCCTTCAATGTCGTCGCCGCCCACACGCCGAGAAACGCCACCGGCCGTTCGCTGATCCTCAACGGCCATATCGATGTGGTGCCGACGGGGCCGCTCGACCGCTGGGTGCGCGACCCCTACGATCCGGCGATCGAGGATGGCTGGATGCATGGCCGCGGCGCCGGCGACATGAAGGCCGGCCTGTCGGCCTGTCTCTACGCGCTCGCCGCCTTGCGCAGCCTCGGCTGCCAGCCGGCCGCCAATGTTTACCTCCAGTCTGTGGTCGAGGAGGAGTGCACCGGCAATGGCGCCCTCGCCTGCCTGCAACGCGGCTACCGCGCTGATGCCGCCTTCATTCCCGAGCCCTTGGAACCGCGCTTGATGCGGGCGCAGGTAGGGCCGATCTGGTTCAGGGTCGAGGTCGATGGCGATCCGCAGCACGCTTCCGGCGCTTTCTCGGCCGGCGCCAATGCCATAGAGAAGGCCTTTCTCATCATCCAGGCGCTGAAGCAGCTCGAAATCGTCTGGAATGCGCGCAAGGTCGATGACAAGCATTTCTGCGATCACCCACATCCGATCCGCTTCAACCTCGGGAAGATCGAAGGCGGCGAATGGACATCTAGCGTGCCGGCGCGCTGTGTATTCGAGATGCGGGTCGCCACCTATCCCGGCCAGAAGCTCGAGGACGCCAGGGCCGAGCTCGAAGCCTGCATCGCCGATGCGGCCCGTGCCGATCCCTTCCTGGCCAATCGCCCGCCCAAGATGAGCTACAATGGCTTCATGGCCGAGGGCTATGTGCTGGAAGGTGCCGACGAGATGGAAGCCGTGCTGCGCCGCAGCCATACCGCCGTCTGGGGCGAGCCGCTGACGGAGCATGTCACCTCGGCGACGACGGATGCGCGCTTCTTCGGCCTCTATGCCGACACGCCGGCGATCGTCTACGGCCCGATCTGCCGCATGCCGCATGGCTATGACGAGGCCGTTGATCTGGATTCGGTGCGCAAGGTCACCCAGACCATTGCGCTGTTCATCGCCGACTGGTGCGGTCTCGAGCCGATCGATCCGGAGGTAAGCTCATGAATGCGGCCGTGCCAGACGGCTTTGGCGAAACGCTGGCCGAGGATGCGCCTGACGTTTCGATTGCCGACGCGCTTGCCATCTTGCGCCGGCACTACGGCCTCGCCGGCAGCGCGCGTCCGTTGCCCGGCGAACGCGACCACAATTTCCACATCCATACCGACGGCGAGGGCGAGTTCGTCCTCAAGATTTCCCATCCGGCGGAGGAGGCCGGCTTCACCGATTTCCAGAACAAGGCTCTCGACCACATCCTGGGGGTCGACCCGACCTTGCCGGTCCCTTCGGTGCGCAAGAGCCTCGAGGGCGAAGCGCAGTTCACGGTCAGCGTCGGCGGATCGGCGCCGCGCATCATCCGGCTGGTCACCTATCTGCCCGGCCAGTTGCTGTCGCGCTGCCCCGCGTCGGCGGCGCAGGATCGCAATCTCGGCATTTTCCTCGCCCGGCTTGGCCGGGCTCTGCGCGGCTTCTTCCATCCAGCCGCCGGCAGCGACCTGCTCTGGGACATCCGCAAGGTCGCCAAGACGCGGCCGATGCTGGCGTTTATCGCCGACGCCGGCCACCGCACCATGGTCGAGCGCGTCATCGATGCCTTCGAGGCGCGTGCGGCGCCGGTCATTCCGAGCCTGCGCGCCCAGATCGTCCACAACGACATGAACTCCTACAATGTGGTGATGGATGCCTCGCGGCCGGAGGTGGTGAGCGGCATCCTCGATTTCGGCGACATGATCCACTCGCCGCTGATCTGCGATCTCGCCATCGGCGCCGTCTACCGCTGGCCGGCTGAAGGTCATCCGCTGGCGCCGGCCGCGCGCTTCGTCGCCGGCTATCAATCCGTGCAGCCGCTCGAGGCTGAAGAAATCGGCATCCTTTTCGATCTGGTCCGTGCCCGCCTTGCGCTCATTGCCAACATCGCCAGTTGGCAGGCGGAACGGTTTCCGGCCAAGCGCGCCTATGTGCTGCGCCTCATCGCCGAGGTCTGGACCTCGCTCGAACGGCTCGATGGGCTGTCATCGGATGAGGCCCGCCGTTATTTTCTCGACCATTCCAATCCGGAGTAGATGCCCGTGTCCCAGTCCTCACCCACGAACGTCCTTGCCGACGCCGACGCTTCGGCAGGCGATCGCGCTCTGCTCGAACGCCGCGCCAGCCTGCTTGGGCCGACCTATCGCGCCTTCTACCGCAACCCGATCCATCTGGTGCGCGGCAGCGGCGTCTGGCTCTACGATGCGAGAGGCCGCAAATTCCTCGACGCCTACAACAATGTCGCCTCGGTCGGGCACTGCCATCCCCGCGTCGTCGAGGCACTGTCGGGACAGGCCGCCACGCTCAACACCCATACCCGCTACTTGAGCGAGATCATCCTCGATTACGCGGAAAAACTGCTCGGCACGGTTCCGGCCCATCTCGGCCATGCCATGTTCACCTGCACCGGCAGCGAGGCCAACGACCTCGCCATCCGCATCGCGCAGCATTCGAGCGGTGGCACCGGCGTCATCATCACCGATTTCGCCTATCACGGCGCCACGATCGCCACCGCGCAGCTGTCGCCGGCGGCGGTCGGCGCGAAGGGCGTGCCCGCGCACCACCGGACTGTGGCGGCGCCGGACACGTTCCGCGACCACGGCCGCGCCGCGAAGGACTTCGCCAAGAATGTCGCGGCCGCCATCGATGACATGCGTGCGCAGAATATCCGTCCGGCGGCGCTGCTGCTCGACTCGGCCTTTTCCAGCGACGGCATTTTCTTCCCCGACGCGGCGGTCATGCGCGAGGCGGCGGATCACGTCAGGAAGGCCGGCGGCATCGTCATCGCCGATGAGGTCCAGTCCGGTTTCGGCCGCCTTGGCCAGGGCATGTGGGGTTTTGCCAATTATGGCCTCGAGCCCGACATCGTCACCATGGGCAAGCCGATCGGCGACGGCCATCCGATGGGCGCGGTGCTGGTGCGGCCGCGGCTTGTCTCATCCTTCGGCTCCAATACCGGTTATTTCAACACCTTCGGCGGCAATCCGGTCGCGGCCGCCGTCGGCATCGCGGTTCTGGACGTGATCGAAGGCGAGGGGCTGATCGAGAACGCGCGCAATGTCGGCGCCTATACGGCTGACCTGCTGCGCGCTCTGCAGGGCCGTCACGGCATGGTCGGTGACGTCAGGCACAACGGTCTCTATTTCGGCGTCGAGCTGACGGCGGATGGCGACGCGGCGCTGGCCGCCAGCAAGACATCTTCTGTCGTCGAAGCCATGCGCGAGGATGGCGTGCTGATCTCGTCCTGCGGTCCGCGCGGCAATGTGCTGAAGATCAGGCCGCCTCTGCCCTTTGCCAGGGACAATGCCGAGCAGTTGGCCGAGACGCTCGACCGCGCTTTGTCGAATTGGTGATCTGGACCGCGCATGCTGAAGCTCGAACATCAAACCCTCAACGACCGCGCCTATGGCGCGCTCAAGCAGGAATTGATTTCAGGCGGTTTCAGCCCGGGCCAGACGCTGGTCATCCGCAAGCTTGCCGAGACCTTCGGCATCTCGACGACGCCGATCCGCGAGGCGCTGCAAAGACTGGTCGCCGAGCGGCTGCTCGAAATGCAGAACAACCGCTCTGTTATCGTGCCCTTGCTGTCGGCCCCGGCCTTCGAGGAATTGACCCATATCCGCATCGCCGTCGAGGGGTTGGCGGGTGAGATGGCCGCCACGCGGATGAGCGATAGCGGGCTGGTCGAGATACAGGCGACGCTCGCCGGCATGCAGCGCGCCATCGAGGCCGGCGACGCCAGCGCCTATCTCGCGCTGAACGAGGCGTTTCACTTCGCCATCTACCAGCATGCCGGCGCGCCGATCCTGTTGAACATGATCCGCGACCTCTGGGGCCGGGTCGGGCCTTATCTCAAGCTTCTGATGCAGGCCGAGCGATATATTCCGCAGTCGAACGACGCGCATCGCAGGATTGTTGCTGCGTTGGAGCAGCGCGATGGCCCTGCTGTCCGGGTCTCCCTTGAACAGGACATCGCCCTGGCGGCCGCGGTTCTCTCTGAAAATCTTCGCACGACGGCCTGATCGGACGGCGGCTGGAGCGGCCTACGCTGTCTCGTCCAGCCGGTCGCGCAGCATGCTCCAGCCGAGCAGCGCGTTGGGCGCGTGCCGCAGCAGCGCGTGGAAGGGGATCGGCGCCGGCGGCGCGAAGGGCAGCGGCAAGTCGCGCGCTTCGGTCCCGGCGGCCCAGTCGGCCAGCGCCTTGCCCATCGCCGTCGTCATGGCGATACCGCGACCGTTGCAGGCGCGGCCGGCGATCAGCCCTGGCCCGAGATCCAGGAGGTGCGGCAGGAAATCCGGTTCGACCGCGGCCATTCCCGACCAGCCACAGGCAAGCGGCGGCAGGTCCGGCAGGTCGAGATGCCTGGCCAGCCGCCGCCAGATTGTCTGCGGCACACGTGTGTCGGCGCCGGCGCTCAGAATATGCATGCCGCCGCTGATCAGCCGGTTGTCGGCATCGAAGCGGAAGGTGAAGAGATTGCGCCTGGTGTCGCCGACGCCTTGCCCGCCAGGAAGCAGACGCGTCCGCACCTCGCGCGGCAAAGGCTCGGTCGCGATCTGGAAAATCTTCAGCGGAAAATAGCTACGTTGCAGCAGCGGATTGAGCGACCCGCCATAGGCGTTGGTGGCGATCAGCACCTTGCCGGCACGCACCGAGCCCGATGGCGTTTTCAGCGACCAGCTATCGGCCATGCGATCGACCGAACTGACCGGCGTGTGCTCGAAGATCTTGGCGCCAGCCTTCCGCGCCGCATTGGCCAGTCCGTTCGCATAGGCGACCGGATTGAGCACGCCACCCGAACGGTCCATCCAGCCGCCGACATAGCCGCGCGCGCCCGTCAGGGCCTCGACGTCCTGACGATCCAATGTGACCGCAGGCCGGTCGCGCCGTGCCCATTGCCCGGCGCGCGATTTGACCTTCTCGAACGCTGCAGGCGAATGTGCCGGCTGGATCCATCCGTTCTGCACCGCGTCGCAGTCAAAACCGTGTCGTTTGATCAGGCTGAAGACCAGGTCCGCGCTGCCGGCGGCAAGGTCGATCAGGCGTTCACCGCGCTCGGGGCCGAGATGCGCGACGATGCTGTCCGGGTCCATCTTGGCGAAGTTCGGCACGACAAAACCGGCATTCCGGCCGGTCGCGCCCCAGGCGATGATTTCGGCTTCGAGGACGGCGACCGAGATGCCTTTTTCGGCGGCGTGCAGCGCGGCCGACAGGCCGGAAAATCCACCGCCGACGATGGCCAGATCGACATCCAGCCCGCCTCTCAGCGCCGGCCGTTCCCGGCGATTGCGGCTGACGGCGTGCCAGAGTGAGGCGCCGTGCGCTTCCTGCCCGATCGCAGCGGTCATGAGCCGGAACTGCTCTTGATCGCCGCCGCTTTTGCTCGCTTCCCGAAGCGCGGGCGACGCGGCCTGTCGCCGAACAGCCCGTTCGGCCGGATCAGCAGGATGACGCAGAGCATGACGCCGATGGCGACGATCTGCAGCGAGGCCGCACGCGCCTGCTGCTCGGGCGCAAACAGCGCACTGGTCAACGTACCCGACCCAGCCCATATCCCCCAGACCAGAATGCTGCCAATGACAGCGCCGAGATTGCTGCCGGAACCGCCGACGATCAGCATCACCCAGACCTGGAACGTCAGGATCGGCAAATAATTGTCCGGCGCGATGAAGCCGGTGAAATGCGCCTGCAGTGCGCCGGCCAGGGCCATGATCGCGCCGCCGACGGCAAAGGCCTGGACGCGGTAGAAGCGCGCGCTCTTGCCCAGCGAGATCGCCGCCCGCTCATCCTCGCGCAACGCCTTCAGCACGCGTCCCCAGGGGCTGCGCGACAGATGCTCCAGGGCGAGATAGGCGATCAGCGTGACCGCGCAGACGACGGCGAGGTTGGACAGGTTGAACAGCAGCGGCGTCTCGGCGAGGCCGCCGAAGGGACGCGGGATGAAGCCGATGCCGAACGGCCCGCCCGTCAGCTTCTGCGCATTGAGCGCGACCAGTTGCACGACGACGGCGACGCCGAAAGTGGTGATCGCCAGATAGTCGGACCTGAGCCGCAGTGTCGCCATGCCGGTCAGGGCAGCGGCAATGCCGCCGACGACCATGGCGCCAAGCCAGCCGACAAGGATCGGCAGGCCGAAGCCGCCCAACCGCGCGGCATCATCCGGTGTGGTCAGCAAGGCCGAGGTGTAGGCGCCGATGGCGACGAAACCGGCGAGGCCGACATTGAACAGGCCGGTCAACCCCCACTGCAGATTGAGCCCCAGCGTGACCAGCGAAAAGATCAGCGCGGTGGTCAGGAAGAAGGCGCCGTAACCGATGATATCGATCATCTTTCCCGAACTCCGAAAAGGCCGATCGGCCGCACGAACAAGACAGCCATCAGGATGATGAAGGACACGGCGGCGCGCCATTCGGCACCGATCAGCTGCACCGCGGCGGCCTCGGCGAGCCCGATGATCAGCCCGCCGAGCACCGCGCCCGGAATGCTGCCGATGCCGCCGAGGATTGCGGCGGCGAACATCGGCAGCAGCATGTCGAAGCCCATGAACGGACGGATCTGCACCAGAATGCCGATCATCACGCCGGCGACGCAGGCAAGCGCTCCGCCGATGACCCAGGTGACGCGCACGACGCTGGCGACGTCGATGCCGACGATGCGGGCCAGCGCCGCGTTCTGGCTCAGTGCCTGCATGGCGCGGCCGGTCTGCGTGCGCGTCATCAAAAGATGCACACCGAGCACCAGCACGGCGGTCAGCAGCAGAAGCGCGATCTGGTCGGGGGTTATGCGTATGCCGAAGCCGACCGGCATGGCGATCTGGATCGCCCGGCTGAAATAGGTCGGCCGCGAGGTGAAGGTGAATTCGAGCAGGCTCCGCAGCGCCATCGAGGCGCCGAAGCTCGCCATCACCACGATGATGGCCTGGCCCTGC
The DNA here is from genome assembly GCF_007003935.1 of Mesorhizobium sp. WSM4310. Classification (NCBI taxonomy): domain Bacteria; kingdom Pseudomonadati; phylum Pseudomonadota; class Alphaproteobacteria; order Hyphomicrobiales; family Phyllobacteriaceae; genus Mesorhizobium; species Mesorhizobium sp. WSM4310. The sequence goes on from NZ_VFTA01000001.1 coordinate 95,483, forward strand.
GAGCGCAGCCGCGAAAACAGCACCTTGTCGAGCAGCAGCGCCAGCAAGGCGGTAAAGGCCATGCCGACGACCAGGGCAACCAGGAGCGGCCAGCCGAAGGACAGCGGCGCGATGGGTGCCATCTTGCCAAAGGTGGCGCCAATGGCGCTGACGACGGCGAGCGTCGCATAGGTGCCCCAGGCCATGAAGTCGCCATGGGCAAAATTGGAGAAGCGCAGGATCGAATAGGTCAGCGTCACGCCGATGGCGCCGAGCCCGATCATCGAGCCGGTCAGCAATCCGTCGACGACAAATTGCAGGCTCATGCCGCGCCTCCCTTGCCGGCACGAGCAGGGCGCTGGCCGAGATAGAGTTCGGCGACGACCGGGTCGTTCCACAGCTCGGAAGCGACGCCCTCGTGCCGGTCCTTGCCCTCGACCAGCACATAGGCGCGGTCGCCGATGGCCAGTGCTGCCTTGGCATTTTGTTCGACCAGCAGGATGGTGACGCCGGATTTGCGGATGCCGGCCAGCATCTCGAACACCATCGACACGAATTTCGGCGACAGGCCGGCCGACGGCTCGTCGAGAACCAGCACCTTGGGATGCACGATCAGGGCGCGGGCGACCGCAAGCATTTGACGCTGTCCGCCCGACAGATTGCCCGCGGCGGTGCGGCGCTGGCGCACGAGATCCGGGAAGGCCGCATACATCTCGTCGATACGCGCAGGGATTTCACGTCGCTCGAGGATGCCGCAGGCGACTTTCAGATTGTCCTCGACCGACATCAGCGGAAAGATATTCTCGGTCTGCGGCACGAAGGCCAGGCCAAGCCGCACCATGGTATGGGCGGGCGCGGCCGTGATGTCCTTGCCGTCCAAAAACACCGTGCCGGCGGTGATCGGGACGAGGCCGGCGATCGCCTTGATGAAGCTGGATTTGCCGGCGCCGTTGGGGCCGAGGACGACGACGATCTCGCCCTTTCCGACAGTGATCGAGGCGCCGCGCACGATCGGCACGCCAGGCTCATAGCCGGCTTCGAGATCGTGGACATCGAGGACGGTCTCGCTCATGCCGTGCCTCCGAGATAGGCTTCGATGACACGCGGGTCGCGGGCGACCTGTTCCGCGGTGCCTTCGCTCAGCAACTGGCCGCTCGCCATGACCAGCACGCGGTGGCAGAGCCGCGTCACCATGTCGATGTTGTGTTCGATCAAAAGGAAAGTGATGCCGCGCGCATTGATGTCGCGGATGCGGTCGATGATGACTTCCAGCAGCGTCGCGTTGACGCCGGCTGCCGGCTCGTCGAGCAGGATGATCGCCGGGTCGGCCATCATGACACGGGCAAGTTCGAGCAGCTTGCGCTGGCCGCCGGACAGCACGCGCGCCGGCTCATGCGCCAGATGGGTGAGGGTCACCAGTTCCAACAGGTCGAGCGCCTTTGCCCTGGCCACCTTTTCCTGTGCCGCCACCCGCCATGGCGTGACGAAGTTTGCGAGTAATTTCTCGCCGGCCTGACCTTGTGCCGCCAGCATGATGTTTTCGATCAGCGTCAGATTGGGCAGCGGGCGCGGGATCTGGAAGGTGCGGCCAAGGCCACGGCCGATGCGCAGATGCGCGGCTTCGCCCGAGACGCTCGCGCCGTTGATAAGGATGTCGCCGCTGGAAGGCAGGATACTGCCGGCCAGCAGGTCGAACATGGTCGTCTTGCCGGCGCCGTTCGGCCCGATGAGGCCAAGGATTTCGCCTGCTTTGACGTCAAACGAGACATCGTTGACGGCGACGAGGCCGCCGAACCGCCTGACGACATGCCTTGCCGTCAGAACCGGCGCACGGGTGTCCTTCCCCTGCCGTTCGCTTGCCTCGCTCATCAAACCCTCTGGCCGAAGACGATCATCGCCGTCTCCTGATTTTTGATTTGTGATCACACTTGCTTTGATCACGCTATTCGGCTTTAATTTCATCCGCAAGCCGAAAACGGGGCAAAAGCCGGGAATGCAGAAGGCTGCCATCGAGCGAACCAACGAAACAATCGCAGCCCAGCTTACGCCGGTCGGCCGCGAGACCGTGCAGGATCGCGTCTATTCTGAATTGCGCCGCGCTTTGATCGGCGGCCTGTTCGAGCCGAACCAGGTACTGACCATCCGCGGCCTTGCCGATGCGCTGGTCACCTCGACCATGCCGGTGCGCGAAGCGCTCGGCCGGCTGATCACGGAAAAGGCGCTGGAAGCGCTGCCCAACCGCTCGGTGCGCGTGCCGCCGATCACGCTGGAGCGTATCGACGACCTTTTGCGCGCCCGTTCACTTATCGAAGGCGAGGCGATCGCGCTTGCCGCCACGCGCATGAACCCGCGCCAGATCGCTTCGATTGAAGCCATGCTCGGCGAGTGGGACGAGATGCGGGCCCTGACGCACAAGAAGGATATCGACCGCGAAGCGACGCTCAACCAGAGCTTCCATTTCGAGATCTACCGCTGCTGCGGCTCGGCCGTGCTGATCCCGATGATCGAAAGCCTGTGGCTGCAATCGGGCCCCTGCATCCGCGTCGCCATCTATGCCTTTTCCGACGCCGGTGAGGTCGACACCGCGCACTATCACCGCCGCATCGTCGCGGCGCTCGCCAAGCAGGATGCGCAAGCGGCGCGCGAGGCGCTGGTGGCCGATATCAGCCGGCCCTTTGCCTTCCTGCGCGACAAGCTTCAATCCGCCGCCGCGAGAGGCCAGACATGAACAAGCCGGCCATCAGGATCACCGAACCGCGCTCGCAGCTTTCCGTGACGGCGCTGCTGCGGCCCGAAAAGGCGCCGGAAAACGCCGCCTTTCTCCAGGCGTACCTCGCCACGCCACGTGTCGTCCCCGGCATCCATGCGATGTGGACGGGACCGGAAATCTCCTGCCCGATTCCATCAGATGATCTCGATGGCCAGCCCTATGCCAGGCCCTTGCCGGCGGAGAACGCGACGCTGACGCCGCAGCCCGGAGACATCGTGCTGTCCTACGTTCCGCCGCGCATGTGGGGCGGCAACCCCGATGCCATTTTCGACATCGGCCTCTACTACGGACAGGGCGCGCGGCTTCTGTTCCCGATCGGCTGGCTGGCCGGCAGCGTGGTGGCGCAGCTACGCGCCGAAGAGCGCGACCAATTCGCCGCCTCATGTGGCGTCATCCGCCGCAACGGCGCCTGCGACGTCACCTTCAGCCTGGTGGAGGCCTGACATGGCCGACGACAGTTTCGAGCTCTTCGACCTTCGCGTCGAGGCGGTCATCCCGCAGGGCAAGCCGATCTATTGTGGCGCCAAGGCGGGTGATTATTTTGAACTCAAGGGCGAAATGCTGTCGATGCCGGCAGGGCAGGGCTTCTCGATCTATTCGCTCGCCGCCGTGCTGCCGCTGCTGGCGGCAAAGCAGCGCCCGACCGATGCCAATGACTGGATGACATCGGACGCCGAGATCGCCTGTCCCGATCCCAATTGCGCCAGCCGGCTACGAATCATCAGGACCGGCAAACGGCGGTTCAGCCATGCCGAGACGACGGCCGTGCCGCTGCCGAAGGAGAATGACAAGGGATGACCGCCAAGACTTTCGAACTCGGCCCCGGCTACACCATCTCGCGTGTCATTCGCGGCGGCTGGCAGCTTGCCGGCGGCCATGGCGCCATCGACCGACAACAGGCGGTGACCGACCTGATCGCCACCTTCGATGCTGGCATCTGGACCTATGATTGCGCCGATATCTACACCGGCGTCGAGGAACTGATCGGCGCCGCGCGCCTGCGGCTGGCCAGTGAGCGCGGCCTCGACGTTGCCGCAAGAATGAAGGTGCATACCAAGCTGGTGCCCGACCTGGAACGGCTGGCAACGATCAGCCGCGACTATATCAGGGGCATCGTCGAGCAGTCGCTGCGCAGGCTGAAGACCGAGCGGCTCGATCTCGTCCAGTTTCACTGGTGGGACTATGACCAGCCTCGCTATGTCGAGGCGATGGGCTGGCTCGACGAGCTTCGGCGCGAGGGCAAGGTGCGCAATCTCGGCACCACCAATTTCGACACGCCTCGGCTGGCCGAAATCCTCGCCGCCGGCATTCCGCTGGTCAGCCAGCAACTGCAATATTCGGTACTCGATCAGCGGCCTGCGCACAATCTCGCAGCGCTTGCGAAGACAAATGGCGTCAGCTTCCTCTGCTATGGTTCGGTAGCCGGCGGCTTCCTCAGCGACAAATGGCTTGGGGTCGCCGAACCCAGCACGCCGCTCGAAAACCGCTCGCTGGTCAAATACAAGCTGATCATCGACGATTTCGGCGGCTGGGACCTGTTCCAGCAGCTGCTCCATGCATTGAAGGCCGTCGGCGACCGCCACGGCGTCGACATCGCCACCATCGCCAGCGCCTGGGTGCTGGATCAGCCGCGAGTCGCCGCCGTCATCGTCGGCGCCCGCAATCAGGCGCATGCGCTCGCCAATGCTGGCATCATGGACGTCCCGCTCGACGCCGATGACCGGGCGAAGATCGCGGCTGTGATCGCGCAGGGCCAAGGTCCCCTTGGCGATGTCTACGCGCTGGAGCGCGACCGTCACGGCCGCCACGGCTCGATCATGCACTACAATTTGAACGCAGGCCGCACATGAGCGCCAGCAACTCGACGCTGTTTTCGCGGGCCAGCGCCGAGGTCGTCGGCCTGCATCGCTTCTTCGTTGAATGGTTCGTCGCCGCGCGTGCGAACACGGTGGATTTCTCGCGCTTCGAAGACGTCATGGGCGAAGGCCTGACCATGATCGCACCGAGCGGCGAGATCCTCGACCGTGACGCTGTGATTGATCATGTCCGCTCAAGCCGCGCCACGTGCGACGACGGGTTTGCCATTTCGATCGAGGATATCAGGCCCGGTTGGCAAACCGAGGACTCCATCGTCGTCCTTTACGTCGAGGCGCAGTTGCGCGGCGGCAAGCACAGCCGCCGCCAGTCGAGCGCTGTCTTCACCACCAGTTCATCGGCGCCCAACGGCGTCGAATGGCGACACCTGCATGAAACCTGGCTGCAGGTGCCGGAACGCTGAACAGGCTCCAGAGATCAATTAGTGTCGAGTAACGAAAGGGGAACAACAATGAGAAAGACGATACTCCAACTCACCACCGCGCTTGCTCTCGTCACGATGGCGGGCGCAGCGCAGGCCGCCGATTGCAAGATCACCGTCGGCCTCGTCATGGAACTGACCGGTCCGGCCGGCGAATACGGCCAGGCCGGCGCCAAGTCGGTCGAAATGGCTTTTCGCGACATCAACGAAGCCGGCGGCGTGCGCGGCTGCGATCTGGTGACCGATACGCGCGACAGCCAGAGCCAGGGCAACATCGCCGTCGACGCCGCGACCCAGCTGGTCCAGGTCAAGAAGGTGCCAGTCATCATCGGCGGCATCATCTCGTCGGTGTCGATCCCGATCCTGACCTCTGTCACAGCACCTGCCAAGATCGTCCAGGTCTCGCCGGCGTCCTCCTCGCCGACGCTGACCGCGCTTGGCCGCGACGGCAAGACCAACGGCATCTTCTTCCGCACCATCACGTCCGATGCGCTGCAAGGTGTGGCTGCCGCCAAATACGCCATAGACAAGGGCTTCAAGAAGCTTTCGATCATCCACGTCAACAACGATTTCGGCGTCAACATGGTGGCCGAATTCTCGCGCGCCTACAAAGCGCTCGGCGGCACCATCGTCTCCGACACGCCCTACAACGAGAAGCAGTCGAGCTATGCCTCGGAAGTCACGGCAGCGATGGCCGGCGAGCCGGACGGCCTCTATCTGGTCAGCACGCCGGTCGACGGCGCCACCGTTGCCCGCACCTGGATTTCGCAAGGCGGCGTGCAGAAATTCCTGCTCAATGACGGCATGAACAGCCCTGATTTCATTGAATCGGTTGGCGCCGATTATCTGAAGGACGCCTACGGCACGTCGTCGGGAACCAGCCCGACCGCATCGACCGAGTACTTCACCAAGAACTACAAGGCATTCTCCGGCATCGAACCCTCCAACCCGGCGGCCGATCGTTCCTATGATGCCGGGGCCATTGTCGGGCTGGCTATCGCCATTGCCGGCTCGGAGGATCCGGCCAAGATCAAGGATGCCATGTACAAGGCGGTCGATCCGGCCGGCACGCCGATCTTCGCCGGCAAGGAGGAGTTCGCCAAGGCGCTCGGCCTGATCAAGGACGGCAAGCCGATCCGCTACGAAGGCGTCATCGGTCCGGTCGCCTTCGACAAATTCGGCGACATCACCGGCCCGTTCCGGCTGTGGAAGATCATCGACGGCAAGGTGACCACCGACGGCGAAATGACCACCGACGACGTCAACGCGCTGCAGGCCAAGCTTCAGTAAGCAGACATAGTGCTGCCGGCATCGATCGCGTCTTACGGTGATTGATGCCGGCGTCGCTCAGGGCAGGCGATATCGCTTGCACGGCAGGCGATCCCGAATAGGATCGGCCGGCTGCAGTTGAAGGATGGCAAGCGTGTCGGACGGAAATACTCATCGGCCCATCCGGTCGCGGGACGCAGACGACGCGCTTCGCCACGCCGGCGCCTGAGTCCGATGTCACCTGAAACGCAACGGCTTCTCTCCGCCCTTGGCGATCGGCTGGGCGCGGGCGGCGTGCTTGCCGGCGCCGATGTCGACCAGCGCTATCGCGACGATCCCGACGGCAAGCTTGGCGTGCTGCCCGAAGTCGTGCTGCGTCCGCGCGATACCGTCGGTGTCGCGGCAGCGCTCGCTGGCTGCAACGCTCTCGGCCAGCCGGTCGTCGTCCAGGGCGGGCGCACCGGGCTGGCTGGCGGCACCCGCGTCCAGCCCGGCGAGATCGTGCTGTCGCTGGAACGCATGAGTGGCCTCGCCGCGCCGGACGCTCAAGCCGCCAGCATCGTCGCCGAAGCGGGCGCGACGCTGCAGGCGGTGCAGGAGGCGGCCGACGGCGCCGGGCTGATGTTCGGCGTCGATATCGGCGCGCGCGGCTCGGCGACGGTCGGCGGCAACATCGCCACCAATGCCGGCGGCATCCGCGTGCTGCGTTATGGCATGTACCGGGCGCAGGTGCTCGGGCTGGAGGCCGTGCTGGCCGATGGCAGCGTGCTGTCCTCGCTCAAGGGCCTGCCCAAGGACAATTCCGGCTATGACCTCGGCCAGTTCTTCATCGGCGCGGAAGGGACGCTCGGTGTCGTCACCCGCGCCGCGCTCCGGCTGCACCCCAAGCCGGCCTCCGAGGTGAACGCCTTCTGCGCGCTCGCTTCGCTCGATGCGGCGATCGCCTTGCTCGGGCTGCTGCGGCAAAGGCTCGGCCCGTTATTGTCTGCCTATGAGGTGAATTTCGCACCGCTCTATGACGTCATGGCTGCCAGCATGGCCATGCCGGCGCCGTTGCCTGTGGGCTCTCCGGTCTATGTGTTGGCCGAAATCCAGGGCAGCGAGCCCGAGCGCGACGGCGAGCGCTTCGCCGAGGTCCTGATGCAGGCGGTCGAGGACGGCGTGGTCGACGATGTCGTCGTCTCGCAGTCGCCGCGCGAATTCCGGGCGCTCTGGGACGTGCGGGAGGACGCCAATCGCGTGCTGTTTTCGATCAAAGGCCTGATCGGCGTCGACATCAGCATCCCGCTGGCGCGCATGGGCGCGTTCCTGCAAGAAGCCGACGCGGCCATCCATGCCGTCGATCCCAGCGCCGACATCTATGTCTTCGGTCATCTCGGCGACGGCAATCTGCATTACCAGGTGCTGACGGCGGATCCGGCGGCCGCCTACGGCATCGTCTATCGCGGTGTGGCGGCGGCGGGAGGTAGCGTTTCGGCCGAACATGGCATCGGCCTCGACAAGAAACAGTGGCTGCATCTGGTGCGCAGCGACGCCGAAATCGCCACGATGCGGCGGCTGAAGACGGCGCTCGACCCGAAGAACATCCTCAATCGGGGGCGTGTCTTCGACCTCGATCCAACTGCCGTTCCCCGATGACAAGCATCGCCCTGTAAGCCAGCGCTCAGTTCCGCTCCGTCGCCATCTGCCTGGGGATCAGGAAACGGGCGGCGAGGACGCAGAGCAGCACGGTGAACATCAGGATCAGCGCCACCAGTGCATTGATGTCGGGTGAGAAGCCAAGCCGCATCATCGCCCACAGCCTGACCGGCAACGTGCTCTGCGTGCCGGTGACCAGGATGGTGATCATGGTTTCGTCGAACGACAGCGCGAAGGCCAGGATGGCGCCGCCGACCATGGCGCTCGACAGGTTCGGCAGGATGATGCGCCAGAAGGTCTGCCAGCCGGTGGCGCCGAGATCGTAGGACGCTTCGACCAGCGTGCGGCTCATCGACTGCAGCCGCATCAGCACGGTGCGATAGACGATCGCCAGCACGAAGACCGTATGGCCGATGACGACCGTCAGCAGCGAACGTTCGAGGCCGATCTCGCGGAAGAAGATCAGCAGCGCCAGGCCGCTGATGATCGGCGGCATCAGGAACGGCAGGAAGATGATGAACTGCAGGATCGCGCGCCCCGAGCGACGGCCGTGATAATAGAGTGCCAGCAACGTTCCGCTGACCACCGCGAGCACGACGGTGCACAGGCCGACGATCAGCGTGGTGCGCAAGGCAGCCAGGATGTCGTGATTCCCGGCCAGAGCCCGGTAGGTCGAGAGGGTGGGTGACGACCAGTCGACATCGCCGTGCGAGATGGCGAAGAACGACGACACGATCGGCACCAATAGCGGGCTGTAGAGCAGCATCGCGACCAGCGTTGTGATCGCGGCCAAGAAGATGGTGGAGGGGCGGGGCAGGGCGTTCATACCGACGTCCCCCGTCTGCGCCCGAACCGTTCGCCGATGAGGATTGCGCAGATCACCACGATCGCCAGCGCTACCGACAGTGCGGCGCCGAACGGCCAGTTATAGGCCGTGCCGAACTGGCTGTAGAGGATGCGGCCGAAAGTGAAGCCGCTGATCCCGCCGACCATCTGCGGCGTCAGGAAATCGCCGATCGCCAGCACGAAGACGAAGCTCGCCGCCGAGGCGACGCCGGGCAGGCTGAGCGGCAGGGTGATGCGCAGGAACGTCTGCAAGCTGCTCGCGCCAAGATCGTCGGAAGCACGCAGCAAGGTCTGCGGTATCCGCTCCAGCGACAGGAAGATAGGCAAGATTGCGAAGGGGATCAAAAGCAGGCTCAGCGTCAACAGGATGGCGTTCATGTTGAACACGAAAAGCGTCGACGGCTGCTGCAGGATGCCGATTGCCACCAGCGCCTTGTTGAGGAAGCCGTTGAGGCCGAGGATGCTGCGGATCGCGTAGATCTTGATGACGTAGCTCATCAGCAGCGGCACCAGAAGCAGCATCAGCAGGGCATAGCGCCACCGCCCTCTCAGCGTCGTCAGGAAATAGGCAGCGGGATAGGCGAGCAGGATGGAGATGACGGCCACCGACACGCACAGCACGATGGTGTTCCAGAACACCGGCAGGAAGATCGGGTCGGTAAAGAACCTGACATAGTTGCCGAGCGTCGGCGCGTAGACGATCGTGCCCTGGTCGACGCTGAAGAAACTGTAGACCAGGAAGATCGCCAGCGGCACCAGGACGAAGATCACCGGCAGAGCGAAAGCCAGCACGGTCACCAGCAGCGACAAACGCCTTTCCTCGGGCTGTGTCGTGACGGCCGCGCTCATGCCAGCACCAGATGGCCTTCATGCGGCGCAAACGAAAGCGAAACCGTCTCGCCGGATCTCAGCGCGCTGCCGTCGATCCGGCTTGGGGTTCGCAGCCGCAGCCGCTGCGCGGCAGTGTCCGCGCACGCCGTGATCGTGGCGACGGTGGACGATCCGGCAAAGGCCAGATCGGAGATGGTGCCGGAAAAGCGGTTGTCGGCGTCCGTGGCGTCGGCGAGATGCAAGGCCTCGGGTCGGAACGCCGCGAAGGCGCTCGCGCCGTCTGGTGCGGCCTTCAGATGCGGCTGGTCGCTGATCGAACAGATCAGCCGCCCAAGTGCGGTCTCGATCGGCCGCTGCTCGCCCTGGACGGGGCCGAGCTTTCCGGCCACCAGATTGTTCTCGCCGAAGAAGCGCGCCACGAACTCGCAATTCGGCTTGTAGTAAAGCTCGTGCGGCGTGCCGAGCTGGCGGATATGGCCGGCCTGCATGACGCAGATCCGGTCGGCCATGCCGATCGCTTCTTCCTGGTCATGCGTGACGAAAAGGAAGGTGGTCTTGATCTCGCGCTGGATGGATTTCAGGAACTCCTGCATCTGCCGGCGCAGTTCGAGGTCGAGCGCGGCGAGCGGCTCGTCAAGCAGGATCAGGCGTGGCTGGCAGATCAGCGCTCGGGCGAGCGCGACGCGCTGGCGCTGGCCGCCGGAAAGCTGTGCCGGAAAGCGGTCGGCGAAACGTCCGAGTTGCACGAGATCGAGGGCTTCCGCGACACGGCGCGCAATCTCCTTGCGCTGGACATGGCGCACCGAGAGACCATAGCCCACATTGCCAGAAACGGTCATATGCGGAAACAGCGCATAGTCCTGGAACACGGTGTTGAACGGTCGCTTGTTGATCGGCATGCGGCTGATGTCCTGGCCGTCGAGGCGGATCTCGCCCGCGGTCAGCGGCTCCAGCCCGCCGATCAGCCGCAGGACCGTGGTCTTGCCCGAGCCCGACGGTCCAAGAACGGTCAGGAACTCGCCATCCCGGATAGACAGGTCGATGTCGTGCAGCACGGGAACCGTGCCGTAGGATTTCGAGACGGACCGCAGCGTCAGCAGGTCGGTGTTCTGGTTCATGGTACAGTCTCGCATACGCTGCGGCGGTCCGGAACGTCCGGACCGCCGGGTCATTCTGGATCGGGCCGCGGAAAGGATCAGGGCGTCGCCTTGATCTCGTTCCACATGTCCGACCGCTTCAGAGGGTCCTCGACATTGTTCAGCCAGACCAGCTTGTCGTTGCTGCCGGCGCTGCTTGACTCGACCACGGTGTTGCCGAAACCGGTGCGCTCGGAAAGCTCGCCGCTGACCTTCTTCGTCAGCATGAAGTCGATCCACTTCTCGGCCGCGGCATTGTCGCGCACACCCTTGGAGATCACCCAATTGTCGAGCCAGGCCAGAGCGCCTTCACTCGGATTGACGTAGGCGACATGGGCGCCGATCTTCTGCAGCGCCTTGACCTGCTGCTGGCCGTAATTGGCCCAGATCAGGGCAACGTCATTGTTCTGGTAGATCTGCTGCGCCTCGTCGGCGGTGGTGTAGAAACTCAGCACATTGCGCTTGAGCTCGACCAGCTTGGCCTTGACCGCCGCCATCTGCTCCGCGTCGAGGTTGAACGGATCCTTGTAACCGAACGTCAGCGCGGTGAACGAGAAATTGTGCTCGCCATTGTCGTAGGCCAGGATCTTGCCCTTGTAGGCCGGATCCCACAGCACCGACATCGAGGTCGGTGCCGGCTTGACCTTGTCGGTGTCGTAGATCAGCCCGATGGAATCGAAGCAGAACGGGATGCCGAACACCTTGCCGTCCTTGGTGTCGCCGCTGACCTTGGACAGATCGCGAAAGCGCGGCAGCACCTCCTTCTGGTTGGGCAGCTTGGTGATGTCGATCGGAGACACCAGGTCCGCCTTGATGTAGCGCTGCAGCTGGGCGGTGTTGACGGCAAAGACATCGAAATCCTGGCCTTCGCTGCCCTTGATCTTGGCCCAGATCTCGTCATCGCTGCCGATGAAGACGACATCGACGCCGATGCCGGTTGCCGCGGTGAAATCCTTCACCCAGTCCGGGTCGGCATAGCCGTCCCAGGCCAACACCCGAAGGTTCGCGGCCAAGGCCGCCGATGTCATCAGGCCGATGCCGAGCCCGATTGTCGCTAGTTTTAGAAACGCTTTCTTCAGTCCCATTTTTAATCTCCCATTGTCGTTCTGGTGGACCGTAATTTCCGGGCCTCTGCCGTCACAGCTGGGTGACGGTGACCAGTCCCTCGTCCGGCACCGACACCATCCGGTTGCGCAGTGGCTTGCCGAATGCCTGTGCCTGGATTTCATACTCGTCGCCGGAGGCCGTCTTGATGCCGGAGGCGTAACTCATCACCGCCGCGCCGAAGAAATAGGCGTGCAGGTCGCCCGCCCTTCGGTGCATCGGGTAGCGGAAATGGAAGTGCTCGAGATTGGCGATCGAGTGCGACATGTGCGCCTCGCCCGACAGGAACTCCTGTTCCCAGATGACAGTGCCGTCGCGCAGGATGCGGGAATGGCCCCGGACTTCTTCGGGCAGGTCGCCGATCAGCAGCTCGGGCCCGATCGAACAGGAGCGAAGCTTCGAATGCGCGAGGTACAGGTAGTTCTCGCCCTCCGTCACGTGGTCGGAATATTCGTTTCCGAGCGCATAGCCGATGCGATAGGGATGGCCGTCCGGCCCATTGAGATAAAGCCCGACGATCTCGGCTTCCTCCGCGCCGGCTTTCGCGAATGCCGGCATCGGCAGCGGCGCGCCGGGCGGCACAACGCAGGTGCCGACGCCCTTGAAGAACCACTCGGGCTGGATGCCGATCTTGCCGGCGCCAGGCTTGCCGCCCTCCAGCCCCATGCGGAAGATTTTCAAGGAATCGGATTCCGCGGCACCGTCGCCATGGGTCAGAACATGCATCTGGTTGCGCGCGGCGGCACTACCGGTATGAGTCAGGCCGGTTCCGGTTACCAGGAAGCGCGCCGGTTCCGGATGATCGACGGGAGCCAGCACGCGGCCATCGCGCAACAGCTCGTCGTAGTCGATCGTTGCAGCGCTCGTGCGCTTCTCGACCAGCGACGCGACGGACATGTCCTCGGCGATCGCCGCTTCGGCAAGCTCCAGCACGCTGCCGGTCTTGTCGAGCGGGTGCAGGTGATTGCCGTCTTCGGAGACGCGGCCGACCCGCCTGCTGCCATCCGGCATTCTGTACTGAACAAGACGCATGAAATACCCTTCTTCCCTTGGAGCCGTGTCGGTCACACCCAGCCCGCATCGACGATGAACTGCTGGCTCGTGCACATGCGGCTGTCGTCGGCGGCGAGGAACAGCGCCATGCGCGCGATGTCGGCGGGCTGCAGCCGGTCGGGCAGGCACTGCCTTTCGGCGATCTGGCGTTCACCGGCCGGATTGAGCCACAGGCGCATCTGGCGCTCGGTCATCACCCAGCCCGGCACCATGCAGTTGACCCGGATGCGCTCGGGGCCGAGTTCGCGGGCCAGCGCCCGCGTCATGCCGTAGACGGCGGCTTTCGCGGTGACATAGGCCGGACAATCGGGATCGCCGACCATCCAGGTGATGGAGCCGAAATTGATGATCGAGCCACCCCCCTGCGCGCTCATCTGCGGTCGCACCGCCTGCGCGGCGAAGAACTGGTGGCGCAGGTTGACCGCCATGCGGTCGTCCCAATAGGCCACCGTCACGTCCTTGGTCTGATGGCGGTCATCGTTGCCGGCATTGTTGCACAGCACCTGGATCGGGCCATTGTGCCGCATCGCCTGCGCGGTTGCCGCCTGTAGCTGCTCGACATCGCGCAGATCGCACGGAATAAACAGCGGCGCTGGGTGTCCTTCGGCCGCGATCGCCTCGACCAGATGCCTGGAAGGCTCCTCCGCCAGATCGACGAAGGCGACGCGGCTGCCTTGCGCGCAGAAATGGCGCACCAGGCTTTCGCCGATGCCGCTGCCGCCGCCGGTTATGAAGACGCTGCGGCCCTTGAGGCTTGGGTAGATGGCGTAGCCGATTTCATCCGTCATCGCGCGCCTCTCTAATGGGAATGCCGGGGGATGCCGGCATCGCGCCGGCCGACGAGAAAGTCGAAGTCGCAGCCCTTGTCGGCCTGCAGCACGCGCTCGACATAGAGGCTCTGATAGCCGCCTTCAGGCGGCTCCGGCGGCTTCCAGTCGCGGCGGCGGATCGCTAGCTCCTCGTCCGATACCAGCAGTTCAAGCCGGCGGCCGGCGACATCGAGCTCGATGAGATCGCCGTCGCGCACCAAGGCCAGCGCGCCACCGGCCGCGGCCTCCGGCGCGACATGCAGCACCACCGTGCCGTAGGCCGTGCCGCTCATGCGTGCATCCGAGATGCGCACCATGTCGGAGACGCCCTGCTTGAGCAGCTTCGCCGGCAGCGGCATGTTGCCGACCTCGGCCATGCCGGGATAGCCGCGCGGCCCGCAATTCTTCAGCACCATCACCGAGGAGGCGTCGATATCCAGCTCCGGATCGTCGATGCGGGCGTAGTAATGCTCGATGTTCTCGAACACGACCGCCTTGCCGCGATGCTGCATCAGTTCCGGCGTTGCCGCCGATGGCTTGATGACCGCGCCATTGGGCGCCAGATTGCCGCGCAGGATCGAGATGCCGCCTTGCTCGGTCAATGGCTCGCTCAGCGGCCGGATAACCTCGCGGTTGTAGTTGGGCGCGCCGTCGATCAACGCGCCGATCGTCTTGTCGCTGACGGTCATGACGTCGCGATGAAGAAGCCCCACTTCATCAAGCGACGCCATGACCGCAGCCAGCCCCCCGGCATAGTAGAAATCTTCCATAAGGAACCGGCCCGACGGCATCAGGTCGACAATGGTTGGAACGTCGCGGCCAAGGCGGTCCCAGTCTTCGAGGCTGAGATCGACACCGATCCGGTTGGCGATGGCGATCAGATGCAGCACCGCATTGGTCGAGCCGCCGATCGCGCCATTGACGCGAATGGCGTTCTCGAACGCTTGCTTCGTGAGAATGTCCGAAATCTTCACGTCCCTGCGGACCAGATCGACGATCTGGCGTCCGGCCATCTGCGCGAGCACGCCACGGCGCGAATCCACGGCCGGGATCGCGGCGTTGTCCGGCATGCCGATGCCGAGTGCTTCCACCATGCTGGCCATGGTCGAGGCCGTGCCCATGGTCATGCAACTGCCGGCCGACCGGCTCTGGCCCTGTTCTGCGGCGAGGAAGTCGGCGACCGGCATGCGGCCGGCCTTCACTTCCTCGGCGAATTTCCAGACATGGGTACCCGAGCCGATATCCTGCCCACGGAACTTGCCGTTGAGCATCGGCCCGCCGGAAACGGTGATGGTCGGCAGATTGCACGAGGCGGCCCCCATCAAGAGCGCCGGCGTGGTCTTGTCGCAGCCCACCAGCAGGACGACGCCGTCGATGGGGTTACCGCGAATGGATTCCTCGACATCCATGCTGACCAGATTGCGAAACAGCATGGCTGTGGGACGCATGTTGCTTTCGCCCAGCGACATGACAGGGAACTCGAGCGGCAGACCGCCGGCCTCGTAGACGCCGCGTTTGACGTGATCGGCCAGCGCCCGCAGATGCGCATTGCACGGCGTCAGCTCCGACCATGTGTTGCAGATGCCGATCACCGGGCGGCCGTCGAAGGCGTCGGCCGGGATGCCCTGATTCTTCATCCAGCTGCGGTGCATGAAGGCGTTCTTGCCTTCACCGCCGAACCAGGCTTCGGACCGCAGTTTGCGTTTGGTGTCGGTCACGATTGCTGGCCCCGATCCTGGCGGCGTCTGTTGCGGTTCTCGACGCTGCGGCGCACGTCGTCCTCTGCATTGTCGATGAGAACCAGCAGTGCCTTCTGCGCGCCGGCGGCGTCGCCGGCGGCGATCTTCTCGGCCACCTCGCGATGCAGCGGCAAGGAATGGCGTTGGCCTTCCGGATTGTCATTGGAGAGGCGAAAGCTCATCACCAGCGCGGTTTCGACCAGTGCCGCCAGCGAGCCGATCAGCTCATTGCCGGTCATGCGCAGGATGGTCTGGTGGAACACCAGATCGGGCTTGGCGAAGCGGTCGCCATCGTCGCTCACCGCTTCCATTTCGGCGAGTGCCGCCTGGATCTCGGCAATCTGTGCCGGCGTGGCGCGCTGGGCGGCAAGTGCTGCCGACATCGGTTCGATGGCGCGGCGCAGTTCGAACAGCGCCCGCACATCGTCGGCGCTGACACCGCCGGTGTAGCGCCATGACAGCACGTCCGGATCAAGGAAATTCCAGTCGGAGCGTGGGCGCACTCGCGTGCCGGTCTTCGGCCGCGATTCGACCAGCCCCTTGCCCGCCAGAACCTTGATCGCCTCGCGCAGCACCGTGCGGCTGACCCCCAGCATCTCGCTGGAATCGTCGGCATTGGGCAGCGCCTCGCCGGGCAGGAAGTCGCCCTGCACGATGCGCAGGCCGATCTGCTCGACGACGGTCGCGTGCAATGCGGTGGAGCCGCTGGAAACCGCCATGGCAACCCGCGACGTCCGTGCCGTGCTAAAAGATTTCTTATTCTTCATACTATTCATATGATATGTCTTATCGCCATGGCGATTGGAGTCAAGGGACGGGGGAGCGCCGATGACAAAGAATTTCGCTGCGGTTGCCCCGCAGCGCACGGAACTGGTCTCGATCAGCGATGGCATCGCGACGGTCGACATTGCTCCGGCCGCCGGCGGTGCGCTGGCGTCGTATCGATGGTGGCAAGATGGCGCCGCTGTGGATTGGCTGCGCCCGGCCGATCCAGCGGCGATCAGTAGTCGCGATGCCGGCGCCATGGCCTGCTTCCCGCTCGTTCCCTATTCCAATCGCATAAGGGGCGGCCGATTCGAGTTCGCGGGACGCACCATCCGGCTTCCGACGACCGCCGACGATCCTCATCGTGAGCATGGTCATGGCTGGCGCCGGCCCTGGGTGGTCGTCAGGCATGAAGCCGGCACGATCGTCCTGCGCTATCGCCACGCCGCCGATTCCTGGCCGTGGAGCTATGAAGCCGAGCAAGAGATAACGCTGGCTGACGGCAGGCTTTGCGTGACCATCAAGGTACGCAACCTGTCGGACGCACCGATGCCGTTTGGCTTCGGCCTCCATCCCTATTTCCCGTCGACGCCGTGGGCGCATGTCCAGGCGCCGGTGTCAGGCATGTGGGAGACGGACACGGAGGTCCTGCCCGTCCGGCATGTCCTGCCGCCGGCAGGAGCCGACCCGTCCATCGGTTTCGACGTATCGGAAGTGGACTTCGACACGGTTTTCACCGGATGGGCGCGCCGCGCCCGGATCTCCTGGCCCGAACACGGACGGCGACTGGACATCGAGGCCGAGGCGCCGCTCGATTTCCTTGTTCTCTACACGCCGCCCGGCGAGCCGTTCTTTTGCGCCGAGCCGGTCAGCAACATCACCGATGCCTTCAACCGCACGGGCGGCGGCATCGACACTGGCTGCATCGTACTGGCGCCCGGTCTGATGCGATCCGCCAGCGTTCGCCTCACGCCGTCCCTGGCCGTTTGGTCCGTATTGCCGACAGCGAGACGAGGCCGGCTCAGAACGGATAGTGCTGGCCGGGGTCCTCGATCGTCACCCAGCGCAAATCGGTGAATTCGGCGATCGAGGCCTTGCCGCCGAAGCGGCCATAGCCCGAGCCCTTGACGCCGCCGAACGGCATCTGCGCCTCGTCGCCGACGGTCGGCCCGTTAATGTGGCAGATGCCCGCCTCGATGCGCGCGGCGACCGCCATGGCACGCTTGATGTCGCGGCTGAACACCGCCGACGACAGGCCGTATTCCGTGTCGTTGGCGACATGCACCGCCTCGTCCTCGCCCTTCACCCGGATCACCGGCTTGACCGGCCCGAAGGACTCTTCGGCATAGACGCGCATGGCAGGCGTCACATGGTCGAGCAGCGTTGCCTCGACAACGGTACCAGCACGCTTGCCGCCGGCGGCAAGCTTGGCGCCCTTGGCGACGGCATCGGCGACAAGCTCCTCCATCTTGTCGGCCGCCTGGCTGCTGATCAGCGAGCCCAGCACGACATGGCCACGCGGATCGCCGGCCGGCAGGCTCGACGCGCGGGCGGCCAGCTTGGAAACGAATTCGTCGGCGATGCTCTCATCGACGATCAGCCGCTCGGTCGACATGCAGATCTGGCCCTGATGCATGAAGGCGCCGAAGGTTGCCGCATTGACCGCTGCGTCGATGTCGGCGTCGTCAAGAACCAGCAGCGGCGCCTTGCCGCCGAGTTCGAGCAGCGCCGGCTTCAGATGCCGCCCGGCAAGCTCGGCGATGATGCGCCCGACCTTGGTCGAGCCGGTGAAGTTGACGCGCTTGACCGAGGGATGCGCGACCAGCGCCTCGACGATCGCAGCGGCATCCTTGGGGTCGTTGGTGACGATATTGATGACGCCCTTGGGCAGGCCGGCCTCGACCAGCACCTGACCGATCAACCGGTGTGTGCCGGGGCACATTTCGGAGGCCTTCAGCACCACCGTGTTGCCGCAGGCGATCGGCATGGCGATGGCGCGGGTACCGAGGATGACCGGCGCATTCCACGGCGCGATGCCGAGGCACACGCCGGCGGGTTGGCGGATCGCCATGGCGATCGTGTCCGGCTTGTCGGAAGGGATGATCTCGCCCGAAATCTGCGTCGTCATCGCCGCCGCCTCGCGCAGCATGTTGGCCGCCAGCATCACGTTGAAACCGGCCCAGGGGCCGGTAGCGCCGGTCTCTTCCATCATCAATTTGGTGAATTCGCCGACCTTGGAGGCCATGACGTCGGCCGCCTTGGACAGCAAGGCGCGGCGCTCGCCCGGCCCGGTCTTCGACCACGTCGTAAAGGCAGCGGCCGCGGCTTCCACGGCAGCATTGGCGTCGGCAACGCTGGCAGCGGCAGCGCGCGTTGCCAGTTTGCCGGTGAACGGGTCCATGCGCTCGTAGGCGGCCGCGCCGGACGCATCCCTTTTGTCGCCGTCGATCAGAAGTCCGATATCCATGATTGTCTCCCTCGCTCCGTCTGGAGCTTCGCGGTTAGAAGCCGAGCACTTCGGCGTTGATCGATGCTTCGAGGCCGCCGTCGACCGGCACGTTGGCGCCGTTGACCCAGCGCGCGCCGTCCGAGCATAGGAACAGCACGACAGGCGCTATATCGCCCGATGTGCCGGCCCGTCCGACCCTTGCAATGTCGCTGTCGACGCGGGCATCGCCAAGCACGGTGCGGAACTGTTTCAGGATCGGCGTCTCGACCGGTCCCGGGCTCACCGCATTGACGCGGATGCCACGGCGTTTGAACAGATCCTGGTGCGCCGCGCGAAAGGTCCACAGCAGGAGCAGTTCCTTCGAGACGGGATAGCCTTCCTCGTTCCTGACCGCATGATCGGCGACCACCTTGGCGACATCCGGGAAACCCTCGATGCCGACCATCGAGGCCGCTCGGTTGAGATTGGCGCGCCAGCCGCAGCCGGCGATCGAGGCGACATTGACGATGGCGCCGCCTTCGCGAAGTCTGGGCGCGAGCCCTTCCGAAAGCGCCCGCAGCCCGAAGAAGTTGACGGCCAGCGTCGACACCGCGCCGGTGTTGCCGGAGAGGCCGGCGACATTGCAGAGCGCATCGATGCGCTGTGGCAGGCGCGCGACCAACTCGTCGACGCCGGCCTTCGACGAGATATCGGCCTTGACGAAACTGCCCACCGCTGCCGCCGGCTCGCGTACATCGACGCCGATCACGTCCGCGCCAAGCTGGCCGGCGAGTTCCGCCGTGCGAGCGCCGATGCCCGAGGCGACGCCGGTGATGAGGATCGTCTTGCCGAAAAGCATGGTCATGCCTTCTCCTGATCAAGTGTGGTTCGCTCCGGCGAGGGGGCGCTGCCGTCATCGGCCGGAGCATTTTCCGGAAGCCTGACGCGGTAGCCGACCGGGAGCAGGCGCAAGCCGAAGCGCGCCTCGATCGTCCCCCACAGGCCGCGCGGCAAGAACAGCGAGAACAGCACGGCGGTGGCGCCGAGGCCGACGAGGTACCAGACCCCGGTGCCGCCGAACCAGGTCTCGATGAGGAAGAACACCAGCGCGCCAAGGATGGCTCCCTCGAACGTTCCGATGCCGCCGACCAGCACCATGAAGATCATGTAGGCGGTCCATTGGACGTTGAAGTAGGTTTTCGGCTGGAAGGTGATGGAGGTCGCCAGCCACAGCGCACCGGCAACGCCGATGCCGAAGGCGGCAAGCACGAACAAAAGCCGCTTGGTGCCGGTGACGCGCACGCCGACCGAGGCGGCGGCATCCTCATTGTCGCGGATGGCGCGGATGGCGGCACCCGTGCTGCCGCGCAGCAGGCCGAACAGGATGCCGAGCAGGGCGGTCATCGAGGCCAGCGCCAGCCAGTAGATCGCCACCCGCCTGGTGCCGGCATCGTAGACGTTGAGCGAGATCAGCGACGTACCGGTTTCGCCTTGCACCAGCCGGTCGAGATTGACCAGGAGATGCGTCAGCGCCGCGATCACCCACATGCCGATGGCGAACTCGCCGTTCCTCAGCCGCAGCATGAACAACGACAGCGGCCAGGAGACAACGCCGACAACGATCGCCGATACGAAAAGCGAGGCGAAAGGGTTGAGGCCGGCATCGGCCAGCCGGATGGCGAAATAGGCGCCGAGCCCGAAGAACACCTGCTGGCCGACGGAAACCAGGCCGCCGAATCCGGCCAGTGCGTTCCACATCGCCGCCAGGATCACATAGATGAACAATGCCGTCATGCGGTCGACCGCGCCCGCCGAGAGGAACTGCGGCGCGATGGCGAGCAGCGCGATGATGACAGCGACCGCAATCGCCGCGATCCGCGACGTCGTCGTGCCGCGCTCGATGATCGGCGAGGACGAAACGGCGCTCATGACGCGCTCCGCGAAGGCAGGCGCAGCAGGCCGCGCAGGCCAAGGCCCGACGTGGACAGCCGCACGAACAGCACGACGAGGAACACGGCATGGCCGCCGATCAGAAAGCCTTGCGGATGCACTTGCGCGCCGACTGTCTGCGCAAGCGCCAGCACGATGCCGCCGACCAGCGTTCCCCACAGCGAACCGGCGCCGCCGATCACAGCGGCTTCGAAAGCGAACAGCAGTTGCGGCGCGCCGGCATAGGGATCGAAGGTGGCGCGCATGCCCAGAAAGGCGCCGGCAAGGCCGACCGTGACCATGGCGATGGAAGCGGCGATGGCATTGGCGCGACGCGCATCGACGCCGACCAGGCCTGCCGTATCGGGGTCTTCCGAGGTGGCGCGGATCGAGCGGCCAAGCCGGGTGCGGGTGAGGAACAGCTGCAGCCCGCCCAGCAGGATCACGGCGGTGGCGAACATGATCACGGCGAGCTTGCCGACATAGATGTTGCCTGGCCATTCCCAGGAATCATAGGACAGGCTGCCGATATAGGGCGCCAGCGAACGCGTGTCGGCGCCGAACTGCTCGAACAGCATGTTGTCGATGACGATCGCCAGCCCAAACGTGGTCAGGATCGGCAGCAGCGCACCGCCACGCGCGCTGCGTTCGAGCAGGAAACGCTGCAGCGCCCAGCCGATCGCCGCCATCAGCGGCAGCACGATCAGCAGGCCGACAAAGGGCGGGATATGGAACCGCGAGGCGAGCCACCACAGCGCAAAGGCCGCGAACACGGCAAGGCTGCCATGGGCGAGGTTGATGATGCGCATCACCGAGAACATGAAGGACAGGCCACAGGCGATCAGCGCGTAGTAGCCGCCGAGCAGGATGCCCTGGATGATCTGGTTGCTCATGCCGGAACGCTCCCGGGACTTTTCCGGTGCAGGCCGAAATAGGCTTTCGTCACCTCGTCGCGCGACACCGCCTTGCTCGGCCCTTTGAGCGCCACGCGCCCTTCGAGCATGCAGATCACCCTGTCGGAGACCGACAGCGCGCGGCTGAGGTCCTGCTCGACCAGGATGATCGTCGTGCCGGAAGCCATCAGCCCCTGAAGGGCCGCGTAGACACGGTCGACGATCAGCGGCGACAGGCCGAGCGAAACCTCGTCGAGCAAAAGCACTTCCGGGTTGCTCATCAGCGCCCGGCCGATCGCCGTCGCCTGCTGCTCGCCGCCTGAGAGATGGCCCGTCTTGGCATGGCGGCGCGGCTTCAGATTGGGAAACATGTCGAGCACCCTGTCGACGCTCCACTCGCCCGGCCGGCTGGCGGTTCTGCCGAGCAGAAGGTTCTCCTCGACCGTCATCTGCACGAAGAGTTTTCGCCCTTCCGGCACCAGCGCGATGCCCATGCCGACGCGCTTGTGCGACGGCACGTTGGTAAGATCGGCGCCGTCCAGCAGCACGCGGCCGGCCGCCGGCTGGTGCGCGCCGGCAATTGCCCTGAGCAGCGTCGTCTTGCCGGCGCCGTTGGCACCGACCAGCGCCAGCGTCTCGCCGCGTTCGATGCGGAAGCTGACGCCGCGCACCGCCTGCAGCAGGCCGTGGCGGACAACGAGATCCTCAACCGACAGCAGGCTCATTTCGGGCCTCCGCCGAGATAGGCGCGCACGACCTCCGGATCGGCCATGACGGCTTGCGGCTCGCCGTCGGCGATGATTTTTCCCGCATCCATGCAGATCAGCCGTTCGGCCACTTGCAGCAGGATGTGGACGATGTGCTCGATCCAGACGATGCCGATCTTGCGGCGGCGCAATTCCTTGATCGTGCCGACGAGCTCACCGGCTTCGCCGTCGGTCAGGCCGCCCCCGATCTCGTCGAGCAGCAGCAGCGTGGGCCTTGCCGCCAGCGCGCGCGCCAGTTCCAGCCGCTTGCGGTCGAGCAGTCCGAGCGTCTCGGCGCGGCGGTTGGCAATATCAAGCATGCCGCACAGCTTCAGCGAGCCGAGCGCCTCCTCATAGGCCTCGTCCCGCCCGAGCCCGGCGCCGTGCGAGGCCGCGACGAAGACATTCTCGAAAGTGGTCATGCCGCTGAATGGTTTGGGCACCTGATGCGTGCGCACCAGCCCGAGCCGGCAACGTTGCGTCGCCGGCAAGGACGTCACGTCATCGCCTTTGAACCTGACCGTGCCCGCACTCGGCGGAAAGGCGCCGGAAAGCACGCTGAGCAGCGTCGTCTTGCCGGCGCCGTTCGGCCCGACAATGCCGACCGCCTCGTCGGCCGCCATGGCGAAATCGACCGCATCCAGCACCACAAGCGCACCGAAGCGCTTGTGGATGCCGGCGGCAACGAGAACAGCCTGTTGTTGCGGATGGGTCACCACCTCGTCTGCGGTCCATCAGCCGTTGTAAGGCTGGAGCTTGGCTTCGACAGGCACCTTCGGATCGGTGGCGTTTTCGGTCACCACATAGTCGAGCGGGAATTTGCTGCCTTCCTTGGCGGCCACCCACTGCGTGCCGATGATCGGGCCGGGCGAGACATTGGCGACAGGGCCGCTGGTGAAATCGACCTTGCCGATCATAGTCTCGGTCTTCAGCGTGCTCAGCGCCTTGGCCACCGCCGCCTTGTCCTTGGCGTCGGTGCTGGCCTTCAGCGCTTCGAAGCCGGCGTCCAGCAGCGACATCGAGGCGCCGAGCTGCTGCGTCCACTGCTTGCCGCTCGCTGCCTCGTAGCCGTCGGCGAGCTCGGTGCCCGAAACGCCGGTCAGCGGCGACTTGTAGGGGAAAGCCTTGTGCCAATAGGCGGCGCTCGAAATCTTCATGCCGAGGTCGCCGAGCGCCTCGATGTCGGACGGGAACAGGCCGGTCTTGGCGACCTGGGCGATCTTGATCTGCTTGATCAGCCCCTGCTGTGCCGCCTGGCGCCAGAAGGCGGCGAAGTCAGGCGGGATCGGGAAGGAGTTGAAGATCTCGACGCCTTCCTGCTTGAACAGCGCGATCTGCGAGGAATAGTCGGTGGTGCCGGTCTCGTAGGCGCCGGGATCGACGATCGTAAAACCTTGCTTGGCCAGGAGCGGCGCCAGATTGGCGCGGATGGCGTTGCCGTCGGCGTCGTTGGGATACATGACGCCGACCTTCTTGTTGGTCTCGATCAGGTTCCATTGCGAAATATAGGTCTTGAAGAACTCGCCGACGCCGAAGCCGAAATGATAGGTCCATTTGAACGGCGAGGGTGCGCCGGGTTTCGCGCCACGGCCGAAATACCAGGCCTCCCACGGCATGACGGTCGACAGGCAGGGCACCCCCGCGGCCTCGCAGGCATCGGCCACCGGGTTGATCACCTCGGGCGTCGACACCGCCAGCATCAGGTCGATGGCCTGGTTGTTGATCAGGTCCTTGGCGAGCTGGCCGGCGCGGGAGGGATCGGACTGCGTGTCCTGGTCGAGGATTTCAACGCTGTACTTCTTGCCGCCGATCTCAAGGCCGCCGGCGAGCGCCTTGCGGGCAAGGTCGAGCACATAGCCGTCGGTCTGGCCGAAGCCGGCCAGCGGCCCGGTGCGCGGGCTGACGAAGCCGACCTTGAGCGTTTCGCCCGCCTGGGCGAAAGCGCTCTTGCCGCCGAGCGCGAGCGCGGCGCCGCCGGCGATCGAGGTGGCGATGAACTGGCGTCGCGAAATGTCGCTAATGCTGGATTTGCTGCCGATAGAATGGGTCATACGTTCCTCCCTCTGTGGCTCCTCCATCGGCACAGTGCACCAGCGTTTTGGTTCGGTAAAATGATATTTTGCGGTGTTTCATTAACCTCTGGGTTAGGAGATTTCCGGCAAAGACGGAGCGGTCCAAATGATCCGACGCCTCACTTGCCCGGCCTTGCCGCCTCGCGAATGGTCTGCAGCAGGATGGTGAAGGCCGGCGATGGCGCCGTATCGGTGCGCATCGTCAGGCCGACCGGTCCCTTGGTTTCCTCGGTGTCGACCGGCAGGGCGACGAAGGCGCCGCTGGCGATCTCGTTCGCAACCACGCCGGCCGAAATGATCCACACCGCATTGCTCTGCCGCATGAAGGAGCGGCCAAACGAATCCGAGACGGTTTCGATCTCGGTCGCCGGCGCGGTCATGCCGTTGGTGATGAACAGGCGATCGACGAAGGGGCGGATGACGGATTCCCGGGTCGGCATCAGCACCGGGAATTCATCGAGCCTGGCGAAGATATCCGCTCCCGGTTCGAGCAGCGGATGTCCGGCCCGCACCACGAACAGCACCTGTTCGGAATAGAGATGCTCGAAGAAGAAGCCGGTCATGTTTTCGGGCGCTGCCAGCCGACCGACGACAAGATCGAGCGCGCCGGTGCGCAATTGCTCAAGAAGCACCGCGTTTTCGCCGGTGACGATCTTGATCGCCGCGCCGGTATTTTCCCCAAGGAACAGGCTCATGGCCTTGGGCATGACCTTCGCCGACACGGTCGGCAGCGCGCCGATGCGGATCGGATGCCGGTTGATGGCGTCGTCCTGGCGAACCGAATCGACGCCGCGTTTCAACGCCGTGATCGCCGAACCGGCATGGCTGAGGAAGATCTCGCCAAGCCTTGTGACCCGGATACCGCGCCCGTCACGCTCGACAACGGCGACACCGAGCGCCTCTTCCAGCTCACGCAACGTCTTGGTCACCGCCGGCGCGCTGACATGCAGGAAATCGGCGGCGCGGGCAACGCTGCCCTGCCGCGCGACCTCCAGGAAGGCCTGCAGATGACGAAAGCGGATGCGGCTCTCGGCCATGGATTTGATAACCCCCGAGTTAATGAAATGGCGCAAAATATCATTTTACCGAACCAAATGCCTTGTGCAATGTGGAGGTGGAGGATCGAAATCGTGTCATTCGTCACCATTGGCGGCATCACGCTGCATCATCGCCACCTCAAGGCCCCCGGCAATGCGCGCGCGCTCATATTCATCAATTCGCTCGGCACCGACTTTCGCATCTGGGACGATATTGTCTCGGCGCTCGATGGGGAAATGTCCTTGCTGGTCTATGACAAGCGCGGCCACGGGCTGTCCGACATTGGCGAGATCAAGTCGATCGACGATCATGTCGACGATCTCTCGGCGCTCATCGATCATTTCGGCTTGAAGAAGGTCGTGCTGTGCGGCCTTTCGGTCGGCGGCATGATCGCGCAAGGGCTCTACGCCAGGCGCCCAGGCATCGTCGAGGCCATGATCCTGTGCGACACGGCCCACAAGATCGGCACCAACGAGAGCTGGAACACCCGGATCGCGGTCGTCGAACGCAAGGGCATCCAGGCCATTGCCGATGGCGTGCTCAAACTGTGGTTCACTCCCGCCTTCCACACCGCGCGGGTGGCCGAACTGGACGGCTATTGGAACATGATGACCCGGCAGGCTGTCGCCGGTTACGTCGGGACTTGCGCAGCCATCCGCGCCGCCGATTTTACCGATGCAGCACGCCGCATCGCGGTACCGACGCTCTGCGTCGTCGGTGACCAGGACGGCTCGACGCCGCCCTCTCTCGTCCGCTCGCTGGCCGCTCTGATCCCCGGTTCGCGTTTCGAGATCATCCGCGACGCTGGACATATTCCCTGCGTGGAACAGCCTGAAGCGCTCACCGCGCTGATCCGCGATTTTGTCGCATCGCTTGCCCCTGGAGCAGAAAACCATGGATGAAGTCCCCGGCAACGCAGCCAGATATCGCACTGGCCTCGCGGTGCGCCGCGCGGTGCTCGGCGATCGGCATGTCGATCGGGCCGAGGTCGCTGCCACCGATTTCGATCAACCCTTCCAGGAACTGATCACCGAGGCGGCCTGGGGCACTGTGTGGGCCCGTCCGGGCCTCAGCAAGCGCGAGCGCTCGATCGTCACGCTGGCGCTGCTGGCGGCACTCGGCCATGATGAGGAGGTCGCCCTGCATGTGCGCGCCACCGCCAACACCGGTGCGACGCGCGACGATATCTGCGAGGCGTTCCTGCATGTCGCCATCTATGCCGGTGTGCCGGCCGCCAACCGTGCCTTCAGAATAGCCAAGGACGTGTTTTCGGAAATGGACGGAGCCGACAATGCCCGCTGAGTCCGGCTCGAACCGGAAGCCCGAAACCGGCACCTTCTTCCAGCGCGAAAGGACATGGCATCCTCCGGCGCTGACGCCGGGCTATAAGAGTTCGGTGCTGCGCTCGCCGCAAAAGGCGCTTTTGTCCTTCGACAACACGCTGTCGGAAATAGCCGGACCGGCCTTCGGCCACGCCATGCTGGGCGAGCTCGACAACGACCTGATCCATAATTTCGCCAGGCCGGGCGAGAGCGCCATCGGCGAACGCATCATCGTCCATGGGCGTGTGCTCGATGAGCGAGGCGTTGGCGTTCCCGGCGTGCTCATCGAATTCTGGCAGGCCAATGCCGGCGGCCGCTACCGCCACAAGAAGGACGGCTATCTGGCGCCGCTCGACCCGAATTTCGGTGGCTGCGGCCGCACCATTACAGGCGAGGATGGTGGCTATGCCTTCCGCACCGTCAAGCCCGGGCCCTATCCCTGGCCGAATGGTCCCAATGACTGGCGCCCGGCGCACATCCATTTCTCGGTTTTCGGCCACGGCTTCGCGCAGCGGCTGATCACGCAGATGTATTTCCAGGGTGACCCGCTGATCTGGAAGTGCCCGATCGTGCGCGGCATCGCCGACAAGGCGGCCATCGAGGCGCTCACGGCGATCCTCGACACGCAGGCGACCATTCCGATGGATGCGCTCGCCTACAAGTTCGACATCGTGCTGCGCGGCCGCCGCTCGTCGTTGTTCGAAAACCGGCTGGAGGGCAATTGATGGCCCAGTCGCTCGACCGGCTCAGGGAAAGCCCTTCGCAGACCGCGGGACCGTACGTCCATATCGGTCTGACGCCGAACTTCTGCGGCATCAGTGGCGTCTATGCGGCCGATCTTGGCTCGACCATGGTCAACGACAAGACCAAGGGCGAGCGCATCGGTCTCAAAATCCGGGTGCTCGACGGCACCGGCACGCCGCTCAAGGACGCCCTGATCGAGATCTGGCAGGCGGATGCGGACGGGCTCTACAATTCCCCGACCGAGATGCGCGGCGCGGCCGATCCGAACTTCTTCGGCTGGGGCCGCTGCCCGACCGACATGGAAACCGGCGTCTGCGCATTCGAGACGATCAAGCCCGGCCGCGTGCCGTTCCGGGATGGAAGGCTGATGGCGCCGCACCTCACACTGTGGATCGTCGCGCGCGGCATCAATCTCGGCCTGCACACACGGCTCTATTTCTCCGACGAGGAAAAGGCCAATGGCGAGGATCCGATCCTGGCGCGCATCGAGCACCGCGTCCGCGTGCCGACTTTGATCGCCGAGCGCCAGGGCGATGCTTACGTCTTCGATGTCCATCTCCAGGGGGAGAAGGAAACGGTCTTCTTCGACAGTTGAGGGTCAGGAGAAGCAAGACATGACCGTATCGCCCTTCGACCATCCGCTGCTCTCGGCTCTCCTCGGTGATGAGGAAGCATCGCGGCATTTTTCCGTCGAGGCGGAAATCGAGGCGGCGCTGGCGTTCGAGCGTGCGCTGGCGGAAGCGGAAGCCCGAAACGGGATCATCGGCAGGGATGCCGCGGCAGCGATTGTGACGGCGCTTGGCACGTTCCGGCCGGACACCGCCTTGCTCAGGGCGGGTGTCGCCAAGGACGGCGTCATGGTGCCGGAACTGGTGCGCCAGATCAGGGTGGCGGTCGGTGAACCGCATGGCGACAAGGTGCATTTCGGTGCGACCAGCCAGGACGTCATCGACACGAGCCTGGTGCTTCGGCTGAAAGCGATCGTCGAGCATATCGGCCTGCTGCTGACCGAAACCGTTTTGCGCCTCACCTCGCTTGAGCAGCGCTTTGGCGGCAGGGCACTGGCCGGCATGACCCGCATGCAGCCGGCGATCCCGGTCAAAGTGGCGGATCGCATCATGGCGTGGCGGGCGCCGCTGCAAAGGCATCAGGAGAGGCTATCGGAACAGTCCACTCGCCTGCTCGTGGTACAATTCGGCGGCGCCGCCGGCACGCTGGAAAAGCTCGGCGACAAGGGGCCGGCGGTGCGCGCCGCGCTTGCCGCAAAACTCGGCCTTGCCGATGCAGCGCAATGGCAGAGCCAGCGCGACGCGCTCGCCGACTTCGCCGGCTTGCTGTCGCTGCTGACCGGCAGCCTTGGGAAGTTCGGCCAGGACATCGCGCTGATGGCGCAGGGCGGAATCGACATCACGCTCTCCGGCGGCGGCGGCTCGTCGGCCATGCCGCACAAGCAGAACCCGGTGAAGGCCGAGGCGCTGGTGGCGCTGGCCCGCTTCAACGCCATGCAGCTTTCCGGCATGCATCAGGCACTGGTGCATGAACAGGAGCGCTCGGGCGCGGCCTGGATGCTGGAATGGCTGTTGCTGCCACAGATGGTCGTCGCCAGCGCCGCGTCGTTGCGGCTCGCCGCCGAACTGGTCGGACAGATCGAAAGCCTTGGTCACTGATGCGCACGCAGGTCGCCATTATCGGCTCGGGACCCTCCGGCCTGCTGCTTGGCCAGCTTCTGGCCGGCATCGGCGTCGAGACGGTCATTCTGGAACGATCGAGCCGCGAGCATGTGCTTGGCCGCGTGCGGGCAGGGGTGCTCGAACAGGGCACGGTGGAACTGCTGGAAGAGGCTGGTGTTGCCGCAAGGCTGCATGCCGAAGGCCTGCCGCATTCCGGCATTTCGCTGGCTTTCGACGGGCGCCTGCACCGCATCGATCTCGCCGCACTCACCGGCGGCAAGCATGTCACCGTCTATGGCCAGACCGAAGTGACGCATGATTTGATGGACAAGCGCGAGGCGGCCGGGCTGACCACGGTCTACGAGGCGGCCAACGTTGCGCTGTATGGTTTCGATGGCGCCGCACCGTTCGTCACCTATGACAAGGACAGCGTCTCTCATCGCATCGATTGCGATTTCATCGCCGGCTGCGATGGCTATCACGGCGTCAGCCGCAAATCGGCGCCGGAGCGCGCGCTGAAAACCTTCGAGCGGCAGTATCCGTTCGGTTGGCTCGGCGTGCTCGCCGAAGTGCCGCCGGCCGATCACGAACTGGTCTACGCCAATCACGAGCGGGGTTTTGCGCTGTGCTCGATGCGTTCGACGCATCGCAGCCGCTACTACGTGCAGTGCCCGCAAGATGACCGGGTTGAGGCCTGGTCCGACGACCGTTTCTGGGACGAGCTGCGCCGCCGCTTGCCGGAACGGACGGCGGCAAGCGTCACCACCGGGCCATCCTTCGAAAAGTCGATCGCGCCGCTGCGCTCCTTCGTTGCCGAGCCGATGCGCTTTGGCCGCCTTTTCCTGGCAGGCGATGCCGCCCACATCGTGCCGCCGACCGGTGCCAAGGGTCTCAACCTCGCCGCCAGCGATGTACGCTATCTCTTCGCCGGCCTGCGCGAGTTCTACGTTGGAAAGTCCGAAGCTGGCATTGAGGCCTATTCGCAAAAGGCGCTGGCGCGGGTGTGGAAGGCTGTGCGCTTTTCCTGGTGGATGACGACCATGCTGCACCGCTTCCCCGATACAGGCGATTTCGGTCAGCGCATCCAGGAAGCCGAACTCGACTATCTCGTGCACTCACAGGCCGCGTCGACCGCGCTCGCCGAGAACTACGTCGGCTTGCCTTGGTGAAGCTCTTTCTTTGACGCAATCCGGACGGAAAACCGCTCCACGCTTTTCCTGGATTTGCTTTATCCCTTGATCGCCGAGCCGACGATGGAATCGACGAAGAAGCGCTGCAGCAGGACGAACAGTATGAGCGGCGGCAGCACGGCCAGTGTCGCGCCGGCCATCACCAGGCCGGTATTCACCGCGCCTCGATTGTAGCTCAAGAGCCGGCTCAGGCTGATGACGATCGGGTAGGCGTCGGCATTGCCCTGCAGCACGGTCAGCGGCCAGAGATAGCTGTTCCAATGGTAGACGAAGGCGAACAGGGCGAGTGCGGCGATCGCCGGCGCGACGCTGGGCGCCACGATCTTGAACAGGATCAGCAACTCCGAAGCGCCGTCCATGCGCGCGGCGTCGATGAGGTCGTCCGGCACGCCGGCGATGAACTGGCGCATCAGGAAGATGCCGAAGGCATTGGCGAGATTGGGCACGATGATGCCGGCCAGGCTGGCATTGAGCCCGATCGAGCCGACGAGGCGATAGAGCGGGATCAGCGTCACGATCGGCGGCAGGAACATGGTGGCGATCAGCAGCGAAAACAGCAGCGATTTGGCGGGGAAGTGGTATTTGGCGAAGGCATAGCCGGCCATCATGCTGGTGCTCAGGATGCCGGCGGTGGTGATCGTGGCGATGACCAGGGAGTTCCACATCGAGCGGCCGACATTGACCACGCCGGAAACTTTTTCATAGGCGTCGAGGCTCGGTGTGTGCGGTATCCACACCGGCGGCACCTGCATGCTCTCGGCCGGGGTTTTCAGGCTCGACAGCACCATCCACACCAGCGGGAAGGCCGAGGCGACGGCGACCAGCAGCATCAGCGTCGCCAGCAGCGCCTTGCGGCCGGACGGGCGCTTGCGTGACAGCCGGCTCGACGATCCCCCGCTCATTCCTGATCCTTCCGGTTGGCGAGGGCAAACAGCGCGCAGACAACGACGATCAGCGACAGCATCAGCATGACCGCCATCGCCGAACCCAGACCGCCTTGCGCGCGTTCGATGCCGACGCGGCGGATGTGGTAGGTGAGCACATTGGTCGAGCCGACCGGCCCACCCTGCGTGATCAGCGCCACCGGCTCGAACACCTGCACGGCGTTGATGATGGCGATGACGGCACTGAACAAAAGCGTGCGCCGCATCAGCGGCAGTGTGATGAAGCGGAACTGCTCGAAGCGATTGGCGCCGTCGAGCTTGGCCGCCTCGTAGAGGCTGCCCGGGATCTGTGTGAGGCCAGCGATCGCCAGCACGGTGAAATAGCCCACCTGCTGCCAGACATTGAGCAAGACGATCGAGACCAGCGCCGAGCGCGGCGACGACAGAAAGGGCTGCGGGCCGATGCCGATGAGGCCGAGCATCTGGTTGAGCGGCCCCTCGCTCGGCGAATAGAGCTTCGACCAGACCAGCGCCACCGCGATCATCGGCACCATGTAGGTGTAAAACAGCACCGTCCTTAGCGCCGTGCCGCCGGCGACGTCATGCTGGTAAACCATCAGGCCGAAGGCCACCGACAGCGGCAGGATGAGGATGACGGAGAGCGCGGTGTAGATGGCGGTGTTGGTGAGCGCGCCCTTGAAGTCACGCCCGACCGAGGAGGCCCCAAAGATCTCGCGGAAATTGTCGAGGCCGATGAAGCTGGCGCTGGAAAACGGCGTCTGCGTCGACCAGTCCTGAAAGGACAGCCAGACGGTGAGCAGCATCGGCAACAGGATGAAGATGCCGATCAGCGTCACGGCGGGCGCAAGCATGATGCCCGCCGAGGCACGGTACCTCTGGATCATTATTTGGCGGCGCGCTCCAGGATCGAGGTGGCGTCAGCCTGTGCCGTCGCCTGCGCATCCTTGGCCGAGACCTGGCCATACTGCAACGCCTCGAGCGTCTGCTGCAGGGATTCCGAGAATTCCTGTCCGCCCGGCACCACCGGGAACGGCTTGGCATCGGTCAGCACGCTGACATAGCCGGAGAGGAATTCCGAGCCGAGCTTGTCCTTGTGCGCCTCGATGTCGGACAGGCGCGAGGGCAGGATGCCCATCGACATCAGGATGTCGGACATCGCCGAGGCGCCGTTCTTGCCGGATTTCGGATTGTTCAGCCAGGCCAGGAATTCCCACGCCGCCTTTTGCTCGGCCGCGCCGGCATTGGCGTTGACCACGGTCATCCAGGAATAGGAGATCGAATGCGGCTTGTCGCCGCTCGGGCCGACCGGGATCGGCGCGGTGGCGATGTCCGCGAATTTATCGCCCATGCCGGTCTTCAGCGCGCTCTCCCACCAATTGGCCATGATGATCATGCCGGTCTTGCCGGAGACGAAATTGTCGAGGAACGGACCCGTGGTGTTGGCATCCGCCGTCGCCATCGCCGGCACGCTGGCGCTCGACTTGATCAGGTCCTCATAGAGCTGGAAGGTCTGTGCCGCCTGCGGGCTGTCCAGCGCCGGCTTGCCGTCCTTGACCAGCTCGCCGCCGTTGGAAACGAGCAGCGAAGCGAAGGGATGGACGACGCCGGCCGCCCAGCTGTTGATCATACCGAAACCTTGCTGGCCGGCCTCCTTGTTGGTCAGCTTCTTCGCCGCATCCTTGAACTCGTCCCAGGTTTTGGGTGGTGCCGCGATACCCGCCTGCTTAAACAGCGCCTTGTTGTAGTTCAGCGCATAGACGTCGATCTCGTTGGGAATGCCATAGAGCTTGCCGCCGACAGAGGCAGCGCTGGTGACGCCCGCCGGCCACGCGCCCTTGACCTCGCTGGCCACCGCGTCGGGCGCGGGCGCAACCAGCTTGTCGCGGGCGAGTTCCGGCAGCCACAGATCGTAGATGCCGCCGATCGTCGGCCCGTCCGAGCCGCCGCCTTGCGAGCGCAGCGTGGTCAGGAGATCACCGAAGGGCACGGCGCGCACGGTGACGCTGACGTCCGGATTGGCCTTGGCATAATCCTTGGCCGCAGCCTCCAGCAGCGCAACCGTCTCCGGCGACCAGTGCGTCAAATAGGAGATGTTGACCGATTGCGCCCATGCCGTGGCAGGCAGGATGGCCAGGCCCGCGGCCAGCGCCAGTTTCGAAGTCCAGGCAAACGACATTCCTCATCCTCCTATCGATCACCATGACGTTATGACAACTTTAGGCGGTGGCGCAAGAGCCTGTCGGCGAAAAAGCTTTGTATTGACCGGTTTCAGATTCTTCCGCCTTGTCGGTTACGATAGTTTTGTCGTTTGAAAACAAAATGTTGATGGCATCTGGTTGCCCGTTTTTCCTCGCTGGAGCCATCCAGGAGGTGTGCCAGACCTCTTGCGAACGCTGCTATGTCGTTATAATGACTTTGCTGGAGCCAATGACTCTTTCGCGGCGTCGCAGCGCCTCGGGACGCCAAGGACAGAAAACAATGGGAGACTGGCAATGAGCATGCTTTCACTTCACCGGCGCGCCGCCCTTGGCCTGATCGGCGGCCTTGCCGCTGCTTGCGCCGGCGTCCTCATCACCTTGCCGGCGAGGGCCGACAGCACGGTGACACTGTGGAGCTGGCGCACGGAGGACGAGGCCGCGATGCGCCGCATCTTCGACGCCTTCGAGGCCAAGAACCCCGGCATCAAGGTCGACATCCAGTTCACGCCGGACGCCGATTACCAGAACCGGCTGAGCACCGCCCTGCGCGGCGGCCGCGGGCCCGACATCGCCCAGCTCAAGGCCTACGGTGAATTGCAGCCCTTCGTCGACGCCGGCTATCTCGACGCGCTCGACGACAGCGTGCCCGAATTGAAGAACATGGCGGACGCCGCGCTGGGCGGCGCGCGCGGCCGCACCGACGGCAAGCTCTATGGCGTGCCCTATTCGGTGCCGATGATGGGCGTCTTCTATAACCAGGATATCTTCGCCGCCCAGGGCATCGAAATCCCCAAGACCTACAAGGATTTCGTCGCCGCCTGCGAGAAGCTTAAGGCCGCAGGCATCACGCCGATCGCCACCGGCGGCGCCAACGGCTCGGCTTGGGAGCTTGAGATCGGCGTCGGCGTCATCGGCCCGACCGTCTACGGCCCGGGCTTCTACGACGAGATGATGACCGGCAAGGCGACCTTCGAGGATCCGCGCTATGTCGCGGCGCTGAAGCGCTTCGCCGAGCTGAAGCCTTATTTTCCTGATGGCTTCGCCGGCATCGACTACACCACCGCCACGCAACAGTTCATTGGCGGCAAGGCGGCGATGTTCCTCGGCGGCTCGTTCGAGAACGGCAGCTTCAAGGCGCAGAACCCGAAGCTGAAATTCTCGATCTTCCCGTTCCCGGCCGACGATGCCGGGGCAAAGCTCTACACCTCAGCCTTCTCCGACGGCTCCTATGGTCTGGTTTCGGAGAGTCAAAACAAGGAGGCCGCGACCAAAGTGCTGGGCTTCATGGCTTCGGCCGAATTCGCGCAGATGTTCGCCGACGAGCTCGGCTGGCCGCCGGCCCGCACCGATGTCACGGTGAAGGATCCGGTGCTGGCCGAGATGATGGCGATGTCGAAGCACTCCACGCCCTATCTGACGCTGGTCGGCTTTCGCTGGCAGTCGCCGACGGCCTCTTCGGTGCTGCAGTCGGAGATCATCGACATGGTCGAGGGCAACATCGCGCCGGAGAAACTGGCGGCCGACATGCAGGCCGCCGTCGCCACCTGGTTCAAGCCGAAACAGTAAGGAGCCGGCCCGTCGCATCGCGGCCGGCCTCTCGTCCGGACACAAACAGCGCATGACCACCCTTCGCCGCACAAGCAGCCTGAAGCGCACGCAGCAGCGCATGGCCGTGCTGTTCATCCTGCCGGCGCTGGCGGTCTATGCCCTGTTCGTCCTCTATCCCCTGGCGATGTCGCTATGGGGTAGCTTCTTTGTCTGGAAGGGGCTGCGCATGGTGGAATTCGCCGGCCTGTCGAATTTCTCGCGGCTGTTTGTTTTCCCCAGCGGCGCGCGTCTCTACGGCGCGCTCTGGCACAACACCGCCTGGTTCTTCGGCATCATGGCCTTCCAGAACGGCATCGGGCTTTTGTTTGCCTGGCTGCTGTTCCTGCGCGACAAAGGGACCGCCTTCTTTCAGTCGGTCTTTTTCTTCCCGGCGGTGCTGAGCCCGGTCATCGTCGGCGCGCTCTGGCGGCTGCTTTTGGCGCCGGGCGGCGTCGTCGAATGGGCGCTGAACGGGCTCGGCCTGCACCAGGGCAGTCTCACCGTGCTCGGCAACAGCCATACGGCGCTTGGCATGCTGATCGCCGTCGACGCCTGGAACTGGATGGGCCTGCCGGTGCTGATCTACACGGCGGGTCTGCGGCAGATTTCCGGCCAGATTTTCGAGGCGGCGAAGCTCGACGGCGCCGGCAATGCGCGCATGCTGTTCTCGATCGCGCTGCCGCTGTTGATGCCGGCGCTCGGCACGCTGACGACGCTGTCCTTCATCAACACCTTCAACCAGTTCGACATCGTCTATGTCATGCAGGGTGTGCAGGGCAATCCGAGCTATTCGACCGACACGCTGGTGACCTACTTCTACCGGCTCGCCTTCGGCGCGGAGGGGGCTGTCGGCATCACCGATATCGGGCTCGCTTTGGCGCTGGGCACCATGCTGTTCCTCATCCTCAGCCTCGGCACGTTGATGATGCTCCGCTTCTTCGACCGCCGCACGGTGCAGCTATGAACGCGCTGGCGATTTCAGGCAGGCCGGTGCTCTCGCGGCAGCTGGCGCGGCTGCCGGGCTGGACGGTGCTCGCCGTGTGGACGGCGGCCGTGCTGTTGCCGCTCTACATTCTCGTCGTCTCCTGCTTCAAGACCACGGCCGAGATCTACGGCAACCGGCTTGGCCTGCCGCGGAGCTGGGCTCTCGACAATTTCGTCAACGCCTGGACGCGCGCCGATCTGGGCCATAATTTCATCAACAGCCTGATCGTCACCGGCGCTGCGGTGGTGCTCACCATCGTCGTCTCGGCCATGGCCGCCTATCCGCTGAGCCGCTACCGGCTCGGCTGGAACGCCGTCATGCTCGGCCTGTTCCTGTCCGGCATCATGCTGCCGATCCGGCTGGCCTCGGTCGAGCTGTTCACGCTCATGCGCAATCTCGGCCTCCTGGATTCGCTGACCGGATTGATCCTGGTCTATTCGGCGATCCGCATTCCCTTCGCCGTCTTCATCTTCGCCAATTTCATGCGCGTCTTACCCTCCGAACTCGACGAGGCGGCGCGCATGGATGGTGCGGGCGAAGTCCGCATCCTGTTCCAGATCATCCTGCCGATGGTGAAGCCGGCGGTGTCGATCGTCGCCATCTTCACGGCAATCGCCGTGTGGAACGATTTCTTCTTCCCGCTGATCTTCATCTTCGACGATCGCTACAAGACCGTGCCGCTGGCGATCAGCGTCTTCGTCGGCCAGTTTCGCACCGATTGGGGCCTGGTGTTCGCCTCGCTGGCGATCTCCATGGCGCCCATCCTGATCATGTATTGTCTGCTCGCCCGCCAGATTCGCGAAGGCGTCGGCGCCGGGGGGATGAAATGATCGAGGACAGGATCTACGCCGCACACTCCATCCTGGTGATCGGCGCGCATGCCTTCGATGCCGAGGTGATCGCCGGGCCGTTGGCGGCGGCCGCCGTCAAGCGCGGGGCTGCGGTAACCTTCCTGCATCTGAGCATGGGCGAACAGGGGCACCCCTGCCTTATCCCCGAGCATTATTGCGTGCAGAAGGAAGAAGAAGCGGGCAGGGCGGCCGCGCGTCTTGGCGTCACCTCGCGTAGCCTTGGCCTGCGCGATGCCTTCCTGCCTTCCAACGACGAGACGGCGCTAGGAGTGTGCGACGTCATTCGCGAGCTGAGGCCCGAAATCGTCATCACCCATTGGCACGGCAGCTGGCACAAGGACCATCGCGCGGCCGCGCATCTGACGCAGACCGGCATCTTCTTCGCGGCTCTGCCGACCATTGCCAGCGATCATGCGGCGCACACGCCGCAATTGCTCCTGTTCGGCGAGAACTGGGAGGACGATGACGGTTTCCGCCCCGAGCATCTCGTCGATGTCAGCGACGGCTTCGAGGCCTGGAACGAGGCGGTCAAGGAATACGAGCTGGCGCGCGGCCTGAGCAGCTTCCCCTATGTCGACTACTACAGCGCGCTCTACCGGCTGCGTGGCTGCCTGCGCGGCACGCGCTATGCCCAGGCTTTCGCGACGGCGTCGCATTCCTGGAATGCCGGCAGCGGCCTGTTCTCGCCACCGTTCGGCAAAGGGTCGAGCCGATGACGCGGGTTCTGGCCATCGATCTCGGCGGCACCAATCTGCGGGCCGCGATCTCGACCGGCGACATCGCCGCACTGAAGGTGCTGAGCCGTGAGCCGGCACCGGCAAGCCTCGATGCTTTTGTCGCTCGCATTAACGCGCTGCGCGCGGAAGCCGGCCCGGTCGAGGCGCTTGGCATCGCCGTGCCGGGGCTGGTCGAGGGCTCGGCCTGCCGCTGGATTCCGAACCTGCGGTTCCTCGACGGCGTCGATCTCCAGACCCTCTTTCCAGACCTGCGCATCGCGCTTGGCAATGACGCGCAGATCGCGTTGCTGGCGGAAGCCGTCGAAGGCAGCGCGAACGGCATGTCGGACGCGATCCTGCTGGCCATCGGCACCGGCATCGGTTCGGCAGTGCTGGCCAATGGCCGCATCGTTGCCGGCGCGCACGGCGGCGCCTGCTCGTTCGGCTGGGCCTGCGCCGACATCAAGGACGATGGCGCGGAACGCAGCGGCTGGCTGGAGCGTGTCGCTTCCGGCCGGGCGCTCGATGCGCTTGCCGGCCGGATCGGGCTCGCCGACGGCCGCCAGCTGATCGCCGCTGCCCGCGCCGGCGAACTCGCCGCGCAGACCTTGCTTGAAGTGCCGGCACGCCAGCTCGGCACAGCGCTTGCCGGTGCGGTGGCGCTGCTCGATCCGCAGGCGGTGCTGATCTCAGGCGGATTGGCCGAGGCGCTGGACGTGATGCGGCCGCCGCTGCTGACGGCGCTGCGCCGTCAGTTGCCCTCGCATCTGCGCGGCATCGAGATCCAGCCCGGCCAGTTCGGCCCGGGGGCGGGACTGGTCGGCGCGGCGCTGGCCGGCCGTGTGGGGGAAGGGTGGAGGCAGGTGCGATGAGCGAAGCGAGCTTTCAGCAGCCGGACCGCAGAAGGCCGGAGCCGCTCTGGTATCAGGTCGAGGAAGCGATCCGCGCCATCGTCAAGAGCGGCGAATGGGCAACGGGCGACCAGATCCCGGCCGAGGACAGGCTGTGCGCGCTGTTCGGCGTCAGCCGCATTACCTTGCGCCATGCCTTGCGCAATCTCGAGGAGGCTGGGCTGCTGCGGCGCGAACATGGCCGCGGCACCTTCGTGCGCTCGACCACGCTGGTCGCCGGCACGCGAGAACTGACCAGCTTCACCCAGGAGATGGGCAATATGGGCGTGGTCGCCGGCTCGCGCCTGCTCGATTGCAGCCTGACCACGGCCAATGCCGCCGCCGCTGGCGCGCTGGAGATCGAGGAGGGCGATCCGGTGGTGCGCATCCGGCGCCTGCGGCTCGGCAATAATGAGCCGATCGGCATCCAGACGGCGCAGCTGTCGGCCGTGCGCGTGCCGGGCTTCCTCGACGCCGGCCTGCTTCAGGGCTCGCTCTACGAGGCGCTGGAGCGCCATTACGGCATCGTGCCGGTGGCCGCGCGGGAAAATTACCGCGTTGGCGCAGTTGGCGCGGCGGATGCCGAGCTGCTCGATCTTCCGGCCGGCAGCCCCGCCTTCGTCGTCGAGCGCATCACCACCGACGAGCGCGGCCCGTTCGAATTCACCGTCTCGATCATGCGGGGCGACCGCTATGAAATCCGCTCGACGCTGCGCGCCGGCCGTGTCCCGTCAACCCCCAGAAGCTGATCCTTTCCAAGCCTAGATATCAACAGGAGTACCCAAGTGTCCGATCTCTACATCCACCGTCTCACCGCCCTTATCGACCAGGCGGCAAAAGCCAATGAAGAGGCCTTCGGCCAGGCCGCCAGCCGCTTTGCCGACTCGCTTGAAGGCGGCGGGCTGGTCCATCTCTACGGTTCGGGCCATTCGGTGCTGCCGGTTCAGGAAGTGTTCCCGCGCTACGGCAGCTATGTCGGCTTCAACCCGCTGACCGACCCGCGTGTCATGTGGCACAACGTGCTCGGCGCCGGCGGTGTGCGCGAGCTGCTGTGGCTGGAGCGGACGGAGAAATACGCCGAGAAATTCCTCGACCACCAACCACTCAACAAGGGCGATTCGATCATCATCTTCGGCCACAGCGGCCGCAATTCCTCCGGCATCGACACCGCGCTCTATGCCAAGAAACGCGGCATCTTCGTCGTCGCGGTGACCAGCAAGAACAATCTCGACAAGCCGGCGACGCACTCCTCCGGCAAGCGGCTGGCCGATGCGGCGGACCTCGTCATCGACACGTGTTCGCCGATCGAGGACGCCATCGTGCCGGTCGAAGGCTGGAGCCGCCCTGTGTCGGGCTCGTCGACGGTGCTCGCCATGATCCTGGCGCACGAACTCATCGCGCGCACCGCCGAGCAACTCGCCAAGCGCGGCATCGAACTGCCGGTCTTCGCCTCGCCGACGATATCAGGCGTGACGCTGCACGACACCGACGTCATCTACGGCGTCTACCGCGAACGCATGCTGGAAGCGCAGAAGAAGCACCTGCCGACCTTCCAGGCGACAATGCGCGGCGAGTGATATCCCGAGATCGGGGAGGCGGTGCCTCCCCGACGCGCACCGCGATCTGGAACCCTGTAGCATGACTGGGCGCTGGTCGTGCCAACGAAGCCGTAACCGTCGGATCAGCCGGTTGCGCTGCCGTAGATGTCGAGAACCTCTGTCACGCTGGCGATCAGCAACGCCTCGGCTTTTGGCGCGACCGACCCGTTCGCCACCATGCTGTTCAGGCGGCCGAGATGCTGGCTGATGAGGGGCGGGGGGATGTCGCGGTCGCCGATCGCCTGCATCAGCGCGTCGGTGGCCTGCCGGGCTGCCGGGGCGGGCCAATAGTAGCGGATGCGGTCGCTGTAGGAGAAATGGCGTTCGATGCGCTGTTCGGCCTCCGAGCCGTGATAGTAGTTCTTCCAATTGCCCGGCGCCGCCAGCATGACGCG
Organism: Mesorhizobium sp. WSM4310; assembly: GCF_007003935.1. Taxonomy (NCBI): domain Bacteria; kingdom Pseudomonadati; phylum Pseudomonadota; class Alphaproteobacteria; order Hyphomicrobiales; family Phyllobacteriaceae; genus Mesorhizobium; species Mesorhizobium sp. WSM4310. The sequence goes on from NZ_VFTA01000001.1 coordinate 135,875, forward strand.
TTCCATCGCTGCCGGCAGTCCTTCGCGCGCCGGGTCGGGAGCCAGAATGTCGGCGATATGGCTCAGGCCATAAAAGGCTTCGCGCAGCGCGAAGGTCAGCCACGGCCCGACCTTGAGGATGGCGAAGCCGTCGTCGACCAGCGCGGTCAGTGCCGAGACCGGCTGGTAGTCGGTCGAATGCGCCTCGAAGACGAATTGCGGCAGATCCCGCAACGTGCCGGCCAATGCACGGGCGCGTTCCGGTTTATAGCTGATCACCTCGGCATTGCCGAATTCGACACCCGGCTGCACGACGACGCCGAGCGCCCGCGAGAAGGCCTGGTCGAGGCCTCGCTGGCTGAAGGCATCGCGGTGGATACGCACCGTCTCTCGTGCCGCCTCGGGCGTCGTCACCGCCAGATGGTCCATCGCCTCCAGCGCGCCGCCTGGCACCGGCACCTCCGTGCCGATGACATAGACAGGCTTGGGGCCGCCCGCTCCTTCGGCCGCGGCCTCCGCCACCTCGGCCAGTTCGGCGGCGCGCGCGGCGATCGTCGCAACGGGCGGTGCGACACCTTCGCCGGCGCAGCCCATGCTGGCGTCGAGATGGATCTTGGTGAAACCAGCCTCGGCATAGGCGTCGACCATGCGCGAAGCCTTGGCCATGGCCTCGGGCGCCGGCAGATGCTTCCACGGATTGGGGCCGAGATGATCGCCGCCGAGCACCAGCCTGTCGAGGGAAAAGCCGATCCTGCCGGCGATCGCCTCCACGAAGCGGCGGAAATCCGCCGGTGTCATGCCGGTGTAGCCGCCTTCGTGGTTCACCTGGTTGCAGGTGGCCTCGATCAGCACGTCGGCGCCGCGCGCCTTGCCGTGGCGCAGCGCCGCTTCGATGACCAGCGGATGGGCCGAGCAGACCGAGGCGATGCCGCAGCGTTCGCCGGCCGCACGGCGCGCCGCGATGGCAGCCAGCCTGTCCGTCGCCTGGCTCATGCCGGTGTTCCGGTCTTGGCGGTCGGGAGGAAGGCCTCGACGGCGGCAAGCGAGGCGATGCCCTCCATCGGTCCCTTCTTGGTCACCGCCAGCGCGCCGCAGCCATTGGCGACGCGCAGTGCCTTTTCGGGCGCCTCTCCGCGCAGCCAGAAGGAAACGAAGGCCGCGGCAAAGCAGTCGCCGGCGCCGGTCGGGTCGATTTCGTCGACGACGAAGCCGGGTGACGCGGTGCGTCCGGTCTTGTCGTAGTGAACGGCGCCTTGCGCGCCTTTCTTGATGACCACGGCGGAGATACCGCGGTCCAGCATTTCGCGCACCGCGCTCTCCTCGTCGGTCGCCCTGGCGAAGATGAACAGTTCCGGCCCGCTCGGCAGGAAGACATCGGTCTTCGACAGCACGAAATGCAAGGCGTCGCGCATGCCCGGCAAATCCAGCATCTCCTTGCGGATGTTGGGGTCGAAGGACACCGTGCCGCCGCGCGCCTTGACCGTCTCGATCCCGCTGCGCGCCACCTCGATCACTTCTGGCGAGAACAGCGACGTGCCCATGACGTGAAAATGGTCGGCGCCGGCCAGCAGCGCGCGCGCCTCGGCGTCGATCTCGATCAGGCCGGCGGCACTGTGCTTGATGTTGTAGACGAAGTGCCGGCTGCCGTCGGTTTCATAGGTGACGAAGGCGGAGCCCGTGGCGGCACCCCGATGGACCTTGATGGCCGAGATGTCGGCCCCGTCGGCGCGCAGGCGCTCGATGTTCAAATGACCGAAATCGTCGTCGCCAACGGCCGCGATCAGGCCAGCCGGCTGGCCGAGCCGAGCCGCCTGGTCGATGAAGATCGCCGGCGCGCCAGATGGAAACGGGCCGACGAGCGGGCCGGGGGCAAGGAAACTCTGACCGATCCGCTCGGCCATGATCTCGACCAGGATCTCGCCGGCGCAAACCAGTTTCTTCATGTCCTCACCATTGCCGGATGGTTGGCGGCCGGTTGCCGAGCGCCTTTCGTCATGTCCGTGCGGTTCAAAACCTAAGTTGCAGCTTTAGGAGCGTCAATAAAGAATTTGACGCGCGCAACTCTTTTGGGTTGTACTGGAAACGCAAAAATTTGACTGAACAAATTCGGTCAAGCAATGCTGCCACACGGCAACGGCCGCAAGACTGATTCTGGCCCGACCGGGAAGGTTGGCGGGCGCGGGCAAGGGGGTGGAAAAATCGATGGCGGAGAAGACCCACCGCACGATGGATGATTTCGCCAGGGCGTCAGGCGTGTCGCGGCCGACCCTGTCGAAGTATTTCGACGATCCGGCCAGCGTTAAGCCGGCGACGCGGGCGCGCATCGAGGCGGCGCTGCGATCCTCGGACTATCAGCCGAACGTTTTCGCGCGCAATCTCAACCGCAAGCGCACCCGCAATGTCGGCATCGTCGTGCCAGCGCTCACCGATCCGTTCTATGCCGAAATGGTCAGCCGCATCGAGTTGCGCTGCCGCGACGAAGGTTTCTGGCCGATCGTCATCTCCTCGCACGGTTCGCCGAAGCTCGAGGCTGAATCGGTCAGCACGCTGATGTCGCTGAAGGTCGCCGGCGCCATCGTCGCTCCGCTGGGGTTGGTCTCCGAACCCGGCGTCTTCGAGCGCATGAGCAAGGACATTCCGATCGTCTATTTCGACACCTATATCGAGGGCGACACGCCTTTCGTCGGCAACGACAACCACCAGAGCACCTCGACCATCGTCGACTATCTCTGCCGGTCCGGCGAACCGCCGGCCTATGTCGACATTCCGCACGTCAACCACAATTCCGGCGAGCGCCTGCAGAGCTATATCGACACGATGCGGTCCGCCGGACTGGAACCCGTCGTGCTTAAGGCGGCGGGCGATTACAGCTGGGATTTTGAGCGCATCGGCCATGAATGGATGGACAGGACGCTCGAGACAGGCGGCCTGCCGGCGCGCACGCTGCTGTGCGCCAATGACCGCCTCGCTTTCGGCGTCATGGCGGCGGCCTTCTCGCGCGGGCTGAAGATTGGCCGCCGGGCCGATTGCGATTTCCGTGTCGCCGCCCATGACGATCATCCGCTGAGCCGTTACACCTGTCCGGCGCTGACCACCATGGCGCAGGATTTCGCCGCCATGGCCGGCCGCAGCGTCGAGATCCTGCTGGCCTTGCTGGATGAGGCCGATTCACCCGGCCAGGGTCCGGCACGCAACGTCAAGCTCGGTGCGACGCTGGTGATGCGTCAGTCTGCCTGAACACGCGTCTGCAATTGCAGCCAGGCGGCCGCCTCGCTCACCGCCTGCCGCGCCGCCAGTATATGGCGGCCCATCGAGACGAAGCCGTGGATCTGACCCGGCCAGGGCCGCAGGATCAGAGGCACGCCTTCGATCCGCAGACGCTCGGCATAGGCCGTGCCTTCGTCGGCAAGAATGTCGTGGCCGGCGATCACGACGAATGCAGGTGCCGCGCCGGCAAGGCTTGATGCCAGCAGCGGCGAGACGCGCCAGTCCGTGATGTCGTCCGGCCTCCGCACATAGTGGTCGCGGAACCAGGCCATGGTGGCGGCGGTGAGCCCGAAGCCGTCGCCGAAACGCCGATAGCTGTCCGCCGTCTGGCGGGCGTCGGTGTTGGGATAGATCAGGACCTGCGCGGCAAGCGGCGGCGCCAGCCCGTCGCGGGCAAGCAACGCCAGAACGGCGGCAAGGTTGCCGCCGGCGCTGTCACCGGCAACGGCGATACGGGCCGGGTCGACGCCGAGCGCGCCGGCATTCTGCGCCATGAAGCGGAGCGCTGCCGTGCAATCCTCGAGCCCGGCGGGAAATTTATGCTCCGGCGCCAGTCGGTAATCGGGGTAGACCACGACGGCGTTGCCCAGATTGGCCAGCCATCGGCAAATCTCGTCATGCGAGGAGAGGTTGCCTATGACCCAGCCGCCGCCATGCAGATAGAGCACGGCGCGCGCCCCGGTGCGCGGCGCGCCGATGCCGCGATGGATGCGGATCGTGACCGGGCCGTTCGGCCCATCGATCTCTTGCCGCAAGGTCGCCGCCACTGGCTCGTGTTCGCCCTGCTGTGTCGGGAACGAAGCGTTATAGGCGGCCCGAGCCGCCGCCACGCTACCGTCTTCGAAAGGCTCGCCGCCGGCCGCACGGCCCATTTCAAGGACGTGCAAAGCATCAGGGTCAAGCGTCATCGCCATCTCCATCGAAAGCAATTCCAGGAAAGTGTACGGCGGTTTTTCCTTGGGAATTGCGTGAATACAAGAGATAGGGCGGTTCGCCGTTTCCGCGAAAAGGCGAACCGTTCTAGGCGAGGAGGCTGCTTGCCTCCTCCTCGGTCAACAGCGCCGGCTGGACGACATCGCCGGTGATGGCGACGGAACTTTTCGTTTCGCCGGAGTGCAGAACGGCCTCCATGATCTCCAGCACATGCAGCGCCAGATTGCCGGACGCACGGGGTGCGGCGCCTGTCTTCAGCGAACGCACCAGATCGGCGACGCCGAGCATGCGGTAATTGGCACGATCAGGCGCCGCATAGGGCCAGTTGCGGGCGCCGTAGAACTCGTTTTCGCTGGCGAAATCCTTCCACTGCGCGCCACGTTCGGACAGCGAGACGGTGCCGCCGAACGTGTCGGGATCGGGCAGGCGCAGCGAGCCTTCCGTGCCGTGCAATTCGATCGGATGGTTGGAATGCTTGAAGACGTCCCATGAGGCGCCGAAGGTAACGGTGGCGCCCGAGCGGAATTCGAGCAGGGACATCACGTTGGTCGGCGTCCCGACCTCGAATGTCGTGTTCTTGAACGGCCCTTCGGCCGTGATCAGGCGTTCCTGCTGGCCGCGTGTCGCCATCGCCATGACGCGCCCGACCGGGCCGAGTAGATTGACCAGCATGGTCAGGTAATAGGGACCCATGTCGAACACCGGGCCGCCGCCCGGCTGATAGTAGAATTGCGGGTTGGGGTGCCAGTGCTCCATGCCACGCCCCATCATGAAGGCAGTGCCGGTGACCGGACGACCGATGGCGCCCTCGTCCATCAGGCGGCGCGCGCGGCGTCCGGCGGCACCGAGGAAGGTATCGGGGGCGGAGCCCAGCAGCACGCCGCGCTTGGCCGCCTCCGCCACCAGCCGGCGCCCGTCGCTGGCCGACGTGGCCAGCGGCTTTTCGGTGAAGACGTGTTTTCCCGCCGAAAGGGCTGAAAACGAAATGTCGAAATGCGCGGCGGGAATGGTCAGGTTCAGGACCAGATCGATCTCGGGGTCGGCCAGCAGCGCATCGACACCGAGTGCCCGGATGCCATATTCCTTGGCCCGCAACGCCGCCATGTCGGCGGAGATATCGGCGCAGGCGCTCAGTTCGATTCCACCGAAAATGGCGGCATTGCGCAGGTAGGTCATCGAGATGTTGCCGCATCCGATGACGCCAATTCCCAGCTTCGCCTTTGATCTTGCCTGCATTTCTGGTCGGTCCTCTCACTAGGCTCATGCTCTCCCGGATCCGCTGCACCGGCAACGGATCGTGGTGGAAGAGCGCTATACAACATTTTAAATATTGACGCGCGTAAAATTTTTATAGATCATGCGAAAATGCTGGCGCAACGTCGGGAGGCTGCCAGCCCGAGGAGGAGAAAATGACAGACCGGAAAAAACGGCCGGGCGCCGATGCGGATTCCGTGGGCCATGAGCGCATTGGATATTTCCGTCGCGGCCAGGGACCGCGACGCGGTCAGGAATAGATCACCTTGGCCCCGGTCCTATCAAGCTGGCTGCGTATCGGGCCGGACAGGCCATCGTCGGTGATCACAACATCGACGCTCGACAGCGAAAATGCCTTGGAGGTCCCGCTGACACCCCATTTGCTTGAATCCGCAAGGAGGACAACGCGCCGGGCCATGCGCACGAGGTTTCGCTTCGTCCGCGCCATGTCTTCGTTCACGTCGACCACATCCAGTGACGAGTCAATCGCATGCGCTCCAACAAAGACCTGATGCGCCACCAAGCCGCCGAGAGCCGTGTCGGCATCGGTGATCAGCGTGCTCACCGTGTCTGGATAGACCCGGCCACCGATCATGTGAACGTCGAGCCCGGGCCGATGCATCAGATGCTGCACGATATTCATCGCCGTGGCCGCGACCACGACATTGCTGAGTGGCGGTAACAGCATGGCAACCTGCATCAGTGTCGAGCCGCCGTCGAAGATGACCGATTGGTTGTCCTCGAACAGTTCCACCGCTGCCCGGGCGATGCGTTTCTTTGCATCGAGGTTCGTTTGCATCCGCCGGGCGAACGCGGCCGTGGTCGAATCTGTGGTCCGGGTCACCGCTCCTCCACGGGTCTTGGTCAGCAGTCCCTTGCGGTCCAGTATCTCGAGGTCGGAGCGCACCGTGACTTCCGACACGCCAAAACCGTCTGACAGGTCCTTGATGCGAACCTGTCCGCTGCGTTGGACTTCACCCAGGATCGATTGGCGTCTCTGCTCTGACAACATTGCCTTGTCCTTGCCTCCATGCGCCATGCGATCGCCCTGGCCTCGGTTCACTCTACCAAAAATACGCGAATTCGAAAGATTTCGAAAGATTGCATTTGTCATTTCTTTCGCAAACACTGGGTCCGGGATTTTGAAATCAATCGATTGGAGAGTTTTGGACTCATGAGCCTCGGAACCAAGGTGCGCCTCGCGCGCCTCTTCTCACATTCATCGGGGAATCTTTTTGGCGGCGCGGTCGACCACTTTGTCGGCTATGGCGACGTGCGCAAAGGCGGCCTTGCCGATCTGCCGGGCGCGCTTGCACGCGTCATGTTGGGCAAACCCGACTACGTCAGCATCCAGCCCGGCACCGCGCGCCATCTGTGGCCGCAATATGCGGGCAAGGCTTCGCTGGTGATCCAGGCCGGCTGCTTCACCCCAGACGATCGCATCAGTGAACTGATTGCAACGCCCGAGGATGCGGTGCGCGCTGGCGCCGATGCGTTGGCCGTGGCCATTCCGGTGCGCGGCGCGACCGAGGGCAAATACATTCGCTGGCTGACCGATTCGGTGAATGCGGCGGCCCGCTATGGTATGCCGGTGGTGGCGCATATTTATCCTCGCGATTTCACCGACGGGGCAAAGATCGTCTTCACCCCCGACGAGATCGCCTATGCGGCGCGCATCGGCTACGAGTCCGGCGTCGACGTGATCAAGATCGGCTACACGGGCGATTTCGAGTCGTTCCAAGAGACCGTGCGAACCTGCCCGGTGCCGGTTGTGATCGCGGGTGGGCCGAAGACCGATACGCTGCTCGGCGCGCTTCAGCAGACGGCGGACGCCATCCGTGCCGGCGCGCGCGGGGCCGTGGTGGGCCGCAATCTCTGGGGGCATGGCGATCCTCAGAAGGCAGCGCTTGCCTTTCGGGGCGTCATCCATGACGGCCTTTCGGCGCAAGACGCCTTGGCGAGAGCGGGGGCGGCCTGAGCGATGCCCACCGTTCCCTCAATCCTCGGCTTCGGTGCTATTGCGATCGACGACATCGTCTATGTCGATCAGCCGTTGTCGGCGGGCAAGGGGAAGGTTCTGCAAAGTGCCCGAACTTTCGGGGGCAATGTCGCGACGGCCCTTGCCACCGTCGCGCGGCTCGGCGGAGCCGCCGGGTTCGTCGGATGGCTGGGCAGTGCCGCGGACGACGCGGTGCTGTGCGATCTCGTTGCGAGCGGCGTTGAAACGGCATTCGCGCCGCGCCACCCGGATGCGCGCCCGGTGCGCTCGCGGATCACCGTCGGCTCGGATGGGGAGCGGTTCATCGCGTATGACGATGAAGCGATGCTGGGCACCGCGCTGGACTTTCCGGATGAAGTCCTCAGCCGCGCGACCGTCCTGATCGTCGATGGTTATGCGATCCGGTCGCTGGATGTCGTGGCCCGGGCTCGCGATCTCGGCCTTGCGATCCTCGGCGATATCGAATGGAGCAGCGGCCCAGCCACGGATCGGCTGATTGCGCTCTGCGACCATCTCATTCTTCCGCTCGGCTTTGCGCGGACTGCCACGGGATGCCGATCGCCTGCCGAGATGCTCGATGCATTATGGTTGCCGTCGCGGGCCGCCGTTGTTCTGACCGATGGCGGCAGGGGCGTGTACTATCGCGGGCGTGAAGAGACACGGCTCTGGCACCTGCCGCCGCACCGGGTTGCCGTCGTCGACTCGACCGGCGCCGGTGACTGCTTTCACGGCGCCTATGCCCATGCATTGACGCGCGGGGCCGACACCGCAGGCCGGGTGGCATTCGCTGCCGCGGCGGCGGCCCTTTCGATAACGGGGCGTGGCGGGCGCGAGGCGCTTCCGACGAATGACCGGGTCACGGAACTCCTGGCATCGGCGAACGCGCCGTCGGCAGTCGAACTGAAATATGCGGAACTCGATACCGGAACATAGCCTGAAACGATCCGAGGAAACATTTTCACAGGTGGAAATAAGCCAAGGAGAATAACAAAATCATCGGCTTAGACTTGTGGAGGGAGGAAGATGGCAGAAGTCATTCTTGAGAATATTTGCAAAACCTACGGGAACAATTTTCGCGCAATCGACCAATTGAACCTGTCGGTCGAGGACGGCGAGTTCCTGATTCTCGTCGGGCCGTCCGGCTGCGGCAAATCCACCGCGTTGCGAATGATCGCGGGATTGGAGGACATCACCAGCGGCAGCCTTCGGATCGGCGGTACCGACGTCGTCGACATGCCGCCCAAGGACCGCGACATCGCGATGGTCTTCCAGAGCTACGCGCTCTACCCGCATATGACCGTGTTCGAAAACATCGCCTTTTCGATGCGGCTGGCAGGCAAGCCCAAGGCCGAACGCAAGAAGCGCGTGGACGAGATCGCCAAGACCCTCCAGCTGACGTCTTTGCTGGACAGCAAACCCGCCAACCTTTCCGGCGGACAGCGTCAAAGGGTTGCCATGGGCCGCGCCATGGTTCGCGAGCCGGCCGCCTTTCTGATGGACGAGCCCCTTTCCAATCTGGACGCGAAACTGCGCGTGCAAATGCGCGCCGAAATCACCAGCCTGCAAAAGCAGCTCGGCGTCACGACCATATACGTGACCCACGACCAGACCGAAGCGATGACGATGGGGGACAGGGTCGCGGTGTTGAAGGGTGGCGTGCTGCAGCAGGTCGACACGCCCAAGAGGCTCTATGAATCACCGGTGAACGCCTTCGTTGCCGGCTTCATCGGCTCTCCTTCGATGAGCCTTTTCGAAGCGACCCTGACGGGCGACGAGCTTATGGCCGGCGCCTTCACCATCCGGCTGCAGGATGCGGCCTTCGTGCGCAGGCCGGGTTTGAGATCATATGCGGGGCGCAAGGTCGTGTTCGGGATTCGACCGGAGCATCTCTATGACAGCAGCCTCGAATCCGGCCGCAAATATCAGACGATACCGGCAAAGGTGACCTCGATCGAAGAACTCGGATCCGAACACATCGTCCATCTCAACATCGACGCGGTCCGGGTGGACTCCGGCGACCCTGACGCGGTGCAGGATTTCGGCCTGGCGTCGAATGCGGTGGCGAAATTCGAACCGGTCAGCACAGTCCGTTCCGGCTCGGAAATCAGGTTGGCCCTGGATGACGCCAAGCTGCATTTCTTCGATCCCGAGACGCATCTGGCGATCTGAATATCCGCGACGAGACCCGCGAGCGAGGGTGAGGCGCCCGCATAAGAAGACTTCTGAATAACCAGACGATCGGCCGCATTGTGCGGTCGATCCTAAAGAAGGAGGAGAAAATGATGTTTCGTATAAAACCCGCGATGCTGAAAATAGCCGCGGCCGCATGGTTGCTTGGCGCAACCGGCGCCATGGCGGCGGACACGACGCTGGAATTCACCCAATGGTGGGAGCCCGAATTGCCGGCTGGCTCGCTCAGGGCAATCATGGATGACTTCGAGGCAGCAAACCCCGGAATCAAGGTGACGCTGGTCAGCGGCCCCTACGCGACCACGCGAGACCAGATCTCGGTTGGTGCTGCAACTGGAACGCTCAGCGACGTCGTCGGTCTCGACGGTGCCTGGGTGAACAATCTGAATGCGCAGAACGCACTCGCCGACATGAACCCGATGATGGATGCGAGCGGTTTCGACAAGAGCCAGGTCGCGGACATCATCAAGGTGGACGGCAAGGCGGTGATGTTTCCCGTGGCTTCCTTCGTCTATCCGGTCTTCGTGAATTTGGACCTCGCCGCCCAGGCGGGCGTGACCAAGCTGCCGTCGACCCGTGCCGAGTTTCTCGAAGCCGCCAAGAAGATGACGCACGCCGACAAGAACCAGTATGGCTGGGTGCTGCCCCTGTCGCTGCAAACGCCATCCGGCGTCCAGAACGACATGATGTCATGGGTTTGGGCTTCGGGTCAGTCGATGATGGCGAACGGCAAGCCAGCCCTTGAGGGCAAACCGGTGGTGGATATGCTCACCTTCGTCAAATCACTCAACGACGCCGGCACCATCTCGCCCGGCATCGCCACCAAGACCGAGCAGGAAAAGGTCGAGGAATTCGTCAACGACCGCGTCGGAATGATGATCGACTCGCTCGCGCATGTGAACCTCATCCGCAAGCGCAATCCCAAGCTGAACTTCGACCTCATCCCGGTCCCGGTCGTGGAAAACTATACCGGCAAGCGCGGCCTTCCCTATGCCTCCTGGGGCATCGGCATCTCTGCTGTTTCGAAACATCAGGAAGAGGCCTGGAAACTCGTCCAATATCTGATGAGTGAAAAGGTGAACGCCAAGCTCGTGTCGCTTGCAAACGCCTTCCCAGGCAACGTCAACGCCAAGCCCGATTTCGTGACCTCGGACAAGGCTTTCGGCAAGGCTTTTGAAATCTTCAAGACCGGCTATCTCGCCAATGAGTTCACGGGTCTGCCGGTCGCTGAAGACCTGATGACCCAGTTCGACGTGCAAGCCCAGAAGATGCTCGCCGGCGAGCAGTCTCCGGAACAAGCCGCTGCCGCCGCTCAGAAGGGCTGGACGGCGAAATTCTGATCGGCCCGTTCCCGTCTGCTGTCTCTACCGGGTGGCCTGACTTCGGGCCACCCGGCAATAACGGATCGGCAATTTTAGATGGACCTATTTCCGAAGCTTACCTTCTCTTGAAGGCGTATCCCAAGGTTGGCACATGACCCGGCAAAAGCGCTCCCACCACAAGCTGAAACGAGCGGTCGCACCCTACCTCTATCTGTCGCCCTCGCTGCTCATAATCGGGCTTCTGATGCTGCTGCCGATGGTGACGGTGATTACCTATTCGTTCCAGAACAGCGCGGTGCTGCGTCGCGACCCATCCTTTGCCGGACTGAAACACTACCAGGCGATCTTCGACGACCCCGTGTTCTGGGCGTCGCTGTGGCACACGCTCTACTTCACATGCATGAGTGTCATTTTCCACATGACCATCGGCATGGTCTTCGCGCTGATGCTGAACAACGACCGCATCAATCCGACACTGCGCAATATTCTGCGCGTGCTTTACATACTGCCCTGGCTGTTCACCGCGGTGATTATCGCCGTGATCTGGCGCCTCCTGCTTGAGCCGAACGGTGTCGTGAACAGCATTCTCATGCAAATCGGCATCATCGGTTCCAAGGTCGAGTGGTTTTCCTCGCCTGAGACCGCGCTGCACGCCGTCACCTTCGCCAATATCTGGGCGGGCTATCCGCTCTTCATGGTCAGCCTGCTCGCGGGTTTGCAGGGCATTCCCAAGGATTTCTACGAGGCCGCCGATATCGACGGGGCGAAAGCCTACCAGAAGCTGATCTTCATCACCATTCCGCAGCTGATGCCGATCATCATCAGCATCTCGCTGCTCGACTTCATCTGGACCATGCAGGTCTTCCCGTTGATCTGGATAACGACGGGCGGCGGCCCGATCTACTCGACCGAGGTCCTCAGCACCTACACGTACAAGCTGGCGTTTTCGAGCTACAACCTGTCGCAGGCTTCGGCGAGCGCTGTGGTCATCTTGTTGATCTCTCTCGGCCTGACGCTGTTCTATATTCGCTATCAAAAGGCTCGGTAGTCCCATGAGGAAAAGGCATACGCCGAAAGACAGGCTGATCACCGCCGCGCTCCATGTAGCGCTTGCAGCGGGGCTCTTTTTCGCGGCATTCCCGATCTACTGGATGCTGAACAGTTCGTTCAAATCGAACACCGAAATCTTTGCCCTGCCACCGACCATTCTGCCAAAGGCATTCACGCTGGAAGCCTATGCAGCCATCCTCGGCGACCCGGTAAAGCTGCGCTTCTTCTTCAACAGCTATTTCGTGGCGGGAGCGGTGACCGTTCTGACGGTGGTGATCGCCTTGCTGGCGGCCTACGGCTTCAGCCGCTTCAACTTCCGCGGCAAGGGCAGCCTGAACACGCTCATCATCAGCACGCAGACCATTCCGCCGATCACACTTTTGATCCCCTTCTTCGGGCTTGTCGTCTCATACGGTATTTTCGATACCTACGTCGCACTGATCCTGACTTACCTGGTGTTTACACTGCCATACGCGATCCTGCTGATGACGGGATATCTGAACACCTTGCCCCGCGATCTAGATGAAGCCGTGGCTGTCGATGGCGGCACCAGTTGGACAGCGCTTTGGCGGGTGATCGTCCCGATTTCACTGCCTGGTATCGTGGCGACGTCGGTCTACACCTTCCTGTTGTGCTGGAACGAATTTCTGTTTGCGCTGACGCTGACGAAGTCAACGTCCATGCGCACCGTCCCGATCGGCATCCAGCTGTTGATGGGCCAGCACGCCTTCGAATGGAACCAGATGATGGCGATGAGCGTGCTCGGCTCGCTACCGCTCTTGCTGATCTACCTCGTTGCCCAGAGGTACTTCCTCGCCGGCATGACCGCGGGCTCGGTCAAATAGGATGTCCTTCCCACGGCGACGCAGCATGGCATCAAGTAATGAGCAGTATCAAGGATTGAAAGGATGAACGTGAAAGACCTCAAAGTCGGCTGCCAGACCTTTACATGGGAAATGCTCGGCGACCGTTTTGTCGGTGGCCCCGACGATCTCCTGAAGGCGATTGCCGACGGCGGTTACTCCGGCATCGAGATCACCGACACCATGATCGGCCGCTACGCCGACCGGCCGTCGGAGTTCGCCGCCGCGCTGAAATCCTCCGGCCTGACGCTCGTTTCCTTCGCCTTCGGCTCGAGGAGCGGTTTCACGCTCAAGGAGGAGATCGGCGCCGACCTCGAGGCGGCGCAGCGCTGGATCGACTTCGCTTCCACCTTTCCCGGCGCGCTGGTGTCGATGGGGTCGGCAACCGTGGTGTCCGACGGGCCGCGCGGCGACAAGTTCGCCATCGCGGCGGAGGTCTACAACAAGGCTGGCGAGCTTGGCCGCAAGGCCGGTGTCCAGGTGGCGGTGCATCCGAGTTCGCACCACAACACGCTGCTGTTCGACCGCGCCGACTACGACAGGATCTTTGCCTTGCTGGACCGCGATCTGGTCGGCTGGGTGCCGGATACCGGTCATATCTTGCGCGGCCACAAGGACATGGCCGATACGCTGCGCACCTATCGCGATCGCATCCGCTACATCCATTTGAAGGACGTCGACGCCAACGGCACTTGGGCGATGCTGGGCAAGGGGGTCTGCGACACGCCGGCGGTTATCGAGATCGCCGGCGCCGCCCCGCGTTTCAACGGCTGGCTGGTGCTCGAAGAGGAATCCGAAACGGCCGCCGCCGATCCCGCCGGCGCGGTCAAGACCAACCGCCAGACGATGCGCAGCTACGGCGCCTGAAGAACGAGACGATGATCAAGAAACAAGACAGACGCCTCAGGGTCGGTGTGCTCGGCTGCGGCCCGATCGCGCAGTTCGCGCATCTGGAATCCTGCGTGAAAGCCGGCAATGCCGATCTCTACGCCATCTGCGACGCGGCCCCCGATCTGCTCGCCCGCATGGGGGCTACCTACGAGCCGCAAAAAATGTATGCCGACTATGACGCCATGCTCGCCGATCCTGAGCTGGAGGCGGTGATCGTCGCCACCTCTGACGCCTATCACGTGCCGATGTCGATCAAGGCGCTCGACGCCGGAAAGCATGTGCTGTGTGAAAAGCCGATCGGCACTTCGGTCGAGGAGGGCGAGGCGCTGGCGGCGGCGGTGAAGCGTTCGGGCAAGGTGCTGCAGGTCGGGCACATGAAGCGCTTCGATCCGGCGCTGGAGGCCGCACGCGACTTCGTCCGTGACGAGATGGGCGAGGTGCTGGCGCTGAAGGCCTGGTATTGCGATTCCACCCATCGCTACACCAACACCGATGCCGTGCAGCCGCTGCCGGTCACCAGCAAGCTGGCCAGGAAACCTTCGGGCAATCCGAAGGCGGACCTGCGGCAATATTTCATGCTGGCGCATGGCTCGCATCTCGTCGACACGGCCCGCTTCCTGTGCGGCGAGATCACCGCCGTGCGCGCCCGCCTCAATGAACGCTTCGGCGCCTATTGCTGGTTCGTCGAAACCGAATTCGCCGGCGGCGCGCTCGGTCATCTCGATCTCACCGTCGCCGTGCGCATGGATTGGCACGAAGGGTTCCAGCTCTATGGCGAGAACGGTTCCGTCATCGCCAAAACCTTTAACCCCTGGTACTTCCGCGCCAGCGAGGTCGATATCTTTCATGAGAAGGATGCGACCTCGCGCAAGCCGCTTGGCGCCGACGGCCACTTCTTCCGCCGCCAGTTGGAAGGTCTTGCCGACACGGTGCTGACAGGAACGCCGATGCGCGGCGCCAATGTAGAGGACGGCATCGCCTCGATCCGCGCCATGGTGGCGATTGCCCGTTCTGTCGAGACAGGCGAGCGGGTCGAACTCGCCTCGGTTTCGGGTGCGGTCTGATGCGCCTCGGCATCTTCGCCAAGACTTTCCCGGGAACAGATCCCGCCGCCGTGCTGGCTGCGGTGAAGCAGACCGGATATGAGACGACGCAGTTCAATCTTGCTTGCGCCGGCCTGCCGTCTATGCCGGATGCCGTCCCGGCGGATGCCAGCGCTTCCATCCGCGCTGCAGTGCAATCATCAGGCGTTTCGCTTGCAGCCCTCTCGGGCACCTACAACATGGCGCATCCCGACAGGGCGGTGCGCGATGATGGTCTTCGCCGCCTTGGCGTCGTCATCAAGACGGCTGCATCCCTCGGCATCCCGCTGGTCACCCTTTGCACCGGATCGCGCAATATCGCCGATCAATGGGCCTATCATCCCGAAAATGCCACGCCTTCCGCCTGGTTCGACATGGCTGCCGAGATGGGCAAGGCGCTGGCGCTGGCGGAGGATGCCGGCGTCGACCTCGGCATCGAGCCCGAGCAGGCCAACATCGTCACCTCGGCCAGCGACGCGACACGTCTGATCGCCGACATGCGCTCGAAGCGACTGAAGATCGTGCTCGATCCGGCCAATCTGTTCGAGTACGCCACGCCGGACGAGGCGCGTGCCATCGTCGCTGCCGCGATCGATGAGGCTGCCGGCCACATCGCCATGGCGCATGCCAAGGACCGGCATGGTGACGGCCGCTTCGCCACGGCAGGGCAAGGCATCGTCGATTTTCCGGATTTCGTCGCGCGGCTGAAGGCTGTGGGTTTCGACGGCGCGCTCGTCACGCACGGACTGCCCGCCGATGAGGCACCCGATGTCGCCGCCTTCCTGCGAGGGCTGCTCTGATGGGCGACGCGGCGACGATCATGCTACGCGACGATGCCGCGCTTCGTGTCTTCGACACGGGGCAGGGCGGGCTATCCGTCGTCTTTCAGCATGGTCTCGGCGGTGATGCCAACCAGGTGGCGCAGAACTTTCCTGACCAACCATCATGCCGCCGGCTGACCGTGGAATGCCGCGCGCAGGGCGGCTCCAGCGCCGGCAGCAAGCGTCCGTTCTCGATCGCCATGTTCGCCGACGATGTGCTGGCCGCCGCCGACGCCGCCGGCCTCGACCGTTTCGTTGCCGGCGGCATTTCAATGGGCGCGGCCATTGCCTTGCGGCTTGCCGCCCGCCATCCGGAACGCGTGCTTGGCTTGGTGCTGGTGCGTCCTGCCTGGGCCTTCGACGTGGCGCCGCAAAATATGCGTCCCTACACGGAAGTGGCGGAACTCATTCGCCGGCTTCCGCTGGCGGAGGCCCGCGGCGCCTTCGAGTCCTCCGCGACATCGGCCCACTTTCGCGCGGAAGCACCGGACAATCTCGCCTCGCTGCTCGGCTTCTTCGCGCGCGAAAACGCAACCGTCTTTGCCGAAGTGATGCAGGCGATCGCCAATGACGGGCCTGGCGTGACGCAGGCGGCGGCCGCTCGCCTGGCAATTCCCTCGCTGGTCATCGGCAGCGGCATCGATCTCGTCCATCCCCTGGCGACCGCCCGCGAGCTTGCTGAGACCATCCCCAATGCCGCCTTCGTCGAGGTGACGCCGAAAGCGGCCGACAAGGATCGCCATTTCGCCGAAATCCGCGCGGCTATCGGCGGCTTTCTCGACAGACATTTCAACAATCAGGACCAATCATGACTTCAAAGCCCCTATCAAGCCCGGCGGCAATAGCCGCGTTGCCGCGCGATCGCTTGATCGCCGAATTCTCGCTCTGGTCGGCCAATCTCGCCAATTTCGAGAGCGACCTCAGGCGCATCGAACCCCATGTCGATCTGCATCACATCGATGTGGCCGACGGCCATTTCGCGCCGTCCTTCCTGTTCTTCCCCGATCTCGTCGCCCGCATCGCCGGACTGACGGCCAAACCCATCCATGTCCATTTGATGGTCGATGCCGCAATCGTCGAGGCGCAGACGCGCCAGTTCATCGAGGCCGGCGCCGACATGATCAGCGTCCATGCCGAGAACGGCGAGGCAGGATTGCGCGCCGTGCGGCTGGCGCGCGAACTCGGCGCCGAAGCGGGCGTCGTGTTGCGGCTTGAGACGCCGGTCGAGGCAGTGAAGCCTTTCGTCTCCGAGGTCGCCTTCGTCACGCTGCTCGGCACCGCGATCGGCGTGAAGGGTCAGAGCCTGTCGGACAAGGCATGCGAAAGGCTGGGCGCTGCCCGTGCCATCTTGCGAGGAGCCGGCCGTGAGGCAGAAGTGGTGCTTGCCGCTGACGGCGGCATCCGCCACGAGACCGTGCCCTTGCTGCGTGCCGCCGGTGCGGAGACCGTGGTTCTCGGTTCGCTCGCCTTCGGCGACAAGGATCTCGCCGGCCGCATCGGCTGGCTGCATGGGCTGAAGGTTGCGGCATGACCACTGAAGCCGCGCTCGCGATCGATCTTGGCGGCACCGAGCTTCGTGCCGCGCTGGTCGACCGTGACGGCAAGATCCTGGCCTTCGCCGCCGTGCCGACGCAGGCACAGGCCGGACCCGACGTGGTGATCAGCCAGATCGAGGCGCTGGCCGCGACCGTACATGCCGAGGCGCCGGGCCTCGCCATTGTCGGCGTCGGCGTCGGTGCGCCGGGGCCGCTCGACCCGCTGGCCGGCATCGCCGTCGGACCGCCGACGCTGGCCGGCTGGCAGGATGTGCCGCTGGCAGACATCCTCGAGCGTAGGCTCGGCCTGCCGGTGCGGCTGGAAAACGATGCCAACGCGGCAGCACTTGGCGAATGGCGCTTCGGTGCCGGCCATGGCGCCCGCTCGCTGGTCTTCGTCACGGTTTCCACCGGCATTGGCGGCGGTGTCGTTGCCGACGGGCGCATCTTGCATGGCCGCCGTGGGCTGGCCGCGGAGATCGGTCATATGACCATCACCAACGAGGGCGAGCGCTGCGTGTGCGGCGTCGTCGGCTGCTTCGAGGCCATCGCCTCGGGCACGGCACTTGGCCGCCGCGCCAACGCCGCGACATCGGCCTTTGACGGCTCGACGCTGCGCCGCCTCTCGGCCAATGCCGAGGTCACCGGCCGCCACGTGGTCGAGGCGGCGCGGCTGCAGGACGGCCTCGCTCTGGCCCTGCTCGAGGAAGAAGCACGCTGGCTGGGCGTCGGCTTCACCAATTTGCTGCACCTCTATTCGCCCGACGTGCTGGTCGTCGGCGGCGGCATCGCCAATGGGCTAGACCTGATGCATCCGGTCATCGAGGCGACCATCCGGCAGCGCGCCATGCGCGCTTACCGTGATGTGCCGGTCGTCCAGGCCCAGCTCGGCCGCCACGCCGGGCTGGTCGGCGCCGCCAGCCTTGTCCTGTTCGACGATGGCAGCCTGGCAGCCCGCATGCCCGTCGGTCCAAGCACGTTTCCCGAAGCGAGGAGGGACTTCAACGGCTGAGCTCATGCTCGACGGCGCGTGCATCAATCAGGTCGACCCGTCCCACTGCCATCTCTTCGCTGCCGATGCAGAGCGCTGGCGCCGCTCGGCAAGACCCGTTCCGCGTGACATCGTCGCCCACATGAAAATGGCCGGAGGCATCGCTGCCTCCGGCCATTCGTATCGCTAAACGACCGCGCGAATTACTCGGCGGGAACGATATCCGCCGGCAGGCTGTCGTCGGCCGTGCCGGCCAAAGCCCTGGCGAGCTTGGCCTCGTCGAGCTCGCCTTCCCAGCGCGCGACGACCAGTGTGGCGACGGCATTGCCGATGAAGTTGGTCAGCGCCCGGCATTCCGACATGAAGCGGTCGACGCCGAGGATCAGCGCCATGCCGGCGACCGGCACCGAAGGCACCACCGAAAGCGTCGCGGCAAGGGTGATGAAGCCGGCGCCGGTGATGCCGGCGGCACCTTTCGAGGACAGCATCGCCACCAGCAGCAGCAGGATCTGGTCGCCCATCGACAGATGGATGTTCGTCGCCTGCGCGATGAACAGTGCGGCCAGCGTCATGTAGATGTTGGTGCCGTCGAGGTTGAAGGAATAGCCGGTCGGGATGACCAGGCCGACCACCGAGCGCTTGGCGCCGGCCTTCTCCATCTTCTCCATCAGCGAGGGCAGGGCCGCTTCCGACGAGGAGGTGCCCAGCACCAGCAGCAGCTCTTCCTTGATGTAGCGCAGCAGCGACAGGATGGAAAAGCCGTTGTAGCGGCAGACCGCGCCCAAGACGAAGAACACGAACAGCAGAGACGTCGCGTAGAAGGTGCCGACCAGCATGGCGAGGTTGATGACCGAACCGATGCCATATTTGCCGATGGTGAAGGCCATGGCGCCGAACGCGCCGATGGGGGCGGCCTTCATCAGCACGCTGACCAGCTTGAACATCGGCGCCATCAGCGCCTGCAGGAAGTTGAGCACCGGCGCGCCCTTGTCGCCGACCAGCGCCAGCGCGATGCCGAACAGCACCGAGAAGAACAGCACCTGCAAGATGTCGCCGTCGGCGAAGGCGCCGACGATCGTGCCGGGGATGATGTTCATCAGGAAGCCGGTGACCGACTGGTCATGCGCCTTGGCGGCGTAGGTGTTGACGGTCGAGGCATCGAGCGTCGCCGGGTCGATGTTGAAGCCGGCGCCCGGCTGCACGACATTGGCGACGACGAGGCCGATGATAAGCGCCAGCGTCGAGAAGGTGAGGAAGTAGAGCATCGCCTTGCCGGCAACGCGGCCGACCTTCTGCAGGTCGCTCATGCCGGCGATGCCGGTCGCCACCGTCAGGAAGATGACCGGGGCGATGATCATCTTGACCAGCTTGATGAAGGCGTCGCCGAGCGGCTTCATGCTCTCGCCGATCGACGGATAGAAGTGACCGAGCAGGATGCCGACGGTGATCGCGACGAGCACCTGCACGTAGAGTTGGGCATAGAAAGGCTTGCGCTGCGCGGCAGCCGCGCCTGATTGGTCTGCGATGTGCATCGAACTCTCCCTGGCCGGATGGACGGAACCCGCCCTGCGTGACTTCTCCCATCGCGGCGATCCGGTCGCCCGCCGCTGGCAAGGAGTTTGCAAGCGATGTGCCAGATCGGGGGAAGCCGTGAATCCCGGGATTTCTGCGGTTGTCCGGTGCTTTGCGGCAAATGCCTGTGCGGATTTCCGCACAGGCACCGTTTGCCTGGGCGGAATTACGCATTACACTGGCCGCCAAGCCGCGAAGAAACGGGGCCGCGAAAAAAAGGGAGAGGGCAGACGCCGCAAGCAGGCACCGATAGCGGGTTCGCAGGGTTTCCGGGCCGTGAATTGCTGCGCGAGGCGGTGGCCCGGCTGCGCGATGGCCGCTGGCTTGTTATCGTCGTCGCCCTCGCGATCCTGGCGGGCGCGATCGCCGTTGCCGGACGCATTGCCACCGGCCAGGCGACCAATGGCCTGCGTGATGGCGCGCTCGCCGCCCTGCCGCTGGCGGCGGGAACGCTGACAGGCGAAATCGAGAAACAACGCCTGGTGCCGCTGGTGCTGGCTCGCGACGATGCGGTGCGTGGGGCGCTGCGCCGGGCCGGAAAGATGCAGGAAGCGGCCCTCAACGAAAAGCTCAAGGCGATCGCCGGCGATGCCTCCGCGTCCGCCATCTATGTCATCGACACGGCGGGCATCGCCATATCGGCCAGCAATGCCGGCGAGCCGACGAGCTTCGTCGGCATCGACTATAATTTTCGCCACTATTTCAACGAGGCGATGTCAAAGGGGTCGGCCAGCCAATATGGCCTCGGCACGATCAGCGGCCGGCCGGGCCTCTACCTTGCCAGCCGCGTCGACGACAATGGCAAGCCGCTGGGCGTCGCGGTGCTGAAGGTCGAACTCGACGGCGTCGAAGCCAATTGGCGCTCCAGCGGGTTTCTCGTTTTCGTCACCGACGAACGCGGCGTCGTGCTGGCCACCAGCCAGCCTGAGTGGCGGTTTCACGCGCTGGCGCCGCTCTCCGCCGAAGACGCCGCAGCTGCCCACGAGCAACTGCAACTGGACGATGCCGCCTTCGAACCCCTGCCGATACGGCGCGGTGCCGGCGACGGCCTTGCCACCATCGACGGCCCCGGCAAGCCACGTCAATTTGTCGAGGTGGTGCAGGACCTGCCCGGCGCGGTTCCCGGCTGGCGCCTTTGGGTGCTGACGCCGGCGGATGCCGCTCTCTCGTCGGCGGCCAACACGGCGCGGCTGACGACGCTGCTCGGGTTGCTGCTGACCGGCCTGCTTGCCTACGTATTCACAAGGCGCCGCCGCACACGCCGGCTGCGGCAGGAGGCGCTGGCGCGCATGAATGCCGAGCTGGAAAGCCGGGTCAGCACACGGACCGCCGAGCTGACACTCTCCAACACCGCGCTCGCCGGCGAGATCGCCGAGCGCGAAAATGCCGAGGCCAAGGTTCGCCGGCTGCGCGACGATCTCGCCCAGGCCAACCGGCTCTCCATCCTCGGCCAGATCGCCGCCGGCGTGGCGCATGAGATCAACCAGCCGGTCGCCGCCATCCGCACCTATGCCGAGAATGCCGGACGTTTTCTCGACAACGGCAAGACCCAACCGGCGAGCGGTAATCTGACCTCGATCGTCTCGATGACCGAGCGCATCGGCGCCATCACCAGCACCTTGCGCACCTTTGCCCGCCGGCCCGGTGTCGCCGCTTCGCCGTTGCTGGTGCGCGAGGCGATCGACGGCGCGCTGTCGCTGCTTTCCGGTCGCATCCGCGATTCCGGCGTCACCATCGTCAAGCCGCGCGGTACCGCCTCGCCGGTGGTGATGGCAAGCCGCATCCGGCTGGAACAGATCCTCGTCAACCTGTTGCAGAACGCGCTGGACGCCATGAAGGACCAGCCCGATCCCCGCATCGAGATTGACCTCGCCGAGCGCGACGATCGCGTGCTGATTTCGGTGCGCGACAATGGTCCCGGCCTCGGGCCGGAAGCAGCCGGCAATCTGTTCATGCCGTTCCAGACCACCAAGGAGAAGGGGCTCGGCCTCGGGCTGGTGATCTCGCAGGAGATCGCCCAGGAATTGGGCGGCACGCTGCGGCTCGACCCCGACAGCGCCAACGGCGCGTCCTTCACCATCGATTTGAGGCGAATTGAATGAATGAGGGATCAGGGCTGGTGGCGCTCGTCGAGGACGATGCCGATCTGCTGCACGCCACCACGCAATTGCTCGAACTCGCCGGTTTCACTGTGGTCGCGCGCGAGGCCGCCGAGCCCGCACTTGCCGTCGTCGACAGGGACTTTGACGGGGTGGTTGTCAGCGACATCCGCATGCCGGGCATGAATGGGCTGCAGCTGTTCGACCGCATCAAGGCGATCGACCCTGACATACCGGTGATCCTGGTCACCGGGCATGGCGATGTCGATCTTGCGGTGGCCGCCCTCAAGGACGGTGTCTACGACTTCATCCCAAAGCCCTATGCCGGCGATCGCCTGGTCGAGGCGCTGAGACGGGCATCGGAGAAGCGGCGGCTGGTGATGGAGAACCGGCGGCTGCGCGAAGCCGCGGCGCTCGCTGCCGACGGCCTGCCGCTGATCGGCGAGGCGCCGGCCATCCGGCGCCTGCGCGAGACCTTGCGGCAGATCGCCGACATGGATGTCGACGTGCTGGTGGAGGGCGAGACCGGAACCGGCAAGGAAGTGGTGGCCGACCTCTTGCACCGGTGGGGCCGGCGGCGTTCCAAACCCTTCGTGGCGCTGAATTGCGGCGCCTTGCCGGAGACCGTCATCGAAAGCGAACTGTTCGGCCACGTGGCCGGCGCCTTCACCGGCGCGCAGCGGCGGCGGATCGGCCGCGTCGAGCATTCCAGCGGCGGTACGCTGTTCCTCGACGAGATCGAATCCATGCCGCCGGCCCTGCAGGTCAAGCTGCTGCGGGTGCTGGAGACGCGCAGCCTCACGCCGCTCGGCTCGAACGAGGTCCGGCGCCTCGATCTGAGGGTCGTCGCGGCAACCAAGGTCGATCTCGGCCGGCCCGACCAGCGCGGCGATTTTCGCGAGGATCTCTATTTCCGCCTCAACGTGGTGACGCTGCGCATCCCGCCGCTGCGCGAGCGGCGCGGCGACATCCCGATGCTGTTCGGTCATTTCCTCGGCAAGGCGGCTGAACGGTTCGGCCGGCCGGTCGCCAAGGTCAATGCCGCGGTCAGCGATCATCTCCAGTCGCATGCCTGGCCGGGCAATGTGCGCGAGCTCGCCCATTTTGCCGATCGCGTAGCACTTGGCCTCGGCCCGGACGACGAGGTGAAGGGGGTTTCCCCGAAATCGACGGAACCTGCCGCCTCGCTGCCCGAGCGCGTGGGCCACTACGAAGCGCAACTCATCCGTGACGCACTGCGCGACCACGGCGGCGACGTGCGTGGCGCGATCGACGCGCTCGGCGTGCCACGCAAGACTTTTTACGACAAGCTCAAGCGCTACGGCATTGCCGCATCCGAATTCCGCAATGGCGGCGACCCGCCCCCCGTTCGAGAGCAGACATAGAAATTGCGCGAGAGCCTCGTGCTCCGCAACCCTTCATCCCATCCAGCCGAGCTTTGCGGAAAGAGCCCATGAACACGACACTCGAAACAACGGCAAACCCCTTGCCGGAAGACCTTGCCTTTCTCGCCGAACGGCTGACGGCATTCAATGACGGCGATGTCGGCGCGTCCGAAAGAGAGGCGCTCGCCGTGTTCGTGCGCGACGAGGATGGCGCGGTCGTCGCCGGCATTTCGGGCTATACCGCCTGGGGCTGGCTCTACGTGCAATGGCTGTGGGTCGATGAAAGGCTGCGCGGCCAGCACATGGCAGGCCGGATGCTGGACGCGGCCGAACAGGAAGCCGTGGCGCGCGGCTGCAACAACGCCTGGATCGACACCTTCAATCCAAACGCCGCCAAGGTCTACCAGCGCCAGGGCTATCAGCCCTTCGGCAGGTTGGCCGATTTCCCGGTCGGTCGCAGCCGCATCTTCCTGCAGAAGAAACTGGTTTAACCGGCAAGCTTTCCGCCGCGCATCGGCTGCGGCGCGCCGGTGGTGCTTGGAAAACTGATCGGCAGGCCGCGCAGCACGCGTACCGCCAGGAAGGCAAAACATTCTGCCTCCACCGCGTCGCCGCTCCAGCCGAGGCTTTCCGCCTGCACCACCTCGACGCCGGCGCGGCTGGCGAGCATTGCCATCATCGTCGGATTGTGGCGCCCGCCGCCGCTGACCACCAATTTTCTGGGCCGGCTCGGCAACAGGTCGAGTGCCTTGCCGACGGCGCCGGCCGTGAAGGCGGTGAGCAGGGCCGCGCCATCCTCGGCATTGAGGCCGTCGGCCATGGCTGCACCGAAATCGAAACGGTCCAGCGATTTGGGATAGGGCTTGGTCAGATAGGGATGCTGCAACAGCTTGGCGAGCCGGGCCTCGTCGACCTTGCCCGCGCGGCCGAGCGCGCCGTCGCGGTCCATGTCGCCGAGCCCCTTCGATTTGATGAAATCGTTGAGCGGCGCATTGGCCGGTCCGGTGTCGAAGGCGACGACATTGTCGGCGCCGTCCCACCAGGTGATGTTGGCGACCCCGCCGAGATTGAGCACGGCCACCTCGCCACTGGCGCCGGCGCTGCGCATCAGAGCAGTGTGATAGGCGGCGGCCAGTGGCGCGCCTTGCCCGCCGGCGCGCATGTCGGCCGAGCGGAAATCGTAGGCGACCTTGGTGCCCAACAGGGAATGCATCAGCTCGCCGTCACCCAATTGCCGCGTCTGGCCGAGCCGCCCGACCTGCGGTGCGCGATGCAGCACCGTCTGGCCGTGAAAGCCGACGACGCCGATATCGGCCATCGTCATGCCGTAGCCCTCGACCAATTCGTTGACCGCCGCCGACTGGGCACGCGTCAGCGCTTCCTCGGCCTTGCGGAAGATCGCCGGTTCCGGCCCGACAAAATTCCAGGCCCGCGCCGCCGTCAGCGTCTCTTCCAGCAGCGAGCGGATCGATGGGGGATAAGGCATCAGCCGGTAGGTGCCGAAATCATCGATGCGCTCGCCATCGGTCTTGATCAGCGCGACGTCGATATTGCCGTCAAGCACGGTGCCGGTCATCAGGCCGACGGCCCAGATTGGTCCCATCATTGAACTCCATTCATCAGATCGCCGACCGCTTGCCGAAGCTGAACGATTCCGCTGTCGAAATGACGTGTCGGATGGATCCGGTTGGTGAGCAAGGTCCAGGCCTTGCCCTTGTCGAAATCGATCCACAAGCCGGTGCCGGCAAAGCCGGTGTGGCCGATCGTTCCCGGGCTGCACAAGGCCCCGCCGGACCAGCCGTCATAGGTGCGCTCCCAGCCATGGGTGCGGGTGGCGGACAAGGGCGTGCGCATCAGCGCGGTCGAATTCTTGGAAGCACCGGACAGCAGCCCTTGCGCGAAATCAAGCACCGAAGCCGCCGTGCCGAACAGCCCGGCATGACCGGCGCCTTGCAGCGCCGAGCAATTGTCGTCGTGGACCTCGCCGGACAGCACACGATGGCGCCAGGTGCAGTCCTCGGTCGCCGCGGCGGCATCCGGCTCCGTGGACCAGGCAAATCCGGTGCCGGGATCCATGTCGCGGATGGTCTTGCCCGACAGCCGCTCCAGCGCAAAGCCGAGCAGGATGAAATTGATGTCGGAATAGACGGGGTCACGGGCTCGCCATTCGCGCTGCAGGATGAAGGCGCGCAGCAATTCGGGATCGCGCCCGTAAGTGTAGATCGGTTCGACAGCCGGGAAGGGGGTCTGGTGGCCGAGGCACTGGCGAAACGTCACCTTCCGCTCCCAGGCGTTCGCGTCATACTGGCGAAGGTCGGGCAGCACCGAGGTCAGCGGCGCATCGAGATCGATGACGCCGGTTTCCGCCAGCGCCAGGATGCGCGGCGTGGTGAAGATGACCTTGGTCAGCGATGCCAGGTCGAACCAGGTTTCGACGGTCATTGGACGCTGCTTGGGCACGAGTTGTGCCGAGCCGATTGCCCTGACGATGCGATGGCCATTGCTGTCGACAATGCCGAGCACGCCGCCGGGAATGCGCTTGGCGGACACCGCTGTTGCAAGTGGTTGGAAAGCGCGATCGAAGAGCTGGGCGAGGGCGCTCAACGCCACCCTCCTCTTGAATGGCCGAGATCCTTCGCGCCCCCCTCTGTCCTGCCGGACATCTCCCCCACGAGGGGGGAGATCAGCAGCGTTGATGTTCCGCCAACCTTCCAACGTTGGAGATTGGCGAAAGCCGCGACGACATCCGATCTCCCCCCATGTGGGGGAGATGCCCGGCTGGACAGAGGGGGGCGCTGTCCCGCCAACCTGAGATATTCCTGGGCCATCACGCCTCGACCCTCGCCATATGATCCCTGCCGAACTGCTCCCACTTCGCCGGCGCCGGCTCGAACCCTTGCGGGCGCACCAGCGAGGGCACCTGGCGTGTGTCGATCTCGAAATGCTCGCGCCGCCGCTCGATGGTCGGAACGGCGGCGATCAGTTTCTTCGTATAGGAATGCTTCGGTTTCGACAGCACCGAGGCCGCGTCGCCGATCTCGACGATCTGCCCGGCATAGATGACGGCGATGCGGTGCGCGATCCGCTCGACGACGGCCATGTCGTGCGAGATGAAGAGATAGGCCAGACCGAACTCGCGCTGCAATTCGACCAGCAACTCCAGCACCTTGGCCTGCACCGAGACGTCCAGTGCCGACACCGCCTCATCGAGAACGACCACCGACGGGTTGAGCATCAGCGCGCGGGCAATGCACAGCCTCTGCCGCTGGCCGCCCGAGAATTCATGCGGATAGCGCTGCAGGCTATTTCGGGGCAAGCCGACGCGTTCCAGCAGGCTCGCCATTCTGGCGCGTGTCTCGGTGTCCACACGACCACCGTTGGCGATCACCGGTTCGGCCAGGATGCTCTCGATGGCCAGCCTCGGATTGAGCGAGGCGTAGGGGTTCTGAAACACCATCTGCACGGGCTTGGCGCGGCGCTCCGCGGAAGCCGCTCGAGCGCCGACCGAGAAGCTGCCGCGCGTCGAGCGCACCAGTCCGAGCACCGCCTTCGCGGTTGTCGATTTGCCGGAGCCGCTCTCGCCGACGATGGCCAGCGTCTCGCCCGGCATCAGGTCGAAGTCGACGCCGTCGACGGCATGCACGGCGCCGGTGGCGCGGCTGATGAAATTGCTCTTGAGGGGGAACCGCACCACCAGTCCGTCGACCTTCAAGGCCGGCTCCGTGTTTTCACCCTTGTCGCGCTGGCCGTCCGCGCGCGTCGCGCTTCCATTGGCGAAATGCGGCACGTCCTGCAGCAGATGCTGGGTGTAGGGGTGCCGCGGCCTGTCGAGGATCTGGTTCAGCTCGCCTTGCTCCACGGCCTGCCCGTTCTGCATCACCATCACCTTGTCGGCGATGCCGGCAACCAGGCCGATATCGTGGGTGATGAAGATGACGGACATGCCTGTTTCGCGCTTCAACTCGGCCAGCAGCGCCATGATCTGCGCCTGCACGGTGACGTCGAGCGCGGTGGTCGGCTCGTCGGCGATCAGCAGGCGTGGGTTGCAGGCGAGCGCAATGGCGATCATCACCCTTTGCAGCATGCCGCCCGACAGCTGGTTTGGCGTGTATTTCAGCCGCCGCGCGGCATCGGGAATACGCACGCGGTCGAGCGCATCCTTGGCCGCCGCCGTGGCTTGCCGGCCGGTAAGGCCGCGATGCAGCCGGAACGATTCCTCGATCTGTGTGCCGATGGTCAGCACCGGATTGAGCGAGGTCATTGGCTCCTGGAAGATCATGCCGATCTCGGCACCGCGAATGCCGGTCAGATGCGGTTCGGTGGCAGCTATCAGGTCGAAGAGGCTGCCGTCGGCCCGCTTCAACATCATCGCGCCGCCGGTAATGCGGCCGCCGCCAAAATCGATCAGCCGGTTGATCGACAGCGCGGTGACGGATTTGCCCGAGCCGCTTTCGCCGACAATGGCCAGTGTTTCGCCATCGGCGAGGTCGAAGCTGACGCCGCGCACCACCTCGTTGGTGTGCGGATCGCGGCCGAAGCCGACGCGCAGATCGCGGACCGACAGCAGCGGCGTCATGCCGGCGCCCCCCGCATCCTGGGGTCAAGGATATCGCGCAAGGCATCACCCAGCAGGTTGAAACCGAGGATGCTGATCATTATGGTCAGTCCCGGAAAGATCATCAGCCAGGGCGCGGTCTCCATCAGATTGCGGCTGTCGCTCAGCATCAGGCCGAGCGAGGCGGCGGGCGGCTGTGTGCCCAGCCCAAGGAAGCTCAACCCGGCTTCCGTCAGCAGCGCCCAGGCCAGCGCCAGCGTCACCTGCACGGTCAGCGGCGCCACCAGATTGAGCAGCAGGTGCCGCGTGACGATGTAGCTGGGACTGCTGCCGAAAGTGCGCGCGGCGTCGACGAATTCACGTGCCTTGAGCGACAGGGCAGGGCCGCGCACCACGCGCGTGAAGATCGGCGTGTAGACGATGCCGATGGCAACGACGCTGGTCCATGTGCCTGGCCCGGCGACGGTGACGATGAGCAGTGCCAGAAGGATGGCGGGGAAGGCCAGCAGCACATCCATGATGCGCATCACTACGCCATCCCAGCGGCGTCCGAGCCAGGCTGCGGCCAGCCCGAGCACGGTGCCGGCAAGGGTCGCGAAGGCCACCGAGAAGAAGGCGACGGTGAAGGATTGGCCGGTGCCGGCCATCAATCGGCTGGCGACGTCGCGGCCGAAAAGGTCGGTGCCCATCCAGTAGGCGCCGTTCGGTGCGTGCAGCCGGTCGACGCGGAACTGCGTGATCGGATTGTGCGGCGTCAGCCCGAGCAGGCCGAGGACGGCTATCATGAGATAGATGCCGACGATGACGCCGCCGATGCGGCCGCTGCCATGGCCGAAGATGGCGCGCAGGATGCGCATCATTGCTCTCCCAGCCGGATGCGCGGATCGAGCGC
Source organism: Mesorhizobium sp. WSM4310 (assembly GCF_007003935.1). Classification (NCBI taxonomy): domain Bacteria; kingdom Pseudomonadati; phylum Pseudomonadota; class Alphaproteobacteria; order Hyphomicrobiales; family Phyllobacteriaceae; genus Mesorhizobium; species Mesorhizobium sp. WSM4310. The sequence continues at coordinate 164,555 of NZ_VFTA01000001.1, forward strand.
GACATAGGCGAGGTCGACCAGGAGATTGACGATCATGAAGTTGAAGGCGATGAACAGCACGGCTCCCTGCACCAGCGCGTAGTCGCGCTGCAGGATGGCGTCCAGCACCATGCGACCGAGGCCGGGCAAGGCATAAATCTGCTCGACGATGACGGCGCCGCCCAGGAGATAGCCGAATTCGATGCCGCTCAGCGTCACCACCGGGATCAGCGCATTGGGGAGCGCATGCCGCCAGATGACGCTGCGGGCCGACGCCCCCTTGCTGCGCGCGGTGCGTACATAGTCGTCGCTCAAAACGTCGAGCATGGCCGAACGCGATATGCGCGTGACCGACGCGGCGAAGGCAAAGCCGAGCGTGATGGCGGGCAGGATCAGCTGGCTGAGATTGCGCAAGGGATCCTGCCAGAGCGGCGCGAATTCGCCCATCGCCGGCAGCACGCCGAAGCCGGCCGACAGCGTGTAGATGATCAAGAGACCGAGCACGAAGCTCGGCGTCGACTGGCCGATCATGGCGACGACGCGGACCCCGAGATCGGACGGTTTGTCGCTATGCGTGGCGGCATAGATGCCGGCCGGCATGCCGACGGCAAGCGCGATGACCATCGACAGCAGAGCCAATTCCAGCGTCAGCGGGAAGCGTTCGAGGATGACATCGAGCACCGGCCTGCCATAGGTGACCGAAATGCCGAAATTGCCGTGCAGGATGCCGCCGATCCAGCGCCAGTACTGGACGAACCAGGGCTGGTCGATGCCGAAATAGGCGGCGAGCGAATCCCGCTGTGCCGGCGTCAGCAGCCCCGCCTCCGTCCCCAGCATCGCCGTGATCGAATCGCCCGGCACCATCCGGATCGCCACGAAGACAAGGATGGACACTCCAAGCAGGACGAGAGGAAACGTCGCCAGTCGTCGCATCAGATAGTTCACGCGAAGGATACCTCTCGTCCTATGCCTGCTGCGGCTACTTCTGGATGGTAACCTTGCTCAGGCTGAACAGCGTGCCTGTCGGCGTCGGCACGAAGCCGGCGATGTTCTTCTGCTGGGCCGTGTAGCTGTAGGAGGTGTAGAGCCAGATCCACGGCGACATCTCGGCGAGGTGCTTCTCGAATGCGGCGAAGATCGCCTTGCGTTTGGCCGGTTCGGTCTCGGCGCGGCCCTGCTGCATCTGGCTGTCCAGCGTGTCGTCGATGTAGTTGGCCACCTTCTGCAGATTGCCTGCCTTGGTCCAGTAGCGGTTGTACATCGTGTACGGGTCGGCGCGGCCGCCATTGAGCGCGATCGCCATGTCGAAATCGCCCTTCAGCCAGGCGTCGACATAGACGTTGAGCTCCATCATCTTGATGTCGAGCTTGACGCCGATTTCAGCCAGCTGCGACTGGATGACCTGGGCTTCCGCGGCCGCCGTCGGCGGCTCGCCGGTGGCGCCGATCACGGTCGCCGAAAAGCCGTCGGCAAAGCCGGCCTCGGCCATCAGCTTCTTGGCCTTTTCGACATCGCGCTTGTAGCAGAACAGCTGGCTCGGATCGGTCGCCAGCGCTGGGATGGTCAGCGGTCCGGTGACCTTGCCTTCGCCCAGCGAAGCCGTGTCCAGCACCTCCTGCCGGTCGATGGCGCAGGAGATCGCCTGGCGCACCTTGAGCTCGGTCATCGGCTTGCGCGACGGGTTGAGCTGCAGCACGTGATAGGCAAGCACCGGCACGCGGTTCAGCTGCAGGCTGGCCTCCTTCGGCACCAGTGTCGCGACCAGCGGATCGTTGAGCAGGGCGAAATCGATCTGCTTGGTGCGCATGGCGGCCAGGATCGCCGCTTCGTCCGGCAGCACGCTGATCTCGATGCCGTCGACGCCGGTCGCGCCGCCGGCCCAGTCCTTGTTGGCGCTGAGCACCTCCTTGGCGTTGGGGTCCCATTTGTCGAGCTTGAACGGGCCGGAACCAAGCGCCTTGGTGCCGATCGACCCGGCCTTGATTTCACTGGCTGGGACGATCGCCGCGTTGACATCGCTCATCGCCGTCAGGATCGGCACGTCGGGTTGCGATAAATGGAAGACGACGGTGGCCGCATCAGGCGTGTCGATGCCGGCGATCGACAGGAAATTGGCGCGCGCGGCCGCGCCGGTCTTCTCGTCGAGGATGCGCTCGAACGAGGCCTTGACGTCGGCGGAGGTGACGGCCGTGCCGTCCTGGAATTTCGCCTTGGGATCGAGCTTGAAGGTCAGCTCCTTGCCGTCCTTGGAGAATTCCCAGGAAGTGGCGATTGCCGGGATGATCTGCAGGCTGGCATCGACGCGCACCAGCGGCTCATAGATCAGTTCCAGGAGCCGCAGCGACGAAAAGGCCGTCTGTTTATGCGGGTCAAGTCCCGTGGCGTCCTGCGACCACGCCATGTGCAGCGTCGCGGCCTGTGTCGAAACCACAGCCACGCCGAGCATCGCGGCAACCGTGATGGCCGACAGGAGTGTTCTTGTGAGATGCCTTGCCATTTTCGTCTCCCATTATGATTTGAACTTGAGGCCTTGCAGTTTCTACGGACCGCTTCCAAGACACACATGCTTTGGAGTATCGGCCCAGTCTATGCGGCTTCGCGCCGTCTTGTCTAAAGCGGCTTCATGCCGTCCTGTCGCTGATCGCCTTTCGCAGGAAACCTCCGGCCTTGCCGAGCGCCGCGCGCGCCGCCTCGACATCGAAGCCTGTGATCGCCACCAGGATCGCCAGCTTCACATCATTGCCGGTCTGGGCGAGCACCTGTTTGGCACGCTGCGCCGTGCAGCCGCTGGTCTGCATGACGATCCTGATGGCTCTCGCGACCAGCTTTTTGTTGGACGGGTTGAGGTCGACCATCAGATTCTCATAGCTCTTGCCGATGCGGATCATCGAGGCCGTGGTCAGCATGTTGAGCACCAGCTTCTGCGCCGTTCCCGACTTCAGCCGGGTCGATCCGGTGAGAACCTCAGGCCCGACGACCGGCGAGATGGCGATGTCGGCGATGCCGGCAATGGTCGATGCCGGATTGCAGGACAGGGCAACCGTGGTCGCGCCGACCTGCTTCGCATAGTTCAATCCGCCGATGACGTAAGGCGTGCGCCCGCTGACGGCGATGCCCACCACGACATCGTCCGGTGTGAGCCCGATCTCCTGCAGGGCCTGCGCGCCCATTTTCGGGTCATCCTCGGCACCTTCCGTCGACCGCACCAAAGCGTCCGGGCCGCCGGCGATCAGGCCGATCACCATGTCCTCGGGCACGCCGAAGGTGGGCGGGCATTCCGACGCATCGAGGACGCCGAGCCGGCCGCTGGTGCCGGCGCCGACATAGATAAGCCGCGCGCCTTTCTGGAAGGCAAGCACGATCCGGTCGACCGCGGCGGCGATTTCCGGCAGCACCTTTTCGACAGCCACAGGCACAATCCTGTCCTCGTCATTGATCTTGCGCAGCACATCGATGGTCGGCAGCAGGTCGATATCCATCGTCCGCGGATTGCGGCCTTCGGAAACCAGCAGGTCCAGCTCAGACATCAACCCTTGCTCGGTCATTCCAGTGCTTTCAAAAAATTCTGCTGCCGGCGTCCGACATGGCTCAACGGGCCCCAGGCACACGGACCTTGGGTCCGTCATCACAGGTTTTTCTTTGTTAACTTTTTAGAATTGGATATTCGTATCGTCAACAGGAAATTGGAATATTATATTCCTATGTCGCTAAGCCTGCCCTACGCAGAATGATCTCTTGGCAAGGATGATCGCACCGGACACGGCGTCGCCGTCGGCGGGCTTCAGGCGGCGCCTTACATCGGGCGAAAGCCAGGGTTCGAGCGGGCTGGCGAGGCCGCCCAGCAGGGTCACACGCGGCGCGCCTTTTTCGAACAGCACCCGCACCAGCGTGTCGATCTGCTCGGCGGCACTTTGCACGATGCGTCGTCCGGCCGGATCGCCCTGGTCGGCATGGCGCATCACCATCGGCGCCCGCGCGGCGTAATCCGTGGCGCTGGCGCCGTCCATCCAGGCGACCGCTTCCATGGGATCGCCCTCGAAGCGCTGCATCACTTCCGCCAGCAGCGCCGTCCGCTCGTGCCGCCCGTCATGGGCGCGCAACGCCATTTGCACGGCTTTCAGGCCGAGATCGGCGCCGCTGCCTTCGTCGGAGATCGGAAAGCCGTAGCCGCCGACGCGCAGGTCGCGCCCTTCGACGAAGCCGAGGCCGATCGAGCCGGTCCCGGCAATTACGATGGCGCCATCCCTGCCGGAATGGGCGCCCAGGCAGGCGCCGACACCGTCGCTGACGTAATCGATGCTCGCAAAGGGGTGCGCGATCGCCCGCAGCACTTCCAACGCGCCCTTCCGGCCGATACCGGCAAGCCCGATGCCGGCGCGGATCCGGGAGGTCTCGCTCGGCCCAAAGCCAGCCTCCTCGATCGCCGCACCAAAGGCTTTGGCTATGGAGGCCCAGGCCGCGTCGATGCCGAGCCGCGTCGTCGCCGGGCCGGACAGGCCCTGTCCAAGCACGTAGCCTTCCGCATCTTCGATACGAGCCCTGCAGCCGGTGCCGCCACCATCGACGCCGAGAAAATAGTCAGCGCCGCTCATGTGCTCAGCCGCTCGATGTCGGCACCGCAAAGCCGCAGCTTGCGGTCCAACTGCTCATAGCCGCGGTCGAGATGATAGACGCGGTTGATGATCGTCTCGCCTTCGCTGACCAGCGCTGCCAGAACCAGCGACACCGAGGCGCGCAGGTCGGTGGCCATCACCTGCGCGCCATGCAGTTTCTCGCCGCCGCGCACCAAAGCCATGGTGCCTTGCAGCTTGATGTTGGCGCCGAGGCGCATCAGTTCGGGCACATGCATGAAACGGTTCTCGAAGATGGTTTCACGCAGCAGCGACGCACCCTCGGCGCAACACATCAGCGCCATGAACTGTGCCTGCAGGTCGGTCGGAAACCCCGGATAGGGTTCCGTCGTGAGATCGGCGGCCTTGAGCGGCCGGTCGCGCGACACGATGAGCCCGCGATCGCCGGGCCAGACGCTGACGCCGGTGGTTTCCAGCAATTGCACCACCGAGGCCATATGCTCGAGCCGGGCATGGGTGAGCTCGAGCTGGCCGCCGGTGATTGCCGCGGCGATGGCATAGGTCCCGGCCTCGATCCGGTCCGGGATAATGTCGTGTCGGGCCGCGTGCCAGCCTGTCTCGCCGGCGATCAGGATGCGGTGCGTGCCGGCGCCCTCGATGCGCGCTCCCATGGCGTTGAGGCAAGCGGCGAGATCGGCCACTTCCGGCTCGCGCGCCGCGTTGAGGATCTCGGTTTCGCCCCTGGCCGTGGTCGCCGCCATCATGGCGGTTTCCGTTGCCCCGACGGACGGCGAGCTGAGCACGATGCGCGTCCCGGTCAGCCCGCTCGGCGCCGAAGCGACGATCAAGCCATTCTCGATGGCGATCTTGGCGCCGAGCGCGGCGAGGGCGGCGACATGCATGTCGACCGGCCGCGCGCCGATCGCGCAGCCGCCCGGCAGCGAAACACGGGCATGGCCGAAACGGGCCAGCAGCGGCGCCAGAACCAGCACCGTCGCGCGCATTTTTCGTACCGTGTCGTAGGATGTCTCCTTGGAAACGGCGGCACTTGTGTCGATCATCGCGGCATGCGCCGATCGCGTCACTTCGGCGCCGTGAAGCCGCACCACGCCCAGCATGTTCTCGACGTCGGTCACATCAGGCAAATTGGTCAGCTCGAGCGGGTAGGGGCTGAGCAGGGCGGCCGCGATCTGTGGCAAGGCAGCGTTCTTGGCGCCGGAAATGGTGACCGCGCCTTCCAGTCTTGGTCCGCCGACGATCCGCAATCTGTCCATGGCTGAACCCTTTCGTGGCGAAAGCCCGGTCAGAGGCGGGTCTCTCCGGGAGAGCCATTCGATTCTCGAACCTGGCAGGTTCGAGATTTAATTCTGCGTTCTTGGCTGTCAATCGAAATTGGAATATTTTATTCCTCCGAGCATCGAAGCGCTCCTGAGGGTCCATGTCCGTTCTCAAGAAGATCAATGCGAAGCTCGACGGCATGGCGCCCGGCGACCGCGAGATCGGCCAGTACATCGTCGACAATCCCGACCAGATGCTGCGCCTGTCGACGGCAGCGCTGGCAGCCGAGATCGGCCGTAGTCAGTCGAGTGTCGTCAAGTTCAGCCAGAAGCTCGGCTATGCCAGCTACCAGGAGCTCAAGCTCGCCGTCAGCGAGGCCAAGGCACAGGACTGGCAGGTGCCGGCCGGCGTCATCCACGGCTCGATCGAGGTTGGAGACACCTATCCGGTCATCCTCAAGAAACTGATCGGCAGCAAGCTTCTATCGATGCAGCAGACCGTCGCCGCCAACAGCGAGCGCATCATCTCCCGGACGCTGGAGCTGCTCGATGGCGCGCGCCGCATCCATCTGGTCGGCGTAGGCGCCTCCTCGTTGGTGGCGCGCGATTTCTCCTACAAGCTGATGAAGCTCGGCCGCAACGTGCTGCACGACAGCGACAGCCACATCCAGATGGCCAATGCCGCGACGCTCGGGCCTGGCGACGTGTTGTTCGCGCTGTCCTATTCCGGCGCCAGCATCGAAACCTTGCGCATCGCCGAGCTCGCCGCCAAGCGCGGCACGACAGTGATCGCCGTCACCGGCCTGCACGACAATCCGCTGAGCCGGGTCGCCGACATCCGCCTCTACACCATCGCCGACGAGGAGCGCGCGCGCTCTTCCTCAATCACCGCACGCGACGCGCAGCTGACGCTGACCGATCTGTTGTTCATCCTTTTTCTGCAGAAGCAGCCGGACGCCAACGACTATGTCCACAACAGCGAGGCGGCGGTCTCGGTGCTGAAGGCCGAGCGGTCCTCGTAGGCGTAGGCCGCCTGGTCGGCGGATGGGTTATCGCTGGCGGGGTCAGCAAAGCGCTACCAGGTCGTGTGCACCCTCAGCTTGAACGAACGGCCTTCGGCCAGGCGCGCCCGGTGCCGATCCAACCACCGGCTTGAGCCGGCAGGTCGGCCCGCGATTGCCCTCAAACGTGCAGCAACGCGCCCATTTCCGCGATCTTATCTATCAGGAAATACTTATATTTTGAGATGCTGTGCCGCTTCGCTCACTATCCAGAAAGAGCGCAATGTAAAATATACGCTTACTTAACCTCCGCGTGCATACTGCGGAGTGGGCAGACCTGCTTGCTTGCTCTCCCGCACGAATTGAGAATGCGCATGTCGGTTACGCGTCGTACGCTGCTTATGGCCGGAAGCGGTGGGTTGCTGATCTCGCAGGCTCAGGCGGCCAGCACTCAGGCGCAGGACGCCCCAAAGCCCGTCGCAGGCGGCGATGTGTTGCGTATCGCAATGCCGGCTTTTGCTTCCAATCCGTTCTTCCCGGCCGATGGGCTGGGCGACAATGGCATAGACATGGAACTGGCGCACGGCATCGCTGCGCAGCTTGGCGTGGAGCCGGTGTTCGACCGCTCCGCCGCAACATTCGACGGCATGGTGAACCTGGTGAGTTCCGGCCAAGCGGATCTGGCGATCGGCAAGCTCAGCCGGACCCTTCAGCGCGGTCGGTCGATCGTCTATTCCCGGCCCTACGCCATGCTGCGCCAAGGGCTGATCGCCAACCGGCTCAACCTGGCGCGTATTGCGCAAGGCAAGCCGCCCGAGCAGATCATCCGCGAATTCACGGGCGATCTCGGCGTGATCGAGGGCTCTTCATTCGCCACCTATGCGCCGACAACCTTCCCGCACGCGCAGATCCGCCGCTTCGCCAGCTGGGATTTGATCATCGATGCGATCCGCAACGGGACGCGACATGGCCTACCGCGATGATTTCGAGATCAAGAAGCTGATGGTCGACGATCCGTCGATGACGGTCGTCGCGCGCTCGATCACGCTGACCGACAAGGTCGACACCATCGCCGTCGGCGTGCGGCCGGACAATCCGCACCTCGCGGCCTTTGTCGACCTCTATCTCGATCTCGCCCGGGGGCAGCAGGTCCTCAACACGGACGAGATCATCGCCCGCTATCGCCAGGGGAGCAAAGCCTGACATGGCCATCTCCGACGTAGCCGGTCCCGTGCCTTTCGATTGGCGCCTCGCGGCAAGGCGCATCTTGCGCTCGCCGGTGACGACGCTCGCGATGATCGGGGCAGGGATCCTGTGCGGTCTCTACTATCCGGCCTTTGCCCATGCGATCAGCCCTGTCGCGCAGCTCTACCTGAATTTCCTCAAGATGGTCGTCCTGCCTTACCTGGTCTCGTCGGTCATCTTCTCCATCACGGCGATGGTCCAGGACCCCAAATCGGTGCGTTACCTCGGCAAGGTGGGTATGGCCGTTCTGGTCGTGTCGTTCCTGGGCGTACTGGTGAGCGGCAGCTTGTCGCTGATCCTCCAGCCGGGCCAGATCGAGAACCCCCAGTCGCGGATCGAGCTTGGCGAGTTCATCAATTCGCAGGGCAGCGTCTCCACCGATCTCGCCTTCCCGTTCCAGCCGCCATCCAATGAAGGCGCCGACAGCGGGCATTCGATCCTGCTCGACCTGGTGCCGAACAATGTCTTCAACGCGCTGGCCTCGGGCCAGACCATCCAGGTCTTGCTGTTCTGCCTGCTTTTCGGGCTCGCCATGGGCAAGATCCCCCAACCTTCATCCATGAGCCTGACTCAGGCGCTCAACGCGGTCTACCGGGCCTGTACGGTCCTCACCAACTGGTTCATCTGGGGATTGCCATTCGCAACCTTCATCCTGATCGCGGACCAGACTGCGACGACCGGGACCAAGCCGCTCATGCTGATGGGCGGTTACCTGCTGGTGATGGGGCTTTCCTGCCTCATATTCGTCGCCGGCGCCTTTGCCATTATCGCCATCCGGTCGCGGCGCAGCTACTGGACGACGATCAAGACCTGCCAGCCCCTGCTCATGGTGGCCATCACCACGCGCTCCACCGTCGCTTCGTTGCCGTGGGTCATCAACCTGTTGAGCGAGCGCCTGCGGTTCAACCTGGTGGTCGTCGAACTGCTGGTGCCGCTGCAGGCGGCATTGCTGCGCACCGGCCCGGCGCTGCTCTACACCTCGGGCACCCTGTTCATCGCCCAGCTCTACGGCCATCCGCTCGGCGTGTCTAACCTCGTGCTCGTCGGCATCGCTTCCGCGCTTCTCGCGCTCACGACCGGCGGCATGGGCAGCCTGCTCATCCTGTCCCAGATGTCCATCGTGTGCGGCTACCTGAAGCTCCCCTTTGAAGCGGCGTTTGCCCTGTTCGTCGCGGTGGATGCGGCCGTGGACACGTTCATGACGCTGGCCAGCGTTTGCACGGTCGCGGCGAGCACGGCAATGATCGCGCCCAGCCACAGGGAGGCGACGCAGCCTGTCGAAACCGTCTCGGAACAGCTCGAAGCCGAGCCGGTCCGATGATCGACGACAGCATCCGTCCCCAACTCGGCATTATCGGCGGCCTCGGGCCGCTTGCATCGGCCGACTTCTACTTCAAGCTGACCCGAATGACCCAGGCATTCCGGGACAACGACCATGTGCCTGCCGTCATCCTCAGTGTGCCACAGCTGCCCGACAGGACCGAGGCGATCCTTGGCAACCATGACGGACCGCTGGCGCCTCTGAAAGCCGCGGTCTCGACGCTCAATGTGCTCGGTGTTACCTGTATTGCCATGCCTTGCAACACCGCCCATCATTGGTACGACCAACTGGCGGCGAATTCGCAAGCGCAGATCATCCATATCGGCGACGCAGCCGTGTCCGAAACGCGTCGTGGCCTGGACCGGGGCCGGGTTGCGATTCTCGCCACCCAGGGCACGCTGGTCTCCGGCTTCTATCAGGACAAGATGTCGGCGGCGGGATTTGGGCTCTGCCTTCCCGCGAACACCGAGTTCCAGGAGCGCGTGGACAACGCGATCAGTCTCGTCAAGGCCGGTTCGACGATGGAGGCGGCGATCGAGACCGAGCGCGCGCTTGATATCGCGCAAACGGCCGGCGCCGATGCCGCCCTTCTTGGCTGCACCGAACTGTCGGTGGTGGCCGCCAGCCTCAACGATGTCAGTGGATTGGTCGTCATCGACAGCAATGCGGCCCTGGCGCGAGCCTGTCTGACACGATTGGGTTTCGGTGCGCAAGACGCTCGGGGCCTGCAGGCCCTACCGCAGCTGCCGGGACATGACCGATCGCTGCACGCCAGTTCTGTCATACTGGCTAGATGCTCGGTTCCATGAAGGTGGAAATGTCACGGGCTGCCGGCGCTCTTCATCCAGGCGCCGGGCGTCACTCCGACCACGGACTTGAACACGCGCGTCAGATGCGCCTGGCCGAAGAAGCCGGTCGCTTCCGCGGCAAGCGCGGCGGCGTCATGTGCCATCATCGCCTTCGGCCTGCCGATCCGCGTCTGCATCTGCCAGCAATGCGGCTGCTGGAAAGTCGTCCGCGCCGATGCTTATGGTCAGTTGAGCCTAAACGCTTTCGAGATAGGTCTCGATCTCGAAATCGCTGACGTTGAGAGCAAACGTATTCAACTCCTGGCGTTTGCAGGCGACGAAGGAGTCGCGCAGGATCGCCGGGAAGATCTCCGCCACATGCGTACCGCTTTCGAAGGTGGCGATCGCCGAGGCCCAGTCCGGCGGCAGCTTGGCTGGTGCCGCGCCTTGTCCGTCGCTCCCGGTCGGCTCGCCCGGCGACATCTGCCTTTCGATGCCGATCAGGGCCGCGCCCAATATGGCGGCAAGCACCAGATAGGGATTGGCGTCCGCCCCCGACACGCGATGCTCGATGCGGCGCGCTCCGGTCGGGCCGCCGGGAATGCGGATCGCGACCATGCGGTTCTCGTAACCCCAGGCGACCGCGGTCGGCGCATAGGAACGCGGGCGGAGCCTGCGGTAGGAATTGAAGTGCGGTGCGAACACCAGCGTGCTCTCGGCCATCGCCGCCAACAGCCCGCCGACCGCGTGGCGCATGGTTTCCGAGCCCTGGTCGGTGCCGTCGTCGAACACATTGCGCCCTTCGGCGTCGACCAGGCTGAAATGGACGTGAAAGCCGTTGCCGGCGCGGTCGCCATAGGGTTTGGCCATGAAGCAGGCGGCAAAGCCGTGCTTGCGGGCAATGCCCTTCACCGTGCGCTTGAACAGCACGGCGTCGTCGGCCGCCCGCAGCGCGTCGGCGACATGGTTCAGATTGATCTCGAACTGGCCGACGCCATTTTCGGCAATCGCCGTGTCGACGGGAATGCCTTGCGCCCGGCAGGCTTCGTAGACGTCGTGGATGAAGGCTTCGAAATCGTCGATCTCGTCGATCGACAGCGCCGCGTCGGAATCGAGGCGCCGCCCGGTGACCGGCGAGACAGGGCCGACCGGCCGCTGCGATTGCGGATCAACCAGATAGAATTCAAGTTCCGTTGCCGCGACCGGGGTCAGGCCGAGCGCCCTGTAGCGGTCGAGGATACGGGCCAGCGCCCGCCGCGGATCGCCGAGATACGGCGCGCCGCTTTCATCGGCGAGCCAGAGCGGGACAAGCGCGGTCGGATGCGCCGTCCAGTCCACCGGCAGGATGCCGCGTCCCGTCCATTGGCAGAGTCCATCGGCATCGCCGGTGGAGAAGACCAGCGTGTTGCCTTCGATATCCTCGCCCCAGATGTCGAGCCCGATCAGCGAATAGGGCATGCGCAGCTTGCCTTCCAGCGCCTTGCGGGCCTGCTCCACCGGTATGCGTTTTCCCCGCATGACGCCGTTGAGGTCGCACACCGCCGCCCTCAGGCTCTGTATGTCGCTTCTGCTTTCAAGCCAGCTCAGAACGTCCGCAATTGCATCGCTCAATTTTAAAACCTCTGGTTTTCGAAGGTGCCCAAGCCCTGCCGGCTGCGCTATCCCTGGTAAAAAATGCTTGTGAGTTTTCGGAAAGCCTATCCAGCCACTGCGGGATATTTTTCCTTATTTTTTCAAGTCACTAGCTGGGATATCGGGAGGCATTTCAAAACCAATTGCGCGATCTGCGATCGCAACATAAGGGCTAGAAGGCGGAAAGCCAAGGGGCATTCGGCATGCCTGCTTCGCCGCCGGGCTGGCACGATCGGCCTTTGGGGCGAGCGACTATCGTCGTCCAATCCTAGCCTCTGGCGCCCGGAAATCTGGCCTGGCGCAGGATGTGCGCCGCGCCTTCGTCGATGTCGCGAGCGATGGCCGCGCGAGCACGCGCCGCGTCCTGCGCCTCGATCGCGGCGACGACTTCCTCGTGATAGTCGATGTCGAGGATGGAGGCGAGATCGTCCTCGAACCCCATGGCGAGGTTCCTGAGGAAGGGGCCGACCTGCATCCACACGGTCTCGATCAGGAAGATCATCTGCTCGTTACCACAATGGCGATAGATCGAGAATTTGAAGGCGTAATTCTTCCTGAGATAGTCGTCGATATCGCCCTCGCGCGCAGCCAGGGTCAATTCGGTGCTGTGGCGTCGGATCGTCCGCAGATTGTTGCCGTTGATGCGCTTTGTCGCGAGTTCGGTCGCCGAGCCTTCCAGAATCGTGCGCACGGCGGTCAATTGCGAAAACCGTTCGGCCGAAATGACCGGCACTTCGACTCTGCCGTTCGGCATTGGGCTTAGCGCGCGCAGCGCCTGCAGCCGCATGAAGGCGCTGCGCACTGGCATGTCGCTGGTGCCGAGTTCCTTGGCGAGCTTGCGCGACGTCAGCTTCTGGCCGGGCGTGAACTGGCCCGACATCAGTGCCCGCACAAGCTCCAGATAGACCTTCTCATGCAGAGGTACGCTGTCGATGGCGCTCAGCCCGAATCGTGTTCTGTCGGCCATTGGCGGGCGCTACTTCGTTCGTTCTGAAATCTGGCCTGACGACGGCAGCCGCAGGTGATCCTGATTGGGCCGAGCACGGCGGACGCCGAAGTCAGCGATATATCGGTGCATGATAGACGCCTCAATCGTTACGCGGCAAGCCGTTGGCAATGCGGCCAAGGGCAGGTCGCGCGACACGATGCCGGCGCAGGCGGGAGATTGTCCTGCAGCCGGTTTCGCGCAGCTCGGACAACGCAGCCGGCTTTGTCTGTGATTGGCATGCATGATCAGCGTCGGCGCCATGTATCGCGTTCGCCTCGGCGCAACGTTCGCTGGGCACCGTAATTGCTGGCCTTTCGGCCTGGTTTGCAGGCACGCGGCATCCGCGTGGCGGTTTGCAATATCGCGCTCACAAATCTTGACCTTGCGCGCACTTGCACGTCCGGCCGCTCTCTGGCTTTTTGGGGCACCCATCCGAACGGACTGATTCGCGTCATGCCGCTCGATTGCAGTGTCTTGCAGACAGTCTGCTCGTGGGTCGTGAAGCGCGCGCAATTGGCGAAGGAGAAGCAGGCATGGCCGAGTTCAAGAAGCCGGAAATCTCCGAGATGAGGCCCAAGATCACCGTTATCGGCGTCGGCGGCGGCGGCGGCAATGCCATCAACAACATGATCGTGGAGCAGCTTCAGGGAACCGAATTCATCGCCGCCAACACAGATGCCCAGGCGCTGACCATGTCGAAGGCGACGCGGCTGATCCAGCTTGGCGCGCATGTCACCGAAGGTCTGGGCGCCGGCTCGCTGCCCGAGATCGGTCGCGCCGCGGCCGAGGAATCGCTCGACGAGATCATGGATCATCTGGCCGGCACGCATATGTGCTTCGTCACTGCCGGCATGGGTGGCGGCACCGGCACCGGCGCTGCCCCGATCATCGCGCAAGCGGCGCGCAAGGCCGGCATACTGACGGTGGGCGTCGTCACCAAGCCCTTCACTTTCGAGGGCCGGCGCCGCATGCAGATGGCCGAGGAGGGCATCGAGCGGCTGCGCGAAGCCGCCGACACCGTGATCGTCATCCCGAACCAGAACCTGTTCCGCATCGCCGATGCCAAGACCACCTTCGCCGATGCGTTCGTCATTGCCGACCGGGTGCTTTATTCCGGCGTCAGCTGCATCACCGATCTCATCGTCAAGGAAGGCCTGATCAATCTCGACTTCGCCGACGTCAAATCGGTCATGCGGGGCATGGGCCGCGCCATGATGGGAACCGGCGAGGCATCAGGCGAAAGCCGGGCGATGAAGGCGGCGGAAGCCGCGATCGCCAACCCACTGCTCGACGAAGTGTCGATGAAGGGCGCCAAGGGCGTGCTGGTCTCGATATCGGGCGGCCGCGACATGACCCTGTTCGAGGTCGACGAGGCCGCCACCCGCATCCGCGAAGAGGTCTACGAGGATGCCGATATCATCGTCGGCGCCATCTTCGACAAGAGCATGGAAGGCCGTTTCAGGGTTTCCGTGGTAGCAACCGGTCTCGATAGGGCGATCGGCGACGCCGATGCCGGCATCGCGCATGACCATTCCATGCCATCCGCCGCGCGGATCTTGCAGTAGACTTTTCTCTTCGAATTGACGGGGCCTCGGAGAGGCGGCCTGCGGAATGACGCAGGCGCGCCGCATTTGCTTGCGTTCCCTTGGACAAAGCGGCGACTTCCGATTGAAATTTAAAACGTTTGCATTTTTGCAAAAGGCAATTACAAACGTTTCAAACTCGCCTGAGGGAGGATCGATGACCACCCGCGTCATCACGCTGAAGGAGCTTGCGGCAAGCCTCGACCTGTCGATCACGACGGTTTCGCGGGCGCTTGCCGGCCATGAGCAGATCGCGCTGAAGACGCGTGAGCGCGTCGCGCAGGCGGCGCGCCAGGCCGGCTATGTGCCCAACACCGCGGCGCGTACGCTCGTCTCGGGTCGCAGCGGTTTCGTCGGCCTCGTCCTGCCGATACGCGGCCCCAATCTTGTCGATTCCTTCCTGGGCGAATTCGTCACCGGGCTCGGCGAAGGGCTGGTCTCGCATGGCGCCGACCTCATTTTGGCCACGGCCGCACTTGGCCATTCCGAACTGTCGGTGCTGCGCCACGTCGTCGAATCGGGGCGCGCCGATGGCGTCGTCGTCACCCGCATTGCCGAGACCGACGAGCGCCTTGCCTATCTGCGCGAGCGTGGCTTCCCGTTCGTCGCTCACGGCCGGCTGCTCGACAGCGACTTTGGCTACAACTGGCTCGACACGGATGGCGCGCACGCCTTCGGCGAAGCCTTTGACATGCTCTATGATCTCGGCCACCGCCATTTCGGCCTGGTGACGATCTCGGAAGCGATGACCTTTCGCCATCTCAGGCAAGATGGCCTTGCCGCGGCCATCGCCCGGCGGGGCGACCCCTCGGTGCGGCTCGACGTGGTCACGGCGCCGCGCTTCGACCAAGAGGCGCGCATCGAGGCCGTCAACCGGATGCTGCGAGGCCCCGACAGGCCGACGGCCATTGTCGCTTTGTTCGACGAACTGGCGCTGACCGTGATGGAGGAGGCCGCCCGTGCGGGGCTCGGTGTGCCGCGCGACCTGTCCGTTATCGGCTTCGACAACATCGCCGCCTCCGCCTATGCGCCGCCGGGCCTCACCACATTCGACGCCTCGATCCGCCACTGCGCGCGCGAGATCGCCGACATGCTGCTCACTGTCATTGCCGAGAAACCCGGCAAGCCGCTGACGCGGCTGATCCGGCCGACACTGGTAGCGCGGGCAAGCCATGGGCCGGCGCCACGGACAAGAAGCTGACGCCGCAATGCCGGCGCATATCCAGGGAGGAAGACCATGATGAGAGCATTGAAGACACTGGCTTGTGCCGCGCTGGCGCTGTCGATCGCCGTCGGTGGCGCCCAGGCTCAGCAGGTGCTGTTCTGGTCGACACAGGCGCGCCCGGTCGAGGAGACGCAGAAGATGCGCGACGAGGTGCTGAAAGGCTTCGAAGGCGGGGTCGACTATCAGGTTGCCGAGGACGGTCCCTGGCTCACCCGCCTGCAGGCGGAATTGCAGGCCGGCTCCGGCACGATCGGCCTGCTTGGCGGCCTGCACGGCGATTTCTCCACCGTCGGCGCCAATCTTGTCGACCTGTCGGCTGTCGATGTCGGCGGGGTCAAGGTCAACGAGGCCTACAAGAAGCTCGGCATGCTCGGCACCGGCGAGCAGAAATACCTGCCCTGGATGCAGGCCACCTACCTGATGGCGGCCAACAAGCAGGCGCTGCAATATCTGCCGGCGGGCACCGATCTCAACACCATCACCTATGACCAGCTGATCGAATGGTCGAAGAACATCGCCAAGAAGACCGGCTCGCCGAAATTCGGTTTTCCGGCTGGCCCCAAGGGACTGAAGCATCGCTTCTTCGAAGGCTTTCTCTATCCGTCCTACACCGGTTCGATGGTCACGAAATTCCGTTCGGCCGAGGCCGAGACGGCGTGGAACAAGTTCAAGGAATTGTGGCAGTACACCAACCCGAACTCGACCAACTATGCCTTCATGCAGGAGCCGCTGCTTTCGGGCGAAGTCTGGGTGGCGTTCGACCATGTCGCGCGGCTCGCCGATGCCTTCAACAAGAAGCCGGATCAGTTTGTCGCTTTTCCCGCGCCGGCCGGGCCCGCCGGTCGCGGCTTCATGCCTGTCGTGGCCGGCATTGCCATTCCGAAGACCTCGCCGGACCAGGAGAAGGCCAAGGCGCTGGCCGCCTATATGCTGAAGCCGGAAACACAGATCGCGACGCTCAAAGCGACCAATTTCTTCCCCGTCGTCGACGTCAAGCTGCCCGACGACATGCCGGCCTCGGTCAAGGCGTTCGGCCCTGCCATCGCCACCATGACCGGTGCTCCCGATGCAGTGCCGGCGCTGTTGCCGATGGGGCTCGGCGACCTCGGCGGCAAGTTCAACCAGGTCTACACCGACTCCTTCGAGCGCATCGTGCTCGGCGGTGAGGACGTGCACGGCGTGCTCGAACAGCAGGCGGCCGCCCTGAAGGCGATCATTGACCAGGCGAAGGCGCCATGCTGGGCGCCCGACAAGCCATCCCAGGGCGCTTGCCCGGTGGAATAGGCGGACCATGATCCCGAACCGAAGGACCGCGTCAGCGAAAAGTGGAAGCCGGTTTTCGCAAAAGATCATGGTCAAACGATAAGACATCCTCCCGAGGGGGCGTCCGGGGTTTGTTGCACTCCGGGCGCCCAGGCCGCGGCACGGCGGCATCGCAAAGGACAAACACCATGCACGGCAAGGCTCTGCCCTATCTGCTGCTGATGCCGGCGACGCTGTTCCTGTGCATCTTCTTCCTCTATCCATTCGCGCTCGTCGCCTTCGAGGCGGTGACCCGCGACGGCGCCTTCACCCTCGACAATTTCCGCACCATGGCGGGCAGCTGGAAATTCCCCGCCACGGTGCGCAACACCTTGCTGCTTGCCGCGATCGTCGTGCCGATCCAACTGACCATGGCGTTGCTGATGGCCAGCGTCGTGTCGCGGCTGGAGACCGGGCGCAGCGCAGCCCTTTACGTCTTCGCCATTCCGCTCGGCATTTCCGACCTCGCCGCCGGCCTGATCTGGCTCGCCATCTTCGACCAGTCCGGCTTCCTCAACACGCTGCTTTCCAGCCTGGGGGTCGTCGACAGGCCGGTCATGTTCCTCGGCTACCAGAGCAAGCTGACCATCTTCATCGCCGTGGCGCTGGCGGAGATCTGGCGGGCCACGGCAATCATGATGGTCATCCTCGTCGCCGGCATGGGCCTGATCCCCAAGGAATATTACGAGGCGGCCGAGGTGTTCGGGGCAAGCCCGTGGCAGCGCTTTGTGCGCATCACGCTGCCGTTGCTGCGCCCCAGCCTGCAGACGGCGATCATCCTGCGCGTCATCCTCGCCTTCGAGGTCTTCGCCGTGGTCGCGGCACTCGGCGGTACCAATCTGCCGGTGCTGATGGGCGAAACCTACAACTGGCAGTTCACGCTGCAGGACCGCAATGTCGCCGCCGCCTCGGCGCTGCTCATCCTCGCCATCTCGATCGGCTTCACGCTGTTTTTCCTCAGGGTGCTGCGTGTGCCCAAGGAGGCACGGATATGAAGGAGGCCCGGATATGAGCGCCGTTGCGGAGACGCCGGTCGCAGCCGTCGCCGACGCACGCAAGGCCGGCGACTGGCTGCTGATCGCCACCGCCATCCTGCTTGGCGTCTGGGTGCTGTTGCCGATCTATCTGCTGATCGTCAACGCGCTGTCGTCGCCCGATCAGGTGACGGCTTTCCCAAAGCGCTTCTTCCCGTCCTTCGATCTCGGCAGCCTCTCGTTCTTCATCAATTTCGCCGGCGTTGCCAGGGCGCTGTGGAATTCGGTGCTTGTCGCCACGCTGACGATGATCCTGGCCATCGGTTTCGGCGCGCCGGCCGGTTACGCGCTGTCGCGCTTCGATTTTCCGGGGAAGGGCAGCTTCCGCTTCCTGGTGCTGATGACCAGGGCCTTCCCGCTGCCGCTTCTGGCGCTGCCGCTGGCGGTGATGTTCATCCGCACCGGCCTCGACGACACCGCCATCGGGCTGGCGCTGGTGCACACCACACTGGCGCTGCCGTTCGCCGTGCTGATCACCTTCTCGCTGTTTTCGGGCATTCCCGTTGATCTGGAGGAAGCAGCCTGGACGCTCGGCTGCACGCGCTGGCAGGCCTTCCGCAAGGTGATCCTGCCGCTGGCGCTGCCGGGCATAGCCGCATCGGCGGTATTTGCCTTCACCATCTCCTGGAACGAGGTGTTCGCGGCTGCCGTGCTCACCATCGAAAACCGTACGCTGACCGCCTTCCTGCTGCAGAGCCTTGGCGAGTCGCCGCTCTATCTCAAATTCGCCGGCGGGGCGGCGCTGGTCGTGCCGGCGCTGATCTTCATCTTCGCCGTCCGCAAATACCTTTTCGCCATGTGGGGGATCGCCAACCGATGATGCGTTACACGGAGACGGCCCATGGCTGAAATCGCGATCAAGGGCGTGGCCAAGCGCTTCGGCGGCTTCACCGCGCTGCATCAGGTCGACCTCACAATATCTGACCAGGAATTCATGGTGCTGCTCGGCGCGTCGGGCTGCGGCAAAACCACGTTGCTCAGGATTGTCGCCGGGCTGGAACGCCCAAGCCAGGGCGAGGTGTGGATCGGCGGCCGCCGCGTCGACCATCTGCCGCCACGTGAGCGCGGCATCGCCATGGTGTTCCAGAACTATGCCGTCTTTCCGCATCTGACCGTGTTCGAGAACATCGCCTTCGGCCTGCGCATGAAGAAATTACCGCAGCGGGAGGTCGAGCGCCGCGTCAACCGCACCGCCGAACTCATGCACATCGAGCAATTGCTGAAGCGCTATTCCGGCCAATTGTCCGGCGGCCAGCGCCAGCGTGTCGCGGTCGCCCGCGCGCTCGCCATGGAGCCCGACGTCATCCTGATGGACGAGCCGCTGTCGAACCTCGACGCGCTGCTGCGGCTGGAAATGCGCGCCGAACTCAAGGGCGTGCTGGCGGCATCGAAGACCACCACCATCTATGTCACCCACGACCAGGTCGAGGCGATGAGCCTCGCCGACCGCATCGCCGTCATGCATCAGGGCCGCATCGTCCAGGCGGCCTCGCCGGTCGAGGTCTACCGCAATCCGGCCGCGCGTTTCGTCGGCTCCTTCATCGGCAATCCGCCGATGAATTTTATCCCGGCGACCAAGGCCGCGAACGGCAGCTGGACCGTTGCCGGGCTGACGCTGCCAGGTCCCAGCTCGGACAGGCCGAAGCTCGAATTCGCCATCCGTCCCGAGGATGTCGACGCGGGCGGCGAGGGTTTGCACGCCACGGTGCGCGTCATCGAGCCGCTCGGGCCGCACACGCTGGTCACCTGCGATGTCGAGGGCGGCCTGTTCCGCGCCATCCTGGACTCCAACGCCAGCGTTCAGGTCGGCGACGATCTGCGCCTGGCGCCCAAACCCGACCGCATCCGCTGGTTCGATCCCGAAACCACCAATGCCCTTTGACACCGAAAGCCCTGAAACGCCCATGACTTCTTCTGCCAATGCCGACATCATCGCCCGCGCCGTCGAGGTGCTCAGGGAGAACGACCATGGCGCCTACACCATCCCGACAAAGGATCTCTACCCGTTCCAGTGGAATTGGGATTCCTGCCTGACCGCGCTCGGCCTTGCCCATTACGACGAGGCGCGGGCCTGGACCGAGATGGAGACCTTGTTCGCGCATCAGTGGCCGGACGGCATGGTGCCGCACATCGTCTTTCACGTCTGGAACGACGGCTATTTTCCCGGCCCCGAAGTCTGGCGGACTGGCCGTCCGACAGCGACATCCGGCATCACCCAGCCGGCGGTCGCCGGCTTTGCCGCGCGCCGGCTGTTCGACCGGGCGAACGACAAGAAACTGGCGGCGGAGCGGGCTCGCGCATTGCTGCCGAAGATCGATGCCTGGCACCGCTGGTTCTATGAGAACCGCGACCCCAAGGGGGAGGGGCTGGTCGCCATCATCCATCCCTGGGAGTCCGGCCGCGACAATTCCATTGACTGGGACGATGCCTTCGAGCGCGTGCCGACCGACGGCGTCGAGCCCTATACGCGCCGCGACACCTTGCATGCCGACCCGGCGCATCGGCCAACGCGCGAGCAGTATGACCGCTACATCTGGCTGGTGCAGCATTTTCGCGGGCTTGGCTGGAACAATGCCAGGCTGCATGACGCCTCGCCCTTCCAGGTCGTCGATCCCGGCTTCAACGCCATCCTGATCCGTGCCGCGACCGATCTTGCCGATCTCGCCGAGGCACTCGGCGAGACCGAAATTGCCGCCGCCAACCGTGCCCGCGCGCAAAAGGGCCTGGCGGCCATGGAACGGCTGTGGAGCGAGGCGCGTGGCCAATACCTCTGCCTCGACCGCGTCACCGGCGATTTGATCGACAGCGCGTCGGTGGGCGGCCTCCTGCCGGCCTTCGCGGCCATCCCCAAGCCTCGTGCCGCCGCAATCGCCGCAACCGTCGAACGGCTTGCCGGCAAGGCACGCTATGTCGTGCCGTCGCATGATCCAGGCGATCCGCGCTTCGACGCCAAGCGCTATTGGCGCGGTCCGGTCTGGCTGGTGGTCAACTACATGATATCAGATGGGCTTACCGCCGCCGGCCACGGCCAAGTGGCGCGGCGCATCACTCAGTCCAGCCTCGATCTCATCCGGGAAAGCGGCTTTGCCGAATACTACGATCCGCTGACCGGCGAGCCGCTCGGCGGCGGCCGTTTCACATGGACGGCGGCGATGGTGATCGAGTTCCTGCGTGGTGCGTAAGTGCGCTGGCCGCCTCTTCAGGACGCTTTCTCGCCGATCAGCTCAAACCGTTCGATCTCGCATTGCCGGGCGACCAGCGCCAGGATTTCCGTCGACGGTTCGATCGCGTCGGGCTGCTTCCATTCGAGATTGAACGAGTAGATGAAGCGGTCGCGGTCGGCGTCGTGCTCCATCATCGAAAGGCGCGCGTCATAGCCAAGCGGGCGCACCATCTCCTGAAGGTCGGGCGGGGATTCCTTCGCCCAGGAGACAGACAGGACCGCATGGTGGTCGCGCGGGATCCGGAGGTCGACCCATTTCAGCGCCTGAAGCGTCACCAGGGTCAGCAGCGTCGTGATTGCGGCAAGGCCGAACTGGCCGCCGCCAAACGCAAGCCCGATCATCGTCATGATCCACATCGTGGCGGCGGTGGTGACGCCGGTCACGAGATCGCCGCGCCGGAGGATGGCGCCGCCGCCGATGAAGCCGACGCCGGTCAGCACGCCAAGCGGAAAACGCAACACATCCATGCGAGCGAAGGAGTCCGCTCCCTTGCCCATCGTATCGAGCAGCTAGTTGGCCTGGATCATGGCAACCGCGGCGGCAAGCCCGACCAGGATGGTCGTCCGAAGCCCTGCGGTGTGGCCGCGCGCTTCCCTGTTCAGACCGATCAGGAAACCTGCCGCCAGCACAAGCAGGAGGCGTGCGACGAGATCGGGCCAGGTCGGATGAAGCGGCATATCGCAGCAAAGCGGTTCGAACATCGTTCCGTGCTCCGCCCCCCATTCCCGGGATTTTCAACACCGCCCGGCACCGATGGTTCCTCGCGGCGCTATGCTTCACGCCCTCGGGGCGAGCCTGGCGTGTCGGTCACCGGACGGCGAAACCCAGCACCAGTGCCAGGACAACGATACCGACCAGGCCGGCGATGAAGATGATTCGCTGCGCGCGGGTGCGCAGGATGATTTCGCCCTGCCTTGCGTCCTGTCCGGAAAAAACCGGTCCCTGCCTGCCGCGATCCTTGCCCATGACGTGCTCCTTCCGGCCGGCGCTGCGACCCTGAACCTCAACTGAAGAACCGTTTTGCCCCCTCGAGGTTCCAGCCGAACGCGCGGCCCATCGACCACGCCGCCGCGCGATTTGAACGGCGGCGCTTGACTCCGGCGAAGCCTTGTGAAAAATTTTGCAGCAACTGATAAAAATATCATAGGGTGGAAATGGTAGGGTTCGGCAACGGCCTCCTGCGCGACGACGAAACCAGCATGGCGACGCGTGCCGCGTGGCTTCACTATGCCGGCGGCCTGACCCAGTCCGAGGTCGCCAAGCGGCTGGGGCTGACCAGCCTCAAGGCCCATCGCCTCATCACCAAGGCCAACCAGGAAGGGCTGGTGAAGGTCTATATCGACGGCGAAGTGTCGGAATGCGTCGAGCTCGAGGACGAACTGTCCCGCCGCTACGGCCTCGATTATTGCGAGGTGGTTCCGGACTTCGATTCCGAGGATCTGCCGCTCAAGGCGCTCGGCATTGCCGGCGCGCAGTTCCTCAAGCGCGAGATCGAGCGCGGCGAGGAAGCGCTGATCGGCGTCGGCCATGGCCGCACGCTTGCCGCCTGCGTGGAATATCTGCCGCGCACCTCGACCGACAAGATCCGCTTCGTCTCGCTGCTGGGCGGCCTTACGCGCAAATTCTCGGCCAACCCGCATGACGTCATCCACCGCCTGGCCGAACGCACGGGCGCCGAAGCCTATGTCATGCCGGTGCCGATGTTCGCCAACACGGCCGAGGACCGCACCGTCCTGCTCGGGCAGAAGGGCATCAGCGAGGTCTTCGATCTCGCGCGCTCCGCCGACCTGTTGTTCGCCGGCATCGGCACCGCCGAACGCGAGGCGTCGCTGGTTGCCACCGGCATGATCGAAAAGGGCGAGATGGAGGAGATCCGCCGCAATGGCGGCGTCGGCGAATTGCTCGGCCATTTCTTCGATGAGGCCGGCAAGGCGGTGGCGACGACCGTTTCCGACCGGGCGCTGGCCTTGACGCGCGAGGACATTGCCAGCCGCCGGATCGTCGCTGTCGCCGGCGGCAAGATCAAGGTTCGCGCCATCAAGTCGGTGCTCGAAGGCCGCTATCTCAAGGGCTTGATAACAGACGAGCGGACGGCGCGATCGCTCGTGGAAGAGACGCCGGTCGGGTAGCCGGCATCAGTTTCAGTTGAAACTACCCTGTGGAGGAGAAGACGAAATGCATGAGAAAGAGAAAGACCTCATTGATGCCTTCCTGCGCGGACAAGTCGACCGTCGCGGGCTGATCAAGGGCCTCGGTGCCATGGGCCTTGCCGCCGGCACCGCCGGCACGCTGCTCAATCTTGGGCAGACCCGCGCGCTTGCCGCCGACTTCGACTGGCAGGCGCATAAGGGCAAGACCATCAAGCTCCTGCTCAACAAGCATCCCTATGCCGATGCGATGATCGCCGATCTCGAAAACTTCAAGAAGCTGACCGGCATGAACGTTGTCTATGACGTGTTCCCGGAAGACGTCTATTTCGACAAGGTCACGGCAGCTCTTTCGGCAAGCTCGCCCGAATACGATGCCTTCATGACCGGCGCCTACATGACCTGGACCTATGGCCCTGCCGGCTGGATCACCGACCTCAATGAATGGATCAAGGATCCGGCCAAGACCAACCCGAACTATGCCTGGGACGACTTCCTGCCCGGCGTCAAGAACTCCTGTGCCTGGAATGGCAAGCCGGGCGGCGCGCTGGGTTCGGATGATGCAAAGCAGTGGTGCATTCCGTGGGGCTTCGAACAGAACAACATCACCTACAACAAGGCGATGTTCGACAAGGCCGGCGTCACCATTCCCGGCAACATGGACGAGATGGTTGCCGCGGCGGCCAAGCTCACCAAGGATGTCGGTGGCGGCGTCTATGGCATCGGCGTGCGTGGCTCGCGTTCCTGGGCGACGATCCATCCGGGCTTCCTGTCGGCCTACGCCAATTTTGACCAGAAGGACCTCAACGTTTCGGCGGACGGCAAATTGTCGGCCGCTATGAACACCACCCAGTCCAAGGCTTTCCACAAGCAGTGGGTTCAGATGATCCAGGAGAGCGGCCCCAAGGACTGGTCGACCTACACCTGGTATCAGGTCGGCACCGATCTCGGTGCCGGCGCCTCGGCGATGATCTTCGACGCCGATATCCTCGGTTACTTCATGAACGGCGGCGACAACAAGATGGCCGGCAAGCTCGCCTTCGCAAGCTTCAAGGCCAACCCGGCAGCCAAGGCGGCGACACCCAACATCTGGATCTGGTCGCTGGCGATGTCCAATTTCTCGAAGGACAAGGACGCCACCTGGTATTTCATGCAATGGGCCTCCGGGCCGGAGCATGGGCTTTTCGGCGCGACCAAGATGGACTTCGTCAATCCGGTCCGCCAGTCGGTCTGGAAGGACGAGATGTTCCGCGAAAAGCTGAACAAGAGCTATCCCGGTTATGTCGAGATGTTCGACGCCTCGGCGCCGGGCGCCTCGATCAAGTTCACCGCCCAGCCGCTGTTCTTCGATCTCACCACCGAATGGGCGGCGACGCTGCAGAAGATGGTGGCCAAGGAAGTGCCGGTCGACGAGGGCCTCGACAAGCTCGCCGAAAGCATCAACGGCCAGCTCAAGGAAGCCGGGCTCGGCTAAGTCGCAACGAGGGCCGGCCTGCCTGGCCGGCCGGCCCTCATCACGCCTTTTCACGTTTGCGATGCGGTGCCGGAAGGTGGCCGCCATTCGCCCCACCGGTCGCCTTGCTCCCTTGGGCGGCCGGCAGGGCGAAGCGACAGCAACAACGGAGCAACTCGATGACTGCGGTGGTATCGCAAAGGCCCAAGCCATCCGGCTTCAGGATCAGCAAGCGGGTGCTGCCCTATGTGCTCAGCCTGCCGGCGTTGCTCGTCTGCATCGGCATCCTGATCCCGTTCCTCACCTCGGTCGTCTATTCCTTCCAGCGCTATCGGCTGAGCCAGCCTTGGGCGCGGCAGTTCAACTGGGGCGACAACTACATCTCCTTCTTCACCGACCCGAAATTCTGGAACACGCTCAAGGTGTCGCTGCTCTATGCCGGCACCACAGTCGTGCTGGAACTGCTTCTCGGCCTCGCCATCGCCTTGCTGCTGCAGAAGCGCTCGACGCTGAACAACTTCATCTCGATCATGCTGTTGATGCCGCTGATGACGGCGCCCGCACTTGCCGCGCTGATGTGGAAGCTGATGACCAATCCCGGCTTCGGCGTGCTCAGCTATGTCGCTAGCCTCATCGGCCTGCAGGATTTCCGCTGGGCGTCGTCGCCGTCGACGGCGCTGTTCACGGTGGTGCTGGTCGATATCTGGGTCTACACGCCCTTCATCATGATCCTGCTGCTCGCGGGCCTGCGCAGCCTGCCGACGCAGCCCTTCGAAGCGGCCGCGCTCGATGGCGTGCCGCGAAGCTTCGTCTTCTTCCGCATCACACTGCCGATGCTGACGCCCTACATCCTGACGGCGACTTTGTTCCGGCTGCTCGATTCCATCCAGCAGTTCGATATCATCTATGCGATGACACAAGGCGGGCCGGGCGACACGCTGACCGTCTTCCAGGTCGAGGCCTATCTCAACTTCTTCCAGTCGACCAATGTCGGCCGCTCTGCGGCGCTGATGATCATCCTGTGGGCGATCACCTATTTCCTCTCCAACATCTTCATCAAGAACTGGCTCAGGCTGCGCGAACGCGCCCGTGGCCAGGCATAGGAGGCCGGGATGGAACACACCTCGCTTCTCGAGCGCATCCTGCGCGGCATAGCCCTGACGCTGGTCGTGATCTTCTTCATGTTCCCGATCGTCTGGATCTTCATGATGTCGTTCCAGACCAACGAGACGATCCTGCGCATCCCGCCGCAGCTGATCTTCGAGCCGACGCTCGCCAACTACACCGCGCTGGTCACCGGCAAGCTGATGACCGCCGCCGGCACGCTCGACATCGCCTTCATGCGCAACCTCTGGAATTCGGTGTTCCTGTCGGTGACCTCGGTCGCGGTCTCGCTGCTTCTCGGCGTGCCGGCGGCCTATGCCTTCGCGCGCCACAAATTCCGAGGCTCGGAGGACATCGCCTTCACACTGCTGTCGTTCAAATTCGCGCCGGCGCTGCTGGTGCTGCTGCCGCTCACCCTCTATTTCCAGAAGCTCGGGCTCGCCAACACCTATGTCGGCCTGATCTGGGTCTACCAGCTGATCTGCCTGCCGCTAATCCTGTGGATCGTGCGCGGCTATTTCGAGGATATTCCGGCCGACATCGAATATGCCTACCGCATCGGCGGCCATTCCTGGTTCGCCACCTTCCGCAAGATCGCGCTGCCGCTCGCCGGTCCCGGCATCGCCGCCGCCGGCCTGCTCGCCTTCATCTTCGCCTGGAACAATTTCGTCTTCGCGCTGGTGCTGGCCTCGGCCGACAAGCAGCCGGTGACGGTCGGCGCGCTTGCCTTCATCACCTCCTCCGGCATCCAGTACGGCCAGATCTCGGCGGCCATCGTGCTCTCGATCACACCGACGCTGGCGCTCGCCCTCTATGCGCAGCGCTATCTCGTCGAAGGCCTCTCGCTTGGCGCGGTGAAAGGATAGACATGGCCAGCCTCGAACTCAAAAACATCGTCAAGCGCTACAAGAGCCAGACCGTCCTCGACAATCTGTCGCTGACGGTTGCCGACGGCGAGACCCTTGTCCTGTTCGGCCCGTCCGGCGCCGGCAAGACGGTGCTGCTGCGCCTGGTCGCCGGCGTCATCGATCCGGATGAGGGCAAGATCTTCATCGGCGGCGACGACATGACCGATGTCGACGCGGAATTCCGTGGCGTCGGCATGGCGTTCCAGAATTTCGCGCTGTTTCCGCATATGAGTGCGTTCGACAACATCGCAACGCCTCTGGAGGCCAAGCGGTCCTCGCCAGGCGCCATAAAGGCCGGCGTCGAAAGCGTCGCCAAGCTGTTGAAGATCGCCCATGTGCTCTCGCACAAGCCGCGCGCGCTCTCCAATGGCCAGAAGCAGCGCACGGCACTTGCCCGCGCTTTGGTCGGTTCGCCGCCGCTGCTGTTGCTCGACGACCCCTTGCGCAATGTCGACGCCAAGCTGCGTTTCGAGATGCGGCTCGAACTGCCGCGCCTGCTTGCCGATCGCGGCGCCACCGTCGTCTACGTCACCCAGGATTACAAGGAAGCCATGGCACTCGGCGATCGCATTGCCGTCATGTCACAGGGCGTCATCCGGCAGCTCGGCACGCCCGAGCAGATCTATCGCGAACCGGCCAATATCGAGATCGCGCGGCTGTTCGGCGACCCCACCATCAATCTGCTCGACGTGAAGCCCGCGCGGGATACCAGGGGGATCTATGTCGGCCTGTCCAACGTCCAGGTCCATCTGGCCGGCGCTTACGACGCGGCGGTCGGCCGCGATTGCGTCATCGGTTTGCGGCCGGAAGCGCTGAGCTTCGTCGAGGAGGGTATCCCGGGCGCCATCCCGGTGACGGTCGAGGCCGAGACGCCGCTCAACGAAAAGATCGTCACGCTTGTGCGCACCGTGCGCGGCCGCGAGATCCTGGTCTCGCGCCCGGCCGGAACGCCGGGCCGCAGCGAGGGCAAGGTCCATATCGCCGTCGACGGCAAGAGCGCCTTGCTGTTCGATCACGCCAGCGGCGACCGCCTCGGTTCGAAGAACGTCGTCACCTTGCGCAATGGAGAAGCCGCATGAGCCAGAGCGCGCTCACCATTTCAGGTGTCGACAAATTTTACGGCCCGATCGATCGCGGCGTGCATGCGGTCAAGAACCTGACGATGGAAATCGGCAAGGGCGAGATCGTCGCCCTGCTTGGCTCGTCCGGCTGCGGCAAGACGTCGACGCTGCGCATGATTGCCGGTTTCGAGGAGGTGTCGCGCGGCGCCATCTCGGTCGGTGGCCGTCGGGTGCACACCTTGCCGCCGGTCAAGCGCAATGTGGCGATGGCCTTCGAAGGCTATTCGCTCTATCCACCGCTGACCGTGCGCGAGAATATGGCCTTTGCGCTCAAGGCTGCCCGGCTGCCGAAAAGCGAGGTCGACGCCAAGGTCGCCAGCATCGCCAAATTGCTCGAGATCGAGGACATATTGGAGCGCTATCCGAGTTCGATTTCCGGCGGCCAGCAGCAACGCGCCAGCCTTGGACGGGCACTGATCCGCGAGGCCGACCTGCATCTGCTGGACGAGCCGATGGGACAGCTCGAACCGCAGCTTCGCGCCGTGCTGCGCGGCCGTATCAAGCACTTCATCAAGGAGCGCGGCCTGACCGCGATCCTGGTCACTCACGATCAGACCGAAGCCAATGCGCTTGCCGACCGCATCGCGGTGATGGAAGGCGGCGTGCTGCAGCAGTTCGACACGCCGGACCAGATCAAGGAACGCCCGGCGAACCTGTTCACCGGCACCTTCGTCGGCGAGCCGCCGATGAACGTCTTCGAGGCCTATGTCGCAACCGCCGCCGGCCGCATCAATCTCAAGCTGCCCGACGGCCTGTCGCTCGACTACGACAAGGACGCCTTCAGCGCTGCGGTTCGCGATCAATTGCTCAGTCGCGAGCGGGTGGTTATCGGCATCAGGCCTTACGCGGTCCGACGCTCGAAGGAGGGTGTTCCCGCCAGGGTCTCGGCCAACCAATGGCTCGGCGACCAGACCCACATCGCCGCCGACTTCGCCGGCGGTTCGCTGGTCCTGGTCGAACACGACCGCACCCGCCTCGATCTGGGTGCGCCGATCAATGTCACCATCGATCCGAAAAACCTGCATGTCTTCGACCAGGCGAGCGGCAAGGCGATCTCGCACGGCATGGAGCTTGCCTGATGCGCGACATCCTGATCGGCATCGACGCCGGCACCTCCGTCATCAAATCCATCGCCTTCGACACGTCGGGCCGGCAGATTGCCGCCGCCGCGTTGCCCAACCACTATGAAACGCTGCCGGGCGGCGGCGCCGAACAGGATCTGGCGCGCACATGGGGCGATGCCGCCACGACCTTGCGACAGCTCGCCGACAAAGTGCCCAATCTGGCCAACCGGACGGTGGCGATAGCAGTCACTGGACAGGGCGACGGCACCTGGCTGATCGACGACAAGGGCGAGCCGGTCGCCAAAGGCTGGCTCTGGCTCGACGCGCGCGCCGCGGCCATCGTCGAGGAAATCCGCGCGCGGCCCGAGGACCGGCTTCGCTTCGAGAAGACCGGCAGCGGGCTCGCCGCCTGCCAGCAGGGTTCGCAATTCGTCTTCATGAAGCGCGCCATGCCCGAAATGCTTGGTAAGGCGGCAACGGCATTCCATTGCAAGGACTGGCTCTATTTCAAGCTGACCGGTGAACGCGCCACCGATCCGTCCGAGGGCACCTTCACTTTCGGCGATTTCCACACCCGCGACTACAGCGACGATGTGCTCGACGTGCTCGGCGTCACCGATCTGAGACATCTGCTGCCGCCGATCGTCGATGGCACCAGGCACAGCACCGCTCTGTCGCAGGCAGCAGCCGATGCCACCGGCATGGTGGCTGGCACGCCGGTCGTGCTCGGCTATGTCGACGTCGTCTGCACCGCGCTCGGCGCCGGCCTGCTCGACCGCGAGCGCAAGCCCGGCTGCTCGATCATCGGTTCCACCGGCATGCATATGCGGCTGGCCGCAACCCCTGACGACGTGCAACTGAACGAAGCGGCGACCGGTTATACGATGGCGATGCCGGCGCCCGGCGTGTTCGCGCAGATGCAATCCAACATGGCGGCGACGCTCAACATTGATTGGGTGCTTGGGCTTGCATCCGGTATTCTCGCCTCGCAAGGCATTTCGCGCAGCAATGGCGAGATGATCGCGCTGGTCGATGCCTGGATCGCGGCCGCGCAGCCGGCCTCGCTGCTCTATCAGCCCTATGTGTCGGAAGCCGGTGAGCGGGGGCCATTCGTCGATGCCAATGCCAGGGCCGGCTTCGTCGGCATTTCCTCGCGGCACGGCTATGCCGACCTTGTCCGCGCCGTCTTCGAGGGCTTGGCGTTCGCGGCACGCGACTGCTACGCGGCCATGGGGCCGCTGCCGCGCGAAGTCCGCCTCACCGGCGGCGCCGCCAGAAGCCCGGCGCTGCGCAAGATCCTGGGGGCGGCGGTGGGGGCCGATATCCGCACCAGCGCGCGCGAGGAGGCGGGCGCCGCGGGCGCGGCGATGATCGCCGCGGTCTGCGTGGGTCTCTACCCGTCCATGGACGCGTGCGTCGGCGAATGGGTGACGCCGCTGCTGGGCGAGGCCGAGCCGAGCGACCGGAACCTTGCCGCGATCTACGACAAGATGACCCCGTCCTACATGTTGGCGCATCAGGCGTTGCGGCCTGTCTGGCGCGCGATGGCTTCAGTGCAGGCAAATTGAGAAGTCGAGTATGCGTAAGAAAATAGCGATCATTGGCGACAACTTCATGCTTCCGCAGGTGTTTCGCGCCGAAATCGAGAAGGTCGCGCGTGGCGACCTGGATATCAGGACATTGCAGACGGCCTGGCCCGATGAACCGATGGAATTCGGCGATCCGGCGCTCGGCCTCGACAAGGTCAAGGAGTATTTCGGCCATCCCGACGAGGTCGTTGATTTCATCGGCGATGCCGAGATCCTCGTCACCCAGCTGGCGCCCCTGTCGGAGGCCATGATGCGGCGCTTGCCGACGCTTAGACTGGTCGCGGTCTCGCGCGGCGGACCGATCAACATCGACATGGCGGCGGCCAAGGCGCAAGGCATCACCGTGGTCAATGTGCCCGGCCGCAACGCGAGTGCCGTGGCCGAGTTCACCCTTGGCGCCATCCTGGCCGAGACACGGCTGATCCGGGTCGGCCACGAGGCCTTGCGCAAGGGCGAATGGCGCGGCGACCTATACCGCGCCGACCGCACCGGCCGCGAGCTCAGTGAGATGACCGTCGGCGTCATCGGCTACGGCAACATCGGCACCAAGGTCGTTCGGCTGCTGCGCGCCTTCGGCTGCCGCGTCCTGGTTTGCGACCCCTATGTGCAGTTGAGCGCCGACGACCGCAATGCCGGTGTCGAACTCGTCGCTCTGGACAATCTGCTCGTCCGCTCCGACGTGGTCACGCTGCATCCCCGGGTGACCGAGGAGACGCGCGGCCTCATCGGCAAGGACACCATCGCGCTGATGAAACCGGGCGTGATTCTCATCAACACCGCGCGCGGGCCGCTGGTCGACTATGACGCGCTCTACGAGGCGCTGGTTTCAGGGCAGATCGCCAGCGCCATGCTGGAGACGTTCGCCGTCGAGCCGGTGCCGTCGGACTGGCCCTTGCTGCTGCTTCCCAACGTGACGCTGACGCCGCACATCGCCGGCGCTTCGGTGCGCACCGTCACCTATGCCGCCGAACAGGCCGCCGAAGAGGTGCGCCGCTACCTCGCCGGCCTGCCTCCGGTCAATCCGTGCTGAGGCAGTGGCCATGACGCATGAAACCGGCATCGAGGCTACGGCGACATGAACGGCGGCCTTGAAATCGTCGACCTCTTCGTTGTCGGCGGCGGCGTCAATGGCGCCGGCATCGCCCGCGACGCAGCGGGCCGCGGCCTTTCCGTCATCCTGTGCGAAAAGGACGATCTCGCCGAAGGCACCAGTTCGCGCTCGGGCAAGCTCGTCCATGGCGGCCTGCGCTATCTCGAATATTACGAGTTCCGCCTAGTGCGGGAGGCGCTGATCGAGCGTGAGGTGCTGCTGGAATCGGCGCCGCACATCATCTGGCCGATGCGCTTCGTGCTGCCGCACAGCCCCGACGACAGGCCGGCCTGGCTGGTGCGGCTCGGCCTGTTCCTCTACGACCATCTCGGCGGCCGCAAGCGGCTGCCGGCGACTCGAACGCTCAACCTGCGCACCGCGCCCGAGGGCGCGCCGATCAAGGATGCCTTCCGGCGCGGCTTCGAATATTCTGACTGCTGGGTCGACGATGCCCGCCTCGTCGTCATCAATGCGCTCGACGCCGCGGAGCGGGGCGCCAGGGTTTTCACGCGCACCGCCTGCACCGCCGTCCGCCGCGAGAACGGCCTGTGGGTTGTCGAGATGCAGGAGGGCAGGACGGGTATCAGGACGGTGGTTCGGGCGCGCGCGCTGATCAATGCCGCCGGCCCCTGGGTCAACGACATCGTCAACCGCGTTGCCGGCCAGAACTCCAGGCGCAACGTACGCCTGGTCAAGGGCAGCCACATCGTCGTGCCGAAATTCTGGGAGGGGCGGCAAGCCTATCTCATCCAGAACAGCGACAAGCGCGTGATCTTCATCAACCCCTATCAGAACGATCTCGCTCTGATCGGCACCACCGACATTCCCTATGAGGGCCGGCCCGAGGACGTGGCGGCGGATGAGAGCGAGATCGATTACCTGATCAAGGTGGTCAACCGCTATTTCAAGCGCGGCCTTGGGCGCGGCGATGTCGTCTATTCGTTCTCCGGCGTCAGGCCGCTCTATGACGACAATGCCGACAACCCAAGTGCCGTGACCCGCGACTATATTTTCGAGCTCGACGCGCCGGACGCACAGGCGCCGCTGCTCTCCGTCTTCGGCGGCAAGATCACCACCTTCCGCAAACTGGCCGAGCATGCGCTGGACAGGATCGCGCCGTTCTTTCCCAAAATGGGCAAGCCCTGGACCGCGAAGGCGCATCTGCCCGGCGGCGATATCGCCAATGCCGATTTCGAACAGTTCCTCGGCGATCTCGGAGGCGAATATCCCTGGATGCCGGCATCTCTGCTGAAGCATTACGGCCGGCTCTACGGCACCAGGACACGGGCTTTGGTTGGCGCGGCGCGTTCGCTCGATGAGCTCGGGCGCTGCTTCGGCAAGGATTTCTTCGAGCGCGAGGCCGCCTATCTCTTCGACCGGGAATGGGCCGTGACGTCAGCCGATATTCTCGAGCGTCGCACCAAGCACGGCCTGCATCTGTCCGCCGAGGAAAGGGTGGCCTTCGAGCATTGGTGCGCGAACCGGTTGGCGAGGGCAGGCTGATGGTCCATTCCGTCGATACTGGCACCACGGAATTCCGCATGCTGCGCTCCTTGTCGGCCAGCATCGGCGCCGACCCGTTGCTGGTTCAGGGTGCCGGCGGCAACACCTCCATCAAGCAGGCCGGTGTGCTGTGGATAAAGGCGTCGGGCACGTGGCTGAAGAACGCGCGCGACGACGAGATCATGGTGCCGGTCGCGCTGGCGCCGTTGCTCGATGCCGTGGCGCATCGCAGCCCGGCGGCGGAGACCGCGGGGCAGTTCACGCTGGCGGACCTCAACCCTCGTCAGCTGCGGCCCTCCATCGAGACGACGGTGCATGCGCTGCTGCCGCAGAAGATCGTGGTCCACGTCCATTGCGTCGAGACGATCTCGATCGCCGTGCAGGCCAATGCCGAAGCCTTGCTGGAGGGGCGCCTGCGCGGCCTCGACTGGGCCTTCGTGCCCTATCGCCGACCCGGCCTGCCGCTGGCGCAGGCGATCGCCGAGCGGCTGAAGCCCGCGGCCAACGTGCTCGTGCTTGGCAATCACGGCCTGGTGGTCGCTGCCGATACGGTCACCGAGGCAGCCTTGCTGCTGCAACGGGTGACCGGGCTGCTCGCACGGCAGCCGCGCCCGGCTCCGCCCCCCGATCTCGATGCGCTGCTGAGGCTCGCCGCAGGCAGCGACTACCGGCTGCCGGCCTCGACCGCCGCGCATGCCGTTGCGACCGACCTCGCCAGTTGCCGCATCGCCGCCTCCGGCAGCCTCTACCCGGATCATGTGATCTTCCTTGGCGTCGGCTCGGTGATCGCCGGCCCTGGCGAGGACGCGGCGGCGGTCGTTGCCCGCACTGGAGCCGCGCCGACGTCCATCCTCTTTCCCGGCAAGGGTGTGCTCATGCGCCGGGATGCCAATGCCGGCGCCGAAGCGATGGCGCGTTGCCTGGCCGACGTCGTCGCGCGCGTCGATGGCGCTGCGCGCGTCAACTATCTCAGTCCGAAGGAGAACGCCGAACTGCTGAACTGGGACGCCGAGAAATACCGCCAGCAACTCAACCGCGAAGGGGTGACGCTGCAATGACGGCATTCCGCTCCAATGTCTTGCTTTGCGTCGGGGAGGGATAGCGACCTTGGCCTTCACGCTCTCCCTCAACACCAATCCGCTGGTCAATCGCTTCGCCGATCCGGACGACCTGATCGACACCATCGCCTATGACATCGGCATAAGGGACGTGCAGCTCACGCATGAATTCATCAATCCCGGCTGGCCCGCCGCGACGATCGTCAAATTCGTCCGCCTGTTTCGCGGCGCACTCGCCCGCACCGGCGTGCGTGTCACGTCCGGCATGACCGGTCCTTACGGCAGGCTCAATCATTTCGGTCACCCCGACGCCGATGTGCGCCGCTACTATGTTGACTGGTTCAAGACCTTTGCCGACCTCTCGGCCGAGCTTGGCGCCGGTGGCATGGGCACGCAATTCGCCATCTTCACCCATCGCGACTTTGACGACCCCCAGCGCCGCGTGCGGTTGTTCGACATCGCGCTGGACTGCTGGCGCGAGGTCGCCGAGCACGCCCGTGCGGCCGGCCTGACCTATCTGTTCTGGGAACCGATGTCGGTTGGCCGCGAGTTCGGCCACACCATCGAGAATTGCCGGCTGCTGCAGCGTACGATCGACGCCGCAGGTATGGCGATCCCGCTGGAGATGATGGTCGACATCGACCATGGCGACGTCACCTCGAGCAATCCGGCTGACATCGATCCGTACGCCTGGGCCGAAGCCTTTCCCACGAAATCGCCGATCATCCACATCAAACAGTCGTCGATGAACAAGGGCGGCCATTGGCCGTTCACATCAGCCTACAACAGGGACGGCCGCATCACGCCTGAAAAACTGCTGCAGACGGTGCGGCGCGGCGGCGGCACCGACAACGAGATCTGCCTCGAACTGTCGTTTCGTGAGCGCGAGCCGGTCGACCATCAGGTGGTCGCCATGATCCGCGAGTCCGTCGACTACTGGGCGCCGTTCATCGAGACAGGCAGGTCCGATCTTCTGCCAAAGGCCGGTTAGAAAACGGGCAGGGGCCGATGGGGCTCCTGCCCGTTGAATTCAGCAGATAATCGCCCGGAACTCAGCCGAATTTGGGGTCGAGGCTGCCCGACTTGTAGCGCTTGGCCATTTCCGAGACCGGCAGCGGCTTGATCTTCGGTGCGTTGCCGGCGGTGCCGAACTGCTCGAAGCGCTCCTTGCAGAGCTTGCGCATCGCGGCCATTGCCGGCGTCAGATATTTGCGCGGATCGAACTCGCTGGGGTTTTCCGTCAGCACCTTGCGGATCGCTCCGGTCAGCGCCATGCGGTTGTCGGTGTCGATGTTGATCTTGCGCACGCCATGCTTGATGCCGCGCTGGATTTCCTCCACCGGCACGCCCCAGGTCGGCTTCATCTGGCCGCCATATTTGTTGATGATCTCCTGCAGGTCCTCCGGTACCGAAGACGAACCGTGCATGACCAGATGCATGTTCGGCAGGCGGCGATGGATCTCCTCGATGACGTTCATCGCCAGCACCGCGCCGTCCGGCTTGCGCGAGAATTTGTAGGCGCCGTGGCTGGTGCCCATGGCAACCGCCAGCGCGTCGACATGGGTGTCGCGCACGAACTGTTCGGCCTGCACCGGATCGGTGAGCAATTGGTCGTGGCTGATCGCGCCTTCGACGCCGTGGCCGTCTTCCTGCTCGCCGCCGCCGCTCTCCAGCGATCCCAGCACGCCGATCTCGCCTTCGACAGACACGCCACCCCAGTGCGCCATGTCGACGACGCGCTTGGTGATGCCGGAATTATAGGCGTAGTCGGCCGGCGACTTGCCGTCTTCCTTGAGCGAACCGTCCATCATCACCGAGGTGAAGCCGTACTGGATCGCGGTGACGCAGGTGGCTTCGTTGTTGCCGTGGTCGAGATGCATGCAGACCGGGATGTCGGGATGGATCTCGACCAGCGCGTCGATCAGCTTGGCCAGCACCACGTCATTGGCATAGGCACGCGCACCGCGGCTTGCCTGCAGGATGACAGGCGATTTGGTCTCTTCCGCCGCCTCCATGATGGCGAGGCCCTGTTCCATGTTGTTCATGTTGAAGGCCGGCACGCCATAGCCGTATTCGGCGGCGTGATCGAGCAATTGTCTCAGTGTGATGCGAGCCAACGAATAGTCTCCCGTATCTGGTTTCAAACCTGGTGGTTGCGGACTGTCCGCGCATCGTCCAGCCCACCGATGCTTCTGGCCGGATTTCCGCGCAACCGCAACCGTCACCGGCCGTCCCGGCAGCAATTCTTGTTACAGCGCCGCGATCGGGGCAAGCGGAATATCCCAAGAATCCATCTCATTATCACAGAAAACTTGATACTTTTGCGACGATAGCTGTTATATCTCTGAACT
The DNA here is from genome assembly GCF_007003935.1 of Mesorhizobium sp. WSM4310. Classification (NCBI taxonomy): domain Bacteria; kingdom Pseudomonadati; phylum Pseudomonadota; class Alphaproteobacteria; order Hyphomicrobiales; family Phyllobacteriaceae; genus Mesorhizobium; species Mesorhizobium sp. WSM4310. Next base: position 201,113 of record NZ_VFTA01000001.1, read on the forward strand.
CCGATCAAGCAGCCGCGCTTCGGCGTTGGCGGTCAGCGGCAATGAAGAGCGACATCAGACGGCAAGGCATTATGGAGTTTCTGATGGACGCCGGTCAGGCCGGCGTCGACGATCTCGCCTTGCGCTTTGGCGTCTCGAAGATGACCGTGCATCGCGACCTCGACGAGCTCGAGGAAAGCGGTTTCCTGCGCAAGGTGCGCGGCGGCGCTTCGATCCAGCCGAGCAGCCTGTTCGAAAGCGACTTCCGCTACCGGCAGAAGCAGGCGACCGAGGAAAAGCAGCGTCTGGCGGTGGCTGCCGTGGCCATGATCGAACCTGGCCAGACGGTGATCATCGATGACGGCTCGACGGCAGGAGGCATTGCGCGCCATCTCACCGATCTGCGGCCGCTGACGGTGATCTCCAACAATCTGGCCGTCATCCAGGAACTGGCCGGCGCCGGGGGGATCAACCTGATCGCGCTCGGCGGCCAATACAGCAAGAAGTTCCACGGCTTCTTCGGCCTGCTGGCCGAGGCTTCGCTCAAATCGCTGCGCGCCGACGTCGCCTTCCTGTCGTCTTCGGCCATCCATGGCGCTTCCGCCTTCCACCAGGATCAGGAGGTGGTGCAGGCCAAGCGGCTGATGATGGCGGCGGCGACCCGCAAATATCTGCTGGTCGACCACGGCAAGTTCGGCCGCACGGCGCTGCATTTCCTGACTGATCTCAGCGCATTCGACGCGGTCTTCACCGGCCGCGCGCCGGAGCCGGGCGTGCGCGCGGTGCTGGATGCCGGCGGCGTCTCGCTGACGGTCATCGACAAGGGATCATGATCCCGGCATCGGGAGATCGTGATCAGCAAAATTAAGGAGCAGTACGCGTGGTCTACTGGGTCGGTACAAGCTGGAAGATGAACAAGACGCTCGCCGAGGCGCTGGATTTCGCGCAGCGCCTGGCCGGCTTCATTCCCGGTTTCGATGACCGCATCCAGCCCTTCGTCATACCGCCCTTCACGGCGGTGCGCGAGGTCAAGCAGGCGCTGTCGTCGACGCATATCAAGGTCGGTGCCCAGAATATGCATTGGGCCGACGCCGGCGCCTGGACCGGCGAGATCTCGCCGCTGATGCTGAGGGATTGCGGGCTCGATCTGGTCGAACTCGGCCATAGCGAACGGCGCGAGCATTTTGGCGAGACCGATCGCACGGTTGGCCTGAAAACGGCGGCGGCTGTGAAGCACGGGTTGATCCCGTTGATCTGTGTCGGCGAGACGCTGGCCGAGCGCGAAAGCGGGCAGGCCGATGCCGTGCTGGGCGCCCAGGTCGAGGGCGCGCTGCAATTCCTTGAAGGCGAGGCGAAGGGCGCGAAAATCCTCTTCGCCTACGAGCCGGTCTGGGCGATCGGCGACAAGGGCATTCCGGCCAGCGCGGACTATGCCGACAAGCAGCAGGCATTGATCAAGACAGTGGCCGGCGCCGTGCTGCCGTCGGTGCCGCCGGTGCTTTATGGCGGCAGCGTCAATCCAGGCAATGCCGCCGAGCTGGTCGGCCAGCCCAATATAGACGGCCTCTTCATCGGCCGCTCCGCCTGGCAGGCGGACGGTTACATCGACATTCTCGGCCGCGCCTCGGCGGCGATCTGAAACCATCCGAACCGCAAAGGGAAAACCATGAAAATAGCCATTGGAGCCGACAGCGCCGGCAAACCGCTGCTCGACGTCATCGCCGCCCACCTTGCCACCAAATCCGGCCTGACGGTCAGCGATCTCAGCCAGGCCGGCTACTATGCCGACCTGTCGCAAAAACTCGCCCAGACCATCGTCGACGGCGAGAACGATCGCGGCATCCTGTTCTGCGGCACCGGCATCGGCGTCTCCATCTCGGCCAACAAGGTGCCGGGCATCCGCGCCGCGCTCACCCACGACACCTATTCGGCCGAGCGCGCGGCGAAATCCAACAACGCGCAGATCATCACCATGGGCGCCCGCGTCATCGGCCCCGAACTGGCCAAGGCGATCGTCGATACGTGGCTCGCCTCCGAGTTCGACGAACAAGGTCCCTCGGCCGGCAATGTCCAGGCGATCGACAGGCTCGATGCGGCGAAGCGCTAGCTCAAGCTCTTGCGCATCGCGCCGATCACGGTGACGGCCGACGCCGCGCCGGGGTCGATATGCCCGAGCGATCGCTCGCCGAGCCGCGAGGAGCGGCCCTTGGCGGCAATCATGTCCTTGGTTGCTTCCGCCCCACGCGCGGCGGCGGCAAGGGCCGCCTCGAGACACTGAGCCAAGGTCTTGCCGGCTACACTGGCCGCGGCGGCCGCTTCGGCCGCCGGTTGCCAGGCATCGACCATCGTCTTTTCGCCCGGTTCGGCCTTGCCGCGATCCTTGATGCCTTGTGCCATGGCCTGGAACAGGGCGGTGAAGTCCGCGTCCGCCAGCGTCGCCTTGCCCTTGACGGCAGCACCGGCGCGCATGAAGGCCGTCGCATAGAGCGGGCCAGAGGACGCGCCGACGGCGTTGAGGAACGATTTCGCCGCCGTGTTGAGCAACGCCGTCGGCTCGGTCGCCGCGAGGTCGAGCGAGGCCAGCGCATCGCGCACGGCATTGAAGCCGAGCGCCATGGCAATGCCGTGATCGGCGTCGCCAATGACGCCGTCGAGCTGGCAGAGCCGGTCCTTGTCGGCCTCGATCGCCACCGCGATCGTATCGAACATTCTTTTCAGGTCAGCGGTGTCGATGGTCACGGGAACGCTCTTTCGTCAGCCGGCACGGAACATGGCGCAGTCGCAGGGGTGGTCGAGCATGGTCTGCAAATCCTCGTCGAGATGAAAAAGCGTCACCGAGGCGCCGGCCATTTCCAGTGACGTGCAGTAATTGCCGACCCAGGTCGCGTGGATGGAAACGCCGATGTCGTCGAGCCGCTGCTTGACCCGCCGGTTCATGACGTAGAGCTCCATCAGCGGCGTCGAGCCGAGCGAATTGACCAGCACCGCGACCTTGTCGCCGCGCTTCGGCGCCATCTCGGCGAAAATCTTGTCCAGCATCTCGTCGGTGATCGCGTCGGCGGTCCCGAGCTTGCCGCGGGCGATGCCGGGTTCGCCATGGATGCCCATGCCGATCTCCATTTCGTCCGCGCCGATCTCGAAATTCGGCCGCCTTGTCTGCGGCAGCGAGCAGGGCGACAGCGCCACGCCCATGGTGAAGGTGTGGTCGTTGGCCTTGCGGGCGACGCGCTCCACCTCGTCCAGGGAGAACATCCGGTCGCAGGCCGCACCGGCGGCCTTGAAGATGAAGAAATTGCCGGCGACGCCGCGGCGCTTCTGCCGCTGGTCGCGCGGCGCCGAGGCGACGTCATCGGTGGTCAGCACTGTACGCACCTCGATGTCGTCCATCGCTGCCATCTCGGCCGCCATGTCGAAATTCATCACGTCGCCGGCATAGTTGCCATACATGAACAAGACGCCGGCGCCGCCGCTGACCGCCTTGGCGCATTCGAGGATCGGATCGGGCGGCGGCGAGGCAAAGACATTGCCGATGGCCGCCGCATCCGCCAGTCCCTTGCCGACAAAGCCGAGAAAGGTCGGCTCATGGCCGGAACCGCCGCCGATCACCAGCCCGACCTTGCCGGGGCGTGGCCCGTCGCGGGCGATGATCGAGCGCGGGCTGCCGTCCGCGCTCCTGAGGTGGCGAGGATGCGCGGCGAGGATCCCTTCGAGCATTTCGTCGACGGCGCGGTTGCCGTCATTGATGATCTTCTTGGTCTGCACCGGCATCCTCCCCGAACTCGGTATTTCGCAAATACTACCGGGTGTTATCGCGATTTCCACCCGGCCGGGAAGATTTCATGCCGCGATCTTTTCCCGCGCGGCGAGAATTTCCACGCAGGCCCTGGCCGCTTCCTTGCCCTTGACGGTGAAGTGCTCGAAGAAGAAGCGATGGTGGTCGGCGCTGTCGTGATAATTGTGCGGCGTCAGCACCGCCGAAAGCACCGGAACGCCGGCTGACAGCTGCACGTTCATCATGCCGTCGATAACGGCGCTGGCGACGAACTCATGCCTGTAGATGCCGCCATTGACGACGAAAGCCGTGCCGAGGATCGCGCCATAGCGGCCGGTCTCAGCCAAGGTCTTGGCGTGCAGCGGGATTTCGTAGGCGCCGGGCACATCGAAGACATCGACGGCGAACCGGTCGCCTCCGATGCCGGCCAGTTCCGCTACGAAGGCGTTGACGCACTGATCGACGATATCCGCATGCCAGCGCGCGCGGATGACGGCGATGCGAACAGTTTCATAGTCTTTGTGGGAATGCTGATTCATGGGTCCATCCTTCCGTTTCGAACCAGAATCAGGACGCACGATACGCAATCCGGCCCGCCGGAGCGGTCCGTTTTCCGTTTCGTTCTCTTTCATCCGGACTGTAACCGTCGGCTCCGGAATCACACCGGATCTGCTGACCTTTCCGATTTCGGAAAGCGCTCGCGGGCTTTGGCCGAAACCATTACCGCCGGTGGGGATTTTCACCCCGCCCTGAGAACATTAACGCCTCTGTATGGAAGGGCAGGGGTGCCGCTGTCAACCAGGCGACAGGCCGGTGGCCAATCACGTTCTGTCGACTGGCGCAATTCTGTGAAGAGCCGCTCTATCGCGTGCGCCACGCCGCAGCCGCTGCTGCAACCAGCATCAGCAGCGCCGCAACCATCGCGCAGACGGCAAAGCCGAAGCCGGAATAGATCGGCCCGAAGCCGGTGGTGCCGATAAAGACCGCGAGATAGGTCACGGCGCTGTTCAGGCCCATGATCGTACCGCGCTGTGAGGGATCGAGCGCCGCCAGCCGCATCACCAGAACATTCAATCCGAAATGATTGGCAAGCCCCCAGATAGCCACCATGGCGAGCGTCAGGCCGAAACTGTTGCTCGTCGCGGCAATGGCGACATAGACGGCCGCGACAAGAAGATAGGCGAACGGCATGACGCGGCGGGCGCCCAGGCGATCGATCGCGCCATCGAGGAGAGCAGCCGTGCCGAAGCCAATGCCGTAAGCGAGCGCGGCCCAGCCATTGGCGCTCACCGGCTTGCCCAGTCCGCTGTGCAGGTGGTCGCCGAGATAGCCATAGACACCGTAGAAGGCGGTCATGAAGGCTGCGCAGGCGATGAGAAGCGGCACAATGCCGGGAATGCCGAGCGCCGCCAGCGGCGTTGGTGCCGGGCCGCTCTTCCTGATGTCGCTCAGCGACGTCATGCTGAGGCTGGTCAGCGCCAGCACTGCCAGCACCGCGACGGCGGCGAACACGGCGCGCCAATGCACGAGATCAGCAAGCACGGCCGAGAGCGAAACGCCGGCCACCATGCTGAGCGTCCATCCGGTCAGCACCACGCCGATGGTGCCGCTTTCGCGGCCGGGCGGCGCGATCGCCGCCGAACTCGCATAGATCGCCGGCATGGCGACGCCGGCGGCGATGCCGGCGATGAATTGCGCCGCGACAAGCATGATCAGTACCGGTGCGGCCGCGCTGGCGACGAGAGCAATGGCCAGCAACAGCAATGCCCCTTGCAGCATCCGGCGGGCGCCGAGCCGGTCGATGTAACGGGCGAGGAACAGGGCGCTCGCCGAGGTGCCGAGGCCAAAGGCGGCCGCCGCGATCATCACGGTCGGGACGCTGCTCGAGAAGGACGATGCCACGGCCGGGGCTATGGGCCCCAGGACCAGCGAATTCGAGCCGATCACGGCGATGCATCCGGTCAACAGATAGGCGAGGGCCGGGATCGCCGGCCTGGCGTCTGCTGCTAGGGCGGTGGCTTGATTGCTGTTCGACATATCGTCATAATGGCCGTATTAAATTCCGTGGCAATCAGGATTATCGACATGGATGAAGAAACAGATGGCATTCTGCAGAACAGGCCGGCGCCCCGCGATGTCGATGCAATTGACCGAAAAATATTAAGCGTTCTCGTTGACGACGCGACGGTCAGCTACGCCGAACTCGGCGATCAGGTCGGGCTTTCACCGCCAGCAGCGCATGAGCGGGTCAAGCGTCTTCGGCGCAGCGGCGCCATTCGCGGCACGGCAGCGATCATCGACCCCAAGGCGGTGAAGAAGCCGCTGCTCGCCTTCGTGCATATCGACACCAGGGGCTGGGGCAAGACCCCGGAGCTGATGGCGGTTTCGCAATATCCGGAAGTCGAGGAGATCCATACCGTCGCAGGCGATACCTGCATGCTGCTGAAGGTCCGCACGGAAGACACGAGGGCGCTGGAAGGGCTGCTTGCTCGCCTCTACGAAACGCCCGGCGTTACCTCGACGCGCAGCTATGTGGTGCTGTCGACCTATCTCGAGCGGCCGGTGCAGCCCGGCATCACCGACAAGTGGCCGACACCGGGGCACATGAGCAAGCCGCTGTACTAGCCGGCGTCGGGCTATGCTCGTTCGGGGAACATCGCCTTCAGGCCGTCGCGCGAGGCCTTGGCGATGCCGCGTTCGGTGATCAGCCCGGTCACCAGTCGCGCAGGGGTCACGTCGAAGGCCGGGTTCGCGGCCGGCGTCGCGTCGGGCGAGATGCGCACCTGGGCGATCTCGCCGCTGTCGGTCTTACCCCAGACAAGCGAGACCTCGTCGGCTGAGCGCTGCTCGATCGGGATCTCCTCGAGCCCGTCATGCACCGTCCAGTCGATGGTCGGCGAGGGCAGCGCGACATAGAACGGTACGTCATTGTCGGCGGCGGCGAGCGCCTTCAGATAGGTGCCGATCTTGTTGCAGACATCGCCATCGGCGGTTGTGCGGTCGGTGCCGACGATGACCATGTCGATCGCGCCGCGCTGCATCAGATGGCCGCCGGCATTGTCGACGATCAGCGTGTGCGGCACGCCGTGGCCGGCCATCTCCCAGGCGGTAAGCTGGGCGCCCTGGTTGCGCGGCCGCGTTTCGTCGACATAGACATGGACCGAGATGCCGGCTTCGGTTGCCAGATAGATCGGCGCGGTGGCGGTGCCGTAGTCGACGGTCGCCAGCCAGCCGGCATTGCAATGGGTCAGGATATTGACCGTCTCGCCCGGCTGCTTGCGCGCCGCGATCGCCTGGATGACGGCAAGTCCGTTCTCGCCAATGGCGCGGTTCAGTCCGACATCCTCGTCGGCGATCTCGGCGGCGCGACGATAGGCGGCTGCGGCGCGTTGTTCCGTTGGCAGCGGCTTGAGGAAGCGCCGCATCTCGTCCAGCGCCCAGCGCAAATTGATCGCCGTCGGGCGCGTCTCGTGCAGCGTCTCCCACACGGCATCGAGCGCTGCGTCGGACGGATCATCCGCCATCTGCATGGCGACGCCGTAGGCCGCGGTGACGCCGATCAGCGGCGCGCCGCGCACCCACATGTCGCGGATGGCGGTGGCGATGCCGGCAACCGTGCCGATCGTTTCGATGCGGAAATCATGCGGCAGCCAGCGCTGGTCGATGATCTCGACCGAACGCCCGTCATCGCTCAGCCAGATGGTGCGGTAGTGGCGGTCGCCGACGTTCAAATGCTGCTCTCCTGTTCAATCAGCGCGGCCAGGGTGTTGACCTCGTCGATGCTGTGTATCTGGCGCCGGTTGACGGCGATGTGACGGCCGAATTTTAGCGCCTTTGCCTCACAACTGGCGCGAAGCTCTTCATCGGCAATGGTCTCGAAATCGGCATTGTGGGCGAGGCCGAGGATACGCCTGTGCACCTCGATGCCGGCAAAGCCGAGCAGGTCGGTCCAGATCTGGTGCAGCACATGGTCGAGCGCCTGTTCCGCACCCAGCCTGTCGCCCTGATCCTCGAACAGGCTTTTTTGATAGAGCATGCCGCTGCGCTCGGTGCGCCACAGATGCGAGAATTCGGCGCGGAACACCGCCCATGTCTCTGCGGTAACCCCGAGCAGATAGGCGCGCATGGCATCGCGCTTGCCCTTCTCCTCATGTCCACGCTGCGAGAAGAAGGACATCCAGAAATTGGCGAGCAGCATGCCGACATCGAAGGCCATCGGTCCGTAGAAGGCGAACTCCGGATCGATCATCCGGGTCTCCGTGTCGGTGACCATGATCGAGCCGGAATGCAGATCGCCATGCAGCAATGTCTCGGCATTGGCGGCGAAAATGTGCTTTAGCCGCTGCGCCTCGACCTTGAGGTCGCGATCGGCGCGCAGTTCGGCAACGACTCCGTCGAGCTGCGGCGTATGCCGATTCATCTTGGCGTCGAAATAGGGATCGGAGAACACCAGGTTCTCGGTGATGTCGCAGAGCTCGACATTGTCGGCGAACAGCGCCAGATCGGCCTTGCGATCCTTGGCCACCATCGACAGGTCGGAACCGCGAAACAGCGTGCGGGCCATGAACAGGCCGATATCCCTGGCAATGTTGGGAAGCTGGCGCCCGTCGATCAGGGCACGCCTGAGAATGACGTGTGGCGGCGCCAGATACTCCATGATGATCAGCGCCTGGCCTTCATCGAAATGATAGATCGCCGGCACCGAGCCCGGCGCGCGCGCCTCTTGCCTTGTCAGCGCGTGATACTCGAAGAAGGAACGTTTCAGCGGCAGCGGCCAGCTGTCGCCGACCAGGCGGACATAGGGCAGGGCCTGCTTGACCACGGCCGCGCCGCCGGCGCCCTCGACGATGAAGACGAGGTTGAGATTGCCGTCGCCGACCTCGCGTACCTTCCAGTGTATCGTGTCCCTGCCGATCTTGGCGCACAGCGCCGCGTTCGTGCCGAGGCGCGTTGCAAGCGTCTCCACCGACAGTGCTTCGAACGGCAATTTCCCGGTCATTCGTGTCCCTCCCGCCTGTGCGCTCCGATCATAAGGGAGCCTTGACGGCGGGGCCAAGCTAGGAAGCGACCTGGCAATTGTCAATCGTGTTGACAATTGCCGATGTAGCCCATAGCGTCATGGTCAGGGAGGAACGCATGGTCGGCAATGCCGTGTTCCGTGTAGAGGGACTGAGGAAATCCTTTGGCCGCAACGAGGTGCTTGGCGGCATCTCGCTCGAGCTGCGTTCCGGCGAGGTCACTGTGCTGATGGGCGCCAATGGCGCCGGCAAATCCACCCTCGTCAAGATCATCAGCGGCGTCTACGAGTGCGGCGGCGGTACGATGACCCTCGCGGACCAGGATTTTGCGCCGAACACGCCGGCGGAGGCGATCCGCGCCGGCGTCGTCACCGTGCACCAGAACATCAATGACGGTGTGGTCGCCGACCTCGACGTCGCCACAAACCTCACACTCGACAGGTTGAGCGGCAGGGGCGTGCCGACGCTGTTCAATCCGACCCGCGTGCGCCGCGAGGCCAAGGCCGTCGCCGACCGCATGGGGTTGGCCATCGATCTCAAGGCCCGCGTCAACGACCTTTCGCTGGCCGATCGCCAGATGGTGGCGATCGCGCGCGCCTTGGCGCATCAGCCGAAAGTGCTGATCCTCGACGAGCCGACGTCCTCGCTCTCCAGCGCCGAGGCCGACCGGCTGTTCGCGCTGGTCGACAGGCTGCGCGAGCAAGGCGTGGCGATCCTCTATATCTCGCACCGCATGTCCGACATCAGGCGGCTTGCCGATCGCATCGTCTCGATGCGTGACGGCATTATTTCGGGTGTCTTTGACACCAAGCCGCTCGACTATGAAGGCGCGGTCAATGCCATGCTCGGCCGCAAGATCCATCTCGACCAGATCGTTGCCAGGAGTTCCGCCAAACCGGTCCTGACGGTCGAAGGCCTGCGCTTCGGGCATGGGGCCAGGCCGATTTCGCTGACGCTTGGCGATGGCGAGGTCGTTGCCATCACCGGCCTCGTCGGCGTCGGCAAGACCGCGCTTGCCGAGACGCTGTTCGGCGTGCGCAAGCCGCTGGCCGGCACGATGACGATGAACGGCAAGCCCTATGCGCCGCGATCGGCGGGTGACGCGATCGCGGCCGGCGTGTTCCTCGTCGCCAAGGATCGCGCGACCAGCGGCATCGTCGGCGGCTTCAACATCGAGCGCAATGTCAGCCTGCCGTTCCTCAAGCGCATGTCGAATCTTGGTGTGCTCAAGCGCCGCCTCGAACGCGCCACCGCGCGCCGGCAGATCGAGGAACTCAGCATCGTCTGCCGTTCCGAGAAGGACGAGATGTCGGCATTGTCCGGCGGTAACCAGCAGAAGGTCATGGTCGCCCGCTGGATGGCGCAGAATGCAGCGCTGTTCATCCTCGACGAGCCCTTTCAGGGCGTCGACATCTCGGCCAGGCGCGACATCGCCGCCAAACTGAGGGCAAGCGCCAATGGCCGCGCGACGCTGTTGTTCGTCACCGAACTCGACGAGGCGCTGGAGACGGCCGACCGCATCCTGGTGATGTCGGAACACACGATCGTCGGTGAACACCGCAACGCCGAGGTCGATCTCGATCGCCTGCTGGCCGAGGTCGCCGGCGGGCCGCTGCATAGCGCCGCCTAAGCCGCGCGGCGGGTAGAATTGGAATGGAGAGACTATGGGTCCGAGTTGGATAAGAATGGCTGCGTCGCGCGGGTGGGCTGAATGACGCTGCGCGACTACGCCATCCGCTATGGGTTCATCGTCCTCTTGTTCGGGCTGGTCGCCTATTTCGCGATCGCCGCCGACGGGTTCGTCTCGCCGCAAAGTGCCGTCTTCATCTTCCAGTCGGTGGCCATCACCGGCGTGCTGGCGCTCGGCGTCACCGCCACGCTGGTCGTCGGCGGCTTCGACCTGTCGATCGGCTCGGTCGCCACATCGGCTATGATGGCGGCTGCCTATGTCATGGTGGTGCTCGAGCAGAACGCCGTCGTGGCGGTCGTCGTCTGCCTGCTGATCGGCGCCATTGTCGGCCTGATCAATGGCTGGCTGATCGTCTATATGCGCGTGCCCGATCTCTTGGCGACGCTCGGCATGATGTTCCTGCTGGTCGGCCTACAGCGCATCCCGACCGAAGGCCGCTCGATCGCCACCGGCATGACCATGCCAGACGGTTCGGTAGCCAATGGCAAGTTCGGCGACGCCTTCCTGGCGCTCGGCCGCCACCGCTTCGATTTCTTTATCCCGAACCTCATTCCGGTGTCGGTGGTGGTGCTGCTGGTTCTGGCCGTGCTGATCTGGTTCTTCCTCGAATACACCCGCTTCGGCCGCATGATGTATGCGGTCGGCTCCAATGAGCGCGCGGCCGAACTCGCTGGTGCGCCTGTCAAGGCATACAAGATCTGGGCCTACGTTATTTCAGGAGTTTTTGCCTCGATCGGCGGCATTTTGCTCGCCGCACGGCTTGGACGCGGCGACATCGCCTCGGGTAATAATCTGCTGCTCGATGCGGTTGCCGCGGCGCTGATCGGCTACGCGGTGCTCGGTGCCGCCAAGCCGAACGCCTTCGGCACCGCTGTTGGTGCGCTGTTCGTCGGCATCTTGCTGCAAGGCCTGACGATGATGAACGCGCCTTACTACACGCAGGATTTCGTCAAGGGCGTGGTTCTGGTCGTCGCCCTTGTCTTCACCTTTGCCCTCTCGGGCAGGGGCAGGGGGTAGTCTCGACCGGACAGGATTGGGTTCAACAAGAGTGGAGGAAAACAAGTGAACATCACGAGAAGACTTCTGGGGAAGGTGGCGCTCGGGCTGGCCGGCGCAACCATGCTGATGCAGGTCCCGGCTTTTGCCGCGGACAAGCCGGCCCCGTTCGACAAGCCCGGCGTCAAGATCGCGCTGGTGCGCTATCTCTCGACCGGTGACTTTTTCCAGGCCTATCTCTCGGGCGTCGAGGCGCAGTCCAAGGCGCTTGGCATCGACCTGCGCGTGCTCGACAGCCGCCAGGATGCCGCCCTTCAGTCCGACATGGTCGACCAGGCCATCGCGCTCGGCGTGCAGGGCATCATCATCCAGCACGGCCTGACGGAATCGATGAAGGATGCGGCCCAGCGCGCGGTCGACGCCGGCATCAAGGTCGTGGCCTTCGACGTCAATGTCGAAAACCCGAAGATCCCGCAGATCGAGCAGTCGGACAAAGACCTTGCCCGCCTCGCGCTCGAACAGGCGGTGAAGGACAATGGCGAGAGCTGGAATGCCGGCTATGTCTACGTCGCCGGTATCGCGCCGCTCGACCGCCGCAACGAGACCTGGGTCGACGTCAAGAAGAAATATGCGGGCGTCAAGGAAGTCGCGATGTTCGGCACGCTCGACAACCCGATCGCCAACTCGGTCGCCAACCAGGCGCGTTCGGTGCTGTCGGCTCATCCCGACATCAAGGTGATGTTCGCCCCCTATGACGAGTTCGCCAAGGGCGTGAAGATCGCCGTCGACGAAGCCGGCCTGAACAAGGGCATCAAGATCTATTCGGCCGATATCTCGACATCGGACATATCGGCGATGCGCGAGCCCGACAGCGCCTGGGCGGCGACCGCCGCCACCAACCCGGCCGTCGTCGGCCAAGTCTCGGTGCGCGCTCTGGCGCAGCTGCTCGCCGGTGAAGACCCTGGCCACAACGTCATCGTGCCGCCGACGCTGATCACCCAGAAAGAGCTGATCGACAAGGACATCAAGAACATGGAAGACCTGTCGGCCAAGCTGCCGCAGTTCGCCCATGCAGATGTCGCTATGCCGGCCTGGATGCCGAACCCGAACGCGAAGTAGGGGTCGTCGTAGCACATATGAAAAGGGCGGCCTGCGAGCCGCCCTTTTTGTTATCTGCCGGAAACCCTACCGCAGCGCCGCCGCGATGTTGCCCCCATCCACCGTCGTCACGTCGGCGGTGGTGCGTTCGGCCAGCGCGTGATGCAGGAAGGCCTGCGCCACATCCTGCGCCGTCACTTCCTGGCCAAGCAGATTGCCGGACATGTATTCCTTTTCCGATACGCCGCGCGCGCCGGAGCGGCTGGCGATCATGGCGTCGGTCAAAAGGCCGGAGCGGATGCGGTCGGCGTTGACGGCGTTCGAGCGGATGCCATGGGCGCCGTAGTCGAGCGCATATTGCCTGGACAGGAACAAAGTCGCCGCCTTCGGCACGCCATAGGCGCCGAATTTCGGACCGGGATTGACCGCCTGCTTGGAGGTGTTGAACAACAGCACACCGCCGGTGCCCTGTTCCAGCATGATGCGCACGGCGTTCTGCGCCACCGACTGGTGGGCGAAGAAATTGAGCTCGAAGCTCTTGCGCAGCAGCGCATCGTCGAGCTCGCCGATCCGGCCTTCCCAGGCCGCGCCCGCGTTGGAGACAAGGATGTCGACGCCGCCGAACACGGCCACAGCTTTGTCGAAGGCGGCGCGCACCTGGGCCGGGTCGGTGATGTCGGCGGCGACGCCGATCGAATTGTTGCCGGCTTTCTTGGCGGCATCGGCGGCCTTCTCGGCATCGAGATCGACGACGACGGCATGGGCGCCATTATCGGCGAACAGCTTTGCCGTCGCGGCGCCGATCGCGCCGGCGCCGCCGGTGATCAGCACCACCTGGCCGGTCAGCGGCTTCGGCTTGTTGGAGGCAAGCTTGGCCTGTTCGAGCGACCAGTATTCGAGCGGGAACAAATCGGCCTTGGACAGCGGATGGAAACGGCCGACGGCTTCGGCGCCGCGCACCGCCTCGATCCACATCTCGCCGACATCGGAGGCGATCCTGGCATCCTTCAGCGTGCGGCCGTGGCCGAACATGCCGAGCCCCGGCACCAGCGTCAGCCGCGGCATCGGGTCGAGCATGGTGCGCTTGACGTCGTCGAGTGCGTCATTGGTCTCGAAATAGGCCCGGTACTCCTTGGCGAAGGCGTCGACATGGCTCTTGATGACGGCCTTGTAGTCGCCGACCTTGTCGGCATCGGGCGCCGGCACCGCCATCGGCCCGGTCTTGATGCGGATCGACAGATCCGGTGTCGACACGCCGCGTCCGGCATAGTCGGCGATGGCGGCCGAATTGATGAAATCGACGATCCCGTCGGAGGTGCGGAAGTCAGAGATCATGCGGTCGAAGCGGCCTTCGCCGCGCGCCACCGCAACGGCGCCGCGCAGCATCGGCGCGATGGACGCCGGCGTCGCGAGCCTTGCCGGCAACGCCGCCTTGGCAGCCTTCGGCTTGGCGTTCCTGGCGACGTACTCCTCGGCGACGTTCACATAGTGGATCATCCGGTCATAGGCCTGTTTGGCATCGTTACCAAAGGTGAAGATGCCGTGCTTGTCGAGGATCAGTCCTTCCACCGTCGGGTCGGCATCGAAGACGTCGGCCGCCGCCTTGGCAAGGTCGAAGCCCGGCATGATGTAGGGCACGTAGCCCATCTTCTCGCCGAAGACCGTCTTTACCAGCGGCTTCGAGTCTTCCTGGTCGACGATGGCCAGGATAGCGGTCGAATGGGTGTGGTCGACGAATTTATGCGGCAGGAAGGCATGCAGCAGCGTCTCGACCGAGGGATTGGGCGAGGACGGATCGATGAGGTTTGCCCGCTGCAGCGCCACCATGTCCTCGTCCGCGAGCTTGTCCAGCGCGCGCGCCTTGAGCAGGGCGCCCATCTTGACCGCCGGCAGTCCCTGCGGCTCGATGACGGCCATGTCCCAGCCGCTGCCCTTGACGCACAGCACATCCCATTCATCGCCGACGAGGTCGGTCGCCTTGATCTTGCAGGACGTGTTGCCGCCGCCATGCAGGACCAGCTGCGGCACGCCGCCCAGCAGCCGCGTCGTGTAGACGCGCAGCGCGAGGTCGCGGCCGACGCCCTTCTTGGCATAGTCGGCGACGAGTTTCTCGGCCGTGTCGTCGTTCCACAAATTCTTCATGTTCGCTTCGTCCAGTTGCTGACTTGGGTGGTGAAACAGGAATGCCGCGACGCCTTGATGACAATGCGCCGGCGAAGGGTGCCTTTTTCAGGATGCTTTATGTGGTGTCGCTCCGGCATGATCGAGCAGCCGTTGCGCCATATGCGCGCCGACCACGAGATGCGTGCAAAGCCCGCCCGCAAGCGCCGCGAGCAATGGCTCGAACTTGCTGTCCTCCTGCACCACCATCAAGCGTTTTTCGATGGCGCGCAGCGAGCCGAGTTCAGCCGAAATGACCCGGCGGTTGTAGCTGCAGTCGAGTGCCTCGCCCCTGGCGTCGATGATCTGTCCGGCAATCACCCCGGCGGCGCCGATGCCGCGCAGCGCGGCCATTTCGTCCGGGTTGAGCGCGCCGCATTTGACGACATGGCTGTCTGCATCGACGGTGCCGACGGAGAAAAGCGCGAGATTGCAATCGCTGATGCCGGCCAGCTGTTCGCGGATCACCGGCTCGGCGCGCAACGCACGCGCCAGCTCTTCCGTCGACAGCACCAGCGGCGCATAGAAATTTAGCCCCTTGGCGTTGAGCCGGCGCGCGATTTCCATGGTGCACTGGTCGGGCCGATAGGAGTAGGGCGCGCCGAGATTGCCGCAGAGCTGCACCACCGTGACATCCTGCAGGTCGGCATAGGACATGATGTCGGCGATCGTATAGACGGTGCGGCCCCAGGCGACGCCGATGCGGTCGCCCTTCTTGACCAGTTCGAGAAAGACGCTCGCCGCCAGCACGGCGATATCAGTCGACGGGTCCGGGATATAGCCGTTCTCCGGCGCGATCCAGACCGCGTCGAGCTTCAAGGCATCCTCGAGCCTGCGCGCCATCACGTCATCGGTGAACAGCTGCGTCGAGGTCGAGATGTTGACGATGCCGGTCTCGCGCGCCTTGCGCAGATACATGGCCACCGAAGCACGCGAAATGTTAAGCTGGCTCGCAACCTGGTCCTGCCGCAGGCCATGCGCGTAGTAGAGCCAGGCGGCTTTGTGAATGAGTTGTTCTGCCGGTCGGATCGCCATGCCGTCTCCTCGGCTGACATTAGTCACGGCTCTCGACAAAAGTCAAATTGGCATGCGTGAGTGCGATCGCCTCTAAACAAAACGCATCCGGGATGGTCGTTCTACAAAGTCCGGACAGCATAGCATTTTCGACCATTCAGGGGGATGGCCTGACGAGAGCCCTAAGGTTAGAAAGCTCGAAAAGGACTTGGGGAGGACGGGATGGGCAATTCCTACGAACAGGATCTGGACAGGAACGCGGCCAACCACCAGCCTCTGACGCCGCTCACCTATCTGGAGCGCGCGGCAAAGACCTATCCCGACCACATCGCCATCATCCACGGCCGCCAGCGCATCAGCTACCGCGATTTCTGGCACCGCTCGCTGAAGCTCGCATCGGCGCTGCAAAAGCGCGGCATCGGCAAGGGCGACACGGTCACCGTGATGCTGTCCAACACGCCGCCGATGCTGGAGGCGCATTTCGGCGTGCCGATGACCAAGGCGGTGCTGCATTCGCTCAACACCCGCCTCGACGCCGCGGTCATCGCCTTCCAGCTCGACCATGCCGAGACCAAGGTGCTCATCGTCGACCGCGAATTCTCCGGCGTCGTCCGGCAGGCGCTCGATCTGGCCAAGGTCAAGCCGCTGGTCATCGACTATGACGATCCCGACTACGCCGCCGACGCCCCCTATCCGAAGGGCGAACGGATTGGCGGGCTCGACTATGAGGATTTTGTCACCGGCGGCGACGAGGATTTCGCCTGGTCGATGCCCGACGATGAATGGGACGCCATCTCGCTCAACTACACCTCGGGCACGACGGGCAATCCGAAGGGCGTCGTCTATCACCATCGCGGTGCCGCCCTGATGGCCTACACCAACACCATCCATGCCGGCATGGCCAAGCACGCCGTCTATCTCTGGACGCTGCCGATGTTCCACTGCAATGGCTGGTGCTTTCCGTGGACTCTGGCCGTCCAGGCCGGCACCCATGTCTGCCTGCGCTGGGTGCGGCCGAAGCCGATCTACGACGCCATCGCCGATCACGGCGTCACCCATCTCTGCGGCGCGCCGGTCGTCATGTCGGTGCTGATCAACGCCCGGGATGAGGACAAGCGCACGTTCGCGCAGACGGTGACCTTCAACACCGCGGCCGCGCCGCCGCCGGAAGCCGTGCTGTCGGGGATGGCCGATGCCGGCTTTGCCGTCACCCATCTCTATGGCCTGACCGAGACCTATGGCCCGGCCGTGGTCAACGAATGGCACGGCGAATGGGACGATCTCGCAAAGGGCGAGCGCAGCGCCAAGAAGGCAAGGCAGGGCGTGCGCTACGCCGCGCTCGAAGGCCTGACCGTCATGGACCCCGAAACGATGCAGGCGACGCCGGCCGACGGCGAGACCATCGGCGAGGTCATGTTCCGTGGCAACATCGTCATGAAGGGCTATCTCAAGAACCGCAAGGCCAGCGACGAGGCCTTCGCCGGCGGCTGGTTCCATTCCGGCGATCTCGGCGTCATGCATCCCGACGGCTACATCCAGCTCAAGGACCGCTCCAAGGACATCATCATCTCGGGCGGCGAGAACATTTCCTCGATCGAGGTCGAGGATGCGCTCTACAAACACCCGTCCGTCGCCTCCTGCGGCGTTGTGGCGCGCCATGACGACAAATGGGGCGAGGTGCCGGTCGCCTATGTCGAGCTGAAGCCCGGCAAGACGGCGAGCGAGGCCGAGATCATTGAGCACTGCCGTGCGCTGCTTGCCCGCTTCAAAGTGCCGAAAGCCGTGATTTTCGCCGAGATTCCAAAGACCTCGACCGGCAAGATCCAGAAATTCCGGCTCCGGGAAATGGCCAAACTCGCCTGAAAAGCGACTGCCTCTCAAAAAATATTTCGAGTTGCCCGCATCCTTGGGCCGCTTGGTGACGTCTGTTGGATGTCACCATCTGTCACGATCTTGAACGCGTACGTCGATTTCGCGTTGACATCCCACCTCCTTCAATTTACGACTGACGAAAATTGAAATTCGTCACTTGTCAAACGAAAGAACCATGTCCGAAGCCGCCAACATCATGGTCGATACCGCCAGACAGGAGAATGTGACCCGCATTCTCGACTGCGCCGAGCGCCTGTTCCGGCACTATGGCTACGGCAAGACCAATGTAGCCGACATTGCCCGCGAGCTTGGCATGTCGCCGGCCAACATCTACCGTTTCTTTGCCTCCAAGGTCGAAATCCACCAGGCGGTGTGCGGCCGGATGCTCGGCGCCAGCTACAAGATGGCTTACGAGATCATGCACCTGCCGATCGGCGCCGAGGAGCGGCTGCGGCGCTACATTCACGCCCAGTACAAGATGACGCTGGAGACCATGCTCGATGCGCAGAAGGTCCATGAGATGGTCATCGTCGCGCTTGAGCGCGATTGGGGCGTCATCGACAAGCACGTCGACAGCATCCACGATCTCTTCGCGGAAGTGATCCGCGAGGGTATCGAGGCCGGCGAGTTCGCCAAGCAGGACCCGGTGACCGCGTCACGCTGCTTCGGCGCCGCTACAATCATCCTTTGCCACCCGCAGATGGTGGCGCAGTGCCTTGCCAAGACCAACCGGGCAATGCCCGACGAACTTATCGACTACGCCATCAGAGCCTTGAAATAGCCGCCGGTCGCCGGTGTCGGCAGTCCGCCTCCAGTCGGGAGTATTACTATGTCCTTGTCCCATTCCATCATCCGCGGGTTGCCGGTCGCGGGCCTTGTCGTCGCGGCGCTCGCGCTTGCCGGCTGCAGCCAGGAGAAGGCCGAGGTCAAGGAAATCATCCGCCCGGTCAAGGTCGTCGAGATCGCCCAGGCGCATGACTCCCGCACGCTCTCCTATTCGGGGTCGGTGCGGGCCCGCACCGAAAGCGCCCTGGCTTTCCGCGTCAACGGCAAGATCACCGAACGTCTGGTCGACATCGGCCAGCATGTGGTGCCGGGCGATGTGCTCGCCCGCATCGATCCCACCGACTACGATCTGTCGGTCAAGAGCGCGCAGGCAGCGCTCGATGCCGCCGAACGGCAGGTCGAGACGACAGAGCTTGCGCGCAAGCGCGCCGAGCAGCTTTTCGCCAAAAACTTCGCGCCGAAATCGCAGCTCGAACAGGCGACGCTGACCCATGACCAGGCGGTCGCCACGCGCGACTCCGCCCGTTCCTCGCTCGACCAGGCCAAGAACCAGGTCGGCTATACCGACCTCAAGGCCGACAGGGACGGCATCGTCACGGCTGTCAACGCCGATGTCGGCCAGGTGGTCGGCTCCGGCACGCCTGTGGTCACTGTCGCGGTCGACGGCGAAAAGGAAGTTCTGATCGCGGTGCCGGAAATGGAGATCGCCGAGTTCAAGCCCGGCAAGTCGGTCAAGGCCGGGTTCTGGTCCGACAGCGCGCTGGCGCTGGACGGCAAGGTCCGCGAGGTTGCCGGCAGCGCAGATCCACAGTCGCGCACTTTCGCCGTCCGTGTCAGCCTGCCCAATGATCCACGTGTGCTTCTCGGCATGACCGCCAATATCGAGGCCTCGGCCGCCAACGAAAAGCAGCTGGTTTCGATCCCCTTGAGCGCGTTGGCGGAGAAAGACAGCCAGTCGATCGTCTGGACCGTCGATCGTGACGCCGACACCGTTCATGCCCGTCCGGTGAAGGTTGCCAAGTTCGCCGCCGATGGCGTGCGTGTGGCCGAAGGATTGAAACCCGGCGATGTCGTGGTCGCCGCCGGCACCCAGTTCATGACCGAGAATCTGAAGGTCAAGCTCGCCGGCGGCGTGGCGCAGCAATCCGCGTCCGCCGAGGGCGACGACGCCAGCCGGCTGCGCTGAGGACAGATAGGTCGGCCGCGCGTTGCCGCGGCCGCAGGTTTCCGGGCGGCGTGCGCCCGAAGGTTGAGACGTCACGGCCGATGTACCCCCGCATCGACCTAGCGTCCCACCGCGATGAGTGTCTCTCCGCTCGGAAAGCCTCGCCGCCCGGAAGCCAGATTGAACACGGATGATTTCGTTTCGCGCGCCCTGCTTCTTCGAAGCGCCAGGCGCCGGCAAACAAGCAAAGTGGACCTGCAACGATGACGACCTCCACTGAAGAAAAGCGGCCCTTCAACCTGTCGCGCTGGGCCATCGGTCATCCCTCCATCGCGCGCTTCCTGTTCGGGCTGATCATCATCGCCGGTGCGCTCGGCCTGATGCGCATGGGCCAGAAGGAAGACCCCGATTTCACCTTCCGGGTGATGGTCGTCCAGGCGATCTGGCCGGGTTCCTCTATCCAGGAGATGGAGGACCAGGTCGTCAACAAGATCGAGCGCAAGCTGCAGGAAACGCCGCATCTCGACTTCGTGCGCTCCTTCACGCGCGCCGGCAGCGCCATCATCACCGTGCAGATCAAGGGCGACACCAACGCCGCCGAGGTGACGGACGCCTTCTATCAGGTGCGCAAGAAGGTCGGCGACATTTCCGGCGACCTGCCGCAAGGCCTGCTCGGCCCCTATTTCAACGACGAGTTCGGCGACACCTTCATCACCCTGCATTCGATCAGCGGTGACGGCTTCTCCTATCCAGAGTTGAAGAAGTTCGCCATCCAGGCGCGCGACATGCTGTTGACCACGCCAGGCGTCGAGAAGGCCGTCATCATCGGCGACCAGCCGGAAAAGCTCTATATCGATGTCTCGTCCAAGGCGCTGGCCGAGCGCGGCCTGACGCTGACCGACCTGCAGAACGCCATCAAGGGCCAGAACAATGTCGATCCGGCCGGTGCCGTCGACACCGGCGTCAATTCGGTGCGCATCTCCGTCGAAGGCGACGTCACCAAGGCCGCCGACATCAGGGAATTGCGCCTGCGTGCCGGTGGGCAGGTAACCCGTCTCGGCGACATCGCCACCGTGACCTCCGGGATCGAGGATCCCTTCCAGCGCAAATACCGCTTCAACGGTCATGACAGCGTGCAGCTTGGTGTCGTCATGGCGAAGGGTTTCAAGGTCACCGATGTCGGCAAGGACGTCGAGGCGACCTACAAGCGCTTTGAAGAAGCGCTGCCTTATGGCGTGTCGGTCGACCAGATTTCCGACCAGCCGGGCGTCGTCACCGATGCAGTGGCCGAATTCATGCATGCGCTCGGCGAGGCGCTGCTGATCGTGCTTGTCGTCTCGTTCCTGTCGATCGGCTGGCGTTCAGGGCTGGTCATCGCCATCGCCATCCCGCTGGTTCTGGCCGCTACCTTCGCCATCATGTACGAGCTCGGCATCGACCTGCAGCGCATTTCGCTGGGCGCCCTGATCATCGCGCTCGGCCTGCTCGTCGACGACGCCATGATCGTCGTCGAGATGATGGAGCGCAAGCTTGAGGAGGGGCTGGTCAAGATCGAGGCGGCTAGCTTCGCCTATACATCGACCGCTTTCCCGATGCTGACCGGCACGCTCATCACCACCGCCGGCTTCATCCCGGTCGGCTTCGCCGCTTCCACGGCTGGCGAATATGTGCGCACGCTGTTTTATGTCGTCGGCATCGCGCTGATCGTCTCGTGGTTCGTCGCGGTCTATTTCACGCCGTGGCTCGGCAACATGATCCTCAAGCAGCGCAAGCATGCCGGCAGCCATCACGATGTCTTCGACACGCGCTTCTACCGCCGGCTGCGCTCGACCGTCGGCTGGGCCGTGCGCCACCGCATCATCGTTCTCGTCATGACGCTGGTGACTTTCGGCACCAGCCTGTGGGCGTTCCAGTTCATCCCGCAGAACTTCTTCCCGCAATCGTCGCGGCCGGAAATCCTCGTCGACCTCTGGCTGCCGGAAGGCACCAGCATCAAGGAGGTCGAGACGCAGGCCAAGGCGCTGGAAGCCAAGATGATGGACGACAAGGACAAGCGCTTCATCGCCACCTATATCGGCGAGGGCGCGCCGCGCTTCTTCCTGCCGCTCGACCAGCAGCTGCGCAACCCGAACTTCGCCCAGATGCTTGTCATGGCCAATGACGAGCCTGCGCGCGAGCGGCTGATCGTCAAGCTGCGCACGGTTCTGGCCGAGGATTTCCCCTCGATCCGCGCCAAGGTCGATCGCCTGTTCCTCGGACCGCCGACCGGCTGGCCGGTGCAGATGCGCGTCATGGGTCCCGATCGCCAGGAGGTGCGCCGCATCGCCGACCAGGTGAAGGCGAAATTCCGCGAGGATCCGCTGCTGGGCGCGGTGCATGACGATTGGCTCGAGCCGGTGCCGGCAATGAAGCTGGTCATCGACCAGGATCGTGCCCGGGCGCTCGGCGTTACCTCGCAGCGCATCCGCCAGATGCTGCAGGCGACCATGGCCGGTGCGCCGCTCGACGACTTCCGCGACGGCGAGGAGACGGTCTCCATCGTTGCCCGCGAGCCGGATGCCAGCCGCAGCCTGCTGTCCTCGGTCGATTCGGTCTACATCCCGACCGATTTCGGCGGTTTCGTGCCGCTGTCGCAGGTGGCCAAGGTGGTGCCGGTGCTGGAGCAAGGCATCGAGTGGCGCCGCGACCGCCTGCCGACGATCAGCGTGCGTGCAACGCTTCCCGATGGCGTGCAGTCCAACGACGTCGTCACCAAGATGTACAAGGACATGCAGGGCCTGCGCGACGGCCTGGCGCCCGGCTACAAGATCGAGATCCAGGGCGGTGCCGAGGATTCGGCCGAAAGCCAGGCGTCGATCGCCGCCAAGGCGCCGGTCATGCTGGCCATCATCGTCGTGCTCCTGATGATCCAGCTGCAGAACTTCGGCAAGGCGATGCTGGTGCTGGCCACCGGTCCGCTCGGCATCATCGGGGCTGCCGCCGCGCTTTTGATCAGCGGCGCGCCGTTCGGCTTCGTCGCCATTCTCGGCGTCATCGCGCTGCTCGGCATCATCATGCGCAACTCGATCATCCTGGTCGACCAGATCGACCAGGACATCGCCAGAGGCATGGAACGTTCGGAGGCCATCATCGGCTCGGCCGTGCGTCGTTTCCGGCCGATCGTGCTGACGGCGATGACGGCGGTGCTGGCGCTCATCCCGATCTCGCGCGCCGTGTTCTGGGGGCCGCTCGCCTACGCCATGATGGGCGGCATCGTGGTTGCCACCGTGCTGACCATCCTGGTGCTGCCGGCTGGCTACGCCCTGTTCTTTGGCCGCGAGCCGAAGAAGGTGGTGAACAATGAGCAGGCGCCCGAGCCAGAGTTGGCGACCGAGCGGCCGCAACTGGCCCTGGCCGCGGAATAAGGAGGTTTCATCGCATCATCCGCCGTCAGCTATGCCGGATGATGCGGTGTGACGGCTGGTCCGTCGCACCGATGAAAATGCTCCCCGCTGCCGATTTTGCAAAACAGAATTCCTTCCCAGGGCCGCAATGCGGTTCCATGTTGAGCGACACCGGAGCGGCAACGCTCGTCCTCATCAGGATGTCTTCCCATGGCAGAAAAACGGCAATTGCGGCTTGGCGCCTTCATGCGCCCGGTCAGCTTGCACACCGGCGCCTGGCGCTACCCCGGCGCCTATCCTGACGCCAATTTCAACTTCGCGCATCTGAAGCGCTTCGCCCAGACGCTGGAGGCGGCGAAGTTCGACGCCTTCTTCATGGCCGACCATCTGGCCGTGCTCAACATGCCGATCGAGGCGCTGCGCCGCAGCCACACCGTGACCTCGTTCGAGCCGTTCACGCTGCTGTCGGCGCTGGCCGCCGTCACCGATCACATCGGGCTGGTCGCCACTGCGTCGACGACCTTCGACGCGCCCTATCACATTGCTAGGCGCTTCGCGTCGCTCGACCATATCAGCGGCGGACGCGCCGGCTGGAACATCGTCACCACGTCCAACCCCGATGCGGCGCTCAACTTCGGGCTGGACGAACATGTCGAGCATGACGAGCGCTATCACCGGGCGCGGGAATTCTACGATGTCGTGACCGGCCTGTGGGACAGTTTTGCCGACGACGCCTTCATCCGCGACGCCGAAAGCGGGCTCTATTTCGATCCCGCCAAATTGCACGTGCTGGACCATAAGAGCGAACACCTCTCCGTGCGTGGCCCGCTCAACATTGCGCGGCCGGTGCAGGGCTGGCCGGTCATCGTCCAGGCCGGCGCCTCGGAAGCCGGGCGGCAACTGGCCGCCGAGACGGCCGAGGTGATTTTCGCCGCCCATGGCGATCTTGCCGCCGGGCAGCGCTTTTTTGCCGACGTCAAGGGCAGGGCACAGAAGTTCGGCCGCTCCCGCGACGACATCAAGATCCTGCCTGGCGCATTCGTCATCGTCGGCGACAGCGTCGAGGATGCGCGGGCCAAGCGGGCGAAGCTCGACAGCCTGGTCTATTACGAGAGCGGCATTGCCTCACTGTCGATCGCGCTTGGGCATGACGCGTCGGCCTTTGATCCCGATGCAACGCTGCCGGACATACCCGAGACCAATGCCTCGAAGAGCAGCCGCGAGCGCGTCATCGAGCTTGCCCGGAACGAAAACCTGACCATTCGCCAGCTTGCCCAGCGGCTGGGCGGTTATTCCGGGCTCGCCTTCGTCGGCACGCCGCAAACCATTGCCGACGAGATGGAGGAATGGCTGGTCACCGAGGGATCGGACGGCTTCAACATCATGTTTCCCTATCTGCCCGCCGGGCTCGACGATTTCGTCGAGAAGGTGGTGCCCGAGCTGCAGCGGCGCGGCATCTTCAGGCGGCAGTATGAGGGCTCCACGCTGCGCGAGAATCTCGGCCTGAAGCGGCCGCCCAACCGGTTCTTCGAGAAGACGACGATCCGCAAGGCCGGTTGACGAAAAGCATCGGGCGCGCCGAAGCGCCCCCGATGCTTCATAAGTCGGCCTGTCAGATGACGAATACCCAGTTTGCGATCAGCATCACCGCCACACCGGCGATCAGCGTCAGATAGGGCAGCATGCCCGCTTTCTTAACCGCGAGGTCAGCTCCCGTCATGCCGAGATCGGCCAGCATGTGGTCGGGGAATTTGCCCTTGTCCTGGATGTAGTGGCGGTAGCAGAACACTGGGATAATCAGTGCCGCGGTGATCAGCCCGGCCCACAGCGCCATCGGGTTCCATACCTTGGCGCCGGCGCCCATGAAGATCGCGTTGACATAGGCGAAGATCGCCCCGATCCCGAGAAGCCAGGTCGGCGCTTTCCACGGCCGCGCGATATGGCCGTTGTCGATGCGATGGATCCAGCCGGCATTGAGGTTGAGGAAGTTGAAGATGATGTAGCCGCAATTCGACACGGCGAGGATGAAGAAGAAGCTCGTCGCGTCGGCCGAGGCGATGGCCAGCACGATCAGGTTGAAGCAGAGGTCGGTCCACATCGCGCGCGTCGGCGCGCCATGTTCGTTGACGTGGCTGAGATAGCGCGGCAACCAGCCGTCGACCGAGCCCTGGTAGAGTGTGCGCGAGGAGCCGGCCATCGCCGTCATGATGCACAGCACCAGCGCCAGGATCATCAGCATCACCAGCAGGCTGTGGATAATCTTGCCGCCGCCGACCATGCCGGCCAGCGCATCCGCCACACCCGAGCCGTCGACGATCGGTGTCGCCAGCATGCCGTTCAAGCCCAGCACACCCTGGAAGGTGAAGGGCACCAGGATGAACAGAAGCATGCAGAGCAGGCCGGAATAGAAGATGGCCTTGAACGTGTCGGTGCCGGGGTTCTTGAACTCGGAGGTGTAGCAGACGGCGGTTTCAAAACCGTAGGTCGACCAGGCGGCGATGAACATGCCACCGAGCACCAGCGTCCAGCCGGCGATGTTCCAGGCGCCCGGGTCCGGCGCATAGGCGGCCGCCAGCGGCACCAGCGGCGAGAAATTGGCCCAGTTGATCTGTCCGGTGAAGATCGGCACGACGCCGACGATCAGCATCGGGATGATGACCAGCAGGCCAATATATTTCTGCACATTGGCCGTGCCGAGGATGCCGCGATGCTGGATCGAGAAGATGATCAGCATCAGCACCGCGCCGATGAAGAAGGTGGCGTTGAGCGTGAAGGAGACCGGACCCAGCGTGTGGCTGTACAGCGTCCAGTTGCGGATCGCCGGTGTCGCGGCCGCGGTCACCGCCGTGATGGCGTCCGCGGGCGCTGTTCCGGCATGCGCCGCTATATAGGCGACGACATCAGGCGAGGTCTCGGTGAACAGCGGCACCGGCGCCAGCGCGTTGAGGATATAGGCGGCGGCGATCGAGCAGCCGAGAGACAGCACCGGCGACCAGGCGAACCAGTTGCACCACACCGACAGCGGCGCGATGAACTTGGAATAGCGCAGCCAGGCGGTGGCGCCGTAGATAGAAGCGCCGCCAGACTTGTTTGGGAACAGGCCGGCGATCTCGGCATAGGTGAAGGATTGCAGGAAGCCCATGATCATGGACACCGTCCAGATCAGGAAGGCCAGCGTCCCGGTCGTGCCGGCGATGCCGCCGATCGAAAACAGGACCAGTGCCGGAACGCCGCTCGCCACCCAGAAGGCGCCGCGCCAGTCGATATGCCTGAGCAGCTTGCTTTCGGCAGGCTGCTCGAGGGCCGTGCTTATGGTGCTCATGTCAGTGACTTCCCCTTTTTCTCGTGTTCCCCGCCAGCGATGCCTCGGCTTTGCGAAGCTTGCTCCCCGGCACATGACCTGACGACTCCGGTGTTTCCACTCAGTCGTATTTTTTTCTTAGGAGTGAAGATTGATCCAGCGCGCTTTCACGTCAAGCGTTTTGTGACTCCGTGCACATCACGCTTGCGCGCGCAGGCGGCGATACGTCTCGCGGCACCTCTGACGCGCGCGGTTTTGCCTGTCCGGAGGGCAGCAATCAGGAGCGCGGCCGGGTCTTCTGCGGATCGTAATGGGCGAAGGCGACGACACGCGCCGGCAGCCGTTTGGCGTGGCCGTCGAGCTTGCCGATCTCGACCTCGGTACCAACAGCCGCGTGGGTGACGTCGAGCTTGGCCAGCGCGATGTTCTTGCCAAGCACCGGCGACCGCATGCCCGAGGTGACGACGCCGATCTGGGCGCGGCCGACATGCACGCAATCGCCATGGCCGACCGCGACATTGCTGTCGATGTCGAGCCCGACCAGTTTGTTCTGCGGGTTCTCTTTGCGGCGGATCAGCGCCTCGCGGCCGATGAAATCGTCGGTCTTGCTTTTCAGCGGCACGGTGAAGCCGATGCCGGCCTCGAACGGATCGGTCTGGTCGGAGAATTCGTAGCCCGCGAAGATCAGCCCGGCCTCGATGCGCACCATGTCGAGCGCTTGCAGGCCCATCGGCTTCAGCCCATGCGGCTGGCCGGCTTCCCAGATGGCGTCGAACACTTTTTCGGCGTCGCGCGGATGGCACCAGATCTCATAGCCGAGCTCACCGGTATAGCCGGTGCGCGAGACGACGACCGGAATGCCGTTGCCGCCGCCGATGCGGGCGACCGCGAAGCGGAACCATTCGAGCTCATCGATCGAAGGCTGCAGCGGCGAAGTCCAGATCACTTCTCTGAGGATATCGCGGCTTTTTGGGCCCTGTACGGCGACATTGTGCATCTGGTCCGTGGAGGAGCGCACCAGGACATTAAGCCCAAGCTTCTTGGCGGTCTCTCGCAGCCATTCGCCGGACAGATCGTCGCCGCCGACCCAGCGGAAATTATCCTTGCCGAGCCGCAGCAGCGTGCCGTCGTCGATCATGCCGCCATGCTCGTAGCACATGGCGGAGTAGACTACCTGGCCGACGCCGAGTTTTTTCACGTCGCGGGTCAGCGTGTATTGCAGCAGCGCTTCGGAATCCGGGCCGGTGACCTCGAATTTTCTGAGCGGCGACAGGTCCATGATCACGGCGTCCTGCCGGCAGGCCCAGTACTCGGCGATGGGCCCCTCCTTGGCGAAGGAGTTGGCCAGCCAGTAGCCCCTGTATTCCGAGAAATTGCGGGTGTGCTTGGCAAAGGACGAATGGAAGGAGGTCTCGCGGGTCATTTTCGGTTCCGAATCGGGCGTCATGCGTCTGGCGATCGCTCGCGAGAATTTGTGCTGGCCGGAATAGGTCCGCACATGGATGTCGGTGAGATCCCAGCCATTGGCCGGCGTCGTGTCGTCGGGGCAGGCGGAGGAGACGCAGACGATGTCGGTCAGCGCCCTGAGCAGCACATAGTCGCCCGGCCGCGACCATGGTTCGTCGGACACCATCACGCCATGCGCGTCGATGGCGGTGTTGAAGAAGAAGTTGATCGCCATCCACCCGGTGCGGGGATTGATGCCCTTGCCGGCCAGGGCGCCATTGAAATTCTCCGAGCAGTTGGTGTGGCCGGGATAGCCGATGTCGTCGTAATATTTCGCCGCACAGGCCAGCGCGAAGGCATCATGCCGGCCGCATGTGTCCTGCACCACCTCGACCAGCGGCTCCATGTCCTGGTCGTAATATTTGGAATGCAGGCCAGGCATCGGATAACTCGACCCCATCAGCGTGCGCGTCGTCGTCACGTCGAGCGGATGGTCGAGGCCCTTGTCCAGCTTGCGCGCCGAAAAGCACTGGAAGTCGGTGCATTGCCGGCCGTCGACATCGATGATCTGCAGATAGTCGCCGGCCTTGACGAAGTAGGATTCCGCCGTTGCCGAATGGACGCGCAGGTCGAGCACCGGATCGGCGAGGGGATCGGCTACCTGCGATTTTGTCTTCAGGCGGATCGTGGCGCGGCGCACGATGACGGTGAGCGGCGTTGCCGTGTCATGGCTGTCGACCAGCATCGGTCCGCCGGGCGCGGCGATGACCATCGAGCCGTCGCGCGTGACGGTGAAAGCCTGTTCGGTCCCGGCGGGCGTTGTGCTGCCGAACACGCGCAGCGCCTTTGCCTGATCGAGCACCACCTGCCGGCGCGCCAGCCCGCGGCGCAAGGATGCGAGACTGTCATCGCCTTCGGCGAGAAGCGCCTTGATGCCGGCGGCATTGCTGTTGGACTTTTCGCCGAAGATGCCGGGGTCGGTGGTGCCTGTGGTGTCCCAGGCCAGAACTTCGCAGGCCTGGCCGCCTTCGACATTGCGTACGGTGATGATATCGCCGGCCTCGACCTCGATCAGCAAAGCCCCGTTGCCCTGGATCGTGTAGCGCTCCATGCCCGGCGGCAGCGCGATCTGACCGGGCCTCAGGATGAGGCTCGGGCGCGGCGGTCCGGCTATGACGGTTGGGTAGGGCGACTGGCTCATCTCAGCCTTGCGGTTCGAGAAACAAGTTTGCCTGTGTGTGAAATTATTTTAGCAGCAAGAATAGCAGCGCGATTGCGTTTGGCAAGGCAGACCACCCCTTCTTCCTTCTCCCCTTGTGGGAGAAGGTGGATCGGCGCGCAGCGCCGAGACGGTTGAGGGGTGGGTGACGGAGTGCCGCCGGTGCCAAGCTGGAGCACCCCTCATCCGACCTCGCTTCGCGAGGCCACCTTCTCCCGCAAGGGGAGAAGGGAAAAGCGCGCAAGGGCTACGCCAGTTGCTCTGAATGCGCGATCGCCAGGCCGTACTCCGCAGCCGAGTCCAGCATCGTGTGCCAAAGGCTCTCGGCGAAGGTCGCGAACACCAGAATATTGAACACCGCCTGCCCATCCCCCAGGTCATTCCCACGCCAGAGCGTGACGCTGGTGTGATCCATCGACGTGGCCGCCGCCGCGCCGACGGCGAACACACCCGAATGCAGATCGATCGACGACAGCTTGGCCAACATCGCCCGCGCCTTGACGCCAGAAACGCTGATCAGCACACGGGCATGCGACTGGTCGGAGAGCGAAGCCGATTGCGCGAACGCTTGGCCAAGCGCCCCAATCGCGTGCTTGCCGCCCTTCGACAGGACAAAAAACTGATCAGGTCCCGACCAGATCAGCGTGGCATCCGAGCCTTGCACCGCCTGCGGTGTTTTCGGAGCCGCACTGCCGAAGCGTGCCTTCGCGGCCTTGGCCATCTCCGCCGCCTTGCCGCGCCGCGCCATCACCTGGACGAGGTCGAAATTGCGGATCTCGGTCAGCGTCACGCCGGCATCGCCACGCGCACCATACCGCCCCACCGCGAGCGCGCGATCGAGCGGACTGCGAACGTCCCAGGAAAACTCAGCCACGCTGGCGCCCTCCATCTGGATCATAGAAGACGGGATTGCAGAGCTCGACGTCATAGTCCTCGCCGCGTATCGGGTCATGCGCATGGACGATCTCGCCGATGCGCTCGCGTCCGCGCTCGACAAGCGCGAGCCCAATCCACTGGTCTGATGTCGGCGAGAAGCAGACCGAGGTGACATAGCCCTGGTCGTTGCCTGGCCCGGGCGTCTGCCCCTTCGGGATGATGTGCGCGCCCGAGCGCAGGCGGCGCGCTCTGTCCGTCGGCTTGATGCCGACGACGACCTGCCGGTCAGGCGCGACAAGCGCCTCGCGGCCGGCCATGACGCGGCCGATGAAATCTTTCTTGGTCGACGTCATCTTGCCGAGGCCAAGATCGGCCGCCGTCGTCGTACCGTTCAGTTCCGGTCCGGCTACGTGGCCCTTTTCGATGCGCATCACGCCGAGCGCCTCGGTGCCGTAAGGCGTGACGCCGAACGGCTCGCCGGCCAGCATCAGATTGCGCGCCATCGCCTCGCCGTAGCGTGCCGGCACGGAAATCTCGAACGCCATCTCACCGGAGAAGGAGATGCGGAACAGCCTTGCCTTGATGCCGCCGCGCAATGCGACTTCCCGCGCGCCCATGAAGGGAAAACCTTCATTGGAAAGGTCCTCCGCCGGGTCGACGATCTCCTTCAGCAGGCCGCGGGTTTTAGGGCCGGCGATCGAGAATTGCGCCCACTGGTCGGAGACGGAGGTCAGCTGCACGTCGAGTTCGGGAAACAGCACCTGCCGGCAGAATTCGAGGTGCTGCATCACCAAACCGGCCTTGGCGGTCGTGGTGGTCAGGAAATAGTGGTCCTCGGCCAGCCGCGACGTCGTGCCGTCATCATAGACGATGCCATCCTCGCGCAGCATCAGCCCGTAGCGCGCCTTGCCGACGGCGAGGTTGGAGAAGGTGTTGATGTAAACGCGGTCGAGGAAGGCGCCGGCATCGAGACCGTGCACGTCGATCTTGCCGAGCGTCGAGACATCGCAAAAGCCGACGCCGCTTCGCACGGCCTTGACCTCACGGGTCACCGATTCCAGCCAGTCCTTCTCGCCAGCGCGCGGATACCATTGCGCGCGTTTCCATAGGCCGGTGTCGACGAAGACAGCACCCTGTTCGGCGGCCCAGTGATGCGACGGCGTCAGCCGCGTCGCGTGGAACGTCTCGTCGCGATGATGGCCGGCAAAGGCGCCGATGGCGACCGGCACGTAAGGCGGCCGGTAGATGGTCGTGCCAGTCTCTGGAATGGATTTTCCGGTCACCGCTGCCATGATGGCTAGGCCGGCGACATTGGACGTCTTGCCCTGGTCGGTCGCCATGCCGAGCGTCGTATAACGCTTCAGATGCTCGACCGATTCAAAACCCTCGCGCTGCGCCAGTTCGATGTCGGAGGCGGTGACATCGTGCTGGTAGTCGACGAAGGCCTTGCCCTTGCCGGCGACGTGCCAGAGCGGCGTCAGCGAGAATGCCTCGTCGTTGGCAACAGGCGCGGTGCCTGCCTTGCCACTATGTCCGGCACCATGTGCCGCTGCCACGCCGGCGGCAAACCCTTTGGCGAGGCAGGCGCCAAGTCCGAAGTCGCCGTTGGCCGCACCGGCTGCGACCATGCCGGGAGGCGCGCCGTCGGGCACGAAGGCAGCAATGTCGTCGCGCCATTTCGGTCGGCCGCGATGATAGGAGGTGAGCCCGACCGCCGGATTCCAGCCGCCGGAAACCGCGAGCCCGTCGGCCTCGACTTCGGCGCGCGCGCCGCCGGTGAGCGACACTGCGATTTTCCGAACACCGTCCTTGCCGCCGTCAACGCCGCTGACGGAGCCGTGCAGCACCGTGAAGCCATTCCTGGAGGCCAGCGATCGATGTGACGGCGAAACGTCCGGCCGCGCGTCGATCACCGCCGCGATCTGCAGCCCGGCACCAAGCGCGGTCTCGACCGTGCGCCAGCCATCCTCATTGTTGGTGAACAGCGCGATGCGCTTTGCTGGAACAGCGGCATAGCGTCCGACATAGGTTCGCATCGCCGAAGCCATCATCACGCCGGGCGTGTCGTTGCCGGCGAAAACGATCGGCCGCTCAAGGGCGCCGGCCGCGACCACACAGCGCTTGGCCACGATGCGCCACATCCGCTGGCGCACCTGATGTTCGGGCGGCGAGGGCATATGGTCGTTGACCCGCTCCAGCGCGCCGTAGGTGCCGCCGTCATAGACGCCGAACAGCGTCGTGCGGGTCAGGATGCGGACATCGGGCATTGCCGCCAGTTCAGCCAGCGCCCGCGACAACCATTCGGCGGCCGGCAGGCCATCGATCGTGCCGCCATCCGACAGCAACCGGCCACCGAACGCAAAATCCTCTTCGCACAGGATGACGCGGGCGCCGCTGCGGCCGGCGGCCAATGCTGCCGCCAGACCGGCCGGACCGGAGCCGGCGATCAGCACATCGCAATGCGCCCAGGCCTTGTCGTAGTGGTCCGGGTCGGCAACACCGGCGGCACGGCCAAGACCGGCGGCGCGGCGGATCGCCGGCTCGTAGATGGCTTCCCAGAATTTCGCCGGCCACATGAAGGTCTTGTAGTAGAAGCCGGCGACGAAGATCGGTGCGAACAGCTGGTTCACCGACATCACGTCGAAGCGCAGCGACGGCCAGCGATTCTGGCTGGCGGCCTCGAGGCCTTCGTAAAGCTCGGCCGTCGTCGCCTTGGTGTTCGGCTCGCGCCGGGCACCGGTGCGCAGTTCGACCAGCGCGTTGGGTTCTTCCGAGCCCGCGGTCAGGATGCCGCGCGGGCGATGATACTTGAACGAGCGCCCGACCAGCTTGACGCCATTGGCAACCAGCGCCGACGCCAGCGTGTCGCCCTCGAAGCCGGAAAAGCTCTTGCCGTCGAAGCGGAAGTTCAGCGGCGCCGAGCGGTCGATGAGGCCGCCATTGTTCAGCCGGTTTGTCTGCCCACCGGCCATCACGCGCCAACCTTCGCCGCACCGGCACCCGCTGCCGGTTCGATCGCCGAAATCTCATGCGTCAGCGTGTTGCGGGTGACCTTCAGCCACGCCCGGCAGCCGCCGCCGTGATACCAGTTCTCGCTCATCACGCCGGCGATGTTGTCGCGCAGATAAACATAATCGTAGACAGCATCTTCACCGGCACCCGCCGCCGGCCGCACCGGTTTGGCGTCGCCGAGATAGGTGAACTCGCCGAGTTCGCGTTCGCCGCAGAAGGGACAGACAATGCGCATGATTTTCCGGCCGTCCTCAGTGCAGGTTCGGTTGGGCGCCCTGGCCCTTTTCGTCGATCATGGCGCCAGTCCGGAACCGGTCGAGGCGGAACCGTGCAGCTTCCTCGTGCGGCGTGTCGCGGGCCAGCAGGTGGGCGAAGACGAAGCCTGAGCCGGGCGTCGCCTTGAAGCCGCCATAGCACCAGCCCGCGTTGAGATAGAGGCCGTCGACCGGCGTCTTGTCGATGATCGGCGAGCCGTCCATCGACATATCCATGATGCCGCCCCACTGGCGCAAAAGCCGCACGCGTCCGATCATCGGCATCAGCGCCATGCCGCCCTCGCAGACATCCTCCATCACAGGCAGATTGCCGCGCTGGGCGTAGGAATTGTAGCCGTCAATGTCGCCGCCGAAGACAAGGCCGCCCTTGTCCGACTGGCTGACATAGAAATGGCCGGCGCCGAAGGTCATGACATTGGGGATCAACGGCTTGATCGCCTCGGAGACGAAAGCCTGCAGCACATGGCTTTCGATCGGCAGGCGCAGGCCCGCCATTTCAGCGACGCGTGACGAGGAGCCGGCGACCGCCATGCCGACCTTGCCGGCGCCGATCCTGCCTCGCGAGGTTTCGACACCAGTCACCTTGCCGTTGGCGTCCTTGACAAAGCCGGTCACCTCGCAATTCTGGATGATGTCGACGCCAAGCCCGCTCGCCGCATGGGCATAACCCCAGACCACGGCATCGTGCCGCGCCGTGCCGCCGCGCCGCTGCAGCAATCCGCCTTGCACGGGAAAGCGCGCATTGTCGAAGTTCAGGAACGGCATCATCTTCTTGACCGCAGCGAGGTCGAGCAGTTCGGCGTCGATGCCGTTGATGCGCATGGTGTTGCCGCGCCGCGCATAGGCGTCGCGCTGCGCGTCGGAATGGTAGAGGTTGATGACGCCGCGCTGGCTGACCATCGCATTGTAGTTGAGGTCCTGCTCCATCCGCTCCCACAGCTTCATCGACAATTCGTAGAAGCCGGTGTTGCCGGGCAGGCCGTAATTGGAGCGGATGATGGTGGTGTTGCGGCCGGCATTGCCCGAACCGATCCAGCCTTTTTCCAGGACCGCGACGTTCTTGATGCCGTATTCGCTGGCGAGGAACCAGGCGGTGGCCAGGCCGTGGCCGCCACCGCCGATGATCACCACGTCGTAGCGATCCTTCGGCGTGGCGTCGCGCCAGGTGCGCTGCCAGTTCTTGTGGCCGGAAAGGGCGGCACGGGCGAGCGAGAAGATCGAGTATTTCATACGTTCATTCCGAGGTCGCTCGCACCGGCAGGACGGCTATATGTCCAGCGTGTGGTCGCGCTCCCATTGCGTGAAGTGCGAAGCATAAGAATTCCATTCCTGGTGCTTCAGCTTTAGGTATGCCGACGAGAATTCCTCACCCAGCGCCGCCTTGAGTGATTTGTCCTTGTCGAACTCGCGCAGTGCGTCGAGCAGGTTCAGCGGCAGTTTCGGAGCGCCCTTCACCGTGTGGCCGTGCTGGTACATGTCGATGTCGTAGCGCTTGCCGGGATCGGCCTTCGAGCGGATGCCGTCGAGGCCAGCGGCAATGATCACAGCCTGCAAGAGATAGGGGTTTGCAGCACCGTCGGGCAGGCGCAGTTCGAAGCGGCCGGGGCCCGGCACGCGCACCATGTGGGTGCGGTTGTTGCCGGTCCAGGTCACCGTGTTCGGCGCCCAGGTCGCGCCCGAAATCGTGCGCGGGGCGTTGATGCGCTTGTAGGAATTGACCGTCGGGTTGGTGATCGCGGCAAGCGCGGAGGCATGCTTCATGATGCCGCCGAGGAAGTTCTTGCCCTTGGCCGACAGGCCAAGCTCCATCGAATTGTCGGCGAAGACATTGGTCTTGCCCGCCTTGTCCCACACCGAGATGTGGGCATGGCAGCCATTGCCGGTCAGGCCCTGGAAGGGTTTCGGCATGAAGGTGGCCCGCAGGCCGTGCTTCTCTGCCACCGACCTGACCATGAACTTGAAGAAGGAGTGCTTGTCGGCGGTGGCGAGCACGTCGTCGAAGGCCCAGTTCATCTCGAACTGGCCGTTCGCGTCCTCATGGTCGTTCTGGTAGGGCCCCCAGCCGAGCGCCAGCATGTGATCGCAGATCTCCGCGATGACGTCGTAGCGGCGCATCACCGCCTGCTGGTCGTAGCAGGGCTTTGACGCAGTGTCGTATTGGTCAGAGATGACGCCGCCGTCCGGCGAGATCAGGAAGAACTCGGCCTCGACGCCGGTCTTGACATGCATGCCGTCGCCGGCGGCCTCCGCGATCAGCCGCCTCAACGTATTGCGCGGCGTCTGGTCGACCTCCTTGTCGTCCATGACGCAATTGGCGGCGACCCAGGCCACCTCCTTTTTCCACGGCAACTGGATGACCGAGTCTGGATCCGGCACTGCCAGCATGTCGGGATGCGCCGGCGTCAGGTCCAGCCAGGTGGCGAAACCGGCAAAGCCGGCGCCATCCTTCTGCATGTCTGATATCGCCTGCGCCGGCACCAGCTTGGCGCGCTGGCCACCGAACAGGTCGGTGTAGGAAATCATGAAATATTTGACGCCGTTCTTTTTGGCGAAAGCGGCGAGATCGTTCCCCA
The DNA here is from genome assembly GCF_007003935.1 of Mesorhizobium sp. WSM4310. Classification (NCBI taxonomy): domain Bacteria; kingdom Pseudomonadati; phylum Pseudomonadota; class Alphaproteobacteria; order Hyphomicrobiales; family Phyllobacteriaceae; genus Mesorhizobium; species Mesorhizobium sp. WSM4310. The sequence continues at coordinate 236,748 of NZ_VFTA01000001.1, forward strand.
TTATAATTCCTCGCTTATGTCTTTGGATGCTGTCTTAGAAGCCGTTCTTCCCCGGTATCCAGTTGGTGCCGGCCAGCGGCACGCCGGCCATGGCGGCTGCCTCGATCGTCAATGCGACGAGGTCCTCGGGTTCGAGATTGTGCAGGCTGTTCTTGCCGCAGGCGCGGGCGATCGTCTGCGCCTCCAGCGTCATCACCTTCAGATAGTTGGCCAGCCGCCGTCCAGCAGCCACAGGATCGATCCGCTTCATCAGCTCCGGGTCCTGTGTGGTGATGCCGGCAGGGTCGCGGCCTTCATGCCAGTCATCATAGGCGCCTGATGTGGTGCCGAGCTCGTTATACTCCGCCTCCCAGCGGGGATCATTGTCGCCGAGCGCGACCAGCGCCGCCGTTCCGATGGAGACCGCGTCGACGCCGAGTGCCAGCGCCTTGGCGACATCGGCGCCATTGCGGATGCCGCCCGAGACGATCAGCTGCACCTTGCGGTGCATGCCGAGATCCTGCAATGCCTGCACTGCCGGCCGGATGCAGGCGAGCGTCGGCTGGCCGACATTTTCGATGAACACTTCCTGCGTGGCGGCCGTGCCGCCCTGCATGCCATCGACGACGACGACATCCGCGCCGGCCTTCACAGCAAGCGCGGTATCGTAATAGGGGCGGGCGCCGCCGACCTTGACGTAGATCGGCTTTTCCCAGTCGGTGATCTCGCGCAGCTCGAGGATCTTGATCTCGAGATCGTCCGGGCCGGTCCAGTCGGGATGGCGCGAGGCGGAGCGCTGGTCGATGCCTTTCGGCAGGGTACGCATCTCGGCGACGCGGTCGGAAATCTTCTGGCCAAGCAGCATGCCGCCGCCACCCGGCTTGGCGCCCTGGCCGACGACGACTTCGATGGCATCGGCACGGCGCAGGTCGCGCAAATTCATGCCGTAGCGCGACGGCAGATATTGATAGACCAGTTGCTTGGAATGGCCGCGCTCTTCCTCGGTCATGCCGCCATCGCCCGTCGTGGTCGACGTGCCCGACAGCGTCGCGCCACGGCCGAGCGCCTCCTTGGCCGGACCGGAGAGCGAACCGAAGCTCATGCCGGCAATGGTGATCGGGATCTTCAGCTCTATCGGCTTCTTGGCATGGCGCGAGCCGAGCACGACACTGGTGTCGCAGCGTTCGCGATAGCCTTCGAGCGGATAGCGCGAGATCGAGGCGCCGAGGAACAAAAGGTCGTCGAAATGCGGCAGCTTGCGCTTGGCGCCGGCGCCCCTGATGTCATAGATGCCGGTCGCCGCGGCGCGGCGGATTTCGGAAAGCGTGTAGTCGTCGAAGGTCGCGGATTTGCGCGGCGTCGTCGGCGGGTTGCGATAGGTCATGCTGCCTCAATACGCGTCGGCGTTGTCGATATTGAAATTGTAGAGGGTGCGCGCCGAGCCGTAGCGCTTGAACTCCGATGGCTTGACGCCGGTGACGCCGGCGCGGTCGAGCAAGTCCTGCAGCAGTTCCAGATGCTCGGGCCGCATCTCCTTGGCGATGCAGTCGGCGCCGAGGCTGTCGACCTTGCCGCGCACGAACAGCCGCGCCTCGTAGATGGAATCGCCCAGCGCATCGCCGGCATCGCCCAGCACCACCAGATTGCCGGACTGCGCCATGAAGGCCGACATGTGGCCGATATTGCCGTGCACGACGATGTCGATGCCTTTCATCGAGATGCCGCAGCGCGACGACGCATTGCCTTCGATGACCAGCAATCCGCCCTTGCCGGTGGCGCCGGCATATTGGCTGGCATCGCCTTTCACGATGATCGAGCCCGACATCATATTCTCGCCGACGCCGGGCCCGGCCGAGCCGTGCACGGTGATGGTGCTGCCGGAATTCATGCCGCCGCAATAATAGCCGACGCTGCCGCGCACATCGATGGTCACGGGCTGGTCGACGCCGACGGCAACCGAATGGCTGCCCTTCGGGTGCAGCACTTCCCACGCCGTTTCGTTCGAGCCGGGCGTCAGATTGTGCAGCGCCTGGTTGAGCTCGCGCAGCGAAGACACATCAAGATCGAAGATCCGCGAGGCGTGGTCGTGGGCCGCCGCCTTTGAAAGTTTGGTTGCCGTCATGAACTCAATGCTCCCAGAAATAGACGGTTGCGGGTTCCGGTTCCCAGACCCTCGCATTGTCTATGCCGGGCAGTTTGGTCAGCGCGCGATATTCCGAGCCGAAGGCGACATACTGGTCGGTTTCGGCCATGACGGCGGGCTTGCAGGCGATCGGGTCGCGCACCACGCCAAAACCGTTCTTGGTGCCGACGACGAAGGTGAAGAAGCCGTCGAGATCCGAGAGCGTGCCTTCCAAGGCTTCGCCGAGGTTCTTGCCATGCGCCATCTGGGACGAGAGATAGGCGGCGGCGACCTCGGTATCGTTCTCGGTCTCGAATTTCATGCCTTCGCGGATCAGCTCACGGCGGACATTGTTGTGGTTCGACAGCGAGCCATTGTGCACCAGGCACTGGTCGGCGCCGGTCGAGAAGGGATGAGCGCCCATCGTCGTCACCGCCGATTCCGTTGCCATGCGGGTGTGCCCGATGCCATGCGTGCCGGCCATCTTGCGGACGTCGAAGCGATCGACCACCGCTTCCGGCAGGCCGACTTCCTTGTAGATCTCGACGACGTCGCCGGCGCCCATGATGCGGATGTCGGGGCGAAGTGCCTGGATGGTCTCGCGCGCTTCGTCGATCTTGGCCGGCGTCGTCCGCACGACGGCGTGCGTCGACTTGACCGCAATGCTCACCGGCGCACCGATGGCCTTGGCAAGCTCGCTATCGAGGTCGCGAAAATCGCGCCCGGGCTTCGCCGACTGGATGGTGATCTTGGCTTCATTCCTGGAAGGCGCGCCATAGATGGCAATGCCCGCACTGTCGGGCCCGCGATCGCTGAGCGATACCAGCATCTCCGACAGCATCGCGCCGAGCTTGGGCTCCAGCGACTTGTCTTTCAAAAACAGTCCGACAATTCCACACATGTCAGCCTCCCGGCGTTTGTAGCTAGAAGATGATGTATCGAATGAGTCCCGCAAATTCAATCATATGAAAAAAATTTTCCTCTAGTTACGTATGGGGCGTAATGCCGCCATGCGAATTATCGCTGCCCTGCGTGGCATTGTGAACCCACCGGGCATGGCGGATACGGGCGAGCTTGTAGGCGTCCAGGATGGATAGCGCATAGATCAGGAAGCCGCCGGCGTGACGGCCGATGAAGCTGGCGTCGGGCGGCGCGATCTTGGCGGTCACCCATGCCAGGATCACCATGAAGAAAAGGAACTGCAGCCCGCGCACCGGCACGCCCAGAATGACATGGCCGCTCGCCGGCAGCACGATTGACGCGCCGAGGACGAGATAAGGGCTCACCGGCGCCGGCTGCGTGTTCGAACCGGTCATGCGGCTTGCCGTTCGCTTCGGTTGATGGCGTCGCGCAGCGCCGAGAGCGAGGTGAGCAGCCGCTCGATCAGCCCTGGATCGATCTGTGCCCCACCGAACGCGGCCTGCCGGAAAACGCCGTAGCGCGCCCGTTCGGCCTCGGCCAGCAGCCACACGATGCGCACCCCGTTTGGCGTGATCAGCAGCTCCTTGGCGCGCCCTTCCGAAAAGGGTTGCAGATGATCGGCAATGATGCCTTGCGGGAACCGCGTGCCGCGGCGGTCGGTCCGCAGCACCGCCTCGAGGGGAAATCCCGGAGCCTTCGGCAGCGTATGCTGTAGATGGTCGAAATTGGAGAAGGTCGTCGGCGAGCCCGGCCGCATCATCATGTCGAAGGTCGCTGGGACCGCGACCTTTTCGGTGATCGAAACGCTGAGCCAACGCGCCGGCAGTTTTCGTGTCGCCAGCGTGTCGACGATGGTGCGCAACTGAACGCGCCGGCCGTTCCACGACCCTTCCCAGGTGACAACACCGGCGGTGCCGTCCGAAACATCAGCGGCGTCGGCGACAATGGTGCGTATGCGTGCTTCGTCGGCGGCGAGCGCCGCCAAGGCCCTGTTGCGGCTGCGCCGTGCCAGCCACGCAAGATGGAGGGCGAGAGCCAGGACAATGGCCCCGGCGAGCAGTGCTGATGTCACTCCGGACATTTTGTCATGTCCGGCCCGCCAAGGATCGGGGCAGGCCGTCTCCCATCAATAGCCCTGCGGTTTCGGCCACGGCATGGTGAACTGGTCGCCGCGCCGCACGAATTTGTAGCGGTAGAAATGGAACCACAGCGAGATCAGGAAATAGAAGATGGTCATCGCGATCAGCTGTGAGCCGAAACCGAGGAAGATGGCGAAGAAGGTCACCACGCAAAGGCAGAACAACACGATCGCCGGCAGCGGATGGAAGGGATGCGTGTAGCCGCGGCGGATCGTGCCGAGCGGCCACTTCTTGCGGAACATCATGATGTTGATGCTCATGAAGGTGTATTGCAGCACGCCCGACAGGATCGAGAACGTGATCGCCTGGTTGAGGTCGGCAATGAAGGCGAAGGCGAGCGCGATCGGCAGCAGGAACAGGATCGAGCGGTAGGGCGTGCGATATTTCGGGTGCACGGCCGAGAACCAGCTCGGCAGATAACGGTCGCGGCCGAGCGAGAACCATGCGCGCGCCGCATCGTTGATGCAGCCATTGGCGGAAGCCAGCGCAGCCAGCAGCGTCGCGATGAACAAGAGGTTTTCCAGCAGCGGACTGCCGGTGAGCTTGCCGGCGTCCCACAGCGGATAATAGGTGATGCCGAGATATTCCCAAGGCATCAGCGAGGCGCAGACATACCAGGTCATGGCGGCGGCGATCAAAAGCGTGATCATGCCGGCCATCGTGCCGTAGGGCAGCGAGCGGGCCGGCGAACGCACTTCCTCGGCCGCCTGCGTGGTGCCTTCGATGCCGAGATAATACCAGATGCCAAACTGGAAGGCGGCGATGACGCCGATCCAGCCATAGGGCAGCGCATTGCCCGGCGTCACCAGCTCGTTGAGCTTCAGCACCGCGCCTTGCGTCCACGGGCTGACCGAGAAGAACAGGATGACGATCGAGATATAGGCAATTGCGGTGATGACGAAGTTGACGTTGAGCGTCATCAGCACGCCGCGATAGTTGAGCCAGGCCAGCACGACGATGGTGGCGGCGATGAATGAATTGTGGGTGAGCCCTTCGACGCCGGCCTTGGCGACGATGGTGTCGCCGAGCAGGATGGCGTCGGAGACCTCCAGCATCGTGTACGCGAAGACCAGGAACAGCGCGACGTTGAAGGCCATCAGCGGCCCGACAATATGCTTGGCCTGCGCATACTGGCCACCGGCAGCCGCCACCGTCGACGTCACTTCGGAATCGATCATGGCGACCGAGGTGTAGAGCAATCCTACGATCCAGCAGACGATCAGCGCGGCGAGCGCGCCGCCCTTGTCGGCCGAAAAATTCCAGCCGGTGAATTCACCGACCAGAACGATGCCGACGCCGAGTGCCCAGACATGGGCCGGGCCGAGCACCCGCAGCAGTGAAACCCTGTCGCCGTGAATTGCCGGTTCAAGTACGGTCGTCGTCATTGTTCGTCCCCACTCAAATCCGGTGTTTCTCGGAAACGGCTTCAAGCTCGCCTTCGCGTGACGAGGTCAGAACGTCTTCGGAATAGGTCGTGTCGACCTTGAACCAGTCGTAGAGCATCCACAGGGCGAGCACGATCGAGATGCCCCAGCATGCGTAAGAGAGTGAAATCCACATGGTGCGTCCCCGATTGCTTGTCTTCGGAACTCTTACTTGTCGTTGAATTTTTCGTTGATGACGTCGCGATATTCGCGGTCGGAGGCTCGGAACAGGAAGACGAAATAACCGATCAGCACCGCCGCCATGATGATCAGCGTCGGCCAGTCGATGACATAGTGGAAGCGATTCTGGATGATGTCATGCGCAGTCTCGGGTGTGTAGCCGAGCTTCTCCCAGATGGCTGCCATGGTCGGGTTCTGGCCAAGCGCTTCCCAGGTCTTGGCATCGAGCGCGTCGATGGATTTGGCGGCTCCGGCAAGGCCGAGCTTCAGCGGCAGCCACAACGCCACGAAGATGGCGACAACCACGACGACGATATCGAAAACCTGGCCGGCCTTGCTCTGCTCCGGCGGCGTATAGCGGGACATTTCTTGTACCCCTCAGGACTGGCGGTTGCGGGATGCGTCGGCGTTCTTGATGTCGAGGCCGTAGATGAAGTCCTTGTCTTCCTTGTAGTGTTTGACCATCGCCAGGATCGCGGCCGTGTTGAAGATCAGCACGGCGGCGGCGGCGATCGCGACGACGGCCTTGATGCCGGCGTGCGGGATGTACGGCCATGTCATGAACAGGACGAAGAGGATCGTCGCCCACAGGCAGACGATCAGCAACGCGGATCCGCGCAAATCGGAACGGTACAGCGCCTCGATGCGCTGCTGCAGGTCTGACATCGGTTTGTCCCCTTTTTTCGACGCCCGGTTCCGAATCCACCTTGCGTCGCTCTCTTTCAAGAGAGTGAAATTTTTTTCATAAATTCAGACCGTTTACCGCAATTGTCAAGACGAATTTACGCTGAGTTAACTGTTTGCTTGGGGCGGTCAATTTTGCCTGACAATGAAATTATTTGCATTCAGGGGATTGCGGCTCTCCCGCGTTTGCGGTCAATATTCGCTCCAAAGCTCCGGCCACCGCGCCAAGGAGCGGGGAACAGTGGATTTTTGAACGGAGGACGAGCGGATGACGGCATCCTGGAGATTTTCGACCCTGGCGGATCGCCATCGCGCGCTGGGTTCGAAGCTCGAAGACTGGAGCGGCATGGGCACCGCCTGGACCTACGACAAGGATGCCGACGAGGAGTACATCGCCATCCGCACCAAGGCCGGGCTGATGGATGTGTCGGGCTTGAAGAAGGTGCACATCGCAGGGCCGCACGCCTCGCATCTCATCGATCTCGCGACCACCCGCGACGTGGAAAAGATCTACCCCGGCAAATCGGCCTATGCCTGCATGCTGAACGAGGCGGGAAAATTCACCGACGACTGCATCCTCTACCGCACCGGCCCGAACAGCTGGATGGTCGTGCATGGCTCGGGCACCGGCCATGAGGAATTGCAGCGCGCCGCGATGGGCCGCGATGTCTCGCTACGCTTCGACGACAATCTGCACGATCTGTCGCTGCAGGGACCGACCGCGGTCGACTATCTGGCCAAGCATGTGCCGGGGATTCGCGACCTGAACTATTTCCATCACATGCAGACGCAGCTGTTCGGCTTGCCCGTCATGATCTCGCGCACCGGCTACACCGGCGAGCGCGGCTACGAGATCTTCTGCCGTGGCCAGGATGCTGGCACGATCTGGGACAGGATCCTCGAAGAGGGCAAGAGCGCCGGCATCATTCCGTGCCGTTTCACCACGCTCGACATGCTGCGGGTCGAAAGTTATCTGCTGTTCTATCCCTACGACAATTCGCAAAAATATCCGTTCGAGAATGAAGGCCCCGGCGATACGCTGTGGGAACTCGGCCTCGACTTTACCGTCAGTCCCGGCAAGACCGGCTTTCGCGGAGCCGAGGAACACTACCGTTTGAAGGGCAAGGAGCGCTTCAAGATTTTTGGCGTGCTGCTCGACGGCAAGGAGCCGGCCGACGAAGGCGCGCCGGTCTATCGCGACGGCAAGAAGGTCGGCGTGGTGACCTGCGCGATGTATTCGCCGCTGGTCAAGAAATCGATGGGCATCGCCCGCCTCGACGTCGACTGCGCGGTCAAGGACACCAAGCTCGAAATCCGCAACAAGAGCGGGTCGATCAAGGCGACGGCGCAGCCATTGCCGTTCGACGATCCCAAGAAGACCAAGCGCACGGCGAAAGGCTGAGGCATAATCAACAGCGAGGGGTTCGAGGCACGAAGATTTAAATGGCAGCAAAAAGCATCATCAGCCGGCCGGTCTACGGAACGCTCTGTCCGCAGCCCGGCAAACACCATCTTTTCATCGCCGATGCCGAAGGTGCGCTCGCTATTTCAGACATGGCCGCAAAAGCGCCTGCCGGGTTTTTCGATGGCGCCGAAATCGACTTTATTCCGGGGCCGGACAACAAACACGTCGCCGCCCTCGAAGCGCTGAAGCCGGCGCAGTTTCATCAGGCACCATCCTTTGCCAGCCTGCTGCCGAGGCTGAAGCAGACGCTGGGCAATGCCCATATGGGCCTGCGCCTCTACCTCGCCGGCACCGAGGGACTGATCGGCCAGGCCATGCAGGTGGCGCTCGAAGCCGGCATCGACCACACCTCCATGCAGACGGAGCATCGTGGCTCGCTGGCCAGGCGCATGCAGTGCGTTCACTGCAAGGGCATCACCGAAAACGTCACGACACAGCCAGCGACCTGTTCGCATTGCGGCTTGCTGCTTCTGGTGCGCGATCACTATTCGCGGCGGCTGGCGGCTTTCCAGGGCGTCTGCATCAATGCCGAGGATCGCTCGGAGATTCCTCCAATGGAGGAGGCCTTCCCATGAGCACCGGCACCACAAAACTCGATGTCGTCGTCAGCGACGTCGTTCCGGTCAACGAACTGGTCACCCGCTTCCATTTCCGCAGGCGCGACGGCGAGCTGTTGCCGACCTTTTCTGGCGGCGCCCATGTCGTGGTCGAGATGCGCGACGGCGATCGCACCCGGCTCAATCCCTATTCGCTGATGGGTTCGCCGCTCGACACGCGCGAATACACGATCTCGGTCCGCCGCGACGATGTCGGGCGTGGCGGCTCGCTGTTCATGCACCGGTCCGTCAAGCCGGGCCTGGAGATGGTGATCAGCTATCCCGTCAATCTGTTCTCGCTCGACTTGCGTGCCAGGAAACACCTGATGCTGGCCGGCGGCATCGGCATCACGCCCTTCATGGCGCAGACCGCGCAACTGGCGGGCGAGGGCGGCAATTTCGAACTGCACTACACCTGCCGGACCGCCTCTCTGGGCACTTATGCCGACGTGCTGCGGGAGCGCTACGACAGGCGCATCAGGCTCTACCATGACGACCGTGACGAGCGCATCGATCTTGATCGATTGCTGTCGACGCAGCCGCTCGGCACGCATCTCTATGTCTGCGGCCCGGCCGGCATGATCAACTGGGTGCGCGACCGCGCGGCCGCGTTGGGCTGGCCATCGGAGGCCGTGCATTTCGAGCATTTCGCGGCACCCCAGCCCGGACTGCCTTTCGATGTGACGCTGGCCGTCAGCGGCAAGTCGATCCGCGTCGATGAACAGCAGAGCCTGCTGGAAGCCATCGAGGCGGCCGGGGTCGATCCGCCCTATCTCTGCCGCGGCGGCGTCTGCGGCCAATGCGAAACCAATGTCATCTCTTACGATGGCAAGTTCATCCACAACGACCACTGGCTGAGCGAGGAAGACCACCGCTCGGGCTGCAAGATCATGCCGTGCGTGTCGCGCTTCGAGGGCCGGTCGCTGGTGCTGGAAAGATAGGAGGCGAGCTTGGGCATCACCTTTCGCAAGGAAACCTTCCGCGACGACTTCACCTTCAGGAACAGCCCGGAGCACATCAGGCGGTTCCCGTTCCCGTTCCATGAAGACGCCTACATGTATGCGGTCAACATCGAGCCGCATGTCGTCGGGCCGAGGGGCAGCGTGCTGGAGAATCTGATCGATGTCGACGAGCACTACGTCGCCGAGATGCAGGACCGCGCTTTGGTGCTGGCCGAGGATCCGCTGCGCTGCCAGTCGCTGCCGCATATGACGCTGGCCGGCTGGGATCTGCTCGAACTGCTGATGGAACAGCAGGCGCTGGGCTATCCCGAGCATTTCACGCTGACGCGGGACGGCGACCGCTGGCGCTGGATCAACCGGCCGCTCGGCATCGACGACACCTTCACCTTCGGCGACACCTCGACCCTGCCTTACGGTCCGATGGAATACATCACCCGCCAGAGCCAGGGCGATTTCTGCATCCTCGACCAGCGCGACGGCAATCTGTGGATGGATGCCGGCATGGTCACCACCCAGGCCGACTGGTCGCTCGATTTCGACATCGGCATGAATTTTTTCGAGTGGCACGCACCGGTGCCGCTGGCGCATGAGAAGGGCATTTTCACCAGGGCGCTGAAATTCCTCACCAACATCCAGCAGGGTAAGCCGGCGCGGCGCCTCAACTGGACGATGACCATCAATCCGCGCCTCGATACCAGCCCGGAAAATTACCACAAATGGGGTCCGGACCGGACAACCGTGACGCCCGAAAATGTCGGCGACAAGGTGCATCTGCGCGTCGAGCTGCAAAGCTTCTGGCGGCTGCCGCGCTCCAACGGCATCGTCTTCCCGATCCGCTGCTACCTGATCAAGATGGACGAACTCGTGACGCAGCCGAAATGGGCGCGACGCCTGCACCGCGTCATCCGCGACCTGCCCGAGGAACTCGCCACCTACAAGGGCCTCACGCGCTATCGGCCGACGCTGGTCGAATGGCTGTCGAAGCTGGACGACGGGAGCGCGACCAGCCCGGGCTTTGGGCCTGATTAGCCCGCGCTGTTCTGCGGATAGCAGATGATCGACAAATACCGCATTGGCAGTTTCGTCAGTTGCTCCGGCCCGTGCGGCGCGTCGGCATCGAAGAACAGGCTGTCGCCGGGCTTCATCGGGTAGAGGTTGCTGCCGTGCCGGTAAACGACTTCGCCCTCCAGCATATAGAGGAACTCCATGCCCTCATGCTGGAAAGTCGGGAACACGTCCGAATCTTCGGTCAGGGTGATCAGGTAGGGTTCGACGACGACGCCGCTGGTGTTCGACCCGATATGGCCGAGCAGATTGTATTGATGGCCGGCGCGCGTGCCGCGGCGCTCGACATCCAGCCCTTCGCCGGCCTTGACGAAGACGGCGCTGCGCTCCTCCTCGAAGCGGCGGAAGAAGGCGGTGACCGGAACGCCGAGCGCCCGCGACAGCGCCTGCAGCGTGGTCAGCGACGGCGAGGTGATGCCGTTCTCGATCTTCGACAGCATACCCAGTGAAATGTCGGTCGCGACGGCGAGATCGGCGACGGTGATGCCGAGCTTCTTGCGGAACGCCCGCACCTCGCGGCCGATGGCCACCTCCAGCACCTTCTCGCGTGTGTCGCGGATGGCGTGCGGGTTCTGCGTCAGTGGTGCGCGGATGGTCTTGCCGTCCGCCGAGACCTTTGGCTGGGGCTTCGGCTTGGCGCCGGCAAGCCCGGCCTTGGAACTGTCTTTCGCCATGTCGCCCCCGGACTTCGCGGATCTATTTCACTCAAGGTGAACATGTCAGGTGGCGATACAGCAGCGCGGCTGTGTCGGCAAGCTGTCTTAAGTCCATCGGACGATCCCATGATTCTGTCCGCGAAGGTTTTTCGCCAGGAATCCTTTGCGGGCAAACGCCGTTCCCGCAGATGTCTGTTGACAGCACCGAAGGGCCAATTAGTGTCACTGTCAGTGAAATTTGTTTCGCTGGGGAAATCAAAAATGAGGAGGCCCTGGAAATGAAAACTCGTGTTGCCGTCATCGGCGCCGGACCGTCCGGCCTGGCACAGCTCAGGGCCTTCAAGTCGGCTGAAGACAAGGGCGCCGACATCCCCGAAATCGTCTGCTTCGAAAAGCAGTCGGACTGGGGTGGCCTGTGGAACTACACCTGGCGCACCGGCCTCGACGAGCATGGCGATCCCGTGCATGGCTCGATGTACCGCTACCTCTGGTCGAACGGCCCGAAGGAATGCCTGGAATTCGCCGACTACACTTTCGAGGAGCATTTCGGTCGGCCGATCGGCTCTTATCCGCCGCGCGCAGTGCTGTGGGATTACATCAAGGGCCGCGTCGAAAAATCGGGCCTGCGCAAATGGGTGCGCTTCAACAGCCCGGTGCGCATGGTGACCTTCTCGGACGAAACCAAGAAATTCACCGTCACCGCGCATGACCGCGCCAACGACGTCACCTATTCCGAAGAGTTCGACAACGTCGTCGTCGCCTCAGGGCATTTCTCGGTGCCCAACGTTCCCTATTTCGAGGGTTTCGCCACCTTCAACGGCCGCATCCTGCACAGCCATGATTTCCGCGACGCCATGGAATTCAAGGGCAAGGATATCCTGATCATTGGCCGCTCCTATTCGGCCGAGGACATCGGCTCGCAATGCTACAAATATGGCGCCAAGTCGATCACCTCCAGCTATCGCTCCAAGCCGATGGGCTTCAGATGGCCGGAGAATTGGAAGGAAGTGCCGCTCCTGCAGAAGGTCGTCGGCAAGACCGCCCACTTCAAGGACGGCACGTCAAAGGATGTCGACGCCATCATCCTGTGCACCGGCTATCTCCATTCCTTCCCCTTCCTCACCGACGACCTCAAGCTCAAGACCGCCAACCGCATGTGGCCGCTGGATCTCTATGAAGGCGTGGTGTGGGAAAAGAATCCGAAGCTGTTCTATATCGGCATGCAGGACCAGTTCTATACCTTCAACATGTTCGACGCGCAGGCCTGGTTCGCCCGCGACGTCATCATGGGCCGCATCAAATTGCCGTCGGCCGAGGCGATGGCAGCGCACGGCGCCAAGTGGCGCGCCCGCGAGGAAACGCTGGAAGACGCCGAGCAGATGATCTGGTTCCAGGGCGACTATACCAAGGAACTGATGGACCAGACCGACTATCCCGGCTTCGACGTCGAGGCGGTCAACAAGACCTTCATGGAGTGGGAACATCACAAGGCGGAAGACATCATGGGCTTCCGCGACCACGCCTACCGCTCGCTGATGACCGGCACCATGGCGCCGTTGCATCATACCCCCTGGCTGCAGGCGCTGGACGATTCGATGGAGAGTTATCTCGAGGTAAAGGGCGTGGCGGCGGAGTAGCCGCGGCGCATCTTCTGCCTATCCCAGCCTTGCCCGAGCCTTCGCCGTCCAGGCGTTGAACAGCCGGTCGGCGACGATGCCGATGAAGGCGATGGCGAGGCCCGCGACGATGCCGCGGCCGGAATCGGCCTTGGACAGCGCGATGAACACCTCCTGGCCGAGATCGCGCGTGCCGACCATGGCGCAGATGATGATCATCGCCAGCGCCATCAGGATGGTCTGGTTGACGCCGAGCATGATCTCCGGCAGCGCCAGCGGCAATTGCACGCGAAAGAAGGTCTGGCGCGGCGTGCAGCCCGACACCTTGGCCGCCTCGATCAGAGCCGGCGGCACCTGTCTTATGCCGTGATCGGTGTAGCGGATCGCCGGCACCACGGCGAAGGCTATCGTTGCAATCATGGCGGTCACGTCGCCAACTCTGAACAGCATCACCACCGGGATGATGAAGCAGAAGGACGGCAGTACCTGCAGCGTGTCGATGATGGGCGTGACGATCTTCTCGAAGCGGTCGCTGCGCGCCGCCATCAGCCCGATCGGGATGCCGATCAGGCAGGCGATGAAGGCCGAGATGCCGCAAAGATAGACCGTCGCCATGGTCTTTTCCCAGAGCCCGGTGACCGCGCAGAAAGCGGTCAGCGCTGCGACCAGGGCCGCCAGGCGCAGGCCCGAGAGCTGATAGCCGGCAAGGCCGAGCAGGAACACCGCGCCCAGCCACGGAAAGCCTTCGCAGAAGGCGCGCACCGGGTTGAGCACGTTGAGGATCAGCGCAACGCGAAAGGCTTCGATGGCATCGAAGAAGTTGATCGTCACCCAGTTCACCGCCGCCTTCCACAGCGGCGCGGTGGTGAAGGTGATCGCCTTCGGCACCGCCGCGAAGGCCGGCACGAACAGGCCGAGCAGCGTGATGACGGCAAGGATGGCGATGGCCAGCGACAGATTGGGATAGCGCCGCCAGAAGCTCGGGCTCACCGCCTGATGAACATAGCCCTTCGCCTGCTTGTGCGCGATGGCCTGGCTCAGCCGGTCGAGCGCGATCGCCAGCGCCACAATGGCGAGACCAGCTTCCATCGCCTCGCCAACCTTCAGCGCGCGCAGCGCCAGAAGCACGTCGTAGCCGAGGCCGCCGGCGCCGATCATCGAGGCGATGATGACCATGTTGAGCGCCAGCATGATCACCTGGTTGACGCCGACCATCAGCGTCGGCCGCGCCGAGGGCAGCAGCACCCGCCACAGTTTCTGCCGCGCCGTGCAGCCGGCCATGTCGCTGAATTCGCCGATCTCCAGCGGCACGCGGGTGAGGCCGAGCATCGTCGCCCGCACCATCGGCGGCGTGGCGAAGATGGCGGTGGCGATCATCGCCGACACCGGACTGTTGCCGAACAGGAGCAGCATCGGGATGAGATAGGCGAAGGTCGGGATCGTCTGCATCAGGTCGAGGGCAGGGGAGACGATAAGCCTCTCCGCCCAAGGCTTGCGCCAGGCCCAGATGCCGGCGAACAGGCCGGTGACGATGCAGAACGGCACGGCGATGGAGATCAGCGCCAGCGTCAGCATGGCGCTGGTCCATTGGCCGAACAGCGCGATGTAGAGGAAACAGCCGCCGACCAGCAGGCTGAGTTTCCGGCCGCCCACGGCATGCCCGGCGAGGAAGGCGACAGCGCAGACGCCAACCCAGGACAGGCGCGGCAGGACATAGGCATCCGCGCCGTGGCCGATTTTGAAGTTCTTCGCCAAGAGATTGAGCGCGAAATCGAGCGGCACGCCGAGGACCGCGGTGATCGAGCGGGTCAACCATGACAGGTTCGACTTGATCCAGCCCATCAGCGCGCTGACCCAGTCGGCGACGGGCACGACGGCGTTGGCCGGATAGTCGACAGCCCAAGGGACGCTGTCCTGCAACAGGAACACCAACAGCACGGCGGCAAGGGCCGCCGCCCAGACCAGCAGCCAGCGCTGAAGCGGCGGCCTCGGCTCGCTGGCGCTTGCCGTCACCGTCATGCGTCGGCTCTTGCGTGCTCGATGCCGGCCAGCAGGTCGATGACCGCTTGCGGCGTCACTTCGCCGATCGGCTTGCCGGTGCCGTTGACCACGGCGAACGGCTTGCCGGCTGAAACGATGCTTGCCGAGAAACTGGCGATCTTGGCATCCGGCGAAACCGTGCCACCATGCTCCGAACCATCGCAGGCACGCATCAGGCTGTACGCGGAAATCACCTTGGCGCGGTCGACGTCGCGGGTGAATTCTGCGACATAGTCGGTCGCCGGATTGACCACCAGCTCCTCCGGCGTGCCGATCTGGATGACCTCGCCATCCTTCATGATGGCGATACGATCGGCCAGCCGGATGGCCTCGTCGAAATCATGGGTGATGAAGACGATGGTCTTGTGCAGCATGGTCTGCAGCCGCATCAGCTCGTCCTGCATTTCGCGGCGGATCAGCGGATCGAGGGCGGAGAACGGCTCGTCGAGGAACCAGATCTCCGGTTTGGTCGCCAGGCTGCGGGCGATGCCGACGCGCTGCTGCTGGCCGCCGGACAATTCGCGTGGGTAGAAATGCTCGCGGCCGCGCAAGCCGACCAGATCGATGACCTCGCGGGCGCGCGCCTCGCGCGTTGCCCGGTCCTGCCCCTGGATGCTGAGCGGAAAGGCGATGTTGTCCAGCACATTGAGATGCGGCAGCAGCGCGAAATTCTGGAACACCATGCCCATGCGGTGGCGGCGCAATTCGATGAGCGCCGCATCGGAAATCTTGAGCAGGTCCTTGCCCTCGAATTCAATCTTGCCATGGCTCGGCTCGACCAGTCGCGACATGCAGCGCACCAATGTCGATTTGCCGGAGCCCGACAGCCCCATGATGATGAAGATCTCGCCCTGGCGGATTTCGAGATCGACCGCGCGCACGGCGCCGACCAGTCCGGCAGCAGTGACATCGGCCATGCTGGCCTTGCCGTCGCGCTCGCGGATGAAGCTGGCTGCGTTCACTCCGAACAGCTTCCACACATTGCGGCAGGCAAGCTTTACCGGGCGATCGTTGGTGCCTGGTTGTGTCGATCCCTGTTCAGTCGTCATCCAATCATCCTTCTGGAACATCAAGACCTGAGACCCGGCCGATCAACGGCCAGGCCCCATTTTTCCAGTCGGAACGATCACTGCGCCCAGGCTTTCCAGTCTGCCTCATGCGCGGCGATCCAGGCGGCGGCGACATCTTCCGGCGTCTTGCCGCCGAGATCGATATCGCCGCTCATCTTGTTGAGCTCGTCGGTGTCGATCGTGAAGGCCTTGGCCACCTTATAGGCGACCGGCCATTTGTCCTTCATGCCGGACCAGGAGTATTTCCAGATCTCGCCGTGCGGCTTGCCGCAATCATATTTGGCGTCGGGGTTCACGCCCCACTTCGGATCATTATAGCATTCGGGCGTGTATTCCGGGAATTGCACCCACTCGCCCTTGTACTTGGCCGGCGCCCAATGCGGCGAATAGATCCACAGCATGATCGGCGCCTTGCGCTGATAGGCGGAATCGAGTTCGGCGAACATTGCCGCATCGGTGCCGGCGTGGATCACGGTGAAGGGCAGTTTCAGCGCCGCGACACGCTCGTCGTCAAAGCCTTCCCAGGTCACCGGGCCGCCGAGATAGCGCCCTTTCGGTGCGGTCTCCGCCGTCGAGAACGACGCCGCGCATGTCGGGTCGAGCAAGGCATGCCAGTCCGGCAGTGTCGGGCATTTCTCCTTCATATATTCGGGAAACCACCACTCTTCCTTGGCCTTGGGTCCAAGCTTGCCGAGGCGCTCCGTCTGGCCAGTCGCATCGGAGGCCTTCATCGCCTCGCCGGCAGTCGTGTCCCAGAATTCCAGACCGACATCGAGGTCGCCATTGGTGAGGCCTGTGGTCAGGCTGGAGAGATAGTCGGCGGTCGGGTATTCAACGGTATAGCCGAGCTTTTCCAGGATGCCGCCGAGGATCTTGGCGTTGAGATTGACGCTGGTCCAGTCGAACAGCGCGATCTTTATCGGGTCATTGGATTCCGGTGCGGCGGCCCGGGCGGAAGGTGTGAGCAGGCTTAACGTTGCGAGCGCGACGGCGCCAATCGATAGTTTTGAAACTCGACTGCGAAATGACATGCTTGTTCTCCTTCAAGCTGTGACGGTTATCGGTCGTTCCCTTCTTGCGGCTTTTCTTGATTGTGTTGGAAAGGCGGTTCGCTGCGCAAGGCCGTCGGCGCCAAAATTGTCGCCCTGGCTTGGCCAGCGCAGGCAAGATGGTGCTCAATTCTCGTGATGATGGAATATGGCGTCCGCGTCATGGCTGCCGACGGACCGCTGGTGGAGCGACCATCCGCGGATCAATTGCCAGTCTTGCGGCGCCCTGCAAGGTGCAAGCCATCAAGGTCCCATGATCTCGGCTGTCGGCATGGCAAGCCCCATCTCGCCAAGCCCTTTCATGGGATGAAATTATATATACCAACGTTCATCTTACGCAACGACTAACGCTTCGCAGATGCACAAATTGAGACTGCAGGCGAAGTTCGGCGAGATGCGGCCCTACCAGCAGACGTAGCCGCCATCGACGATCAGGTCGAGGCCGGTGACGAAGCTCGACGCGCGGCTGGCCAGGAACACCGTCGGCCCGACCATTTCCTCAGGCGCTGCCATGCGTCCCATCGGCGTGTCGCGCTTGAAGATCTTGATCTCCTCCGCCACTTCCGGCCGCTTGTTCATCGGTGTCAGCGTATAGCCGGGGCTGATGACATTGACGCGCAAGCCCCGGTCCGCCCATTCCATTGCAAGGCTCTTCGACATGTGGATGACGGCGGCTTTCGACGAATTGTAGTGCGCCTGCGTCAATCCCCGATTGACGATGGTGCCGGACATCGAGGCGATGTTGATGATCGAGCCTTTGCGGCGCGCCAGCATCTTGCGGGCTTCGGCCTGGCAGGACAGGAAAACGCCGGCGACGTTGACCTCGTGCACCTTCTGCCACTTATCGAGCGACAAGGTCTCGGCCGGTTCCGAACCGGCGATGCCGGCATTGTTGACGGCAACGGTCAATGCACCGAGTTCGACCTCGACGCGATCGATTGCCGCCGCCAGATCGCTCTCCGAAGTGACCGTGCCGGTCAGCACCAAAGCCTTGCGCCCGAGTGCCGTGATTTGGTGCGCGGTTTCTTCCAGCCCGCCTTTCGATGCATGACCGAAACACGCGACGTTGGCTCCTGCCTCGGCCAATCCAATTGCGATTGCCTGGCCAATGCCGCTGCCGGCACCGGTAACCAGCGCGACATCGCCGTCCAGCTTGAAAAGATCCATCGATAGCCCTCCCGTTTCAGGGAAGGTATGCGCTGCGCCATGTTTCGATCAAGCGCTCAATGCGCAAGCCGGCAGGGGCAGCGATGCCTAGAAATAGCCGTCCGACGCAGCGGTGGCTTCCTTCGGGATCTCGACGCCGTCGACCAGGATCTTGTCGACCAGTTCGTGGTGGAAGCAGACCAGTCCCTTGATGCGCTCGGCCTCATGCACCGGCTCGGGATAGTACCAGACGAGATTCTCGTGCCGCTTCTTGGGCGTCGTCACGTGATAGTAGTTGGAGATGCCCTTGTAGGGGCAGCGCGAAATGTAGCGGCTGGGCGCGAACATATCGAGCCGCGTGTCCGAGATCGGCAGATAGTGGCGCACCGGATGGCCGGTTTCGAACAGGAACATGCCGCGGCGTGAATCGGCGACCTGTTCGCCGTCTAGGATGACCTGCACCCGTCGCGAGGAGGGCAGGCAGTCGACCCGGCGGAACGGATCGCGGGCGTGGACGAAGATCTCTTCGTCTTCCTCATACCAGTGCGTCATCTTGGGCCAATAGAAGGACATGTGGTCCGAAAGCAGGGGCGATCCCTTGACCGGATCCAGATAACGCCAGGCGGCATCCTCGACCAGCGTGATGCCGGTGTTCAGCGAATAATGCGTGGCGACGCCCTTGAACGGGCTCTCTGTCGTCGTCCTGCTCGGCAGCAGGAACTCCTCGCGCACGTCACTCACCGGAAAGTAGTAAACCGGCAGATGATCGGATTCGTAGAGCACCAGCGCCTTGGTCGTATCGGCGACGATCATCGATCCCACCTGCACACGCAGCCGCTTCTGCATCGGCATGGTGAAGGCGACATAGCCCGGCTCGAACTCATACTGCACGATATTGTCGAGCAAGGGGAAATGCGGTCCGCGACCGCGCAAATGAGGCTTGCGAATGGTAGTCTCCCGTTTCTTGTCTTTTGTCATCGAGCGTTGGCGCACAGCGAGATGAACCTGCATTGAGCCATGGTGCCGCTGAGGGTTTCCGGGCGGCGGGTTTTCCGTGCATCGAGCCGCTCGAACGATGGCCCCCCATCGCTCTTCGCAGCCTTGCCAGCGGATAGCCTCGCCGCCCAAAAGCGGAATTGTCCAATCCAGTCTCTATCCCAGCGACACGCGATCGAGCAGCAGGCCGGCGGCGATCGGCGGCAGGCCGCTGACATTCTTGCGCACCGGCACCAGCAGATCCGGGAAATAGCTGAAAATGACCGGCGTCTCGTCGAGCAGCAGCTTCTGGATGTCGGAGGCCGCCGCGCGCTGTGCGCCGATATCGAGTGCCTTGAGGTAGGAGGCGACCATGCCGTCATAGGCAGTGTTTTTGAAATGCGCCGCGTTCCACGGGCCATCGCCAACCAGCGGGCTCTTGAGGAAGACGTTCGGCACACTGCGATGGGCGTAGTCGGTGATCCCCAACGGGCTGTCCAGCCAGTCCGACTGGCCGAACACCGCCTTGCCGTAATATTTGTCCTGGTCCTCGATGTTGAGCGCGATGCGGGCACCGATCTCCTTGGCGAAATTCTGGAACAGCTGCGCGTAGCCTGGAATGTCGGAATAGCGCAGCGTCGTCAGGGTGATGTCGAAGCCGCTGGCGAGGCCGGCCGCCTCCATCAGCTGCTTCGCCTTGGCGATGTCCTTGACGCGCTGCGGCACGGACTTGTCGGTCGCGGGGAAGGCCGGTGCGAACGGGCTGTCATTGCCGGTGGCCGCCATGCCGCGGCAGAGGCCGTCGACAAGCTTGGAGCGGTCGATGCTGAGCGCCAGCGCTTGGCGCACACGCTTGTCGGTGAAGGGACCGGTGTCGCAGCGCATGTGCAGCTGGCGGTGCGCGGTCGAGGCGACACGCAGCACCGTGATGTCGGGGCTGTTCAGCACCACTTGGCTGACGTCGAGTGGCACGGCGTCGAGGAGGTCGACCTCGCCGGCCTGCAGCGCCAGGATGCGCGGCTGCACGTCGCCGTAGAATTTGAACTCGAGCCGGTCAGGCAGCGCCTTGTCGCCCCAATAGTCGGGGTTGCGCACGAAGGTCGCGCCGACCTTCGGCGTATAGCTCTCCAGCCGGAACGGCCCGGTGCCCTCAAAGGTCTTTTCGTAATCGCCCTTGTAGCTCACCGGCAGGATGACGGCGTTGTAATTGTCGATCGACACCGAATAGGGAAAGCTGCCGTTCGGCGCGTCGAGATGGAAGGCGACGGTGTGGTCGTCAACTTTCTGCGTGCCGCCCTTCGACAGCAGGCCCTTGAATACCGAAAGCGCGTTCGAGGCGCCGTTGGGATCGGCGAGGCGGTCGAAGGTCGCCACCACGTCGTCGGCTTTGAAGTCCTCGCCATTGTGGAATTTCACGCCCTTGCGCAGCTTGAAGGTCCACACACTGCCGTCCGCGTTCGGCGACCAGCTTTCCGCCAGCACCGGCTTCAAGGTGAGATCCGGCTGCGTGATGCAAAGGAATTCGGCGGTCTGGAAAACCAGCTGGTAGCTGCCGCTGTCATAGTAGGTGACCGGGTCGATGGCGCCGCCCGGTGTCGCCACGCCCGCGCGCACCGTGCCGCCCGGCTTGCCCTCGGCGCGGACTTGTTGCGTGCCGAGGCCGGCGGCCGCGACAAGGCTGCCCAGGAACGGCAGGGAAAGGCCGAGCACGCTTCCGTGGCGCAGGAAATCGCGGCGGTCGAGCCTGCCGGCCAGCAAGTCGTCGACAGCGGAATTTTCGATTGCGGTCAGGTTCTTGCGAGCAGTGTCGATCGTCATGAAATGCCTTGGCATGGCTGCATTCCTCGCTTGCTCTTCGGGGATCGGCCATTTAGGTCATTGTTGACCGCGACCGGAAAGCGATATTTTTTGATAGGGTCCATCGAAATTTTCGATGCAAGGTGTAAGCCATGGATACCGAGAACCTGCGCAGTTTCCTGGAGGTCGCCGAACATGGCAGCTTCACCGTCGCGGCCAGCCGGCTCAACCTTGCGCAGTCCACCGTCAGCGCGCGGATCAGGGGGCTGGAGGAACAGTTGGGGCGCCGGCTTTTCGTGCGCGACCGCGACGGCGTCACGCTGACGCCGGCCGGCCGGCAGTTCCTGCCGCACGCCTCTTCCATCACCCGCACCTGGGAGCAATCGAGGCAGGACATCGCCGTTCCAGACGGCTATGACAGCCTGCTGCGGCTGACCGCTCCCGCCTATCTGTGGGAGCGCATCACCTCGCCATGGGTCGAGTGGATGCGGGCCAGGCGGCCGAACGTGGCCCTTCGGCTCGAAGGCAGTTTTCCGGACCTGGCCATCGACCAGCTGGCGGAAGGCCTGCTCGACATCTGCATCCTCTATCTGCCGCGCCCGCATCCCGGCATCGTTTATGAGACGCTGGCCGTGGATCAGGTCGTGCTCGTCCAGCATGCGGTGCAGACCAAGCCGTGGACTGAAAACTACATACTGATGGACTGGGGGCTCGAATTCCGCATCGAACACGACCGCGCCTTTGCCGGCATGGTCAAGCCGGCGATTTCCGCCGGCCTGGTCTTCATCGGGCTGCAGCATGTGCTGTCGCGTCAAGCGGCGGCCTATCTGCCGCTCAGCGCCGTCAGCGGCCATATCGAGCGCGGCGAGATGCGGCGTATCGACAACACACCGGTGTTTCAGCGGCCGATCTATCTCGCCTATCCATCGAATCCCGTCTCGTCGGATGTTCTGGATGTCGCGCTGACGGGCTTGCGCTCGCTGGCCAGGGACTGGACCAGCGAACAGGGTTTTTCGGAAGGCGACCGTTCCCTGGGCATGGCCGGCCTGAGCTAACCGGCCGGCGATGCCTTGCTATGCCGGTTCAGTCACGGCTGCCTTCTGCAGCCTGGCAAGTTCCGGGTAGGGGATGTGGCAGCGGATCGAGTGGCCGGGCTGTGCCTCGGCCAGCGGCGGCTCCTGCTGCTCGCAGATCGGACCGATCTTGCGCGGGCAGCGCGTGTGGAAGACGCAACCCGGGGGCGGGTTGGTGGCGCTGGGGATCTCGCCGTCGAGCCGGATGCGCGCCGTCTCGGTCTGGTCGAGCTTGGGCACCGCCGACAGCAGCGCCTCGGTATAGGGATGATGCGGCCCGGAGAAGACTTCCTCCGATGGGCCGATCTCCATGATGCGGCCGAGATAGAGCACGGCGATCTTGTCGGAGAGGTAACGCACCACGCCAAGGTCGTGCGAAATGAAGATGTAGCTGACGTCTTCCTTGGATTGCAGGTCGGCGAGCAGGTTGAGGATCGCCGCCTGGACGGAGACGTCGAGCGCGGAGGTCGGCTCGTCGCAGACGACGATACGCGGATCACCGGCGAAGGCGCGCGCAATGGCGACGCGCTGCTTGAGGCCGCCTGACAGCTGGCGCGGCTTGACGGCGAGATGCCGGTCGGTGAGGCGCACCGAGCGGACGAGGTCGTCGAGGCGCGCCTCCTGGGCCTTGCCGGAGAGGCCGGCCAGCCGCTTCAAGGCGCGGCCGAGAATGTGGCGGATCGAATGCGAGCGGTTGAGCGCGGAGTCCGGGTTCTGGAAGACGATCTGCATCGCCTTGACCTGGTCGTCGCCACGGTTCTCCAGCTTCGGCGCCAGCGCCTTGCCCTCGAGTTCGATGGTGCCGCCGTCATCGGGCGGCACAAGGCCGAGCAGCAGCCTGGCGAAGGTGGTCTTGCCGCTGCCGGATTCGCCGACCAGCCCCAGCGTCTCGCCGGGCCTGAGATCGAGCGAGACATCCTTGACGGCGCGCAAGGGATGGCCGTGGCTGGCATAGGTCTTGTTCAGCCCGGCGACGCGCAGCACCGGTGCGGTTGTCGGCTTGGGCGCTGTCGCAACATCGCTCGGTGTGGCGCGCGGCAGGGCTTGCGCCTTGTCGTGGTGAAAGCAGCGCGACAGCCGCTTGCCGCGCTCGTCACTCAGATCATAGAGCGGCGGCAATTCGGTGCGGCAGCGATTGTCGGCGAGCGCACAGCGGTCGGCAAAGGCACAGCCCTTGATGTCGGCGCCTATGCCGGGCAGGAAGCCCGGAATGGTGTCGAGCCGGCCCTGGTCCTTGCGCTGGCCGCCGCGTGGCAGGCAGCGCAGGAGCGCGACCGTATAGGGATGGCGCGGATCGTTGAAGACGACATCCGTCGGCCCTTCCTCGACCAGCATGCCGGCATAGAGCACGCCGACGCGGTCGCACATGTTGGAGACGACGGCGAGGTTGTGGCTGATGAACAGGATCGAGGCCGACAGCTCTTGCCTGAGCTGCGCGATGAGGTCGAGCACCTCGGCCTCGACCGTCGCGTCGAGGCCGGTGGTCGGTTCGTCGAGGATCAGCATCGAGGGATCGTTGGCCAGCGCCATGGCGATCGCCACCCGCTGCTGCATGCCGCCGGAGAGCTGGTGCGGATAGCGCTGCATGACGCTTGGCGGATCGGAGATGCGCACGCGGTTGAGCATGGCGATGGCGCGGTCGGTCGCTGCCTGTCCCGTGATCCCGCCAAGCTCGAAGATCTCGGTCAGTTGCCGGCCGATGCGGATCGACGGGTTCAGCGCCTTGCCGGGATCCTGATAGACCATCGAGACGCTTTCGGCGCGGGCGCGCCGCAAGGCCTCGGCATCGAGCTTCATGACGTCCTGACCGTCGAGCGAGATCGCGCCGCCCGATATCGAGCCGTTTCTTGGCAAATAGCGCACGACGGTGAGCGCCACGGTGGATTTGCCGCAGCCGGACTCGCCGACCAGCCCATAGGCCTCGCCTTGCCTGATGTTGAGGCTGAGATTGCGCAGCACGGCGCGGTTGCGCCCGGCCACCCGGTAGGCGACCGACAGATCGCGCAGCTCGAGGGCGTTTTCAGCCTTTGAGGAGTTAGTCATTGAGCGCTCCATGAACGCCGTCGGCCACAAGGTTGACACCGATCACCAGCGAGGCGATGGCGAGTGCGTCGAACAGCACCGTCCACCAGAAGCCGCCGCCGATCATGCCGTAATTGCTGGAGATCGACAGCCCCCAGTCGGGCGAGGGCGGCTGGATGCCAAAACCCATGAAGGAGAGCGTGGCGACCGCGAAAATGGCGTAGCCCAGCCGCACGGTGGTCTCGACCAGGATCGGCGGGATGACATTGGGCAGGATCTCGACGAACATCGTGTGGAAGGCGCTCTCGTGCCTCAGCTGCGCGGCGGCGACATAATCGAGTTCGCGCTCGGCCAGCACCGCCGAGCGCACGGTGCGCGCAATGATCGGCGCGAAGCTCAAGCCGATGACGACGATGACGGTGGCCTTGGACGTGCCGAGCGCGACGATGGCGAGCAGCGCGACAATGACCACGGGGATGGCCATGAAGGCTTCCAGGATACGGCTGACGACATCGTCGACGATGCCGCGGAAATAGCCGGTGAGCAGGCCGAGTGCCGTGCCGGCGATCGTCGCCAGCAAGGTCGCCAGCGGGGCGACGGTGAGGATGTCGCGCGAACCGACGATGACGCGCGAGAAGACGTCGCGGCCGATTTGGTCGGTGCCGAACCAGTGTTCGGACGACGGCGGCGCCAGCGCGTTGATGATGTCGTCGGCGAGCGGGTCGTAAGGCGCGAAGTGTTCGCCGAACAGCGCGCAGGCGACCCAGAACAACACGATGGCAAGACCGGCAAGGAAGGTTCGCGAGCGCATGAGCGAGAAGAAGACTTCCGCCATGGGGCCGCGCCGGCGCGTGTCGTCTTGCGGGGAAGAGGTGGTCTGGATGGCGCTCATTGGTCTGACCCCAGCCGGATGCGTGGATTGAGCACGGAATAGAGGAAGTCGGCGATCAATGTCGCCACCGCATAGACGATGCCGATGGTGAGGATGCCGGATTCCAGCATCGGGAAATCCTTGCCGCGCGCGGCGGTGAAAATCAGTGAGCCGATGCCCTGGTAGCGGAACAGCGTCTCGATCACCACCAGGCCGCCGATGAGATAGCCGGTCTGGGTGGCGATGACGGTGATGGTCGGCAGCAGCGCATTGCGCAGCACATGCCGCCAGATCACCGTGCGCCAGGGCAGGCCCTTGAGCACGGCCGTTCGCGTATAGTCGGAATCGAGCGCCTCGATCATGCCGGAGCGCGCCATGCGCGCGATATAGCCGAACAGGACCAGGAACAGCGGCAGCGACGGCAGGATCAGATAGTGGAGCTGGGTGAAGAAGCCGGCGTTCTTCGGCCATGCCGCCGAGATCGGCAGCCAGCGCAGCCACACGCCGAAGATCAGGATCAGGATGATGCCGGTTACGAACTCCGGCAGCACCGTCACCGACAGACCGCCCAGGCTGATGATGCGGTCGAGCGGGCGGTTGAGGTTGAGTGCCGCCACCACCCCGCCCAAAATGCCGATCGGCACCACCAGGACAAAGGCGACCGCGGCCAGCTTCATCGAATTGCCCAAGGCATCGATGACGAACGGCGCCACCGGCGAGCGGAAGATGTAGGACGTGCCCATGTCGCCCCGGATAAAATTCCAGATCCAGGTCGCATATTGGGTGAGCAGCGGCCGATCGACGCCCAGCGTATGATTGAGCGCATCGACCGCGCGCTGGTCGGCAAACGGCCCCAGGATCGCGCGCCCGACATTGCCGGGCAGCACCTGGCCGCCCAGGAACACCATGATGCTGAGCAGGAACAATGTAACCAGCGACAGCGATACACGCCGTGCAAAGAAGGAGAGAATGGCTAAGACTCCTTGTGGAGCCAGCCCCCGCGCGGGAGCTGGCTGTTAGAGGATTGGCTTTCCCTTTTTCGTTTTAGGCCTTCGATGCCTTTTCGAGGAACAGCTGCGACATGGCGGTCGGCTGCACGCCGGCCACGCCTTTCGCCGTTGCCGTCAGGTAGTCGTAGAAATAGCCGAAGATGACGGGCGTTTCCTCGAGCAGCAGCTTCTGGATCTTGCCCGCCGTCGCCTTTTGCGCCTCGAGATCGAGCGCCGCGATATAGCTGGTCGCCAGCGTGTCATAGTCCTTGTTCTTGAAGTGCGCGGCGTTCCAGGTGCCGTCGCTCTTCAGCGGTGCGGCAAGGTACACGTTCGGCACGCCGCGGTGACCATAGTCGGTGATGCCCATCACCGAATCCAGCCAGTTTGATTTGCCGAACACGGCGTCGCCGTAATACGCGCCCTGGTCCAGGATGTTGAGCTCCAGCTCGATGCCGATTTCCTTGACCCAGTTCTGGATCAGCTGGGCGTATTCGGGAATTTCCAGGTAGCGCTCGGTGGTCAGCGTCACCTTGAAACCCTTGCCGGCGCCGGCCGCTTCCATCAGCTGCTTGGCCTGCGCGATGTCCTGCTTGCGCTGCGGTATGCTCGTATCGGTCGAGGGGTAGACGGCCGCGAACGGGCTGTCATTGCCGAGCGCCGAGCGACCCTTCATCAGGCCTGCGGCCAGCTTGTCGCGGTCGAGGCAGAGCGCGATGGCACGGCGCACGCGCGCGTCCTTCAGCGGGCCGTCGTCGCAGCGCATATGCAGTTGCTGGTGGGCCGACGACTTCAGGCTGATGATGTCGACGCTCGGATCGTTGAGCAGGGCGACGCCGGCCAGCACCGGCATCTGGTTGATGATGTCGATCTGTCCGCCCTGCAGCGCCAGGATCTGCGGCTGCATGTCGGCGAAGAAGGTGAATTCGGTCCGCTCCGGCAGCGCCTTTTCGCCCCAATAGTCCTCGTTGCGGACGAAGGACGCACCGACCTTGGCCGTGTATTTCTCGACCTTGAACGGGCCGGTGCCGTCGAAGCTTTTCTCGTAGTCGCCCTTGTAGCTCGCCGGGATGATGACGGCGTTATAGTTGTCCGACGACACCATGTAGGGGAAATTGCCGTTCGGCGCGTCGAGATGGAATTCCACCGTGTAGTCGTCGACCTTCTTGGTGGCGCCCTTCTGCAGGATGCCGGTGAACACCGACAGGGCGTTGGACGAGTTTGCCGGGTCGGCGAGGCGGTCGATGCTGGCCACGACGTCGTCGGCCTTCATCTCGCCGCCGGAGTGGAATTTGACGCCCTTGCGCAGCTTGAAGGTCCACACCGTGCCGTTGTCGTTCGGCTTCCAGCTTTCGGCCAGCGCCGGCTTGAGCATCAGGTCGGGGCCGTCGACGCAGAGGAATTCGGCAACCTGCTGCAGGATCAGCAGGCCGCCGGCATCGGCGATGGTGATCGGGTCGATGGTTGCCGCCGGCACGCTGCTGCCGACACGGATGGTCGCGCCAGGCGCGCCCTGCGCGCGGGCGAGCGACGGCATGCCACTGAAGCCGGCAGCGGTGGTGATGCCGCCCAGAAGCGGCAGCGACAGGCCGAGCAGGCTGCCGTGGCGAATGAAGTCGCGGCGGCTGACACGGCCGTCGACGAGACCGTCGATGAGATGGTTTTCGAGCGGCGAGCGATTGCGTCGGATCAGGTCGAGAATGCGGTAGTTCTTGCTCATGGGTTTAACCCTTTCCCCTTGTTTCTTATGGCTGAAGAAAGCACTTCCGGTTGACGAAATTCCGTGGAGTTCTCCTTGCCCCGGCCGTCAACGAAGTCGGTCGACCGGGACTGTAGCATGCGGCTTTATCCGGTCCATCCGATCGTTGCGGCGAAGCGGTCAGATTTTCTTGAGGATGTTTCCACCCATCCGGTCCTGCCGTCGCGACCCAATCGCGGCGGCGGCTTGTTTCTCGACGACGTCTCCTTTCCCTTCTCGTTCTCCTAGTTCAGCGGCAGGCGGCGATATGTGCCGGGCTTCGCCGGGTCGTGATATTTGTTGCACGGGCCGTTCTCGGCGAAATCGCGATGGCAGGCCGCGAGGTTTTTCCGCGACAAGGTGACGCCGAGACCGGGACCTTCCGGGACGTGCACGACATTGTTCCTCGGCGAAAATGGCCCTTCCTCGGTGATGTCCATGGGCTGCATGCGAAACAGCGACTGGTTGGGCTCCCGGATCCAGCCGAGCGCCGCGCACAGGTGCAGGTAGGCGGCGCTGCCGATGCCGCTGTCGCCGCTGTAGCACCAGAAATCGACGCCGGCATGCTCGCAGGCGCCGACGAAACGCAGCAGGCGGCCGATGCCGCCATGCGCCGTCGGATTGCCGACGAAGGCATCCGGAACCTTGAGGTCCATGGCACGCGCAATGTCGATGTTGTGGGTGGAGAACGGGATCGAGCAATGTTGCCGCAGCTGCCGCATCTCCTCGAGCGTCGCCACCGGATCCTCCCAGTTGCGCACGCCGAGCTCTTCGAGCGGCCGCGCCAGCCGCCGCGCCGTCGCCAGCGAATAGGCCTGGTTGGAATCGATGCGGATCATCGCCTCGTCGCCGATTTTTTCGCGGATCAGCTCGACCATTCTCAGCGAGACTTTCGGGTCTTCGGTCGAGAACTTGCCTTCGAAGAAGGTCGTACCATGCGTCTCGTGCAGTTCGACGCAATAATCGGCGACTTCTTCCGGCGTCGTCTCGCCTTTCACATCGGGCCCGTCGCCGCGCAGCGAGAAATAGTCGGTGAACGGGATGTCCTTGCGCACGGCGCCGCCGAGCAGCTGGTAGAGCGGCTGGTTCCACGCCTTGCCGCGCAGATCCCACAGTGCCATCTCGATCGCGCCGAAAGCCATGATGCGGGTGCGGTCGTTGATCGACTGCACACCGGTCCAGTAGGGCAGGCAGACATGCTCGGCGCCGGCGATGTCGAAGGCATCGCGGCCAACCAGGCGCTCGGCCAGAACATCATTGATGATTGCGGCGGCCGCCGGCGTCGGCGCCTCGCCGAGGCCGACCAGCCCATCCTCGGTCTCGACCTCGACAATGGTCTGCGAAAAACCGTCGAGCTCGCCGAACACCCAGCCATAGGGTGCTTCGAGACGAAGATTGATCGGTGTGGCCGTGATGCCTCGGATCTTCATCTCATCCGACCTCGAAGAAAGGCTTGCCGAGCAGGCTCGGATCCACATCGATGCCGAGGCCGGGGCCGTCCGGAATGCCCATATGGCTGCCGGTGACCGGCGGGGCGTTGAAGGCCGTGCGCACCGTCACCCATTCATGGAAGGCAATGGCATGCAGCCGGCGCTCCTCAGGCGTCGACAGCGACAGATGCGCCATCGCTGCCGTGTCGATCTCGGCGCCGCCTGTGTCCTCGACAGTGATCATGAAGCCGAGGTCGACGGCAACGTCGCGGATCTGGCGCGTCTTCGTCACACCACCCAGCCGCGAGATCTTCAGCGTCAGCCCGTCGGCCGCGCCCAGGCGGTGAATCTCCAGCATCTCCTCCAGCGAGGTGACGGATTCGTCGAGCACCATCGGCTTGTCGAGCATGCGGCGCACCGACATGTTCTCCTCGATCGTCGTGCAGGGCTGCTCGAACGTGTAGTCGATGCCACGCGTGGCATCGGCGAACTGCCGGGCCTGGTAGGGTGTCCAGCCGGCATTGGCGTCGCAGAAAATCACCGTACCTTTCGGCACCGCCGAGGCGACTGTCGTCACTCGCTCGATGTCGTCGTGCACGTTGCCGCCAACCTTGACCTGCAGACGGCGACAGCCCTCGGCGATGATCCTTTTTGCCAGTGCCGCCATCTGATCGAGCGTGCCGTGGGTGACGACCCGGTAGGTCTCCGCCATATCGCTCTCCTTGCCGCCGAGCAGCGTCACCAGCGGCACATCGGCGGCGCGCGCGGCGAGATCCCAGCACGCCATGTCGAGCGCCGATTTGATATAGGGGTGGCCCTTGAACACCGTGTCCATCAGCCGGCCGATCCTGGCCAGCCCGCGCGGGTCGTGGCCGATGAGATGCGGCGCGATTTCCGGCACGCCCGCGCGTGTTCCCGCCGGAAACGCGGCCGAGTAGAAATTGCCGAGCGGCGCCATCTCGCCCCAGCCGGTCAGGCCGCTGTCGGCGGTGACGGCGACGATCACCGCGTCGAAGGCGTCGGCCTGGCGCCCCTTGGACATGCGGTAGGGGCCGTCCACGAAGGGCTGCACGACACGGTAGGCTTTGATGGATTTGATCTGCACTCTGTCTGTCCGCTGGCTGCGATGTCTGGGAATTGGTCAGGCGCCCTTCGACAGGCGCTGTTCGAGGCTGCGCGCATAAGAGAGCAACTGCTCGAAGTCGAGATTGATATGTTCTCGCGCGTGACGCTGGGCAGCGCGCATATCGGCGCCCTTCATCAGGTGCACGTAGGTTTCATGGACGTCTTCGGCCGGCACCGGCTCGTTGCGCGCATGCTGGTGCAGCGCGAAATACATTTGCAGCCGGCTGGTCAGCCGCTGCCAGGTTTCCAGAAGCACCGAATTGTCGGCCCACTCATAGATCAGGCCATGCAGTTGCAGCGCCGTTTCGATCTGCCTTGTGGTGTCGAGGTTGCGGGTCGCCTGTTTCACCGCTTCGTGGCGCCGGTCAAGTTCGTCGAAGAAACGCTGGTCGCGCTGTGGCCATGTCCGTTCGATGGCGAACTCGTCGAGCACCTGGTTGAGCGAATAGGCATCGTCGATGTCCTTGGCGGTGACGTCGATGACGAAGGTGCCGGCATAGGGGATGCTGGTCAGGATGCCTTCCTGCACCAGCTCGCGCATCGCCTCGCGCAATGGCGCGCGGCTGACCCGCATCTGTTCGGAGATTCTGAGCTCGTTGAGCTTCTGGCCGGGTTGCAGTTGCCCGGTCAGGATGGCGCGCCGCAGCAGCGCGACGATTTCGGCGCGACGCGTCGTATCGGCAATCGGGCTGAAATCCGTCTTCACCATCCGGCCCACTCCAGCGAGTACAGCGGCAAGACAATCAGATTGTCGACAATCTAACAAGAGACTATTTATGCATTCACGCTGCCAAGGCCGACCGCGCCGATGTGGCCGCTCTTGTCGGCCTGCTTGTAAATGCGGCGCCCACGACCCGTGGGAAGGTCGCGGGCGCCGCGCGGAAACCGGGCCTGCGGGGGAGTCAGGTAGCCGGTTTCTGTGGCAGTGGCGAGATCGGCATTCCGGGCCCGATCTTCTGCAGATTGCCAGTGATCACCTGGTCGCCTTCCGAGACGCCGCTCAAGATCGCTACAAGGTCACCGCTGGTCGGGCCGAGCGAGACCAGCCGCTGGTCGACCGTGTTGCCCTTGCCGACGACGTAGAGATATTTGCCGAGCTGGCTCGAGCCCAGCGCCGTCTGCGGCACCATCAGCGCGTCCGGCTGTTGCCTGATGTGCAGCCGCACGCGGACGTACTGGCCAGGCATGAGCGTGAACTTCGCATTGCCGATGGTGGCGCGCGCGGTGATGGTGCCGGTCGAGTGGTCGACCGTGTTGTCGACGAAGGTGAGTTCGCCCTTCTGGCTGGTCTCGGTCTGACCCGGCAGCAGGACTTCGACATCGACCGGGCCGGCCGCGCGGGCCTGCTCGATCTCGGCCAGATCCGTCTCGCTCGGATTGAAGGTGACATAGATCGGGTCGAGCTGCACCAGCGTGTTCAGCACCGTGCCGGCGACGCTGACCAGCGTTCCGACCGAAGCCTGGTTGCGGCCCAGGCGCCCCGTGAACGGCGCATGGATCTCGGCGTAGCTCAGATTGAGCTCCGCCGTGCGCACGGCCGCTTGGTTAAGCGCCAGCGACGCCTGCGCTTCGCGCAAGGTGCTGGTGCGCTGGTCGAAGCTGTCCTTGTCCAGATAACCGCTCTTGGCGAGCTCGGTGCCGCGGCCGAGATTGGACCGCGCATAGTCGAGCGTCGCCGTATCGCGCTGGACCTGGGCTTTCGCCTGGTCGAGCGCGGCCTGGAAGTCGTCGGGCGAGACCCTGTAGAGAAGGTCGCCTTGCCGCACATCCGCACCGTCCTGCGCCGTCTGTTCCTGCAAATAGCCCGGCACGCGCGCCTGCAGCGTGATGCTGCGGATAGGCTCGATGCGGGCGGCATAGTCGAGATAGATCGGGATCGTCTTCTTGACCACGCTCGCCACCGGCACCGGCATGACGAATGCCGCCGGACCGGGCGTTGCCGCACCGGCCGTGCCGGTGCTCAGCCTGAGATTGCCCATATCGAGCAGGTGGACGCTGGCCACGGAGATCGCGCCCACCGCGACGGCCGCTCCCAAAGCGATTTTCCATTTACGCATAATATTTCTCCAATCTTATTCGGCCGCTTCCGCCAGGGGAGGGAAGGCGGGTTCGGCAGTTGGTTCAGTATGCCTGGAGGCGGGTTCGCCGCTTTCGCGGCGCTCCCGCAACTGTTCGATGACCGCGTAGAAGACCGGCACGAACACCAGCGACAGGATGGTCGCGGCGACCATGCCGCCAAACACCGTGGTGCCGATCGACTGGCGGCTTGCGGCACCGGCGCCGGTGGCGAACATTAGCGGCAGCACGCCGAGGATGAAGGCGAAGGCCGTCATCAGGATCGGCCGCAGCCTGAGCCGGGCGGCTTCCATCGCCGCCTCGACGATGCTGAGGCCCTCCTCGCGTCGCCGCCTGGCGAACTCGACGATCAGGATCGCGTTCTTGGCCGCCAGGCCGATCAGCATGACGAAGCCGATCTGCGAGTAGACGTCGATCTGCATGCCGCGCACCGATAGCGCCGCGAAGGCACCGAACAAGGCCAATGGCACCGCCAGCAGCACCATGAACGGCATCGCCCAGCTCTCATATTGCGCCGCCAGGATCAGGAAGACGAAGACGATGGCGAGGCCGAAGACGACGGACGCGATGGATCCTGCCTTGAGCTCCTGGAAGGTGATGCCGGTCCATTCGAAACCGAAATCCCTGGGGAGCGCGGTGGCCGCCGCCCGTTCCATGGCAGCGACAGCCTGGCCCGAGGAGAAGCCCGGCGCGGCACCGCCATTGATCGAGGCCGAGGCGTTGTTGTTGTAGTGCGGCACGGTTTCCGGCCCGACGAACGGCACCAGCTTGCCCAGCGTGCTGAGCGGCACCATGCCGCCCGAGGCGTTGCGTACATAGAGCCGCGAAATGTCGGCGGCGCCCGCACGTGCATCCTTGTCGGCCTGGATGGTCACCCGGAAGGTGCGGCCGAACAGGTTGAAGTCATTCACGTAGAGCGAGCCGAGATAGATCTGCAGCGTGTTGAAGACATCGGGCAGGTTGAGGCCGAGAAGCTTGGCCTTGCTACGGTCGAGGTCGTAGTTGAACTGCGGCGTCGAGGTCGAGAATGGCGAGAACAACTGCTGCGGATTGATTTCCGGCTGCTTGCGCGCCTCGGCGATCACGGCTTGCGTCGCGTCATTGAGGGCCGTGCTGCCGCGACCGGTGAGATCCTCGACGACGAATTCGAAGCCGCCCGTGGTGCCGATGCCCGGGATCGAAGGCGGATCGAAGGAGAGCGCGAAAGCTTCCGGAATCTGCATCAGCTTGCCGCGCACGTCGGCGACGAGCTTCGATGCGCTCTGGTCGGGGCCACGCTCTTCCCATGGTTTTAGGATGGCGAACTCGACAGCCGAGTTCGACTGCGCCGCACTGGTCAGGAAGTTCAGGCCGCTGATCGAGCCGACAATGTCGACGCCGGGCGTTGCCTGCAGGATGTCACGCGCCTTCTGGGCCACCGCGTCGGTGCGCTCGAGCGAGGCACCGTCGGGCAACTGGATGACGACGAAGAAATAGCCCTGGTCCTCGACCGGAAGGAAGGTCGACGGCAGTTTCTGCCAGACGAAATAGGTGGCGACCAACCCGGCGGCGAACAGGCCGAGCATGATCCAGCGCAGGCGGATCAGGAAGCGCACACCATGGGCGTAGGCATGCGACAGCCTGTCGAAGCCGGTGTTGAACCAGCGGAACAGGAAGAACTGCGGCCCATGGCGATGACGCAGGAAAGCGGCACTGAGCGCAGGGCTCAGCGTCAGCGAATTGAAGGCCGAGATGCCGACCGAAATCGCCACCGTCAGCGCGAACTGGTTGTACAGCCGCCCCGACACGCCCGGAATGAAGGCAACCGGCACGAAGACGGCCATCAGCACCGCGGTGGTGGCGATGATCGGACCTGTGACTTCGGCCATGGCGGCCTTGGTCGCCGCCAATGGTTTCAGCCCGGCCTCGAGTTGTCGTTCGACATTCTCGACCACCACGATGGCGTCGTCGACGACAAGGCCGATCGCCAGCACCATGCCGAGCAAGGAGAGCATGTTGAGCGAGAAGCCCAGCATCTCCATGACGACCAGCGTCGCCACCAGCGACACCGGAATGGCGATGGTCGGGATGATGGTCGTGCGCCAGCTCTGCAGGAAGATGAACACCACGGCGACGACCAGCACCAGCGCTTCGCCGAGCGTGATCAGCACGTCATGCATCGACGCCGAGACGAAGCGCGTCGTGTCGTAGTGCATGGCATAGGACACGCCCTTCGGGAAACGCGCCGACAGTTCCTGCATCTTGTCCTTGACGCGCTGCTGAAGGTCGAGCGCGTTGGAGCCGGGCATCTGGTAGACAGCGAGAACCACCGTCGGATCCTTGCCGAAGAACGCCGAGGACGAATATTGCAGCGCGCCGAGCTCGATACGCGCGACGTCGCGCAGCCGCACCAGCGAGCCGGAGTCGGTGTTGGCGCGCACGACGATGTCGCCGAATTCCTTCGGGTCGCTCAGGCGCCCGACGGCGTTGACCTGCATCTCGAAGGCGGTGCCGGCGGGCGCCGGCGATTGGCCGATCTTGCCGGCCGCCACCTGGACGTTCTGCTCGGCGATGGCATTCTGCACGTCGACGGCGGTAATGCCGAGATTGGCAAGCTTGTCCGGATCGAGCCAGACGCGCATCGAATAGCGCCGCTCGCCGAAGATCTGCACGTCGCCGACGCCTTGCAGCCGCTTCAGCGGATCGACGACCTGCAGATAGGCGAGGTTCGACAGCGCCACCGGATCGACCGACTTGTCGGGCGAGGTGAGGTTGACGATGAGCACGAAGTTCGGGTTCTGCTTCTTGATCGTCACGCCGCCCTGATTGACGATCGCCGGCAGCGAGGAGGCCGCCTGCGAGACGCGGTTCTGGACGTCGACGGCAGCGGTGCTCAGGGAGTAGCCGACATCGAAGGTGATGGTGATGGTCGAGGAGCCGTCATTGGAGCTCGTCGACGACATGTAGGTCATGCCCTGCACGCCGTTGATCTGCTGCTCCAGCGGCGTCGTCACCGTGTCGGCCACGACTTGCGCGCTGGCGCCCGGATAATGGGCGCTGACCACGACCTGGGGCGGCGTGATGTCTGGAAACTGCGAGACCGGCAGCAGGAAATAACAAATCGTCCCGGCGAGCACCATGATGATGGCGATCGCCGACGCGAAGATCGGACGGTGAATGAAGAAATTTACCACGACACACATGCCTCGCCGGCTGCTCTTGCCCGCCCGAAGGCGCTGGCAACTCTGGATAACTGGCCGTGCCCGTCACGGGAGGCTTCCCGTGAACGCAGCAACGGCACTTCGCGACGCTGCCCATCGGCAAGCGAACGAAGCATCTTCTCGAGGGCGCGGGGGTCGACCCCATCTGCCTTCATGACCAGCCGGATCATCGGATCCCGGACGGCCTCATCTATGGTAAGATCGCGGCGCTGTGGCATTGGCCGGCTCCTTGTCTGTCGATTCGCAGCCCATGCTCGCGAACCGTTTTCCATTTCCTCACCGGCCGGAGCCGCATGATTGGCAGTTTCTCGTCCGTCTCACCTGGCAGGACCAGTTCACGGCCTTGTTATTGACGACGGACGACGTAGGTGTTACCAGTAAGTAACATTCTGGAAGTTACAGACCGGTAACACCCTAGTCAAGAGGTGGCCGAGGGTTTTTTGGAAACGAAAGGAGATCATGATGACAGACGGCGTCGTGGAGCGCTCTCGTCCCAGGGATCGGATTCTGGAGACGGCACGCGACATGTTCCACAAGCATGGCATCAAGGGCGTCGGCGTCGACGCCATCACCGAAGCTGCCGGCACGAACAAGATGACGCTCTATCGTCACTTTGAATCCAAGGACGAACTGATCGTCGAGTGCCTGCGCGCCAATGCGGCCAAGGCCGGCGCGATGTGGGATGCTTTCGAGGCCGAGTTCCCCGGCGACAAGCTCGCGCAGCTGCATGCCTGGGTTCGCAAGGCGGCTGCCATGCTCAATGCCGACGGCCGCGGCTGCGACATGGCCAATGCCGCCGCTGAGCTGACTGAGCCGGACCATCCGGCGAGACTGGTGATCAAGGAGCTCAAGGAAGCCCAGCGCGAACGCCTGGTGGCGCTCTGCCGGGGTGCGGGCATCGGTCAGGCCGAACTGCTTGCCGATACGCTGTCGCTGCTGTTCGAGGGCGCCCGTGTCAGCGTGCAGACCGTGGGCGCCGAAGGCCCGAGCACGCAGTTCGTGCGCATGGCCGAAGGGTTGATCGTTTCCTTCCGGGGCACCGCCGCCGGTTGAAATCCGCCGCGGCTGTTGGCGATTTGCCGGTCGTATGACCGAGGCGATGCTCGGCGCCCTTTGGCGCGGACGGCACAGGAATTTCCGATGCTGAATAAAAAAAAGCCCGCTGCCGGGAGGAGGTGGCAGCGGGCTCGATTTTCGAATGTGGCGCGGGAGGAGGTGCACCCCATTCAGCGTCGGCATCGCATCTGGGAGGAGTAGATGGCCGACGACCAGAAGCTACGAGTTGCCCAATGATTCGGCAACAATGAATTGTGCATAGCAGCTGTGCAGATTTGCCGTGTCAATTATCAGACAAATCCAGGAAGCCGGGCATTGCCAGGCGGTCTCGCTTCACTGCACCGGCACGTTTTCCCTGAAAATCAGGCGCGGCTCGATGAATTTCCGGGTGAGATAGGGCGCCGATGAGGCGATGGAGCCGAGCAGGCGGATGACCGACTGCTCGGCGATCAGCCTGGCGTTCTGGTCGATGACGACGTCGGCGAGGTCGTCGACGAGGTAGCCGCGCGTCTCCTTTGTAAGGTCGTGGCAGATGAACACCGGCTTGCGGTTGGGCCTGGCTTCCCGGATGGCTCTGGCAACGCCGGAGCGTCCGGCCCCGACGCAATAGATGCCGAGCAGTTCCGGTTCGTTGTGCAGTGCCTTCATGGTCTCGGCGTAGCTGGCATCCGGTTCGTCGTTGATCTCGACGGCGCTGGTCACGGCGAGGTTGGGAAACTCCTCGCCAAGCACGGAGCGAAAGCCCATTTCGCGCTCCTCATGACCGCGGTAGGAGCGTGAACCGACGACCATCGCCAGATGGCCTTCGCGGCCGCCGAGGAAGCGACCCATCAGAAGTGCCGCCGTTCGGCCCGCCACCCGGTTGTCGATGCCGACATAGGCCGAGCGGGGAGCGGCCGGAATATCGGACACCAGCGTCACCAGGCGGATGCCGGTTTCGACGATGTCGCGCAGGATGTTGCGGGTTCGCGGATGGTCGATGGCGATGACACCGACGCCATTGGCCCTCAGCGACAGGTTTTCCACGGCGCTCTGCAGCGCGTTCGGCGAGATGCCGGCGAGGTTGTGGATCCGGCACGAAGCGACCAGCGGCAGGCGCGATGCATAGTCTTCGATGTGCCTTGCCAGATCCTGCATGAAGGCGTTGCTGCCGATCGGCAGGAAGAACTCGAGGTTTGCCGGTCTGGAGGGAAGCGTCACCTGATCGGCGACCGGCAGATAGCCGAGCTGCTTGGCGGCTTCCATCACGCGTTGCCGGTTGGCGGCGCTGGCGCCCGGCCGGTTGTTGAGCACCCTGTCGACCGTCGCGGTCGACAGCCCGCAATTCCTGGCGATGTCGGAGACGGTGGCCTTCATGCCGTAACCCTACGCGCCGATGCGATGACGCGCCAGATAAGTGATTTCGCAGCCGATGCGATCCGACGGACGGGTGATTGACACCCATCGCCGCCATGCGCACTGAGCCGCTTCGGCAAGACGGATCCGCCCGTCCTCAGTGCGACAGCCTGCCGTCGGCGACGGCGTCGCGGATTTCCTTGTCCGACATGCCGGTGATGATCCGTTCGACCTCCGTCACGGTTGTCTTCTTCGGGTCGATGTCGTCGGCGACCACCTTGCCCCGGCGCATGACGACGATGCGGTCGACCACCTGGAAGACGTGATGGATGTTGTGCGCGATGAAAATGCAGGAATGGCCGGAATCGCGGGCGCTGCGCACGAAGCTAAGCACCCCTTGTGTTTCGGCGACGCCGAGATTGTTGGTCGGCTCGTCGAGGATGATGAGGTCGCTGTCGAAATGCATGGCGCGCGCGATCGCCACCGCCTGGCGCTCGCCGCCGGAGAGCGAGCCGATCGGCGTCGTCGGTGGAATGTTCTTCGAAATGCCGACCTGTTTGAGCAGGTCGCGGGCGACGTTGTTCATCGCCTCCTGGTCCATGCGGTTGAGGAAACGCGGCGGCTTGATCGGCTCGCGCCCGAGGAACAGATTGCGGGCGATCGACAGTTGCGTGACCAGCGCGGAATCCTGGTAGATCGTTTCGATGCCCTGCGCGATGGCATCGCTGGTGCTGCGCAAGGTGACCTTCTTGCCACGGATGAAGATGTCGCCGCTGGTCAGCGGCACCGCGCCCGACAAGACCTTGATCAGCGTCGACTTGCCGGCGCCATTGTCGCCGAGCAGGCCGACGATCTCCCGCTCGTTGACATGGAAATTAGCGTCCACAAGCGCCTGCACGCGGCCGTAGGACTTGCGGATGTTCTGCATGCGGATCAATGGCTCGGCCATGGTTCAAGTCCCTGCCTGGTGCCGGCGTTCCAGCCATGAGTGGAGCGCCATCATGCCAAGGATGATCGCGCCGATGAAGATATTGTAGGCAAGACCGGGCACGCCGATCAGCACGATGCCGTTGCGCATCACGCGCAGGATCAGGATGCCGAGCACGGTGCCGATGATGGTCCCGCGTCCGCCGGTCAGCGCCGTGCCGCCGATCACCACCATGGCGATGACTTCGAGTTCGTAGCCGGTGCCGCTGTTGGGATTGGCGGCCGACGTGCGCAGCGAGGAGATGACGCCGGCCAGCGAGGCCATGAGCGACGACAGCACGAACAGGCCGATCTTGACGCGGTTGACATTGACGCCGCGGGCACGCGCCGCGTTGGGATTGCCGCCCGCCGCCTGGATCCAGTTGCCGGTCCGGCTTTGCGTCAGCACATAGCCGAGCGCGATCGCCGCGGCGATGAACCAGAACAGCGACATGTAGATGCGGAACGGCCCGATGAAGAAGTCGCCGACCAGTGCCTCCGCCAGCCAGCTGCCCTCGGCGCTCCAGGTGCGCTGCGGAAAACCGTCGGTGATGAAAAGCGCGCTGCCGCGCACCACCAGCAGCATGCCGAGCGTCACCAGGAAGGACGGGATCTTGAGCTGCGTGACGAACCAGCCATTGACCAGGCCGATCAAGGCGGCAACCACCAGCGCGACGACGAAGCCCATATCGAGCGATGTGACGCCGCCGTTGAACAGCGTCCACATCAGCACTGGCGAGAAGCCGAACAGGGATCCGACGGACAGGTCGAATTCGCCTGATGTCATCAGCAAGGTCATCGCCAGCGCGATCAGGCCGAGCTCGACCGTGAAGGCCAGGGTGTTGGAGATGTTCTGCGGCGACAGGAAGTCGTGGTTGAAGCCCCAGAAAACGCCGATCTCGACGATGAGCAGCACGAAGGGACCGAATTCGGGCCGCGCAATCAGGCGTTGGACAAGCGAATGATTTTCCACTGGGAACCCGCGACATGGTTGGAACGGGCCGCGATCTCCACCGCCTTGGATGGATAGTCGCGGCACAAGCAGATATCTGGCGCCGCGTGCCAGATGGGCGCGGCGCCAGGGATCGCGGTTTATTTGCCGGACAGGATCTTGTCGTAGATGCCGGCGGTGTCCTTCTCGTAAAGCGCGCCGGTGATGACGTTGAAGCCCGGGGGAATGCCTGACGCCGCCATGTTGGCGAGCGACAGCGCGACATAGCTGGTCGCCTGCGGGTCCTGCCACTGGCCGGCATTGACGTAGCCGTTCAGAACCTCCTGGGTGGTGTCGAGCGAGTTGCCCCAGCCGACAACAGGG
Source organism: Mesorhizobium sp. WSM4310 (assembly GCF_007003935.1). Classification (NCBI taxonomy): domain Bacteria; kingdom Pseudomonadati; phylum Pseudomonadota; class Alphaproteobacteria; order Hyphomicrobiales; family Phyllobacteriaceae; genus Mesorhizobium; species Mesorhizobium sp. WSM4310. The sequence continues at coordinate 276,830 of NZ_VFTA01000001.1, forward strand.
ATTTCACCCGGCTTGACGCCGACCTGGTCGAACACCCGCTTGATCGAGCCGGTGACGAGGTCGCCCAGCCCGATAACGGCCTTGACCTTGCCCTTGTGGGCGGTGAGGTAGTCGACCATGCGATTGATCACCTCGGCCTGGTCGAGCGTCGCTTCGGTCACTTCATAGGTGATGCCGAGCGGTCCGAAGACGCTCTTGATGCCTTCCTCTTCCTGGACGCCATAGGTGGCGCCGGGGACCTCGACCGGCATCCAGACGAAGTCGCCCTTCTTCACCAGGCCCTTGTCGACCAGATACTGCGCCCAATGCTTTCCGAAGGTGACGTTGTCGCCGCCGACATAGGCATTGAAGTTGGCTTTTGGATCGGGCGTATTGAAGTTGATGATCGGGACGTTGGCCGCGCGGGCTTCCTTGACGATCTCGACGAGGCTGCCCGGATCGGGGCTGGTGGTGACGATGCCGTCGGCCTTGGCCGAGAGGGCGGCGCGAACCGCTTCCTGCTGGGAGGCAACATCGCCATTGTGGAACGAGGTGTTGACGGTGTTGCCGGTGTCCTTGGCCCATTGCTTGGCCCCGGCCAGGAAGTAGGTCCAGACCGGGTCGGCGGGGCCGCCATGCGAAATCCAGTAGAAGGTCTTGGCCTGCGCGGCTGCCGGAATGACCGTCAGCGCGACCAGAAGGCCGTAGAGCACAAATCTCAGTCTTGTCAGCATTTGATTTCCTCCCGGTTGAAGATGATCCGTCCCTGTTCCGGCGTCGGCCGGATTGCGTCTTTTGCCAGCGCCGCTCGGATGCCTCAGAGCATTCCCTTTTTCGACGGATGGCAAGCCTCCATCTGCAGATGTAGTTGGCGCCTGACGCGACGCCATCAACGGTCCCATCAGATTGCATCAGTCGGGGTGATTTTTCAGGAGCGGTCGGATGATTGGCGGCGAGGCTCAGCCGGGCGGATTGTCCGCGCTGTGTCCGGCGCGCCAGCGGCGTCGCAGCCGGTCGATCGCCAAGGCAAGCACGACCGGAGCACCGGTGGTGAAGGCGGGCCCAGATGGCATCCACGCCAAGCAAGGTCATGGCGTTTTGGATTGAGTCTAGATCAGATCAGCCTTTGCCAGGTCGCGCATGAGATGGCTGGCGCCGTAGGTCCAGTGCGGGCAGTCGGGCGACAGCCGCACCCGGTTGACCAGCGCGCCGAATTTTTCCGATGAGATGGTGACGATGTCGCCGACCTTGTGGGTAAACCCCTTGCCCTTCTCGCCGCGGTCCTTCGACGGCACGAACATGGTGCCGAGATAGAGCGCCAGCCCGTCCGGATACTGGTGGTGCGGACCCATCGCGGCGGCAACGAGCTCTTCGGGCGAACGGCTGATCTCGGCCATCGAGCTTGCGCCCTCCAGCGAAAAGCCATCCTCGCCCTCGACCTTGAGGCGCACGACCGCCTTCTTCACGTCGTCGATCGAGAAGGTGTCGTCGAACAGGCGGATGAAGGGGCCAAGCGAGGCCGAAGCATTGTTGTCCTTGGCCTTGCCGAGCAGCAATGCGGAACGCCCTTCGACGTCGCGCAGATTGACATCGTTGCCGATGGTGGCGCCGACGATGCTGCCGCTCGAGGCGGCGACCATGGCGATCTCCGGCTCCGGATTGTTCCAGGTCGACACCGGGTGCAGGCCGACATCGGCGCCGAAGCCGACCGACGCCATTGGCTGGCACTTGGTGAAGATCTCAGCATCGGGGCCGATGCCGACTTCCAGATATTGCGACCAGGCGCCGCGCGCGATCAGCTTGGCCTTGATCTCCATGGCTTCCGGCGAACCGGGCTTGAGCTTCGACAAATCGTGGCCGATCAGCCCGGCAATGTCGGCGCGGATGGCGTCGGCCTTTTCCGCCGAGCCGCGCGCCTGTTCCTCGATCACCCGCTCCAGCAGGCTGACGACGAAGGTGACGCCCGACGCCTTGACCGCCTGCAGGTCGACCGGGGAGAGGAGATAGGGTTTGGCCTGATCGCGCCCGGCTGCAAAACTATTGGCCGCGATGTCGTCGAGCGAGCCGATCGGCTTGCCCTTGGCCGAGCGCACATGCCCTGCCGGATCGGCCATCTCGCAGATGTCCCGCACGGTCGGCGCCTCGCTCGACGTAATGTCGAAGACGGTGCCGTCACGCACCGTGACCACCAGGGGATGGGGCACAGCCGGTGATCGAGCGCGGCCGAGAAAGACGCCATCGTCAGGCAGAAACGTCATGTTTGTCATTGCACTCTCGTTATTGCGCAGGATGGTTCGATGTTATGAGGTGCGCATAGCCTCTTCAAGCCGACACGCCCTGAAGCAGCATGTGCCAAGCGACGGACGATCAACGGAAATGGCCTTTGCCACCATGCCACTGCACCGCTTCGCGACTTCCGATCTGGCGCTATAGCTCACCCCAGCGTAACCGCAAATGCGCGCTTGTCGATCCGCCTTTTTCCAGCGTCGTCAGGCCGCTGCCGTGATGGGCGTCCACCACATGTGAAACGGGTTCGAAGCAGAAGAAATCAGCGTCTCGTGCCGGCGAATAGAGGACGAAGACATTCAGCGAGGGCGATGCCTCGACCGTGAGGGCGATGGCGTCGTCCGGCTGGATGATCGAGGCGTGCCCGTTCCAGCCTTCGAAGGCATTGTTGACCCAGGCGTCGGGAAGCGGCGAGGCTTGCGAAAAGTCCCAGTCCGGCCGGGAGGCCAGCGGCACCACCCCCGTCGGCAGGTGTCGTTCGTCTTCCAACCAGACACTGTGCGCCGATGCTTGCAGCAGAGTGCGCGGGCGGCGCGGAAACCAGGGGTGGAAGCCCAGCCCGTAGGGCAGGCGGATGGCGGCTCGGTTTTCGACAGCCAGCACGGCGGACAGCGCGCCTTCCTCCAATGCATAGCGGACGCTTGCATGGTAGCGGTAGGGTCCGATCGCCCCATCCTCCAGAGCCAGCTCGATTTCAGTGCCGGTTCGCCTCGTCAACCGCCACGGTCTTTGAAATGCGTCGCCGTGGAGTGGGAACCGCTCGCCTTCGACATTGGGCTCTATCGCATGGAAGCGCCCGTCAAACTCGAAGCCTCCACCGGAAATGCGGTTTGACCAGGGAATCAGCAGTTGAGACCCGAACTTCAGCAGACCTCTCGATGGCTCAAGCAGAGGCGTAGGTGCTCGGCCGGGACGGAGCGCGTCGTAGCGCAGGATGGCGGCGCCCTCGCGGGGACACACCACAAGGCTTGCACGCCCGTCGGCAAGTTCGATCTCATCGCCATTTGTCATTGAAGGGCCGCTATGGCTACCATCCGCCATCGATGTTGATGTTCTGACCGCTGATCATGTCCGAGGCCGGGGAGACGAGGAACAGCACGAGATCGGCGATATGCTGCGGCTCGATGCGTCGCTTCAGGCATTGGTTGGTAAGGATCCAGTCATTGTATTCCTTGAGCCGTTCTCCGAAGACGCGCTCCTCTGCCTCGGAAACGACGGCGCCTGGCGACACCGCGTTCACGGTGATGCCGTGTGGTCCCAATTCCCGCGCCAGCGACTTGGTGAGTCCCAGCATGGCTCCCTTCGAGGCCACATAGGGCACGTAGCCGTCCCAGCGGCCGTTCAGCGTCACCGAGCAGAAATTGACGATCCTGCCCTGGCCCTTCCTCTTCATGCCAGGCGCGCAGGCGCGCGCCAGCGCGAAGGCGGCTGACGAATTCACACGGATCTGGTCCTCGTACTCGCCAAGTGAGAATTCCTCGAACGGACGGTTTATGATGAGCGCCGCGTTGTTGATCAGAATATCGATCGTGCCTTCTTCGTCGGCGAGCGCCTTGACCGCTGCCTCGGCTTCGGCCAGCTGGTTCAAGTCGCAACCGACATAGACGATCGTACCTTTGTTTGTCGCCGCCAATTCCGCCGCGATCTTAGGCCCTTCCGCATTCTCCGGTCGGTCAAGCAGAAGCACGCGCGCGCCAGCGCGGGCAAGCGCGGCAGCCTGGGCGCGGCCGAGCGAACCCAGACCACCCGTCAGGAGCACGACTTTACCGGAAAGGTTCGTCATCACCGTTCCCGCTCCTCAAAGCACGTTGTGAACTTCATCGATGGAGGTTTCCTCGATGCGCTTGTCGAGAACGACCTCGCCGCGCGCCATCGCGACCACACGATCACAGCAATCAAAAACGTGATGCATGTTGTGGCTGATGAAAACGCCGGTCACCCCTTGCGCCTTCAATCCACGCACAAAGCCGATGACCTTGCTGGTCTCCTTGACCGAAAGGTGATTGGTCGGCTCGTCGAGGATCATCACCTTCGACTTGAAATGCATGGCCCGCGCGATGGCGACGCCCTGCCGCTGGCCGCCTGACAATTCACCGACCAGCGCGTCGGGCGAGCGCAGATGCAGGTCGACATTGGCGATCGCCTTGATGCTCTCGCTGGCCATCTGCTTTTGATCCAGGATGCCGACGCCGAATACGGAAAACAGCGTCGGTTCGCGGCCGATAAACAGGTTCCTGGCGATCGACATGGTGGGGACCATCGAATTGTACTGGTAGATGGTCTCGATACCGAGATTCATCGCGTCGCGCGGCCTGGCGATTCGCACTGGTCTGCCTTCGACCAGGATCTCGCCCTCGTCGGCGGTGTGGACGCCTGACAGAATGTTGATGAGCGTCGATTTGCCGGCACCGTTGTCGCCGACCAGCCCAAGTGCCTCGCCTCGCTTCAGGTCGAGGCTCACGCCCTTCAACGCATGGACGCCGGAATACCATTTGTGAAGATTGCGGACGGAGATGATTGCGTCTTCCATGGCTCAGCCCTCCATCTTGATCGCCTTGGCGCGCTTGCGCATCCAGGCGTTGGCGACGACGGCGAAAATGGTCAGGAAGCCGATCGCGAATTTGAACCAGTTCGCGTCGACATTGGAGAGCACCAGCCCGTTGTCGATGATGCGGATGAGGATTGTGCCGATGATGCCGCCGGCGACGGTACCGATGCCGCCTGCGAGCGACGCCCCGCCGATGACCGCCGAGGCCACCGCCTGGAGCTCCAGGCCTTCGCCGATGGAAGGCAAGGGAGAGCCCAGCCTCAGCACTTGCAACATGCCGGCGAAGCCCGACAGCATCGAGCAAAGCACGAAGCATGCGAGTTTTACTCTCGCGGTCGGGATGCCCATGGAGGCGGCAGCCGGGTGGAAGCCGCCGGTGGCCTTTATCCAATTGCCGAAATTGGTTCTGGAAAGCATCAGTGACGTCAGCAGGGCAATTCCCGCAAACCACAGGAACGACATGCGGAACATGTTGCCGGGGCCGACGAACGAAGTGAACAGCCAGTTCGGAAGATCGGCGGGAAGCAAGGGTGGAAACCCGCCCGAGACGACGATCGTCAGCGACCGGGCGATGAAAAGCATGCCGAGCGTGGTGATGAAGCTCGGGATCTCGAACCAGATCGTCACATAGCCGTTGATAAATCCGATCACCGCGCAAACGACAAGCCCGGCCAGCAAAGCAAGCGGGAAAGGCACCCCTTCGACCATGAGGACCGCCATGCACATCGGCATCAGGGCAAACACCGATCCAACCGAAAGGTCGAACTCGCCGCTGATCATCAAGATGGTGACGCCGATGGCGACGAGGCCCGTTTCCGGCAGAATGCCGAGCATGCCGCGAAGGTTATCCTGGTTGAGGAACACGCCATTCGAGCGGATCTCAAAAATCACCACCAGAAGCACCAGCAGGATCAGTCCCGCCAGTTCCGGCTTTTCCAGATAGGTCTTGAAGAGGCGTTTCAAGGCAGGCTCCAGGAATTCGAGGCAAGGGACCACCCGGCGGTGCGAACACCGCCGGGTGAACACATGGCGCGCGTGGGCTTAACGCAGGCCTTGCGATGAAAGTGTCATGATCGCGTCGGCCTGATTCGGGCGCACGATGCCTTGACCCGTATCGATGTCGGAGGGCGCCAGACCTACCTTCTTGTTCAGGTAGGCTTCCATGACCGGCATGAAGCCCTGCATGTAGGGCTGTTGGTCCACCAAAGCCTGTACGTAGCCCTTCTGCATCTGCTGCAGCACTTCCGGCACCAGATCGAACCCGCCAAGGAGGACCTTGCCCGGCGCGACGCCGCGATCCTGCAGCGACCGCGCTACGCCCGCGCACCAGAAGCCGGTGTCGAAATAGGCTGTGGTGTCGGGATGCGCATTGAGATAGGCGCCGACACGATCGGACGTGATCGCGAGGTCCGTTCCGCTGTCGATCCGCTCCCATGAGACCTGGCGGTCGGGGTGGGCCGCCTTGTACTCTTCCAGGAACTGCATCACGCCTGCGCCGCGGCTTTCGGACCAGTTCTGGCCGGGTGCGGAAATGCCGACCAGAACCTTGATTGCCCCCTCTTTCGGGAAGCTCTCGGAAATCGCCTTGCCGAGCGAATAGCCCGCCGGCTTGAAACCCTGCCCTATGAAGGCCTGCCGCGCATTGCCCTTGGCGCCCTCGGTGTCATCCACATTGACGGCAATCACCAACACACCGGCATCTCGCGCTTCCTTGATGACGTCGTCGAACGCCTTGTTGTCGACAATCGAGGTCAGCAGCGCATCCGGCTTTGCCGCAAGCGCGGCGCGCATGTTGGCGAGTTGCTGCTCGACCGAGCCTTCGGTCTGGGTGAAAATCATGTTGCACTTGGCCTCGACCTTGCCGCAGGCATCGTCAAAGCCCTTTTTCACCGCCTGCCAGAAGGTGTTCGAGGCCGACGAATGGTGCGTGAAGACGATGTTGAGCCCGTCGGCGCTGGCGACGGAAGGCCCGGCGAACAGTGTCGTCGCGAGCAAAAGCGTTGCAGTCAGTCGTTTCATTACTAATCCTCCCGTTGGTGTTCTTCAGATGTCCGCCTTGTCGGAGACGCGGCGATGGACGGTGTAGGCCCGACCGAGGTCGGGATTGAGTTCCAGCCCGAGGCCGGGGCCAGGCGGCACGGTGATCATGCCGTCCTTGACTTCCGGTAGCGCGGTCACGAGGTCGCGATACCAGGTCCTGTAAAATGCCCGCACACTCTCCTGTACGAGTGCGTTGGGCGCGTTGAGGGACAAATGCGTGGACGCCGCCAGAACCACCGGCCCGGTGCAGTCGTGCGGCGCGACCGGCAAATGCCAGGCCTCAGCCATCGCCGCGATCTTGCGTGCTTCGGAAAGCCCGCCGCACCAGGAAATGTCCAGCATGACGATGCCTGCGGCGCCGGTCTCCAGAAGGTCGCGGAATGCCCAGCGACTGCCCAAGGTTTCCGACGCCGAGATCGGTGCCGGGCTCGCGGCCTCATAGCGCTTGAGATCGGCGAGGCTGTCCATGCGGATGGGATCCTCATGCCAGTACGTGCCGTAAGGCCCGAGCGCCTTGGCAATCTTGATCGCGGGCAAGAGCTGCCACATGGAGTGGAACTCGACCATGATGTCGATCTTGTCACCGACAGCTTTGCGGATCTTCTCGAAGGGTTGCAGCGCGGCTTTCAGGTCGCCGGCGTTGATGTCTTGCCCTCGGCTTTTCTCGGCGGCATGGTCGAAAGGCCAGATCTTCATGGCCGTGATGCCGTCCTCGAGCAGCTCCGCTGCCAATTCGTCGGCGCGGTGGAGAAACCCGTTCAGGTCGTCGTAGCCTTGCCTTGTGCCGAGACCATAATTCGCGGTGGTCTGCCCCTTGCCGTCCTTGATGTATTCGGTGCCGGCGCAGGTGTTGTAGGTACGGATGGACTGCCGCGAAAAGCCTCCCAGGAGTTGCGCGATCGGCTGGTTCATGGCCTTGCCGAAAATATCCCAGAGCGCGATGTCGAAGGCGGAATTGCCGCGGACTTCGACCCCGCTTGAGCGGAAACCGAGATAGCCGACCAGGTCCGCGGAAAGCAGATCGATCTGCAGTGGATCGCGGCCGATCACGCGCGGCGCGACATATTCATGGACATATTCCTCGACCGTGCGGGCCAAGAAAAAGGTTTCGCCAAGGCCGGTGATGCCCTCGTCGGTATGCACCTCGATCCAGAGCAGATTGGGCCGCTCTTCGATACGAATGGTCTCAAGCGAGCGGATTTTCATGCGATCCCCGCGTCGATCAATGCCTTGACGCTTTTGTCGAAATGCGCGGCCATATGTTCGGCGGCGAGTTGCGGGTTCCCCGCGATGATCGCCCGAGCAATATCCGCGTGCCCCTCGATCATCTTGATCTGCTCTTCCTCGGTTGCACGCGTACGCCAGCCGATCACCCAGGTGCGTCGCGTGACGCCGCTGAAGGCGTTGATGATCAACGAAAACACCGGGTTGTGAGAGGCCCGCGCGATCGCTTCATGGAATGCGATGTCGTGTTCCATGACGATCTCCGGCGCACGGTAATTCTCGCGCATCAGCTGCGCGCATTTCTGAACGTCAGCCGCCTCCGCGTCGGTCCGCCGGAGCGCGGCCAGCGCCACCGTGCGCATTTCGATGGTGCGGCGCACATCATAGACCTGCTGGATACTGATCTGTTCGGTCGTGACGCCGTGCTCGATCACCATCGACATCGCGCCAATGTCGAGCTTGGCAACGCTGGCGCGCCGCCCGGCGCTCATGTCGATCAGGCGCATCGCCGACAGCGACCGAAACGCCTCCCGCACCACCGTGCGCGAGACACTGAGCTTGCGGGTCATGTCGGCTTCACTGGGCAAGAGGTCGCCAGGGCCAAGGCCTTCAACGCGGATGTGTTGGGTGATGGCCTGAATGGCGGCGCTCACCAGCCCGGGATTTGTCTCGTCAGGCCCTATGCTGCGATCGCTTACCATTTGCCCAAAACCTGTATGACATGTTTTCTCGAAATGTGTATATCTTTGTGAAATCTTGTCTGTCAATAGCGGTTGACTACGCGACAGTTGGAGGGGAAGGGCAGTGGATAGCGGAGAAAAACGGCCAGGCTTGGCGTTCGATGCCCAGGATATCGTCGGTGAGAGCCTGCTCTGGGACGAGAACAGGAAGACACTGATCTGGGTGGATATAGTCGGGCGACGCATCCACCAGCTCGATCCGGTTACTCGCGATCATCAGAGTTGGCAGACACCGGACCTCGCAACCTCGATTGGCCTGCGCGGGGACGGTGGCGCGATCGTCGGGCTGCGAAAGGATGTGGCTCTGTGGGATTTCGGAGAAGCCTTCAGGACGATCGCGACGATCGAACCGGACAGCCCTGACACACGGTTGAATGAGGGCGTGGTCGCCCCGGATGGCTCGTTCTGGGTCGGCACCATGGAAAACAACATCGACGACGATGATCTTGCGCGCGATATTTCGCGAGATGCGGGGCGGATCTATCGCGTCGACACAGCCGGCATTGTCGAGGCGCTCAGTGCCGATCGCTTCGGCATCACCAACACGATGATCTGGACAGCGGATAATGCCTTCATCACGGCGGACACGACGAAGAACCAGGTCTTTCGTTATCGCTGGGACAGGGTGCGGTCGCGAATAACCGATAGGCGTCCCTTCTTCTCGGACTTTCCACGCGGTCTGCCGGACGGGTCGTGCATGGATGCGGAAGGCTATGTCTGGAACTGTCGCGTTGCGGGGGGCGGGTGCCTGGTTCGCATTTCACCTGACGGGGTCCTGGACAAGGTGGTGGACCTGCCGTGCAGCTGGCCCACGAGCTGCACCTTCGGCGGCGAGAATTTCGATACCCTCTTCGTCACTTCGGCGCGGTTTACCATGAGCGAGAGACACTTGCAGGCAAACCCGCAGGAGGGCGGGCTGTTCGCGGTGCGCGCAGGCGTTCGAGGCACACCGGCCAAACGGTTCGGATGAGATTAGCTGACGAACGCGGCCGAGAACGGCAGGCTTACCAGGTCGGCTACGGCTTTTTGACCATACCGGGCAAAGCCCCAAGCGTTCCGGCATTCGCTGGAGCGTTGATGACGACCAATTCAGGAAAGCCGGATTCTGCTTGACAGTTTCACGAATATGAAAAACTGTTAGCCAATTTCAAATTTGGTGGGCAGGTCGATGTCGGCCTTAGTTGCAGCACAAGCGCCAGGGGCCCGGTCTTCATCGGGCTTCCGGCTCGCCATGCTTTTGCCAGGGGCGCTGGTCACTTTCCTGCTGATCCTGTTCGCGCTTGGCCTGGTGCTGTTCCTCGCCTTCCGCGGCAATGACGGCTCGCTCCTCGGCGTCGGGCTGACCGTCGAGAACTTCGTCACCGTGGCCACCGATCCGCTCTACTGGACGGTGACGCTGCGCTCGCTGGTCATCGCCGGCCTGGTGACGCTGGCAACCGTCGCCACCGCCTATCCCGTCGCCTATTATCTTGCCTTCCATGCCGGGCGCCGGCGCGGCCTGCTCTTGTTCCTGGTGACGCTGCCATTCTGGACCAGCTATCTCCTGCGCGTCTTCGCCTGGAAGATCGTGCTCGCCTATAACGGCGTCCTGAACTCGGCGCTGATCGAAAGCGGCATCTGGTCGGAGCCGACACTGGCCTTTCTCAACACGCCGGCCGCTGTGGTCGTCACGCTGGCTCACGCCTATGCGCCCTTCGCCATCCTGCCGATCTATGTGGCGCTCGACACCATCCCGAAATCGCTGCTCGAGGCTGCCTCCGACCTCGGCGCGCGGCCGTTTACCGCGTTCCGCCGCGTCGTGCTGCCGAACTCCATGCCGGGCGTGCTGGCGGCCGCGCTCGTCGTCTTCGTGCCGACGGTCGGCGACTATGTCACGCCGGCCATGGTCGGCGGCCCGGCCAGCACCATGATCGGCACGCTGATCCAGTCGCAATTCGGCAAGGCCAATGATTGGCCGTTCGGCGCCGCGCTTTCGGTCTGCGTCATGCTGGTCATCCTCGTCGTGGTGCTGGTCGCGCGCGGTGCCGACCGCAGATTTGGCAGCCGCACATGAAAGCCGAACGCGCCGGCACGAAACCGGATGGCCGCTGGCTCGGCCTCTACGTGCTTGCCTATCTGGTGTTTCTCTATCTGCCGGTCCTGCTGATTCCGCTGTTTTCCTTCAACGATTCCATCCAGGCGGCGTTTCCGCTGCAGGGTTTTACGTCGCAATGGTATGCGACGCTCTACGGCAATCCGGCGCTGTCCGGCGCGCTCCTGAACAGCCTCGTCATCGGCACCATCGCCGCTTCCGGTGCCACGCTGTGCGGCATCACCGTGTCCTATATGGACCTCTATGGCCGCTCGCCGCTTGCCGCCACCATAAGCGCCATAGCTCGCCTGCCGATCCTCATCCCCGGCGTCATCGTCGGCATATCGTTGCTGATCCTGATCAATCTCATCGGCCTTGGGCCGTCGCGCATCGCCATCGTGCTCGGCCACATACTGGTGGCATTGCCGACGACCGTGGTCGTCATGCGCAGCCGTTTCGCCGCCATCCCCAGGACGGTTCGCGAGGCGGCGCTCGACCTCGGCGCCTCCGACTGGACGACATTCCGGCGCGTCATGCTGCCGCTCAGCCTGCCCGCCGTGCTGTCGGCCTTCATGCTGGCCTTCCTGATCTCCTTCGACGAGTTCATCGTCGTCTTCTTCCTTGCCGGAACCGAGCCGACCCTGCCGCTCTATATCTGGAGCCAACTGCGCTTTCCCCGCTCGCTGCCGACCGTCATGGCGCTGGGGACGGTGATCCTGGCCACATCCTTCATCATCGCCGGCACTGCCGAGATCCTGCGCCATCGCGGGCTCGGTGCCGCGCGCCGCGATCCAGCCTGACCATAACAATGAGAGGAGAACGAAAATGACATTCCACCTGACATCGATAACCGGATACAAGGCGCGCGCCGGCCTCGCCGCGCTGGCGCTAGCACTGTCTTCGACCGTAGCGCCGGCCGCCGAAAAGCTGCAATATTTCACCTGGTCGGGTTACGAACTGCCCGATTTCAACAAGAGCTTCCTCGCCGCCCATCCCGATGGCGTCGAGGCCTCGATCTTCGGCGACGACGACGATGCCTTCACCAAGGTCAAGGCCGGCTTCCGGCCCGACATCGCGCATCCCTGCTACGACAAGGTGGCGCGCTGGAACAAGGAAGGCCTGCTGCAGCCGATCGACACCAAGCGCATCAAGAACTGGGATTCGATCTTCCCGGTGTTCAAGAACCTGCCCGACCTGCAGGCCGGCGACGGCAAGGTGTGGATGGTAACGTGGGACTGGGGCAACACCTCCATCCTCTACCGCACCGATCTGGTGAAGAACCCCGAGGCAAGCTGGAACCTGCTGTGGGACAAGCAATATGCCGGACGCATGGCGACGATCGACGCCGTGCATGACACGCCGATCGTCGCCGCGCTTCTGGCCGGCGTCAATCCGTTCGACATGACGCCCGCTGAGATGGACAAGGTCGCGGCAAAGCTGCGCGAACAACGCCCGCTGCTGTCGAGCTACACCACGGACATGACGTCGGTCGAACAAGCGCTGGCCAGCGGCCAGCTTGTCGCCGCCATGACCTGGAATGCGTCGGCCACCTCGCTGAAGAAGCAGGGCGTGCCGGTCGAGTTCATGAAGCCGAAGGAAGGCATGCTGACCTGGGCCTGCGGCTTTGTCATGTTGAAGGACGCCAAGAATGTCGATCTCGCCTATGATTTCATCAACAGCCGGCTGGATGCCGATTCGGGCAAATATCTCATTCAGTCCTATGGCTATGGCAGTTCTCTGAGCACCGCCTTCGCCGGCGTGGCGAAGGAGGAACTGGAGAAACTGCAGCTGCCGTCCGATCCCGAGGTGATGCTGAAGAACACCATCTTCACCGGGCCGATGAAGCAGAATGACGATATGGCCAAGATGTTCGAGAAGGTGAAGGCTGGCGGGTGAGCACTCTTGCCTTCTCCCCTTGCGGGAGAAGGTGGCCGCGAAGCGGCCGGATGAGGGGTGTTCCGGGGAACGCCAGCGTCTCACTCCGCTGGAACACCCCTCATCCGTCTCGGCGCTGCGCGCCGATCCACCTTCTCCCACAAGGGGAGAAGGGAAAGACAACGAGGACGAATGCATGGACATGCTGGACGACGCCGCCGAAAAACCCAGGGACGATGCCGATGTTCGCGTCGGGCGCCGTGTGCGGGCGCTGCGGCTGGAGCGGCGCCTGTCACTGGCCGAACTGGCGGCCAGGGCAGGCGTGTCGATCGGCGCGCTGAGCCAGATCGAGCGCGGCATGTCCTCGCTGCGCGTCAAGGTGATCTGGCCGCTCGCCGCCGCCCTCGACATCGAGCCCTCGGCGCTGATCGCCGATGGCGACGAGGCCGTCAACGATCTCTATTGCGTGCGCGCCGACAAGCGGCGCTCCATTCCCGTCAAGTCGGAAGGCATTGCCAAGGCGCTGCTGTCGCCGCCCGGTGCGACGCTGACCGGCATGCTGGTGACGGTGGAGGCCGGTGGCGGCACGGCGGAAGCCTATGCCCATGCCGGTCATGAATTCGGCTATGTGCTTTCGGGCGAGGCCGAACTGGTGGTGGACTCGACAAAATACGGGCTGAAGACCGGCGACAGCTTTGCCTTCAAGAGCACGCTGTTGCATGCCTTCCGCAATCCCGGCGCTGAGCAATGCCAGATCCTGTGGGTCAACACCACGAAGCCTTCCGAGGTTCGCGATGGCGCCTGATCCACTCGTCCGGTTGCAGGCGGTCTCCAAGGTTTTCCCGGGCGGCATCGTTGGGCTCGATGCCGTCGATCTCGACATTATCAGCGGCGAGTTCATCACGCTGCTCGGGCCGTCAGGCTGTGGCAAGACCACCAGCCTGCGCGTCATCGCCGGCTTCGAAAGCCCGTCGAGCGGCAAGGTCTTGCTTGACGGCCGCGACATCACGGCGCTTCGGCCTTTCGACCGGCCGGTCAATACGGTGTTCCAGGATTACGCGCTGTTTCCGCATATGGATGTCGCCGACAATGTCGGCTTCGGCCTGTCATTGCGCAGATTGTCGGGAATCGAGCAGGCAAAGCGGGTCGGCGAAGCGCTGGACATGGTCGGTCTCGCCGACAAGCTTCGCGCCCGTGTTTCCGAATTGTCGGGCGGCCAGCGCCAGCGCGTGGCACTTGCTCGCGCCATCGTCTGCGAGCCGCGCGTGCTCTTGCTCGACGAGCCGCTGTCGGCGCTGGACGCGCATCTGCGCGAACAGATGCAGGTCGAACTGAAGCGGCTGCAGTCGCGGCTCGGCACGACCTTCGTCATGGTCACCCATGACCAGACCGAGGCTCTGTCGATCTCCGATCGCATCGTCGTCATGAACAAGGGCCGCATCGAGCAGATCGCGCCGCCGGCGACGCTCTATGACCGGCCTGCGACGAAGTTCGTGGCGAGCTTCATCGGCACCATGAACCTGCTGCAGTCGCGCTTTGTCGGCCGCGACGGCGATCGTTTGCGCTTCACTGCCGGCGCTCTGCCGCTGGAGGCTACCTCCGAAACCGGCCAGGCACCCGGCGAAGGTGAGATGCGCACCATCGGCGTGCGTCCGGAGGACTTGCTGGCCGCCACCGAGGCGACCGAAGGAACCGCGCCGGCGCGGGTGAACAGCATCGTCTTCCACGGCCGTACCTTGCGGCTGCATGCTGAACTTGGGCAGGGGTTGCCGGTGGTGATCGATGCGCCGCGCCAGGCCGAGGGGTTTCAATTCAGCATTGGCGATGTGGCGCATGTCAGCCTGCGCCGTGGCGCCAACTGCCCCATGCTGCCGGGCTAGCCTCTTCCGCCTTCGCATGGTCGCCCGCAACCGCGGGCTGGGCTGGTCTGATCGACATGTGAACAAACGACCATGGAATTAAGTAGGAATTGACTAATCTAGGAAGAAATTCCTAAATTAGTTGATGCCGGAATTGAGCACCCGACCGCGCCGAAATGTACAAACCCTATGCCTCGCGCACGAAGTGGGGCAACTCATTCGTGTCCGATGCCGGCACTGCAACATCACCCGGCACTATCTGCCCGGCGATCTCGCCAAGCTTGTCGGTGACATTGCCTTTTGGGATGTCGAACGGCATATGCGGTGCGAGCGCTGCAAGCTTCGCGAGCTTGATGCCGACATAATTTTGCCGAGCGCTGCTGAGCGCTTGAAAATTCGTGTGAGACGCCTTGTCGAAATCCGCATGGTTCGCCGTGTCATATGGCGAGACGAGGATGAGGAATGCGGCTAGCCCTTCAGCCTAGAACAGAGACCCTTGGGCCGGTGCCTGCTGCGGAAACTTGATTTGTGTGGCTGGCTTCTCAACGATGACCAACGCGTTGTCTGGCGCTGTTCGCTGCAAATGCCGTGCTTCTGCCCAGGGTGCCGTCAGCCAGGCCTCGGTCTCCTCCGAAGTGGTCAGGATTACTGGCATGGCCTTCTCATGGATCGGCACGATGAGGGCGTTAGGCTTGGTTGTCATGAAGGCAAATAACTCGAAGTCGCCCGGTCCGTCCTTGACCTTTCGAACACCCTGCCAACGGGTCCAGAAGCCGGCGAAGAAGAACAGCGGCCGGCATTCGTCACGGGCAAACCAGTAATTGCGCTGGATGCCTGTTTCTGGGTCCTTGTCGCTCGGTGTCGGGCTGGGTTCGGCAAAACTGGTGACCGGCACGACGCATCTATGCTCGACCCCGACAAACTGTTGCCAGTGCGAATATTGTGGATTGCGAACGTTGGTCGTGCCGTAGTCGGCCTTACCCTTCATGCGCTCTGGTGGCGTCGGCAACCCCCAAAGCAGTTTCGCCAGCTCACGCTTCCCGTCTGCCGTGTTGCGGACGACCGGGCCAGGCTGATTGGGGTAGATGTCAACGGAAGGTTCAAGGTTGCCGCTGATATCGCGCAGCGCGCGCGTCCATTGGCGGACCGCCTCTTGCGTCGTGGTGATGTTGTAGAGGTTGCACATCCATCCAGCATTGCGGAATTGGCTTGCGTCTGCAACCGAGGCCGCTGCCCGCGCTCCTGCAATTCATCGTCACAGAGCCGGGCTATATCGATCGTCCTGACACACTTTGTCAGCTGTCATGTGGGCACAGGTGGCAGACGGGCAGGCTCTTCCCTAATTGCAGTGCGTCTGAACAGGAGGAATACACATGACCAACGCGGAAATTGCCAAGGATTTCACCGAGCTCCTCAAGCAGGGCGATCACAATGGCGCTGCTGAAAAATACAATGCCGACGATATCGCCAGTTACGAAGCCATGGAGGGGCCGATGGCCGTCAGCCACGGCAAGGAGGCCCTCAGGCAGAAAAGCCAATGGTGGCAGGAAAACCACGAAGTCCACGGTGGTTCGGTCGAAGGCCCTTATGTCAACGGCGACCAGTTCGCGCTGCGCTTCACGTTCGACATTACGCCCAAGGCCACCGGCCAGCGCGTCACGATGGATGAGGTTGGCCTCTACACGGTCAAGAACGGCAAGATCACCGAAGAGCGCTTCTACTACTGAGGCCGAAAGCTCCGACATCGGAGGCTTCTCTTCGCTACAGGATCGAGAAACAAGCATGGCGGCCCGGGACGGCGTCCTGGCCGCCATGCGAGAGTTCAAATCGTCTTCACATACTCGGCGAGCTGATCGGCCACCGTACCCCAGCCATCGAAGAAACCCATCTCATCATGGTTGTTGCCCGAATATTCCGCAGTTACGGGCCTGGGTGCTGGCAAAGCGGGAAGGGCGGTTTTAGGCTGTGGGACGGATTCGACTGTCAGCTTGAGGGACGCGCTTTGACGATTACGATCTACGGCATCACCACCTGCGACACGGTCAAGAAGGCGCGCGTCTGGCTGGAGAGCCATGACGTGGCCTATCGCTTCCACGATTTTCGTGCGGAGGGGCTGGGCGCGAAGCGGCTGGATGGCTGGGTCGGCAAGGTCGGCTGGGAAAAGCTGCTCAACAAGGGCAGCACCACATTCCGCGAACTGGCGGATAAGGACAAGCAAGGCCTCGATGAAAACAAGGCGAAGGCGCTGATGCTGGCCAAGCCGACGATGGTCAAGCGGCCGGTGCTGGAAATCGGCGATCGGGTTCTGGTTGGGTTCAAGCCGGATGTTTATGAGCAGGCGGTGAAGTAGGTAGCGAAGCCGTTGAAGCTGCCGATCTCCCCCCTTGTGGGGGAGATGTCCGGCAGGACAGAGGGGGGCGCTGTCCCGCCGGCCCCAGAAAGTTATGGCCGCCTCAGCCTCTCCCGCGCAAATACTCCGCCAGCGCCACCGCATTGTTGTGCGCCCCGTCATGGGCGCCGTAGAGCAGCGTTACCTTGCCCTCCCGAAGCAGGTCGCGCAGTTGCGTCACCGCTTCTTCATTCCGATCCAACTCGACGCGATAGCGTTTCTGGAACTCCGCCCAGCGTACGGGCTCATGCCCGAACCACTTCCGCAACTCGTCGCTCGGCGCGATCTCCTTCAGCCACAGCGCCAGCGCGGCATGCTCCTTGCTGACGCCGCGCGGCCAGATGCGATCGACCAGCACCCGCTGCCCGTCATCGGCAGCGGCCGGCTCGTAGATCCGCTTGACCATCAGGTCGAACGCCATTCGACCTCCCTACGCCGAACCCCTCAGGCCCACTCGCCCTTGCGCATCACCGGCACGCGGCTGCCGTCCTTGTGGACGCCGTCAATGTCGATCTTGTCCGAGCCGATCATCCAGTCGATGTGGATGAAACTCTTGTTGCCGCCGCGCGCGGCGATCTCGTCCTGGCTGAGCGAGGCACCGTCGACAAAGCACTTGGAATAGCACTGGCCGAGCGCGATGTGGCAGGCGGCGTTTTCGTCGAAAAGCGTGTTGAAGAACAACAGGCCGCTGGCCGAGATCGGCGAGGAATGCGGCACCAGCGCCACCTCGCCGAGACGCCGTGCGCCCTCGTCGGTGTCGAGCACCTTCTTCAGCACATCCTCGCCCTTCGACGCCTTGGCCTCGACGATCCTGCCTTCCTCGAAACGCACCGAAATCTCGTCGATCAACGTTCCCTGGTAGGACAGCGGCTTGGTCGAGGAGACATGGCCCTCGACGCGCCTGGCATGCGGCGTGGTGAAGACCTCCTCGGTCGGGATGTTGGGATTGCAGGTGATGCCGTTCTTGGCGGTCGAGGCGCCGCCCATCCATTCATGGCCGTCCGCCAGCCCGACTGTCAGGTCGGTACCTGGTCCGGTGAAGTGCAGCGCATGGAAATTATGGCCGTTCAGCCATTCGGTTCGGCCGCGCAGCGCGGCGTTGTGCGCCTTCCAATTGCCGATCGGGTCTTCCACATCGACCCGCGACGCCGCGAAGATCGCGTCGGCGAGCTTCGCCACCGCGACGTCGTCGGCGTCATCGGGAAACACCTGCTTGGCCCAGGCGAGGTCCGGATAGGCGACGATGTTCCAGTTGATGTCGAAGCCGGTGATCTTTTCCAGCGCCGGCTGGTAGGCCATGGAATTGGCCTTGTTGGCGCGCGCCACTTTTGCCGGGTCCTGCGCCGACAGGAGCGACGGATCCTCGCCGCGCACGGCAAGCCTGGCGGCATTGTTGGAAAAAGCCTTCGCCATGCCTTCATAGAGCCAGCCGGCGGCGCGATCGAAGCTGGCGTCGGCGCCGAAGCGATAGCGCGCCAGTGTCATCTCGTCATCGTTGAAGATCGGTGTCACCAGACCGGCACCGGCCTTGTAGGCATGCTCGACGATGCGCCTGGTCAGCGGCAATGCCGCGATCGACGAGGTCAGTACGAGATCCTGGCCGGGCTGCAATTGCAGGCCGACCTTGATGGCGACTTCCGCCAGCCTGTCGAGCTTCACCGTGTCGATCGTTGCGGAAACGCCGCGCGAATGTGTGGTCATGATCCTGCCTGCCGTGATGTGAGGTCCGATACCTTACATAGACCGGCGCCACCCGCCTTTCCACCGCGATTGCGCTGGGCCAGTTCAGGCCATGGCCCCCAAAAGCGGGCACCGGTTTTCGAAAAAAGATCATGGTCGGCCAAAAGCGACAGAGCCTCATCCCGATTCCATCGGGATGGGACAGGCTTTATGCCGCGCTTTCGAGTGATCCGAACTGCGCCATCGTCGCCTCGATCTCTTCCTTGATCCAGGCCTTGAAATCCCGGACCTTGCGGCTCTCCGTCTTGGCCGACGCGGTCACCAGCCAGTAGCCGAGTCCGCTCTGGGCGCGGATGCCGAACGGCGCCATCAGCCGCCCGTCGGCCAGCGCATCCGCCGTCAGCAACTGCCAGCCCAGCATCACGCCATGGCCGGCAATCGCCGATTCCAGGCACAGCATCGGGTCCGTGAAGCGCGCGCCTTTCTGGAAGGTGACGGGCGCAACACCGGCCGCCGCGAACCAACTCTCCCAGTTGATCATCGCCCGCTCGTCGGTGATGGCGCAGGTCTGCGCAAGGTCCTCGATCGATTTCAGTTTTCGGGCGATGTCGGGTGCGCAGACCGGGAACACTTCCTGCGCCAGGAGCAGTTCGGCCCGCCCGCCGGACCATTTGCCGTCGCCAAGCCGGATGGCGATGTCGACGTCGGAATGGTCGAGATTGGCCAGCCGCACCGAAGCGTCGATGCGCAACAGCACGTTGGGATGGCGGTCGAAGTGGCGCGACAGTCTGGGCAGCAGCCATTTCGAAGCGAAGGCTGGCGCTGCCGAGACGACCAATGTGCATTGGCTCGCTTCGTCGGCCAGCGCCACGGCCTGGGCAAGCTCGCGAAATCCAGCCCCGAGGCGGGTCGCGAAGACGGCGCCGAACTCGGTCAGCACCAGACCGCTCGCCGTGCGCTCGAACAGCGCCTGGCCGAGCTGCTTTTCGGTGCGGCTTATCTGCTGGCTGACGGCGCCGACGGAAACGTTGAGCTCACCGGCGGCCGCCGCCAGCGAGCCGAGACGGGCAACGGTTTCGACGGCACGAAGGCCGTTGAGATGAACGCGGTTGAGCATGGCCATTTGAGATTTTCTAAACTGGTCCGGCTGAAATCTCAATTGAAAGACGCGAGGGAACGGCAGACTTTGTCGATGGGAGCCAGATCCGAGGAGGCTCAAATGTTAAGGCTGTTGTCGTCACTGAAGGTTCTGTTTGCTGCGGGCACGCCGTCCGGGTCGCGCGCGCAAAGCGACACGCAGACCTGGCTGACCGATCCGCTGTCGCATCCTGTGCTGAACACCATGTCGGAGCGTGAATTGGGCGACGTGCCGTTCAGGCTGACGGCGCGGCGAACGGTGCACGAGACCGCTTCATTGCACGCCGGTTTGGGTGGGCGCTGCTGAGCCGACGACGCGCCTTCGGCTTGACTGGAAGTCGAACCCGTCGCGCCTCTGCGCGCGCACTGGCCCAACGGATGGCGGATTGTTTCAACGATCCCTGCATTTATTGTGCGCTGCAATGAGATCGGCCACCTCAACAGCACTGCGCTTCACCCTCGCCGGCATGATCGCGATGGCGGTGGCCATGGGCATCGGCCGCTTCGTCTACACGCCGATCCTGCCCGGCATGATGGAGGAGCTGCATCTGTCGCCGGCCAACGCCGGGTGGATCGCGTCCGCCAACTATCTCGGCTACCTCGTCGGCGCGTTTGTGGCGGCGGGCGGCTGGGCGCATGGGCGCGAGCGTGTGCTGATGCTGGGCGGTCTTGGCGCCAGCACCATCCTTGCCGCGTTGATGGGGCTGACCGACGCCATGGCCGCCTTTCTCCTCATCCGCTTTCTGGCCGGTCTGGCCAGCGCCTTCGTCATGGTCTTCATGGCCAGCATCGTTTTCAGCCATATCAATGCCGCCGGTCGCGGCGACCTGCAGGCCTGGCATTTTGGCGGCGTCGGCCTCGGCATCGCGATCTCCGCGGTGATGATGGCGGGGCTGGTGACCGAGCATGCCGGCTGGGCCGCGGGCTGGTTGTGGTCGGCGGCAATTTCGGCTTGTGGCTTCGTGGTCGTGGCGCTGCTGGCGAACGAAGGCCCGCTCACAAACGGCCAAGCCGTCCGTGAACCGGCGCTGCCGAAAGACCGGTCGCTGATGAAAATCATCATCGCCTACGGCCTGTTTGGCTTTGGCTATGTGGTGACGGCGACGTTCCTGGTCGCCATCGTCCGCCAGGGCGGCGGCGGCCGGGTCTTCGAGGCCATGGTTTGGCTGGTCGCCGGTCTTGCCGGTTTTCCCTCGGCCTGGCTGTGGCAGAAGATAGCCGGGCGGGTCGGGCTGAACGCCGCCTATGCGCTGGCATGTCTCATAGAAGTGATCGGCGTCACCGCCAGCGTGGCGCTTGGCGGATATTTAGGACCACTGCTTGGCGGTTTGCTGCTCGGCGGCACCTTCATCGCCATCACCGCGCTTGGCCTGCAGGCCGCGCGGCAGCAGGCGCCGCAGGCGCCCCGGCGCATCTTTGCCTTGATGACGGCGTCGTTCGGCCTTGGCCAGATCATCGGCCCGATCGCCGCCGGCCTGTTGGCGCAGATGTCAGGCGATTTCTTCCTCGCTTCGATCGTCGCCGCGGCCATGCTGGTGGTCTCCGGCGCCATCACATGGTCGGCCGTGCCAAAATCGCCATGATTTGTGGTCTTGCTCTGCGCCGGGCATCGGGGCAGGCATTTTCTTTCCCCCTAATGTGTGACCTTATGCCCGCCGAAGTCAGCTGATTTGCCCACCAAGCAAGGAATTCGCCACAGTGTTCGTATCCTTCTTCCCGCAGCCGAAGCTCTTTTTCTCTTCGGCCGCCATTTGGAGCCTTGCGGCAATCCTGTTCTGGTTTTTCGGCGGTGAGCAATTGGGCGCCGTTTTCGGCCTGCCAGCCGCCGCCGCCGATGCGCCGCCCATCATCGGCATCGCTGTTCTCGTGTCGAAGCCGTTCCTCTGGTTCTACATCTATTTCGTGGCCTGCGTGGCCATCTTCTACGCATTCTGGAGTTGGTATTCGCCGCATCCGTGGCAGCGCTGGTCGATCCTGATGACGGCGGTCATCCTGTTCTTCATCTATTTCAATGTGCAGGTAAGTGTCGCCGTCAACGCCTGGTACGGGCCTTTCTTCGACTATGTGCAGGGGCTGATGTCAGGGACCGGAAAATCGACCAACGGTGAATTTTATACCGGGCTGGCCGACTTTTCCTGGCTCGCGCTGGTCGGCATGAATGTGCAGGTGGTCAATGCCTTTATCGTTAGCCATTGGATATTCCGCTGGCGCACGGCGATGAACAACTACTTCATCGAGAACTGGACCAGGCTGCGCCATATTGAGGGTGCTTCGCAGCGCATCCAGGAAGACACGATGCGGTTTTCGCAGATCATGGAAGATCTCGGCTCCAGCTTCGTCCAGTCGATCATGACCTTGATCGCTTTCCTGCCAGTGATGATCCAGCTGCAGGCCCATATCAGCGAATTGCCGATCGTCGGCGCGATCCCGCAGCCCCTGGTGGTCGCGGCGCTGGCCTGGTGTCTGTTCGGAACGATCTCCGTGATGATTGCCGGCCTGAAACTTCCGGGGTTGCAGTTCCGCAACCAGCGCGTCGAAGCCGCTTACCGTAAGGAACTGGTATACGGTGAGGATCATGCCGACCGTGCACAGCCTGCCACCACCGCCGAACTGTTCGCCAATGTCCGGCACAATTATTTCAGGCTCTATTTCCACTACATCTATTTCAACGTCGTCCGGTACACCTACCTGCAGGCCGACAACATCTTCTCGCTGCTGATCCTGGGTCCGTCGCTGGTCGCGCACAAGATAACGTTCGGCGCGCTGAACCAGATCTCGAACGCCTTCGGCAAGGTGACGGGTTCGCTGCAATTCCTGCTCACCTCGTGGTCGACCATTGTCGAGCTGCAATCGGTCCATAAGCGCCTGCGCGCCTTCGAGGCGACGCTGCTGGGCGAGCCTTTGCCCGATATCGATCGGCGCTATCTGGCAAGGCAGGGCGCCGAAGATCCCGCCTGAGGAGATTTGGGTTGATGCCAAACAGGTTGGCGGCTCAGCCGCCAACCGAAGCCTGCTTCTGGCTGGCAGACTGCCGCGAAACGTAGTCGCGAAAGCTGATGCATTCGACATCGGCCTTGACGCAGACCTCGCCGGCAAAGCGCTCCAGCGCGTTCCAGTAGGCGCCGTCATTCATCAGCGTGAAGTGGAAGCCGAGTTCCAGCGGAATGCGCTTGCCCTGATACTGCGCGTCGAAGGCGGCGCGAAAGGCCTGATAGGTCCGGTTAGCGAACTCGTCCGCCATGCTCGGCCGCTCGAAACCGCCGGAATGCCTGACATAGAGATTGTAATCCATGGCGATTACCGGCCTGGATTTCGGTCCTTCCGGGATCTGCGGCAGTGAAAAGCGGGTGATGCCGCCGACGGTCGGCGGCTGGGCAGGACCTTGCGAGACGCCGCTGGCGTCGAACTCGTAGCCGGCGGCGGGCAAGGCCTCGTAAAGCGCCTTGCTGGCCGACAGATACGGCGCGCGGAAACCGATCACGGCATGCCGTGCGAAGTCGCGCCAGCCAGCGGGCTCAGGCGCGATGCCGTTGATTGCATAGGCATTCTCTAAAATGTGTTCGAACGAGGCGAATTCTTTCAGCCAGTCGGCCTTGCTCCAGTCCTTGCCGTCGAAATGGCCGCAGGCATGGCTGGCGATATCGTGGCCTTCATGCGTGGCAAGGCCGATCTGCTCGAGCCGCTCGGCCACTTCCTGCTTGGAAGCGGCAAAGCCGATGTTGGATTTGCCGGCCGTTTTGCCTGGTGCGGTGTATTCCTGGCGTGTCTCCTGCGACAGCAGGAAGACGCAGGAGAGAAAATAGGTGAAATGCGCGCCGGTGCGCTGCGCCAGCGCCCGGCTGCGCTTCCACTGCGAGATGTCGCGGGCGCTGTCGAAGGAGATGATCACCACCTGCTTCGGCTTTGCCGGCATTGGCGGCGCGGGCGGATCGGCCAGGGCCACGCCGGCGGTGGCGAGGGAGACAAGCGAAAACGCGGCAACGCGGGACAAACAAGGCATCGGCAAACTTACAGGCTCCGGGCGGTCAGCAAGCCGGCTATCCCCGAAATGTGGCATGGGTGCGATTGGGCTTTCTGCCGGTTTGCCTGGGCAAACATCCGTTTGCCCTGGGTAAACATCCGTTTGCCCGGTGGGAATAGGCGATTTTCAGGCCGAACCCCTTCCATGCCGACAAAATTTCGCTAAAACGCGGGCTCATGAACCGCCCCGGCCCGGGGCAGGAATGGTTTTGATTGATGTCCGACGACAGTTTTATCCGTGAAGTCAACGACGAGATGCGTCGCGAGCAGGCGCAGAAGCTGTGGGACCGTTTCGGCCCGGCCTTGCTCGTCATCGCCATCCTCGTGGTGCTCGGCACCGCCGCCTTCGTCGGCTATCGCTATTGGGACGAGACGCGCGCCAACCGCTCCGGCGATGCCTTCTCGCAGGCGCTGAAGCTGGCCAATGACGGCAAGAACGACGAGGCGCTGGCCGCGCTCGATCAGCTGGAAAAGGATGGCTACGGCGCCTATCCGCTGCTTGCCCGCATGCGTGCCGCCACGGTCAAGGCGAGCAAGGGCGACGCTGCTGCCGCCGTCAAGGATTTCGACGATGTCGCCGCCGACACCGCCATCCCCCAGGGCATTCGCGACATGGCACGGCTCAGGGCAGCGCTGCTGCTCGTCGACCACGGCTCCTTCGCCGACGTGTCCAGCCGCGTCGAGGCGCTTACATCGGACACCAACACGCTGCGCCACACGGCGCGCGAGGCGCTCGGCCTTGCCGCCTGGAAGGAAGGCAAGACCCAGGACGCGTTGAAGCTGTTCGACCAGATCGCCGCCGATGACGGCGCCCCGCGCAACACCCGCGAGCGGGCAACGCTGATGTCCGAGCTGATCCGCGGCTCGGGCAATGCCTCGTAAATGCATGTCGCCCAAAAGTGCGCAGCGGTTTTGGGACAACGACATGCATGATTGTAGGACCGCATGACCTTCAAAGTCGCCATCATCGGCAGACCTAACGTCGGCAAATCGACCCTTTTCAATCGGCTGGTGGGAAGGAAGCTGGCGCTTGTCGACGACACACCGGGCGTCACCCGCGACCGTCGCGTCCATGCCGCCAAGCTTTACGATCTGCATTTCGACGTCATCGACACAGCCGGTTTCGAGGACGCCGGCGCATCGACCTTGCCCGGCCGCATGCGCGCGCAGACCGAGATCGCCATCCACGAAGCCGACCTGATCTTCTTCACCATCGACGCCAAGTCCGGCCTGCTGCCGGATGACAGGACCTTCGCCGAGATCGTGCGCAAGTCCGGCAAGCCGGTCGTGCTGGTCGCCAACAAGGCCGAGGCCAAGGGCGCGCAGGGCGGCATGCTGGAAGCCTGGGAGCTTGGACTTGGCGAGCCGATCCCGGTTTCCGCCGAACATGGCCAGGGCATGCCCGATCTGCGCGATGCCGTGATCGCGGCGCTCGGCGAGGCGCGCGCTTTCGGTGAGGACGAAGGGGGCGAAGACGACGAGATCGCCGCCACCGAGGTGCTGATCGGCGAGGATATTGCCGACCCCGACGCCGAGGATGTGCACGCTTACGACGACACCAAGCCGATGCGCATCGCCGTCGTCGGCCGCCCGAACGCCGGCAAGTCGACGCTGATCAATGCGCTGATCGGCGAGGAGCGGCTGCTGACCGGACCGGAAGCCGGCATCACCCGCGATTCGATCTCGGTCGACTGGGATTGGCACGGCCGCCGGCTGAAGCTGTTCGACACGGCCGGCATGCGCCGCAAGGCGAGGATCCACGAAAAGCTGGAAGTGATGTCGGTGCAGGACGGCTTGCGCGCCATCCGCTTCGCCGAGATCGTCATCATCGTGCTCGATGCCACCATTCCCTTCGAGAAGCAGGATCTGCAGATCGCCGACCTGATCATCCGCGAGGGAAGGGCGCCGGTGATCGCCTTCAACAAATGGGACCTGATCGATCATCCGCAGGAACTGCTGGCGGAACTGCGCGAGAAGACCGAGCGGCTGCTGCCGCAGGTGCGCGGCATCCAGGCGGTGCCGGTCTCGGCCGAAACCGGGCGAGGCCTCGACAAGCTGATGGACTCGGTTCTCAGAACCCACAAGGTCTGGAACAGCCGCGTCTCGACCGGCAAGCTCAACCGCTGGCTCGAAGCCATACTGGCGCATCATCCGCCGCCCGCCGTTGCCGGGCGCCGGCTCAAGGTCAAGTACCTCACCCAGGCCAAGACCCGGCCGCCGGGCTTCGTGGTCCAGTGCTCGCGTCCGGATGCGATGCCGCAATCCTATGTGCGCTATCTCTCCAACAGCCTGCGCGAAGCCTTCGACATGCCGGGCGTGCCGATCCGCATTGCGCTGCGCACCTCCGACAATCCGTTCGCCGGCCGGGCCAAGAAACGCGGCTGAGCCTCAGTGCTCGTCCGATCAGGCGACCGCACGCAGGCCGGTAGTCCCCGCATTGCCCGGCAAGGCCTGCCGCGCCGCCTCCAGCAATATGGCGGCGAGGCGGGCCGCCACCGGCTCGGGTTCGGCATCCCGGCGGTGCAGAAAGAGCGCCATCTTGGGCAGTGCCGGCAGACCGGCAATCTCCGGCGTCATCGCGCTGACGCTGGCCGGCAGGCCGACATCGGTGCGGATCGTCAGCCCCAGGCCAGCCGCCACGGCCGCCCAGATGCCGCCGAGGCTCGGGCTGGAGAAGGCCATGCGCCAGGGCAGCCCGGCGCGATCGAGCGTCTCGGTCGCAACCGTGCGCAACAGGCATGGCGCCTCGAGCGCCACCAGGGGCAGCGGTTCGCCGTCGCGCAGGCTGGTCTCGATGCGCCTTGCCGGGCCGATCCAGCGCATGGGAACATCGGCGACATGCTCGCTGTAGGGCAGCGTCTGGCCGCTATGCCAGGCGAGCGCGATGTCGAGGCTGCCTGACATCACCCTTTCGGCAAGCTCGTGGCTGCGCGCGATCCTGGCCTCGATCTTGACCTTGGGGTGGGCACGGGCGAAGCGACCGAGCACATCCGGTAGCACCGCTTCGCCAAAATCCTCCTGCAGGCCGAGCCGCACCCAGCCTTCCAGTTCGACATCATGGATCGCCGCCGCCGCCTCGTCATTCAGCTCGAGCAGCCGGCGCGCATAGCCGAGCATGGTCTCGCCGGCCTCCGTCAAGGCCAGCCCACGCCCCGATTTGCGGAAGATCGGCGTCGCTGCCTGCTCCTCCAGTTTCTTCAATTGCGCGCTGACCGCCGAGGTCGACCGGCCAAGCCGGTCGGCGGCCTTGGCAAAGCTGCCCAGCTCCATGCCGGTGACGAAACTGCGGAGAACGTCGAGGTCGAAGGTCACGCGTCGCATGGAAACGTCCTGTTTTTCAGGATCAATAATCAAAAACTTCCTGATTTTAAGGATGAACTTATGGCGCTAGGGAAATTCCGTCAAGATCCACGCGACTGGACCACCACGGGAATGAAACCATGTCCTCCATTGTCGACTGCACCGACCAAGACACGCAAAAACCCCTGGGAGGCAGTGCTGCCGGCCCTACCGGAAGGGTATTCAGCCCTGGCCACCGCTGGAAGGTCCTGGGCATCGGTGTCGCCGCGAACGCCAGCTTCTCGGCCACCTTCTCCGGCATACCGGCAACGGCGGTCGTGCTTCGTCAGGGCTATCACCTGAGCAATGCCGAACTTGGCCTGGCACTCGGCCTTCTCGGCCTGGGGGTTGCGCTGAGCGAATTGCCCTGGGGCTTGCTCACCGATCGCTGGGGCGACCGCCGCGTGCTGCTGATCGGGCTTGGCGCGACGGCGGCCTGGCTCCTTGCCATGGCCATGCTCGTCGTGCCGACAAGGTCAGGCGTTCCCGATGTCATGCTCCTGTCGGCAAGCCTGCTCCTCACCGGCCTGCTCGGCGGCAGCGTCAATGGCTCGAGCGGCCGAGCCATTATGGGCTGGTTCCGGGAAAGCGAGCGCGGTTTCGCCATGAGCATAAGGCAGACGGCGGTGCCACTTGGCGGCGGCCTAGGCGCGCTTGTCCTGCCTTCGCTCGCCTTAGCTTTCGGCTTTGCCGCGGTGTTCGCGCTGCTGGCCGGCGTCTCCGCTCTCTCGGCGCTGTTTGCCTGGCGCTGGCTGCATGAGCCGCCGACGGCGGGGCACGTCGTCGCGTCGGCTGTGGCCGGACCGGCGCCGCTACGCAACATCGAGGTCTGGCGCATCGCCACCGCCATCGGCCTGCTCTGCTTCCCGCAGGTGGCCGTGCTCACCTTCGCATCGGTCTTCCTGCACGACTTCGTCGGGCTGGGGACGGCGGCGATCAGCGCGAGCCTCGCCGCCGTGCAGATCGGCGCCATGGTCATGCGCGTCTGGAGCGGCCGCTTCACCGACCGCCATGGCAACCGCCGCCAGCTTCTGCGCGCATGCAGTGCGCTCAGCGGGTTGGCCTTCTCTGTGCTTTGGCTGATGGTCATGGCCAGCCCCACATTGCCGGGCGGCCAGTCCTTGCTGATTGCCGTCCTTCCCTTGGTGCTGATTGTCGCGGGTATCTCGGTTTCCGCCTGGCACGGCGTCGCCTATACCGAACTTGCCACGCTGGCCGGCGCCGGCCATGTCGGAACCGCGCTCAGCTTGGCCAACACCTTCGTCTTCGTCGGCTTCTTCCTGGTGCCGGTGGCCATCCCCGGACTGCTGCACCTCTGGTCATGGTCAGGCGTATGGTTGTCGGCCGCCATCTGCGCGCTGGTCGCCTGGCCCGTCTTCCTGCGGCCGGCCTGAACGTCCCGGCCGCAAAACCGCCCGACTTCCAAACCACGACCTTGAGCCGACTGAGAAAACCCGATCGATCCCGTTAACGTCCCATCAAGGTTAATGCATCATTTTGCTCTCCAGTGGGGTCAGTAGCGTTCCTGGAGAGAGTTCCGTGCATCGACGCGTCTTGAAGCGGCTTGCTGCCGCCGCCGGTGAGAAGAAACGCAATTTTGTGTCTCCTTTCATCATCGGCCTCGGCATCTGGATCGGCTTCCCGACCGTCGCCGCCTACCAGGACATGACGAGCCTCGTTTCCGGCCTCGAATCGCCGACTGCGCGCTGGAATTCCTATGTCGAGAGATCCGTCGCTGGTTCGACCCATGCTGCCGAGATGCCCTTCGTCGATTCCGACGTCACCGGCTCGATCTCCGGATCGGGTATTCACCTGGCTGGCGTCGGCAACGTGGCGTTTCGCGGCAAGGGCGGCAAGGTCAGCGGCTCGCCCGACGAGGACCGCGTGGTGCGGGCCGACAAGAAGGATCGCATCGTCCAGGTGTCGCCCGTTGCGCCGCCGAAGAACTTCAACGCCGGTTCGATCTTCCAGCGGACCTCCTCCTTGATGCGGCCGAGCATGGACGGCGGCCTGAAAATGGCCTTTGCCAAGCCGCAGATCAAAGGCAAGGAAATCCAGATCGCCGCGGAATTCCATGCGCGTGAGGACAAGAAGCCGGATCCCGGCGTGCCGGCCATGCTTGCCGCCCTGGTCAACAACGAACATCCCGATGTTCTGGCGACGGCCTATGCGCAATCCGAGCCAGACTATGCCAAGGCCTCGCCCTTCGAAGCCCTGCTGCAGGATGAACAGCCCAACAGCGGCCGCTTCATTCCGCCGATGGCCAAGGGCGACCATTGGTGGATCCAGAACCCGCTGCCGGCCAGCGTCTTCTCCAAGCCTGAGCAAAAGTGCCTGGCCAACGGCATCTATTTCGAGGCGCGCAGCGAATCCGTTCGCGGCCAGGCCGCCGTTGCCCAGGTCATCCTCAACCGCGTGCGCAATCCGGCCTATCCCAATTCGATCTGCGGCGTCGTCTATCAGAACGACAGCTGGTTCAACCGCTGCCAGTTCTCCTTCGCCTGCGACGGCAGGAGGAAGCGCATCGACAGCCCGGCCGCCTACAAGACCGCGCAGGATATCGCCATGGCCGTCACCGCCGGCAAGATATTCATTCCCGAGGTCGGATCGTCGACGCATTACTATGCCCAATATGTCCATCCGGGCTGGGCGCGCACCATGCAGAAGATGACGAAGATCGGCCTGCACATCTTCTACCGCACCTATGGCGGCGGCTGGAGTTGAGAGCTCGCCGGCCGATGGTCTTTTCCATCGGCCGCAGGCTCGACCAGGCAGCCATTGCCGGGAGGATTCGCGCAGCGCATCCCCATCATCGCGGCGGGCACGATGTCGCACCTCGCTAATTAATTGATTTTATTGCTTAAAATACATGGCAATGATCTTCCGCCCGTGGCTTGACGGGCGCAAACCCTCTAACTATGTTGCCGGCGACTTTAGAAGCGGACGGACGGTGACGGTCTGACCGGGCAGGGGGGTTGCGATGGCCGATAAAAGCAGGCCAGACGGAACCGGAGAAACCGGCCGCGGCAAGCAGCATGAACCTGACATCCGCGACGACGATCTTGAGCGACGTCGGCGTGAACTTGAAGCATCGCTTGCGACAAGGCTGCCGAACCGGCTTGAGGGGAAAGACGACGCGAAAGCGGGCAGTGCGGCCGGATATGGCCAGGCGGTCAAACTCTCCAGTGAATTTATCGCTGGCGTGGTGGTGGGCGCCGGCATCGGCTGGATCATCGACCGTATGGCGGGGACATCGCCGTGGGGTCTGATCGTTTTCCTGCTGCTTGGTTTTGGCGCCGGCGTGCTCAATGTCATGCGTTCGGCAGGCGTTGTGGCGGAATTCGGACAGGGCGACAAATCACGCTCTGGCCGGGACGACAGCAAATGACCGCCTTTCAGGCGGCATTCGGAAATAGCCGCCCTCACGCGGCAATGGTAATTTGGCCGTACGCGGCATTGACGGGGTTAGAACGTGGCAGCTGACAAGGTCGATCCGATCCACCAGTTCCATATCATCAAGCTGGTTCCGATTAACATCGGCGGCTACGACCTGTCCTTTACGAATTCGGCACTGTTCATGGTCGCGACCGTGGTCGTCGCAGCCGCGTTCCTGTTCCTCACGACATCGAGCCGCAGCCTGGTTCCCGGCCGGCTGCAGTCGATCTCCGAGATGGCCTATGAATTCGTCGGCAACATGTTGCGCGATGCCGCCGGCACGCAGGGCATGAAGTTCTTCCCCTTCGTGTTCTCGCTGTTCATGTTCGTGCTGGTCGCCAATCTGCTGGGCCTGTTTCCTTATTTCTTCACCGTCACCAGCCACATCATCGTCACCTTCGGCCTCGCCGCCTTGGTGATCGGAACCGTGGTGGTCTACGGCTTCATGAAGCACGGCCTCGGCTTTCTGAAACTGTTCGTGCCGCATGGCGTGCCGGTGTTCCTGCTGCCGCTGGTGGTACTGATCGAAGTCATCTCCTTTGTCTCGCGCCCGGTCAGCCTCTCGGTTCGTCTGTTTGCCAACATGCTTGCCGGTCACATCACCCTGAAGGTGTTTTCAGGCTTCGTCGTCAGCCTCTCCGCGCTCGGCGCGGTCGGCGTCGCGGGCTCGGTCCTGCCGCTGGCCATGGCGGTGGCGCTAACGGCGCTTGAATTGCTGGTCGCCTTCCTGCAGGCCTACGTCTTCGCGGTGTTGACCTGCATGTATCTCAACGACGCCCTGCATCCCGGGCATTGAGGAAGAGTTTCCGGCCCAAGGACATTGGCGCCGGATGGAAACGCAACGGAATTTCAGATCCAAAGGAGTTGAACAAATGGACGCAGAAGCAGCAAAGTACATCGGCGCCGGCATCGCTTGCCTGGGCATGGGTGGCGCGGGCATTGGCCTGGGCAACATCTTCGGCAGCTACCTGTCGGGCGCGCTACGCAACCCGTCGGCTGCTGATGGCCAGTTCGGCCGCCTGATCTTCGGCTTCGCCGTGACCGAAGCTCTGGGCATCTTCTCGCTTCTCATCGCGCTGCTGGCCCTGTTCGGCTGAGCCAGGCTTTGGGAAGATTGGACAGGCCGGCCGCGCAAGCGGCGGGCCTGATATCTGGGGATAGTCCATGTTCGTGACATCTGCCTTCGCGCAAGAGTCCGCGCCATCAGCCGATACCAGCCATGCCGCGACCGGAGCCGATACGAACTCCGGTACCAGCGTGCCTGCCGAAGCGCATGGCGCATTTCCGCCCTTCGATCCTGCGACCTTCCCGTCGCAGCTTCTATGGCTGGCAATCACTTTTGGGCTGTTCTACCTCTTCCTGAAGCGGGTCGTGGTGCCGCGCGTCGGCGGCATCATCGATGTCCGTAACGATCGCATCAGCCAGGACCTCGATCAGGCATCGAAGTTGAAGGGCGAGGCCGACGCCGCCGTTGCTGCCTACGAGCAGGAAC
Source organism: Mesorhizobium sp. WSM4310 (assembly GCF_007003935.1). Classification (NCBI taxonomy): domain Bacteria; kingdom Pseudomonadati; phylum Pseudomonadota; class Alphaproteobacteria; order Hyphomicrobiales; family Phyllobacteriaceae; genus Mesorhizobium; species Mesorhizobium sp. WSM4310. Next base: position 308,944 of record NZ_VFTA01000001.1, read on the forward strand.
TGGCCGAAGCCAAGAAGAACGCCAACTCGATCGGCCAGCAGGCCGCGGATGCGGCCAAGGCGGAAGCCGAGACCGCGCGCAAGAAGATCGAGGCCGCGCTCGACGAGAAGCTTGGCGAGGCCGAGGCGCGCATTTCATCCATCAAGGCCAACGCCATGAAGGAAGTCGGCAGCATCGCCGAGGACACTGCCTCGGCGATCGTCGAGGCCCTGGTCGGCGGCAAGGCCAGCAAGGCCGAGATCGCGGCCGCGGTCAAATCCGTGGCCCGGTGAGGAGCGCATCATGGACGCTACATCTCTCGCGACGCTTTGGGCCACGATTGCCCTGATCATCTTCCTGGGCGTCGCCATCTACATCAAGGTGCCCGGTCTTATCGCCAAGGCGCTCGACGCCCGCGCTGCCAGGATCAGCAGCGAACTCGACGAGGCACGCAAGCTGCGCGACGAGGCCCAGCAACTGCTCGGCCAGTACAAGAAGAAGCGCAAGGAAGCCGAGCAGGAGGCAGCCGACATTGTCGCGGCCGCCAAGCGCGAAGCCGAAATGCTCGCCACCGAAGCGCACAAGAAGACCGAAGACTATGTTGCCCGGCGCACGGCACTTGCCGAGCAGAAGATCGGTCAGGCCGAGCGTGACGCGGTCGCCGAGGTGCGCGCCAGCGCCGTCGACATCGCCGTCGAAGCCGCCCGCGCGCTGCTCGCCGCCAAGGTCGACGTCAAGGCCGGAGCCGACCTGTTCAAGGCTTCGCTGGCGGATGTGAAGGCCAAGCTGAACTGAGCTGACATTTGGATATCAAAAGGCCGCCCGGGCAACCTGGCGGCCTTTTCTATTGGGTGCTGACGTCAACGCCGCCGACCTCGCCCCTCGTGGGGGAGATGCCCGGCAGGGCAGAGGGGGGCGCCAAAGAATGCCGGCCTTGGTTGCCTCTGGCCAACTTTGAATCCGCCTTAGGCTGGAGATGTTCAGGAAGCCGAGTAGGATCGATCGATATCCCGGCGGGACAGCGCCCCCCTCTGTCCTGCCGGACATCTCTCCCACAAGGGGGGAGATCAGCTATGTCGCTGTCGGCTCAATCCAGCCCGGCCAGGCTCTCTTCCTCAACCACCTCAGCCCCGCCCAGCCTGAACGGCGCGAACGAAATGCGGTGCAGCCGTGCCACCGGGCCATGCGTCTCGATCGCCGTGCGGTGCCGGGCCGTGGCGTAGCCCATATGGACCTCGAAGCCGTAGCGGTCGTGGTGGCTGCCGCAGCCGCACATCATGCGGTCGCGCATCACCTTGGCGACGATGGAGGCGGCGGCGATCGACTGCGAGCGCTGGTCGCCCCTGATCAGCGCGCGTCCATCGCATGGCAGTCCGGGCGGCACGTCGCGGCCGTCTGCAAGCGCGAGCTTCGGGCGAACCGACAGCCCGACCAAAGCGCGGCGCATCGCTTCGAGGCTGGCCTTGAGGATGTTGCTGCCGTCGATGCCCTCGGCGCTGATCGACGCCATCGAAACCGCCTGCGCGGAGCCGAGAATGCGCAGGAACAGCGCCTCGCGCTGCAAATGGCTGAGACGTTTGGAATCGTCGAGGCCTTCAGGGATGTTGGCGGGATCGAGCACCACCGCTGCCGCGACCACCGGTCCGGCCAAAGGACCGCGGCCGGCCTCGTCCATCCCGGCGACCGGCCACAACCCGTCGGCCATTGCCTTCGTTTCGAAGGAGAAATCGGGTTTCTCGACGATTTCGAAGAGAAGCGGAGAATCGGAACGCGCGCGAGCCATGTTGCGGCGAGGTTCGCATCGGCTCCGATTCTCCGCAAGTCCCTCCGGGTCGGGTGGGGCGCCGGACCGGGAGGGCACCGTCTGCAGGCCGGGGCAGGCCGGACGGGATTTTGTGCGCCGTGGCAGCTCAAACCGCCGCCGCGAATTGCAGTCTCACAGCAGCATCAACTGCTCCTGGTCCTTTCCGGCGGCGATGAACTGGTCGGTGCGCAACGTGCGCCGTTCGGTATTGAGGCCGAGCCGCTTGGCGGTAATTTCGAAGCGGCGGCCGATCTGCCAGGCGTAGGGTCCGGCGCCCTTCATGCGCTTGCCCCATTCCGAATCGTAATCCTTGCCGTCGCGCATCGACCGGATCAGCGACATCACGTGGCGATAGCGGTCGGGATAGTGGCGCAGCAGCCAGTCCTTGAAGATCGGGCTGACCTCCAGCGGCAGGCGCAGCACGACGTAACCCGCCTCGCGCGCGCCGGCGGCGTAGGCCGAATCGAGGATCCGCTCCATCTCCTGGTCGGTGAGGCCGGGGATGATCGGCGCCACCATGACCGAAGTCGGAATGCCGGCATCAGAGAGTTGCCGGATCGCTTCGAGCCGCTTGGTCGGCGTCGACGCGCGGGGCTCCATCGTCCTGGCCAGCATGCGGTCCATGGTCGTCACCGACAGCGCCACCTTGGCCAGTCCGCGTTCGGCCATGCGCGACAATATGTCGATGTCGCGCGTCACCAGGGCGGATTTGGTGACGATGCCGACCGGATGGCCGCGCGCTTCCAGCACTTCGAGGATCTCGCGCATGATCCGGTACTGTTTCTCGATCGGCTGGTAGGGATCGGTGTTGGTGCCGATGGCGATGGTGCGCGGCTGGTAGCCGTCCTTGGATAGTTCCTTGTCGAGCAGCCGCGCCGCATCGGGCTTGGCGAACAGCTTGGATTCGAAATCCAGTCCCGGCGACAGGCCCATGAAGGCGTGCGTCGGCCGCGCGAAACAATAGACACAGCCATGTTCGCAGCCGCGATAGGGGTTGATCGACCGGTCGAAGGAGATGTCGGGCGATTCGTTGCGGGTGATGATGGTGCGCGGCTTTTCCACCTGCACTTCGGTCTTGAACGGCGGCAGTTCCTCCAGCGAACTCCAGCCATCGTCGAAGACATGCCGGCTGATCGGTTCGAAGCGGCCGGACGGATTGATGCCCGCCGACCGTCCGCGATTGCGGTCCGGACGGATGCGCATGCCACTCTGCTCGATCATCGCATTGGCCATTTCGGCTCGTCCTGCCCCGAAGGCTGCAATGTCGGCACGCACGATCGGTTCCATCTTGGCCCGCTCCCAGGGACTGTCCATGTTGTGTCGAATCGCTCTGTTCATGAAATTATTCCTATTTTGCCAACGAGAACAAAGCAAGAACTTTTTATGCTGCGCCGCAAAAACTGGCGCTGTGCGCGGCTTTCCGCTATTCGGCTAAATATGCTCAGTGTTCTCATCGAAACCCGCAATGACGAGGAGGCTCTCGCCCGCACGCTTGGCTCGCTGATTGGCGGCGCGGTCGAGGGCGTGGTGCGCGAAGTTGTCGTCTGCGACACCGGCTCCAACGACCAGACGCATCATGTCGCCGACCATGCCGGCTGCCACTATGTGGCAAGCGGCGGTATCGCCGCCGGGATAAGGCAGGCCAAGGGTGATTGGCTGTTGCTGCTGGAGCCGGGCGCGCGGCTGGTGGAGGGCTGGACCGACGCGGTCGTCGCCCACACGGCGAGGCAAACCATGGCGGCGCGGTTTTCGCGCGCGCGGGGCAGCCGCACGCCTTTCCTGGCCAGGGTCTTTTCGGGAAACCGTGCGCTCGCCGACGGGCTGGTGATCAGCAAGCGCCAGGCCGCATCGCTGTCAAAGAGTGCCAGCAGCGCCGAGGCGCTGGCGCGGGGCCTTGCGACGAAGAAGCTCGAGGCCGAGATCTGGGTGGCGCCGCCGAAGCAGCAACACCGCGCGCCGAAGTGATTTTTTGCACCTGCTCTGCTCATTGTGCATTGCACAAAATCTGACGCACGGTTAGCCTTTCCCGAGGTGGGTGAATTGGGTTTGGGTCATGCGAGTGGTGGGCACCGATGCGGCATCGGTGTCACCCTCAAAGAAGAGGACCCGATGACGCTTTCAACCCCTGACAATTCCGGTGCTGACAGTCTCGAAGCCATTGCGCGCAATGGCAGCCTGCTGCGGCGTATTGCCGTGCGCATTCCGACCTATCTCACGGACCTGCGCGAAAACCCGGCCTGGCTGCCGATGTTCATGCTGGCGCGCACCATGCCCGGGCGCCGGATGCATTGGCTGGCCTCAAAACGCGCCCGTCCTGCCGACAATGTCGGGGATACGATGTTTTCCGGTGTCGAGCGGGCGGCGGTGGTCGATGCGCTGCGTTCCGACGGCCTGTTTTCAGGCCTCGTCCTGCCGCCGGAGATCCATGAAGAGATCGCGGATTTCGCGGGGCGCAAGCCTTGCTTCGGCAATTTCGACCGCCGTCTCGAATTCATGCCGGGCGACCATGCGCAGGCCGAGAAACGCCTGGGCCGCTCTCTGCTCAGCGGGCACTATTTCGAGCGCATCCTCGACTGCCCGGCGGCACTCGCTATACAGCGCGATCCGCTGCTTCTCGACATTGCAGCGCACTATCTCGGCGCACAGGCGAAACTGATCACGACGCGCGTCTGGTGGAGCTTTCCGACCGGCAAGGCCTCGGACGCCGACAAGAACCTTGCCTCGCTCGGCAAGTATCATTTCGACCTCGACGACTGGCGCATGCTGAAGTTCTTCTTCTACCTCAAGCCGGTCGATGCCGACACCGGTCCGCATGTCTATGTCAGGGGCAGCCACAGGCGCCGCGCCATCAAGCATCAGTTGACCCTGCTGGTCGGCCATCCCGCCCAGGAGGTGCTGGACGTCTATGGCGAGCACAGCCCGGTGACGCTGACCGGCGAAGCCGGCCTCGGCTTCGTCGAGGATCCGTTCGGCTTTCACATGGGCACCGTGCCGACGCGCACGCCGCGGCTGATGATGGAAGTCGGCTTCGGCGTCTCACGCCCCTCGCGCCGGCGCTTTCATGGCGAACCGGTTATTCGGTAAAGGCGAACCGGATCTCCACCTGCATCCACCGCACCTGTCGCCGGGCAATGCGGCTTTCCCTGCTCTCGGCATCATAGTCCACGGCGACTGGTTCGCGGCTGAACTTCAACCGGTCGTCCAGGGCATTGACGATGGCGATCGCCCTTGAATCACCGTCATCGGTGGTGATCGCCGCGACGTAGACACCGCAGTCCCGGCAGATCAAATAGTCGGCTGTACGCAGGCCGAACCGATATCTGTGCAATTGGGCTTCGTCCTTGATCAAGACGGTCAGCCTGCCGTCCGGATCGGCGACGGCGCGCGAGCCATGTTTGGTGCAGAACGAACATTGGCAGGCGCGGACCTCGATTTGCGAGGGGTCGATATTGGTTGAAAATCGAAGTCGTATGTTGCCGCAATGGCACCCGCCGGCATGCTCGTTCATCGTATCTTCCTGGGTCGTGATCGGCCTTCCACGAGAAGGTACTTTCTCCGGCATCCGGTTTGGAATGGCTTTTGGAAGGCACTGACGCCGTTCTGCCTTCCAAGCGCGGCGTGAAACCCGGGCTTTGCCCTCAGCTCTTACGGAGCCGACTTCCCGCGCCGCAGATGTTCGTCCAGGCGCGGCATGATCTCGACGAAGTTGCAGGGCATGTGGCGGTAGTCGAGCTGCCCCTTGAGGATGGCATCCCAGGCATCCTTGCAGGCGCCGGGCGAGCCCGGCAGCACGAAGACGAAGGTGGCGTTGACGACGCCGCCGGTCGCCCGGCTCTGGATCGTCGAGGTGCCGATCTTGTCGTAGGAAATGCGGTGGAACACTTCCGAAAAGCCGTCCATCCGCTTTTCGAAGATTGGCTCCAGCGCCTCCGGTGTCACGTCGCGCCCGGTAAAGCCGGTGCCGCCGGTGGTGATGACGACATCGATGGCCTTGTCCCGCGACCATGCCAGCACCGTGTCGCGGATCTTGTCGCGGTCGTCGGTGACGATGTCGCGAGCGGCCAGGATGTGACCGGCCTCGGTGATGCGGTCGGCCAGCGTCTGTCCGGATTTGTCGTCTGCAAGGCCGCGCGTGTCCGAAACCGTCAGCACCGCGATACGCACCGGAATGAAGGAACGGCTCTCGTTGATACCAGCCATGTCACTCAGCCTCCGATGGCATGCTGCGCGTCGCCGCGACGAACCAGTCGGGCTGGCGGCCGCGGATCTCGGCAGCCGCGCGCTTGGCGACATTGCCGGTCTCGAACAGGCCGAAACATGTCGCGCCCGATCCCGACATGCGTGAAAACCCCGACCCGGCCTTGTTGAGCCATGACAGGGCCCTGCCTATGGCGGGCTGCAGTGCAAGGGCTGCCGGCTCCAGATCGTTGCGGGTAATCTCCAGCCAGTTGCGCAGGCTGTGAAAATCGATGCTGCGCGGCAGTGGCGGCAGGGGCTCGTTGTCGCGGCGAGACAGGGTCGCGAAGACATCCGCCGTCGACACCGGCGTGCCTGGATTGACCAGCACCAGTCCCAGCGCCGAAAAGTCCGGTACCATCGACAGCTCGTCACCGATGCCGCGCGCCACCAGTGGCTTTGCCGCCAGGCACATCGGTACGTCGGCGCCAAGCGAAAGGCCGATCCGCGCCAAGCCGGCGTCGTCCAGATCCAAGGCCCATGCCTGCGCCAGTCCGCGCAACACGGCCGCCGCATCGCTCGACCCGCCGCCGACGCCGGAGGCAACCGGCAGGTTCTTTTCGAGTTTTATGGAGATGGGCGGGGTCCGTGAGGGGCCAGCCTCCCGTCGCAAGGCATCGCGCGCCTTTAGCACAAGATTGCTGGCGTCGAGCGGAACCGCCGGCGCATAACGGCCCGACACGGTGAAATCATCGTTATCGGCGAGCGCGATCTCGACCCGGTCGCCAAAGCGTGTGAACACCGCCAGACTGTCGATCAGATGGTAGCCGTCAGCACGCCTGCCGGTGACGTGCAGCGCCAGATTGATCTTGGCATGCGCGTGCCAGATGCACGAACCGATCTCGGTGTCCACGGCGTCAGTCGTATAGGGGATGATGCTCAGTCCTTGGCCAGCCGGTATTCGCCGGTCTTCGGGTCCTTGACCAGCGTTCCCATCGCGCCATTGGCCGCCTGCTTTTCGGTGCGCCGCACCTTGGCCGTCACGCGCTCGGCTTCCCGGATGAAAGTGCGGTAGCCAAAATAGGCGGCGGCGCCAACGACGGCGAAGAAGATGATCTGCGGCATGTCACAACTCCTACCACGCTGGGCCGGCGAAGGCGGCCGGTCGGGTCGGTTGATGCATGTCGCCCAAAACTGTGTCCGGTTTTGGAAAAACGGCATGCATGGACTTCAAGCCTTCATGCTAGACGGTTTTGCGCGGTTTTCAAAGCCCGAAGCGGGCCCACAATGCGCGCTCTTCCGCCGCATCGATGACGCCGCTGGCGGCGGCGGCGGCAATATCGGGCGCTGAAAAGCCCTTGCTTGAGCCGAACAGGCCGAAACGACCGAGGAAACCGCGCGGCGCGGTGATCAGCCTGAGCTGGGTCTTCGCGCCAAACCGAGTCTTCAGCACCGTGCGCATGTCGCCGAGTGCATCGACGAGGCCGAGCTCCACGCCTTTCTTGCCGGTCCAGAACAGGCCGGTGAACAGATCCGGATCGTCCTTCAGCTTCGTGCCGCGCCGCTCCTTGACCAGATCGATGAAGGTTTCGTGCACCTCAAGCTGCAGCGCCTTCAGCCGTTCCACGTCTTCTTTTTTTTCGGGCTTGAACGGATCGAGCACCGCCTTGTTCTGGCCTGCGGTGTGGACGCGGCGTTCGACGCCGATCTTCTTCATCAGTTCGGGAAAGCCGAACGAGGCCGAGACCACACCGATGGAGCCAACGATGGAGGAGGGATCGGCAAAAATCTCGTCGCCGGCGGCCGCGATCATGTAGCCGCCCGAGGCCGCGACATCTTCGACGAAGACCAGCACCTTTTTGTTCTTTTCGACAGCCAGGTCGCGGATGCGCCTGAAGATCAGGCGCGACTGCACCGGCGAGCCGCCAGGCGAATTGATCGAGATGGCAACCGCCGGCGCATCGAAGGAAAATGCCTTCTCGATAAGGCCGGCTGTCGAGGCCAGCGACAGATTCTGCCGGAACTGGCCGCCGGCCATGATCGTGCCGTGCAGCCGGATGACCGGAATGGTGACGACGGTGGAGCGCCAGGATTTCGGCAGCAGGCGGTTGAAAAAGCGTTTCACGAGGGCGCGGTCTCCGGTCGATAGGTTGCAGGCATGTAGGGATTTCCCGGCCAACGGCAATGCGGCGGCGAGGAATAGCTCAATCTCCAAACAGCGAGGCGAGACCGTTGGCTATCATTTCGCTGCGCTCGTCGGGGCCATTGCCCGATTGCGCGTGAAGCATCAAAGGCGGACGGATGGCAAGTTTTCCGCGCGCGCCGAGCGCTGCCCGCACAATGATACGGATCGCCGCTGCGTCGGGGCGAGGGTGCACGGCGAGCAGCTCGGCATCGCCGAAGCGACCTGACATCGCGTCGAGAATGGCGCCGAGCTGTTCGGGCCGCGCGATGACCGCAAGCCCGCCGCGCGGCCTGACCACCGCTGCCGCGCTGCGGATCCAGCTTTCGAACAGCCCGTCCTCCGTGACATGGGCTTCCTTTCGCAGCCGGTCAGGCGTGGCGCGGTCCCTGGCTGCGTTGAAGGGCGGGTTCATGATGACATAGTCGAAGTCGTTGTCGGCCAGACCTGCCGCCACCCGGGCCTGGCCTGAAACCGTGACGTCGGCGACGAGCACGGATGCGCGATCGCTGAGATGCGCATTGCCGGGGTGAGCAAGGGTAGCCGATGCGAAGGCGGCCATTTCCGGTGCGCGTTCGACCAGAACGGCCCGGGCAGCCGGGCAGCGCGACAGCACCGCCAGGCCGGCAGCGCCGGCGCCGGCGCCGAAATCGGCGAGACGTCCGCCAAAGACGGACGGCACGGACGCCGCCAGCATCATCGCATCCATGCCGGCGCGGTGGCCGCCATGCTTGGGCTGGACGAGCCAGAACCGGCCGCGATGGAAGGCATCGACCGTATGGGCCGGCGTGTCCGAGCCGAGGGTGTCAAGGGCAGGGGCGGCTGGCGCGGTCGACATTATTTTGTGCGGATCTCGTTGGCGATGCCGGCATCCCTGAGGATGCGACGAGCGGCATCGGCCTGGTCGGCGTCGACCATGACGCGCTTCTGCAAAAGCCCGATCGACCCTTCGAGAATGCTCATATTCTGATCGGCGACAAAGCAGGCGATACCGGCGTCGCGCATCAGCGATTCGACGAAGGAGATGATCACGGCATCGTTGGTGCGGACAAGCTCTATCATCCTATGAAACTCGCAGTTTGCGCCATTGATGTAAACGGGCAGGGGATTCGGCGGCAGAGCCTTGGCTCCATCCAGGATCGTTAACAGGCTGTCACCGCCGCCGCGCCAATTCGCCACTTGCCGTGGCCGTGTCCGCCGCCCTAGAGTCCGTATCGGGACTAAGGGTGCCGTCGCACGCGTTGTAACAAGACGGGAGTTATTGTCGTGGGTGTCGTTCTCAACATCGAAAACGGGAAGCGGGAGCCCGCCTCCATCAAGGATCTGATCGATCTGACGGCGGCCGACATGGGACGCGTCAACGAATTGATCCTGTCCAAGGCCGGCTCCGACGTCGAGATGATTCCGGAGGTCGCCAACCATCTGATCTCGTCGGGCGGCAAGCGGCTCAGGCCGATGCTGACGCTCGCCGCCGCGCAGATGTTCGCCTATGCCGGCGAAGGCCATGTCAAGCTGGCCACCTCAGTCGAGTTCATGCATACCGCGACTTTGCTGCACGACGACGTCGTCGACGAGAGCGGCATGCGCCGTGGCAAGAAGACCGCCCGCATGATCTGGGGCAACCAGGCAAGCGTGCTGGTCGGCGATTTCCTGCTTGGCCAGGCCTTCCGCATGATGGTCGATGTCGGCTCGCTCGAAGCGCTCGACATCCTGTCGAGCGCCGCCTCGATCATCGCCGAGGGCGAGGTCATGCAACTCGCAGCCGCCAAGAACCTTGAAACCACCGAGGACGAGCACTTCGCCGTCATCAAGGCCAAGACAGCCGCACTGTTTTCGGCCGCCGCCGAAGTTGGACCGGTCATCGCCCAGGCGACCCGCAATGATCGCGCGGCACTACGCTCCTACGGCATGAATCTCGGGCTTGCCTTCCAACTCATCGACGATGCGCTGGATTATGGCGGCACCAGCAAGGACCTGGGCAAGAATGTCGGCGACGATTTCCGCGAGGGCAAGGTGACCTTGCCGGTCATCCTCGCCTACCGGCGCGGCACCAAGGCCGAGCGCACCTTCTGGAAGCGCGCCATCGAGGACAATGTCGTCGACGACGCGGGCCTGGAAAAGGCGATCGGCCTGATGACCCGTCACGGCGCCATCGCCGACACGATCGGCCGCGCCCGCCATTTCGGCGAGATCGCCCGCGACGCGCTGGCGCCGCTGGAAGAAACGCCGCAGAAATCGGCGCTGATCGACGTCATCGATTTCTGCATCAGCCGGGTGAACTGAGAAGGCCGTCTTTTCTCCGAATTTCCGGTCGCTTTGTACTGGGGAGAACGATGGCGAACACGGCCTCGTCGTCTCGACAAGCGGCCTTGCGGCAAATTATCTATAAAACATGGCAAAGGGCACGGACGACACCATCGCGGTGCGCATCAGCAAGGCGCTGGCGGACCGCATCATCTCGGGCGCGATCGAGCCTGGAGCGCGGCTGCGCCAGGATCATGTCGCCGAGGAATTCAACACAAGTCATGTTCCGGTGCGCGAGGCCTTCCGCCGTCTGGAGGCGCAAGGCCTGGCCGTCAGCGAACCGCGCCGTGGCGTGCGCGTCGCGGCTTTTGATCTCGGCGAGGTCAAGGAGGTCGCCGAAATGCGGGCCGCGCTCGAAGTGCTGGCGCTGCGCCACGCCGCGCCGCATCTGACGTCGGCCATTCTCGATCTTGCCGAGGAGGCGACCAAGGCTGGCGACAAATCGCGCGATGTCCGATCCTGGGAGGAAGCCAACCGCGCCTTTCACCGGCTGATCCTGGCGCCATGCGGCATGCCGCGCCTGCTCGCCACCATCGACGATCTGCATGCCGCCAGCGCCCGCTTCCTGTTCGCGGCATGGCGCTCGGAGTGGGAGGCGCGCACCGACCAGGACCATAGGGCGATCCTGACCGCCTTGCGGCAGGGGAACACCGAATCGGCCGCGGCGACGCTGGGGCGGCATGTCCAATGGATCGGCCGCAAGCCGGTCAGGACAGCGTCCGGCGCGACGCGCGAAGCCTTCGCGATCGTGGGTTGATGCCCCTCACCCAAAAGTGGCCCTCAATTTGGGGCGCCATCCATAAAGCAATGACCTGAAGCGCATCGCGACGCAGTTCAGACGCTCTTTGTCGTGGGAAGGCTTGCTATGTTGCGAGAAATGTGGATTCGATAATAGATCGAAAACAGAAATTATCTATAATTTCAAATCGACCGAAGGGACCCTCATGACAGACATCGCATTCACGTCCAGCAAGCCGTCCTTCAGCCCGCTCCGGCTTCAAGACCGCTCGCTCGCCTGGCAGGTCGGAGCCGTGGTGCTCGGCACGCTGTTCCTGGCGCTGTCCTCCTACATCGAGGTGCCGATGGTGCCGGTTCCCGTGACCATGCAGACCTTCGCGGTGACGCTGATCGGCGCGCTCTATGGCTGGCGGCTTGGCGCGGTCACCATCGCGGCATGGCTGGTCGAGGGTGCTGCCGGCTTTCCGGTGCTGGCCGGGGGCGCTGCCGGCGTCGCGCATTTCGTCGGGCCGACCGGTGGCTATCTCTTCGCTTTCCCGATCACCGGCGCGCTTGTCGGCTGGCTGGCCGAACGCGGCTGGAACGGCAACAGGGTGGTGCTTGCCTTCGCCGCCATGCTGCTCGGCAATCTTGCCTGCCTGGTGCTCGGCACGGCATGGCTCGCCGTCATGATCGGCACTGAGAAGGCCATTACCTTCGGCTTCCTGCCGTTCATTGTCGGCGGCTTGCTGAAGTCGGCGCTTGGTGCCGCGACACTCATGGCGCTCCCCCGTGGCAAGGCGAAGCCGGCCAATCCGTGACGATCAGGCTGCGCGCTCATCATCTCCTTTGCCTGCTCACCTATGTGGGCAAGGGATACAGCCCCGCCTTCACCGTCAATTATGACGCGATCGCGGAGCGCCTGAGCCGGGGCGAGGACATCCTCCTTGTTTCCGGCCCGGATGATGTCTGCGCGCCTTTGCTCGAAGGGCCGGACCCGCATTGCCGCAACGAGAGCGTCATCGAGCGGGACCGGCTTGCCGCACGCGATGTCGGGGATCTTCTGGCCCGACCAATCCAGCCCGGCGTCCGCCTCGATCTCGACGCGGCAATCCTGGCGCGGCTGCGACAGGCGTTCTCCGTTAATGGCGTGCGCAAGGCTTGCGGCGGTTGCGAATGGAACGAACTGTGCGGCGCGATTGCGGCCGGCGGCTTTCCCGAGACGAAAGTGCAGCGATCCGTCGTGCAGCGCTGACCTTGACGCCGGCCTTTCCGCGGCCGAAAATCTCCTCCAGCCATGGTTTGTTAATCGGCTGACCCGATTGTGAATTTCAGGCGGATTGAAGCGCGACCCCAAAAAGGCCATGCTTTGCCCGGAAAGATCGAGTCTACGTCGATCCCGCTGAAGCGGAGATGGCGCCTGGCTGAAAGGGATACGATGCAGCAAGGACGTGCGCGCTGGCTGACAAGGCTGGCAATTGTGACGGGCATGGCGATTTCGGCTTTGCCGGCCTATGCCAAGCAATCCACCGAACCGGTCAAGATCTCGTCGTTCTCGGGCGCCTATCTGGCAGCGCGGATCGCCGAAGGCGACAACGACCTCGACAGCGCCATCGCCTACTACAAGCAGGCCCTGGCCTTCGATCCGAGCGACACCGGCCTGCAGCAGAGCCTGATGCTGTCGCTGATCGCGCAAGGTCGCTTCGACGAATCCCTGGTCTATGCCGACAAGCTCAAGGAAGTGCCCGATGTCGAGCGCTTCTCGCGCCTGGCGCTGGCCGTCGATTCTTTCCACAAGAAGGATTTCACCAAGGCCCAGTACTGGCTGAAGCTGTCACTGGAGTCCGACCTTGACCGGCTGATTTCCGGCGTGATGTCCGGCTGGGCCGAACAGGGTGCTGGCCAAGCCGGCGACGCGATGGCTTCGATCGACAAGCTTCAGGGCCCGGACTGGTTCGGCCTGTTCAAATCCTTCCACCGCGCCCTGGTCGCCGATGCCTCGAACATGCCCGAAAAGGCCGAGGCGATCTACGCCGCGACGATGCAGGATACCGCCGCCGGCGGAGCCGCGCCCGAAACCTGGATGCGCAACGCGCAGGCCTATGCCTCGTTCCTGGCCCGCAAGGGCGACAAGGCCAAGGCGATCTCGGTGCTCGACCAGGCCGAGGCGTTTTCGCCGGGTAAGCTCGAAATCGTCGCCTTGCGCGACAGGATCAGCAAGGGCGACAAGATCGCGCCCTTCGTGTCCGGTCCGTCCGACGGTGCTTCCGAAATCCTGCTCGACCTCGCCACCGCGCTCAACCGGGGCGGCGGCGAGCCGTTCGTTCGCCTTTACCTGCAATATGCGCTCGCCCTGCGGCCCGACAGCGACGCGGCTCTCGTGCAACTCGCCGCCGTCGCCGAGCAGCTGAAGGACGGCGAGGGCGCCATCGCGCTCTATCGGCGGATTCCCGATTCTTCGCCGCTGAAGGAGCTTTCTGACCTGCAGCTTGGCCTCAACCTTGCCGATCTCGACCGCCATGACGAGGCGATCACCCATCTGAAGGCCTTCGTCGAGGCTCATCCCAACGACATGCGCGCCTATCTGGCGCTTGGCGGGGTCTATTCCTCCAAGGACGATTTCCGCTCGGCCGCCAACCTCTACGACAAGGCCGTCGAGGCGCTGAAGACGCCGACCGCTGCCAACTGGAACATCTTCTACCAGCGTGGCATCGCCTACGAGCGGCTGAAGGAATGGCCTAAGGCCGAACCGAATTTCCGCAAGGCGCTGGAACTGCAGCCGGACCAGCCGCAGGTGCTGAACTATCTCGGCTATTCCTGGGTCGACATGAACACCAACCTCAAGGAAGGCCTGGCGATGATCCAGAAGGCCGTCGACCTCAGGCCGAGCGACGGTTACATCGTGGATTCGCTGGGCTGGGCCTATTTCCGCCTCGGCCGCTTCGATGACGCGGTGCGCGAGATGGAACGCGCCGTATCGCTGAAGCCCGAAGATCCGGTTCTCAACGACCATCTCGGCGACGCCTACTGGCGCGTCGGCCGCAAGCTGGAAGCCACCTTCCAGTGGAATCAGGCGCGTGACCTGAAGCCCGATCCCGACGTGCTGGCCACCTTGCAGCAGAAGCTGATGAAGGGCCTGCCGCCGATCGAATCCAACACGGCGCAGGAAACGCCCAAGGTCAAGCCCGAGCCGGTGCCTGTCCCGAAGGGGTGAGATCGGCTACTTTTGAATGCGAACGGGGCTTCTTTGGGAGCCCCGTTTTCGTTTGGAGGCGCGCAGCCCTCAAAACAGCTTCCGGTAGACGACGAAACCGGAGCGTTCGCCGACCTTGTCATAGAGTCTCATCGCGGTCTGATTGGTTTCGTGCGTCAGCCAATACACCCGTCCGGAGCCGGCGGCCTGCGCGCGCTCATAGACGCCTTCGATCAGCGCCCGGGCGATGCCTTTGCCACGCGAAGCCTGCGTGGTGAAAAGATCCTGCAGATAGCAGTTCGGTGCGATCGCCGTCGTGCTGCGGTGGAACAGATAGTGCACGAGGCCGAGGAACTGTCCCTGGCTTTCAGCCACCAGCGCATGGACCGGTTCATAGGCGTCGAAGAAGCGCGACCACGTCATCGCGGTGATCTCGCTTGCCAGCGCTGTCTCGCCGGCGCGGCCATAAAATGCGTTGTAGCCGTCCCACAGCGGCAGCCATTGCTCGTAATCCTGTCGCGTGACCGGGCGGACGATGATGAAGCTGGGCATGGCTGGACCTGTGGTCGTTGATGTGGGCTGTAGGGACGAAACAGACCGCAGGCTCCCGAGCCCGGCAATGGGCCAGTCCCCGGCAAAGTCTTCAACACCGCCCGGCATACTCATGGCGGCTCGCATCCGGCGCGCCCCTTGCTTGACGCTTCGCCGCCGTGTCTCTAGGACGGGCCGGCAAGAGCACGATCCCGAAAAGTGGATACCGGTTTTCGGAAAAGATCATGCTCGAGGACAGGCTCCAGCCTTTGATGTCGAGGCCACCCGTGACGATTGAAATCCCTGCCCATATGCACCCCAGCCGCTCGTTCCAGGGGCTGATCCTGACCTTGCACAATTACTGGGCGGCTTATGGTTGCGTCATCCTGCAGCCCTACGACATGGAGGTCGGCGCCGGCACGTTTCATCCGGCAACGACGCTGCGCGCGCTCGGGCCGAAGCGCTGGAACGCCGCCTATGTCCAGCCCTCGCGCCGCCCCAAGGATGGCCGCTATGGCGAGAACCCGAACCGGCTGCAGCATTATTACCAGTACCAGGTGATCCTTAAGCCGAATCCGCCGAACCTGCAGGAGCTCTATCTCGGCTCGCTGGCGGCGATCGGCGTCGATCCGCTGCTGCATGACATCCGCTTCGTCGAGGACGACTGGGAAAGCCCGACGCTCGGCGCCTGGGGGCTTGGCTGGGAATGCTGGTGCGACGGCATGGAAGTCTCGCAGTTCACCTATTTCCAGCAGGTCTGCGGCATCGAATGCGCGCCGGTGGCGGGCGAACTGACCTACGGGCTGGAGCGGCTCGCCATGTATGTGCAGGGCGTCGACAATGTCTACGACCTCAACTTCAACGGCCGCGAAGGCGCCGACAAGGTGACCTATGGCGATGTCTTCCTGCAGGCCGAGCAGGAATATTCGCGCCACAATTTCGAATACGCCAACACGGCGATGCTGCTCAGGCATTTCGAAGACGCCGAGGCCGAGTGCAAGGCGCTGCTCGAGGCCGGCGCGCCGGCGTCGAACGACAATCTGCCGATGCACAAGATGGTCTTTCCGGCCTACGACCAGTGCATCAAGGCCAGCCATGTCTTCAACCTGCTCGACGCGCGCGGCGTGATCTCGGTTACCGAGCGGCAGAGCTACATCCTGCGCGTGCGCAATCTGGCGAAGGCCTGCGGCGAGGCGTTTTTGAAGACACAGGCGGGTGGATTGGCGGCCTGAGCAATTCCAGGAAAAGCGCGTAGCTTTTTCCCGGGGGAGTTGCGCCAAACAAAGCTCTGCTTCAGGCAGACCTCATCGTCTCGAGGGTAGCGTTGATCGGTGACAGGATCTGGCCGCTCGAGCCAGCCATTGTCCGCAATGCCTGCCGAACACCCGGCATCGAGAAAGCGCCATGGACCTGCGCGGTGAAGCAGGCGCTGAGCGCGAGGATCTGCAGAAGTCTGGATGCCGTTTTCATGGTCGTTCAGCCAATAGTTCCCTGCCTGAGCGTGGGTCGCTTCAGCGCTGCGTTCGGTTCATGGAAATCTTTGATCCAAGGACGGACTGGGGCGCCGCGTCCCGACAGGGCAGCCAAAATTTCTGGAAAGGGTGACAGCGGCCAGCCGAGTTGCTATGCCCCGCCCGGACCACTCTCTCGCATGAGCTGACCCCAATGCCTGACCTGCTTCTAGAACTTCGCTCCGAGGAAATCCCCGCGCGCATGCAGCGCAAGGCGGCGGGTGATCTCAAGAAGATGCTGACCGACGGTCTGGTCGAAGCCGGTCTGACCTATGAGGCGGCGCGCGAATACTGGACGCCGCGGCGCCTGACGCTCGACATCAGGGGCCTGACGGCGCGCTCGAAGGATATCCGCGAAGAGATCAAGGGACCATCGACGACGGCACCCGAGCAGGCGGTCCAGGGGTTCCTGCGCAAGGCAGGGCTGTCCTCGGTCGCCGAGGCGCATGTCCATTCCGACCCGAAGAAGGGCGACTTCTACGTCGCCCACATTTCGAAGCCGGGCAGGGCGGCCGAAGAGATCATCGCGGAACTGGTGCCGGGCATTATCCGCAATTTCCCCTGGCCGAAATCGATGCGCTGGGGACCGGCCTCGGCCAAGCCAGGCTCGCTGCGCTGGGTGCGGCCGCTGCAATCGATCCTGTGCACCTTCGGCCCGGAAACCGAGGAGCCTGTCGTGGTCGATTTCGAGATCGACGGCATCCGCTCCGGCAACGTCACATATGGCCACCGTTTCCTCGCCCCGGGCGAAATCACCGTGCGCCGCTTCGAGGATTATGTGAGCAAGCTGGAAGCGGCAAAGGTCGTGCTCGACGCCGACCGGCGCAAGGAGATCATCCTTGCCGACGCCCGCAACCTCGCTTTCGCCAACGGGCTCGACCTGGTCGAGGACGAAGGGCTGCTGGAGGAAGTGTCCGGTCTCGTCGAATGGCCTGTCGTGCTGATGGGCGAGTTCGAGCAGGATTTCCTCGCCATTCCGGCCGAAGTGATCCGGCTGACCATCCGCGCCAACCAGAAGTGCTTCGTCACGCGACCGCAAGGTGAAGGCGAGGCGCTGTCCAGCCGCTTCATTCTCACCGCCAACATCGAGGCCAGGGACGGCGGCAAGGAGATCGCCCACGGCAACGGCAAGGTGGTGCGCGCCCGCCTCTCCGATGCGCTTTATTTCTGGACCACGGACCAGGGCGATCTGCCGGACCTCGGCCAACTCGAAGCCTCGGCGAAAAAGTTTGGCCTCGATCTGAAAAGGCCGCTCGACCAACGCATGGCCCGCCTCGACCATCTCGGCGTCACCTTCCACGCCAAGCTCGGCACCCAGGGCGAGCGGGTGGAGCGGATTGCCCAGCTGGCTGAAGACCTGGCACCGACCGTCGGTGCTGACCCGGCGCTCGCCGCACGCGCGGCGGTTCTCGCCAAGGCCGATCTCACCACTGAAGTCGTCGGCGAGTTCCCCGAATTGCAGGGCGCCATGGGCCGCAAATATGCGTTGCTCCAGGGCGAGCACCCATCCGTTGCAGCAGCCATCGAGGAACATTACAAGCCGCAGGGCCCGTCCGACTATGTGCCGAGCGACCCGGTGTCGGTCGCCGTCGCGCTTGCCGACAAGCTCGATACGCTGGTCGGCTTCTGGGCCATCGATGAAAAGCCGACAGGGTCGAAGGACCCGTATGCGCTGCGGAGGGCTGCGCTGGGGGCGATCAGGATTGTGGTCGAGAATTCTCTGAACGTTGAGCTTACCGACGTCTTCTACGCACAGCGCGACTTCGAAATATCAAAAGAAGCTGACGCGATACGTGGGCGAATTGTTGCTGGCGTGTTGTCTTCCCGTGAGGCTGCTGCGGAACATTTGGCCGAAACCGAAATCTTGACGCATTTGGGGAAAGACGAATACCTGCACCTCTACACGCTCTTAGAGACTGCAGAGAAAGCCAACCGGATTTCCCCTCTCGAAGAAGCAGATGCCCTCAAGATCGCTGATGCATATGTCAGCAGATACACGGCCGTCGAATACCAGGCCAACATGTCTTTGTTTGATGATTTACGGTCGTTCTTCCATGACCGCCTGAAAGTCTACCTCCGCGATCGAGGCGCCCGCCACGATCTCATCGATGCCGTCATCACCCCGCGGTCCGACGACCTGCTGCAAATCGTGCGCCGCGTCGAGGCGCTTGGTTCCTTCCTCGACACCGAGGACGGCAAGAACCTGCTCGCCGGCACCAAGCGTGCGGCCAACATCCTGGCCGCCGAGGAGAAGAAGAAAACGACGGTCGCAGAGACTGTCGAGCCGGCACTGTTCAGGGAAGATGCCGAGAAGTCGCTGTTTGCGGCGGTGAATCAGGCCGAGAAGCAAGCCGGCGAAGCGATTCAAAACGAAGACTTTTCCGCCGCCATGCTGGCGCTTAGCGCGTTGCGCGAATCGGTTGATTCATTCTTTGAAGGTGTTCTCGTGAATGATGAAGACCTGGCGGTGCGAGCCAACCGCCTGGCGCTGCTCACGCGCATCCGCGCGGCCACCGGTCAGGTCGCTGATTTCTCGAAAATCGCGGGTTGAGAGCTTAACAAAAATATCTTCCAGCCGGCCGTTCGAGCCGGCTTACAGTCATATGACGATGATCTCTGCGTGGCAAAAGGGACATGTTCCCCAACCCAACGGAGGCTTCCATGAATTCCGATCACGACATCGAAGTGACTGAAGAAACCTCGGCCGCCGAGGCGCTTGAATCCGCTTCCGAAACCGCCCTCGACCATGCTGCCGCCACGGCGGTCGAAGCCGCCGATCACTCTGAGGACGAGGATGGCGACGTAGAAGAAGGCGACGACGAAGACGGCGAACGGTCTGACGAGAACGACGCCGATGACGCCGTGAAGGCGGAAGGCGATGACGCCGAAGACGAAGAAGAATCCGAAGACGGCGAGTCCGAAGAAGACGAGGACGACAAGGAAGAAGCGGCCTGAGATTTCAATCCGGCTTTGTCGAGAAGCGGGCGGCGCATCGGCGCCGCCCTTTGTCATCTTCCCGGACGCTTGTCAGTTCTCCAGGATGCGGACGCGCACGCTGTCCTCGTAGACGTCGACCTGGATCAGCGGTTCGCCATTGACGATGGCGCGCTTGGTCGACGAGCTCATCGCGCCGGGACGCTCCAGCATGCGCTGCAGGTCGGCGCGCTGGTCGTTGGTCCTGAACCAGGCATCACCCTCATCGTCGCTGTCGCGGCGATGGAATTTGTGCCAATTGGCGCGGTCCTGCCGCACCATCTGCGCGGCGCTGTCCAGCGCATAGCCGTCGCTCGCCTGATGATCCCGATCGGAAATACGCGCGACATAGGATCCCAGCATGTCATCGGCTTGCGCTGCACGGACGCCCAGCAACGATGCCAGCAGAAGTCCGGCCACGGTAACGATCTTGCATAGTCTCATGATCAACCCCCTTTTGAAACGACGAACTCGTTTGCCACAGCCGCCCCATTCCCTGAATCGCTCGACCAAATTCAGGCGGCGGCTTCGAGCGGCAAGATATGCCGGCACGAACTCGCGCGGCAATGGTGCGCAGGGCCCCATCAAGCTGTCAACGAGCTGGCCCAGTCCAGCAGTTTGCCGGCTGGCTACTTGACCTTGCCGACCTTGGAAGCGGGCGCCGATGCGGCTGCCGGTGCGGCCGGCTTCTTCTGCGTGCCCGACGCCGGAGCCGCCGAGGCGGTCGCCTGGGCCGGAGCAGGAGCCGCGGCGGTGGTGGCGGCCGGTGCCTTGGTTTGTGTCGGTGTCGAGAAATCGCCGCCGACGATGCCGCCGCGAATGATCATCGGGCTTGGCATGAAGCCGTGCTGTGCCTCGGGCGCGTTGGGGATCGCCGCCACCTTCTCATAGGTGACGTCGGGCTCGCCGAGCGCGACGACGGACACCACATCGCTTGCCTTGATATCGGCCGCCTTCAGGGTCAGGATGGAGGGCGTCGCGGCCGGCGGGCCGGGAAAGACCAGGGACGAGGCCTGAACTCCGCTGGCCATCGTGGCCAGAGTTATTCCCAGCAGTACGCGCACAAACACTGATATAGCTCCCCTTTGCCCCGAAGCTGCTCAATAGCAGGCCAGAATTGATGCCGGCTTTCGCACAAATATAGCATTTTAGGGATTGATAAATCGCCAAGACCCTCTCTTGCCCAACAGCCGCCATCGTACTACGCAGCCGGCATCTGCGAGGTGACGAGAGTGGCTGAGATACTTGCCGTCGGCGAGGCGCTGGAGCGGGCGCTGGCTTTGCTTCAGGGCGGCGACGTCGTCGCCATTCCGACGGAAACCGTCTACGGGCTTGCCGGCGATGCCACCAACGGCATCGGCGTGGCGCGCATCTTCGAGGCCAAGGGGCGGCCGCGCTTCAATCCGCTGATCGCCCATGTCGCCGACATGGCCATGGCCGAGCGCATCGCCGTGTTCGATCCGCTGTCGAAGAAACTCGCACAGGCCTTCTGGCCGGGTCCGCTGACGCTGGTGCTGTCGCAGCGGCCCGGCAACGGCATCCATCCACTGGTCACAGCCGGGCTCGACACGATCGCCTTGCGCATGCCGAGGGGCTTTGGCGGCGACCTCATCGCAAAGCTCGGCCGGCCGCTGGCCGCGCCCAGCGCCAATTCCTCCGGCAAGATCAGCGCGACGACGGCGCAAGCGGTGGCGGCCGATCTCGGCGCCCGCATCAAGCTGGTGGTCGATGGCGGCGCGACGCCGGTCGGACTGGAATCGACCATCGTCAAGGCCGAAGGGGCAGGAGTGCGTCTGCTCCGGCCTGGCGGCATCGCCGCCGGGGAGATCGAGGCGGCCATCGGCATGGAACTGTTGCGCGGCGGTGCAGTCGGCGTCGAGGCGCCAGGCATGCTTGCCTCGCACTATGCGCCGGGTGCTGAGATGCGGCTCAATGCCGGAATGGTCGTCGAGGGCGAGGCGCTGCTTGCCTTCGGCGATCGGCGAGCCGAAGGCTGGCGCAATGCTGCCGCGTTCCTCAACCTGTCCGCGTCTGGTGACCTGCGTGAAGCGGCGAGCAATCTTTTCGCCTATATGCAGGAACTCGATCGCAGCGGCGCGCGCACCATCGCGGTGGAGACGATTCCGTTCGACGGGCTCGGAGAGGCCATCAATGACCGGCTCGCTCGCGCGGCCGCCCCTCGTGACAATGCACAGCCCACAACATAGTTTTGCCGCATGACCGAAATCGCAAAGACACTCGATCCCGCCCTCATCGACCGCTTTGCGGCGATCGTGGGTGACAAATACGCGCTGCGCGACGAGCAGGACATTGCGCCTTATCTCGTCGAGCGGCGCGGGCTCTGGCATGGTGCGACGTCGCTGGTGCTGCGGCCGGGTGGCGTCGACGAGGTCAGCCGCATCATGCGGCTGGCGACCGAGACGGCAACGCCGATCGTGCCGCAAAGCGGCAACACCGGGCTGGTCGGCGCCCAGGTGCCGGACAAATCCGGTCGCGAGATCATCCTGTCCTTGTCGCGGCTGAACCGCATCCGCGAGATCGACGTCCTGTCCAACACGGTGACGGCGGAGGCCGGCGTCATCCTGCAGACGCTGCAGGAGGCGGCCGACGCCGCCGACCGGCTGTTTCCGCTGTCGCTCGCCGCGCAAGGCTCCTGCCAGATCGGCGGCAATCTTTCTTCCAATGCCGGTGGCACCGGCGTGCTGGCCTACGGCAATGCCCGCGAACTCTGTCTCGGTGTCGAAGTGGTACTGCCGACGGGCGAGGTCTTCGACGATCTGCGCAAGCTGAAGAAGGACAACACCGGCTACGATTTGAAGGATTTGTTCGTGGGTGCCGAAGGCACGCTCGGCGTCATCACCGCCGCCGTGCTGAAGCTGTTCCCGAAGCCGAAGGGGCGTGAGGTCGCATTCGCCGGCCTGTCGTCGCCCGAGGCGGCGCTATCTTTGTTCAGCCTGGCGATGGACCGCGCCGGCGCTTCGCTCACCGCCTTCGAATTGATCGGCAAGAGGCCCTACGATTTCACGCTCAGGCATGGTCAAGGTGTCGTGCGGCCGCTGGCCGACGACTGGCCCTGGTATGTCTTGATGCAGGTTTCCTCCGGCCGCTCGGAAGCCGATGGCCGGGCGCTGATCGAGGAGGTGCTGGCGGATGGCCTCGAGCAAGGCATCGTTGGCGATGCGGTGGTCGCGGCCAGCCTTGCCCAGGGCGACGCTTTCTGGAATTTCCGCGAGACGCTGCCCGAATGCCAGAAGCCGGAGGGCGCCTCGATCAAGCACGATATTTCGGTGCCGATCGCCTCGATCCCGCGCTTCATCGCAGAGGCCGCCGGCGCGGTGGCGTCGGTCAGTGCCGGCGCCCGCGTGGTCTGCTTCGGCCATATGGGCGACGGCAACCTCCACTATAACATCTCGCGGCCCGTCGATGGCGACGATGAGGCGTTTCTCGCCCTCTACCATCCCATGAACAAGGCCGTGCACGATGTCGTGCGCGCCTTCCACGGTTCGATCTCGGCCGAGCACGGCATCGGCCAGTTGAAGCGCGACGAACTGATCGCCACGGCACCGCCGATGGCCATCGATCTGATGCGCCGGGTGAAAGCCGCCTTCGATCCGGCCGGCATCATGAATCCCGGTAAGGTTATCTGATCCTTTCAACGTCTAGTGGCCGGTGGCATTCCGATAACCATCCCTGAGATCAGCAAAATTTAACCGACTTTCTTAAGCGCGGCGGTAAGGAGCCCGCGCTACTGTTTCCCCATAACGAGGCCGGGAAAACTGGCCCGGAGAGAACCGGACACCGGCTCTCAGGAGACAGACAGGAAGGCACTCTATGAACACCGGACTGAAGCCAGTCTGGGCGGGACGCAACATGCGCCTCGACCCATTCCGACTGCCCCAGATGGTCAGCTACGCCACCCGCGACGATTATGGCGACGTGACGTTCACCATCGACCACCGTGGCGCCGTGATCCGCCGCATGCTCGAGATGAGCGGCGTGCCGGCGATCATCGCCCTGCCGGCCAATGCGTTCCGCGGCGTTGCCGCCCGCGCGATGGAGGATCCGGAAGGCAACGTCACGGTGACCCTGGAACTCCTGCACAATGATCCGATGCTGTCGGTGCCCCTGCTGGTCGCCGACGATCTCGATGATGTCGCCGCCGACTGGCGCGCCTGGGCCGATGCCTACCGCCTGCCGATGCTGCTGATCGAATCGGACGGCGTCGCCCGCACCCTGGAGGAATCGCTCGGCGCCGCCATCAAGACGCTGCCGCCGCAGGATCGCCGCAAGGGTCGCGTTTCCAACACGCGCCGCCCTCGCTTCCTTGCCCGCCGCAGAGCCGGCAACCTCGGTCTCAGGCTGGTCATCGGCGGCCAGGAGATCATTTCACGCGACTAAACCAGCGGCTTCAGCGCCACCCACAATGCGCCGCCGATCAGGCCGAGGAAGATCAGCCAGCCGACCTGGTTGTTCGACCGGAACAGCCGCAGGCATTGGTCCGGATCGTTGATGTCCAGAACCGCGATCTGCCGCGCCATATGGGCGCCGGCGGCGATCAGTCCGGCGAGCGCCACCACGGGCGCCTGCGCCGAGGCGAAGGCGATGGCGAAGCAGACCAGTGTGCCGCCGTAAAGTCCGGCCAGCCACGATTTGGTGTTGTCGCCGAACAGGCGCGCCGTCGAGCGCACGCCGACAATGGCATCGTCTTCCTTGTCCTGGTGCGCATAGATCGTGTCGTAGCCGATCACCCACAGGATCGAACCGATATAGAGCATGATGGCGGGGCCATCGAGATCGCCGAACTCGACCGCCCATCCCATCAGCGCGCCCCAGGAAAAGGCGAGGCCGAGAAACAATTGCGGCCAGTTGGTTATCCGCTTCATGAATGGATAGATGGCGACGATCAACAGCGAGCAGATGCCGAGCAGAATGGCGAAGCTGTTGAATTGCAGGAGCACGACAAGGCCGACCAGAGCCTGCAGGACAAGAAACAGCCAGGCCCGACGGCGCGTGGTCTGGCCCGATGGCAGCGGACGCGAGCGGGTGCGTTCGACCTGGTTGTCGATGTTCTCGTCGACGATGTCGTTATAGGTGCAGCCGGCGCCGCGCATGGCGATGGCGCCGACCAGGAACAGCACGAGATACAACGGCGCCGGCAGCAGTGAGAGCAGCGGGTCGCCGGGGCGCGGATAGGCGCTTGCCGCGAGCGCCGCCGACCACCAGCATGGCCACAAAAGCAATTGCCAGCCGATCGGCCTGTCCCATCGCGCAAGCTGCGCATAGGGCCAAACCGCGCGCGGCAGCACACGATAGACCCAATGGCCGTTCGGCGCATCGGCAACACGGCCCTGGGCCGCTCTCGACTGGATAGGTTCCATGTCCATGGAGTGGCAGCAGCCGTGGAGACCGTCAAGCGCCAAGCGGATGAGCAGCGACCGTCAGCCTGTCAGGAGGTGAAGATGTCGCGCGTGGAAAACCAGTCTTTCGCCGTCTCGATGAATGCCAAAGCCGCATTCGACACGCGCTGATGCGTGTCATAGGTGAGGATGATGCGTTGCATCGGCAGCGGATCCGACAGCGGCTTGCAGATCAGGGGCAGTCCATCATAGCTGCGGTCGCCATGCGGGCGGGTGTAGCTGACGGCGACGCCAAAACCGTTCGCCACCATGCTGCGCTGGAGTTCGAACGAGCTTGTCGCCCTGTCGGCCACCGGCGAGAGGCCACGGCCACGGAACAGGTCGAGCATGTGCTGCCAGCTGTGCGGCTGGTCCGTCGTGATCAGTGGATAGGCCGCCAGATCCGCCAGGCTGACCTCGGGATAGTCCACCAGCGCATGACCTGCCGGCAGCAATGCGTGCGGCCGCAGCTCGTGCAGCAGGATGCGGGCGAAATGCGCGGGCAGGCCAAGATCGTAGCTGAGGCCGAGATCGATGGCGGCATCCGCCAGACGCCGCCCGAGCGTTTCGAAGGTTTCGTCGCGAACGATCACCGTGACGTCTGGATGGCGTTCGGAAAAGGCGCGGATCAGACCTGGCGCGAAATAGGGCGCCAGATCCTCGAAACATCCAAGCACCAGCTCGCCGCCGACGGCGGAATTGCCCGAACCCAGGCTCATGAGTTCGTCGGTCTCGGCAAGAACCTGTTTTGCCTTGGCCACGACGACGCGGCCGAAGGAGGTCAGCGAAACGCCGCTGCCGCGCTGGCGCACGAACAGCTTCTGGCCAAAATCCTTTTCGACCGCGTCGATTGCCACCGAAATCGAGGGCTGGGAAATGTTCAGTACTCTGGCCGCGCCGGTGACGCTGCCGAGGCGGGCGACAGCGACCAGATAACGCAATTGGGTGAGGCTGAGGCCCATAGTCCTGTTCTATGTGTCAGATGAGAAGTTATTATTTTACTGAATGAATCCGGGTTGCAATAGTCGTCCCGATCCTGAAAGGAGGACACCATGGCTTCCCAGACTGCTGCCCGCTCCATCGACACCGGCCTGATCGATGCGGAGACGATTGCCGACTACCAGCGTGACGGCGCGGCCTGCATCCGCGGCGCTTTCAAAGGCTGGGTCGACACGATTGCCGCCGGCATCGAGCGCAACATGCAGAACCGCAGCGCCACCGCGTCCGACATCGCCAATGGCCGCGGCAGTTTCTTCGACGATTACTGCAACTGGGAGCGCATTCCCGAATTCGTCGAGGTGGTGCGGAAATCGCCGGCCGCCGAACTGGCGGCGGCGGTGATGCAGTCGCGCACCGCGCAGTTCTTCCACGATCACGTTCTGGTCAAGGAACCCGGCACGCAGAAGCCGACACCCTGGCACCAGGACATCCCCTATTATTTCGTCGATGGCCGGCAGACGGTGAGCTTCTGGATCCCCATCGACCCGGTGAAGGAGGCGACGCTGCGCCTGATCGCCGGCTCGCACAAATGGGACAAGATGATCCTGCCGGTGCGCTGGCTCGACGACAGCAATTTCTATGCCGGCGAGGGCGACTACCTGCCGGTGCCCGATCCCGACAACGACCCGTCGATGAAGGTGCTCGAATGGGAGATGGAGCCAGGCGACGCCATTCTGTTCGACTTCCGCACCGCGCATGGCGCGCGAGGCAATTTGACTGCGGCGCGGCGCCGGGCGCTGTCGCTGCGCTGGGTCGGCGACGATGCCCACTATGTCGAGCGGCCGGGCCGTACCTCGCCGCCCTATTACGGCCATGGCATGCAGCCCGGCCAGAAATTGCGCGAGGACTGGTTCCCGGTGCTCTTTCCCGGCTGAAGCGGGCCAGAATAGGGGCGCCGGAATTCGCCGCCCATATTCGGCTGGGATAACGTTCCCGTGCGCAATTCGGATCAAAACACCCTGATGCCTTGACCCGTCGCCCGGAGAGCAATAGCGGGTGCTCTCCAGGGTTTGCATCGAGAGGTGGCCATGAACGTTCTTCTTCTGGGCTCCGGCGGCCGCGAACACGCGCTTGCCTGGAAGATTGCCGCCTCGCCGCTGCTGACCAAGCTCTACGCGGCCCCCGGCAATCCGGGCATCGGTGCTGAGGCTGAACTGGTGAAACTTGACATCACCGACCACGCCGCCGTGACCGCCTTCTGCCGGGAGAAGAAAATCGACCTCGTCGTCGTCGGACCGGAAGGGCCGCTTGTCGCCGGTATCGCTGACGATTTGCGCGCCGAAAACATCCGCGTCTTCGGGCCTTCGAAGGCCGCCGCGCGGTTGGAAGGCTCTAAGGGTTTCACCAAGGACCTCTGCGCCCGATACGATATCCCCACCGCCGCCTATGGCCGTTTCAACGATCTGGCCTCGGCCAAGGCCTATGTCGAAAAGACCGGTGCGCCGATCGTCATCAAGGCCGATGGGCTCGCCGCCGGCAAGGGTGTCACCGTCGCCATGACGCTGGACGAGGCACGGGCGGCGCTCGATGCCTGTTTCGAGGGCTCCTTCGGCGTTGCCGGAGCGGAGGTGGTGATAGAGGAATTCATGACCGGCGAGGAGGCGAGCTTCTTCTGCCTCTGCGACGGAACCACGGCACTTCCTTTCGGCACGGCACAGGACCACAAGCGTGTCGGCGACGGCGATGTCGGCCCCAACACCGGCGGCATGGGCGCCTATTCGCCGGCGCCGGTGATGACGCCTGAGATGGTCGAACGCACCATGCGCGAGATCATCGAGCCGACCATGCGCGGCATGGCCGAGCTTGGCGCGCCCTTCGCCGGCATTCTCTTTGCCGGGCTGATGATCACTGACAAGGGACCGAAGCTGATCGAATACAACACCCGCTTCGGCGATCCCGAGTGTCAGGTGCTGATGATGCGGCTGAAGGACGACCTGCTGGTGCTGCTCAATGCCGCCGTCGACGGTCAGCTGGCGCACACGTCCATACGCTGGCGCGATGAGACGGCACTCACCGTGGTGATGGCGGCGCGGGGTTATCCCGGCACGCCGGAAAAGGGGTCGGTCATCCGCGGCGTCGAGCAGGCGGCGGGCGAAGGAGTCCAGATCTTCCACGCCGGCACCGCCATCAATGGCGGCGCGCTGGTCGCCAATGGCGGCCGCGTCCTCAATGTCACCGCGACCGGCGCCACGGTCGGCGAGGCGCAGGCGCGAGCCTATGCCGCGCTCGGCCGGATCGACTGGCCGGACGGATTCTGCCGTCGCGACATCGGCTGGCAGGCCGTGGCGCGCGAGCGGGCGAGCTGAGATTTGGGAGCGGCGGCCTACGGCTGGCCGCGATCGATTTCGGTCGAACCGGTGCTGACCGGGTCGGCCGCGGCAAGGGCGGCGTCCAACTGCTCGGCTGGGCGTTGCCCGGTCCGCTTCCAGGCGACATATTGAACGATGCCGAAGCCCTGCCTTTGCGGCACCGTCTTCACCACCGGCATGCGGAACCCGTCGCGGAATTTGGACCAGCGCGAACCGAGCACCGCGACCATTTCCTCGAAGGTCGGCGGCGTTGCCACATCCGCATAGATGAGGGTGGTCTTGCCGGCGAGCGCTGCTTGGCGCGAGAGCGGCACCGGCACGCTGGCAAGGTAGTCGGATGGCACGTCGATGAGCCCGCCAAAGGGCCATTGCTGGCGCAGCGTGGCGGCATCCGCCGGCACGACGTTGACGTCGATATTATCGGGCGTGCCGGCCACCCTGTAGGGGCAGCGGAAGCGGCCGCAATTGGCTTGCGCGGAAAATTGCCAGAGCGCGTAGCCTTGCCAGTTGCCCATCGGGAAATGCACGTCGATATCAGGCTTGTAGCGTGCGTACCAAAGCGGCAGCCGCGACAAGAGCCGGTATTTGTAGCGGTTGTCGGCGATGTACTGCGCGGTCTTGCCGTTGGTGTAGAGCACCGGGAAGCGGCCGATGCGCCGATGCACCTGGCGCACGAACTCCTCGGCATCGTCGAGCGACATCCATTGCGAGGGATCGATGCCCTCGATGTCGAGCGCCATGAGATCGTCCGGCGCGGGATCGGCGAAATCGAGGAAATTATTGGCCTGCTCGATCGGATTGCCAGGGCGGGCGAGGTGATAGGCGCCCCATTTCATGCCGAGCGCCTTGGCGACGACCCGTCGCGTCTGAAACAGTTCGCGCGTCACCGCATGGCGCTTCCACAGCGCCTTGCACAGCTTCACGTCGGCGTCGCTGCCGAAACAGAAATAGGGCGGCGGCATGCCGTCGGAGGCCTTGTTGATGAAGGCGACGATGCGCTTGTCGGTGGCGAGCTGCGCCCAGTCGATCGAATTGTACTCGTAGGCGTCGACGACCAGCGCGCGGTCGGCGTTCTTCCACGGCTCGGAGAAATCCGAGGCCTTTGCCGCCGATATCAGCGCCATCATCGCCGCAAGAGCGATCGCTGAGCGGCGAAGAAGGTGCGCCGGCGTTTTCAAACAGGGGATCCCCGTTGATCAAACACCGATGGTGAACCGCTATGGTTAAGGAATGCTTCTCGAAGCAGGGCCGTGGGGAGCTAGCGCCGGCTGAACGGCTGGAATTCAAATGGATCGGGCGCAGGCTCCTGCTGCAGCGTGCCTTCGGCGGCGCGCTTGCGGTGGTGGGCAAGAGAACATTGCGGCGAGCACAATATGCCGCGATCCGACCAGTAGGCGGCGCCATGCTCCAACTGGCCGCCATGATGCCAGAACCCCGTTGCGCGATAGGGCAAGCCACATTCGATGCAGCGATAGGCGTCGGGTCTGGCGAGCATGGGCTTGTTCCGGTCGGCTGCTTCTGGTCCGTCGCCGGTCGGCTTGATGCGGCGCCTATTGAATTTAATACGGGCCGGCGCGATTGCAAAATCCGCGTGACAAAGTTTGACGTTTACGTAAAAGAAATGGGGAGACCGCCCAAAGGCGGATGGTTTTGCGGCCGCGCCGGCTCTAGGGTTGGCGAGGCTGGTGCATCAGGAGGATCGAGCGGCATGTATCGGGCACCGGTCGAGGATATCGCGTTCACGCTGAAGCATGTTGCCGGCATGAAATCCGCCCTCGACGCCGGTAGGTTCGGCGATCTCGGCGAGGACCTGGTCGACGCCGTCCTTGGCGAGGCCGGCCGTTTCGCCACAGAGGAGGTGGCACCGCTCTACAAGATCGGAGACGAGCAGGGTGCGGTGCTCAAGGATGCCGCCGTCACCATGCCGCCCGGCTGGAAGGAGCTTTATCGCCGCTGGATCGATGGCGGCTGGAACGCGCTGTCGGGGCCTGAAGACCATGGCGGCCAGGCGCTGCCCACCATGCTGGGCGTCGCGGCGCTCGAAATGTGGAACTCCGCCGCCATGGCCTTCGGCATCGGCCCGACGCTGACCATGGGCGCGGTCGAAGCGCTCGACAAGCACGCTTCCGAAGCGCTCAAGGCGACGTATCTCGCCAAGCTCGTGTCGGGCGAATGGATGGGCACGATGAACCTGACCGAGCCGCAGGCCGGCTCCGATCTCGCCGCCTTGCGCTCCCGCGCCGAGCCCGCCGGCGACGGCACCTACCGCATCTTCGGCCAGAAGATCTTCATCACCTATGGCGAGCACGATTTCACCGACAACATCATCCATCTGGTGCTGGCACGGTTGCCGGACGCGCCCGCCGGCACGCGCGGCATCTCGCTGTTCCTGGTGCCGAAATTTTTCGTCAACGACGATGGCTCGCTCGGCGCCCGCAACGACGTCTTCTGTTCCGGCCTCGAGCACAAGCTCGGCATCCATGCTTCGCCGACCTGCACCATGATTTATGGCGACGGTTTCCAGGGCGCCAGACCCGGCGCCGTCGGCTGGCTGATCGGCGAGGAGAACAAGGGTCTCGCCTGCATGTTCACAATGATGAACAATGCCCGCCTGGCCGTCGGCATGCAGGGTGTCGCGGTCGCGGAAGCCGCCACCCAGAAGGCGATCGCCTACGCCAATGAGCGCCGCCAGGGCAAGGCGGCGGATTATGCCGGCGCCGGCATGGCGCCGATCGTCCATCACCCCGACGTGCAACGCAATCTCCTGACCATGAAGGCGCTGACGCAGACGGCGCGGGCGATCAGCTATTCCTGCGCCCACGCCATCGACATGGCGCGGGTCTCGGATGGCGATCAGGCGTCACGCTGGCGCGACCGCGCCAATCTTTTGACACCGCTTGCCAAGGCGTTTTCGACCGATGTCGGCGTCGAAGTTGCTTCGCTCGGCGTGCAGGTGCATGGCGGCATGGGCTTCATCGAGGAAACCGGTGCTGCAGCCTTCTACCGCGACGCCCGCATCGCGCCGATCTACGAGGGTACCAACGGCATCCAGGCGATCGATCTGGTCACCCGCAAGCTGCCGCTCGGCGGCGGCGAACACGTGCATGGCTTCATCGGCGAACTGGCCGCCGTCGCCAATGCCGTGCGTACTTCCAACCTGCAGGGTTTCGGCCGAACAGCCGATGCGCTCGACGCAGCCCTTGGCGACCTGACGCAAGCGACGCGCTTCCTGCAGAAACTGTCGGCCGACGGCCGGTCAGACGAGGCGCTGGCGGGAGCGACGCCGTATCTCAGGTTGATCTCGCTTGCCGCTGGCGGCGCCTATCTGGCGCGCGGCGCGCTTGCCGATCAGGACCGCATCGCCCTGTGCCGCTTCTTCGCCGAAAACCTGCTCGGCGAGGCACACGCCTTGAAGGAACGCGTCATCGACGGCGCGGAGAGCCTCGCTGCCGCCGGCAAGGCGCTGATATCAGCTTGAATTCTCATAGCGCTCCATCAGGGAAGAAGACCGTGACAGACCATATCCTCGTCGAGCGCCAGGGCGCCATCCAGATCATCCGCATGAACCGTCCGGACAAGAAGAACGCGCTGACGCGTGCCATGTACGCAAAGATGTCGGCGGCGCTTGCCGAAGGCGATGCCGATCCGGCGATCCGCGTCCATGTCTTCCTCGGCGTGCCCGGTGCCTTCTCCTCCGGCAACGATCTTGCCGATTTCATGGTTGTCGCCACCGGCGGTGACGGCGGCACGGAAGTCTGGGATTTCCTGATGGCGCTGGCCAGGGTCGAAAAACCCATCGTCTCCGGGGTCGACGGCATCGCGGTCGGCATCGGTACCACGATCAACCTGCATTGCGACCTGACCTTCGCCACGCGGCGCACCGTGTTCAGGACGCCTTTCGTCGATCTTGGCCTGGTGCCCGAGGCCGGCTCCAGTCTGCTGGCGCCGCGCATCCTGGGTCAGCAAGGCGCCTTCGCGCTGCTCGGCCTTGGCGAAGGTTTTTCCGCCGAGCGCGCGAAGGCCTCCGGCCTGATCTACGACGTGGTCGAGGAGGGCGCGCTGGAGGCCTCGGTGCTGGCGGCCGCCGGCCAGATCGCCGCCAAGCCACCGCAGGCGCTGAAGATCGCGCGCGACCTCATGCGTGGCTCGCGCGACGATCTCGTCGCCCGCATCGGCGAGGAAAGCCAGCATTTTCGCGAGCGGCTGAAGTCGGACGAGGCCCGCGCCGCGCTCACCGCGTTCATGACCAGGAAGAAGAGCTGAGGCCTTGCCCTCTCAAGGATAAAGCCGCGTCTTGTCCCAATCGCCTTTGGCATTGCGGGTAAAGACCACCCGGTCATGCAGCCGGAACGGACGGTCGTGCCAGAACTCGATCGTCTTCGGCACGATGCGGAAACCCGACCAGTGCTTCGGGCGTGGAATCTCGCCGATGGCGTAGCGCGCCGTGTATTCGGCGACAGCTTTCTCCAGCGCGAAGCGGCTTTCCAGCGGCCGTGACTGCTTCGACGCCCAGGCGCCGATGCGGCTGCCGCGTGGGCGCGTCGCGTAATAGGCGTCGGCCTCGGCATCGCTGACGATCTCCACCGGGCCGCGAATGCGCACCTGCCGGCGCAGCGATTTCCAATGGAAACACATCGCCGCCTTCATGCTGCCTAGAATCTCCTGGCCCTTCGCGCTCTCGAAATTCGTGTAGAAAACAAAGCCGCCTTCATCGAACCCCTTTAGCAGCACCATCCGCACATCCGGCATGCCTTCGGAATCGACGGTCGCCAGCGCCACGCCGTTGGCATCGTTGATTTCGTTCTTGGTGGCGTCGTCCAGCCATGCGGCAAAGAGGCGAAATGGCTCGGCCGCTTCGGTAAAGTCACTGGTTGTTAACTCTGTGTCGCTCATAGTTTTTCTCAAATTGTCACGAAATCAGGGAGGTTGCCGATTGTCGCGTATCGCGCAAGCTTTTGACAGCAGGCAATGGGGCGTTATCGCTTCGGCCAGCGCGAAAGCGGCGATCGTGGCGGCGGCCTTGCCGCTTGCCGCCTGCGGCGCGGGTGGCTTCAGCCTGGAAAAGGCCGAAGTCGACCGCTCGATCCTGACCAGCAGCACGCAGGCTTCACCGGCGCCTGCCGATTCGGATCGCGACTCCGACCAGACGACGATCGGCAATGCGGTGTCCTCCGCCGACATCGAACAGCTCGGCGGCCAGGCCGTGCCGTGGGCCAATGCCGGCACCGGCTCGCGCGGCTCCATCACCGAACTGGTGGAATTGAAGGACAGGGGCCAGACCTGCCGCCGCTTCAAGGCCTCGCGCGAAAGCTTTGACGGCGTTGCCATGTTCGAAGGCGAACTCTGCCTGGCCAGTGCCGGCGGCTGGCGCATGCAGGGCTTCAAGGCGCTCTGATTTCCGCTTTCAATATGGCCATCAGCTACTGGAATTTCTTCCTATCCGAGCGCATATAGGAGGCAAGTATGGACTCAACTCATTTCCAGGGCAGGAAGCATGCGCGACCCGTATGAGGTCCTGGGCGTTGCAAAGAACGCATCGGCCAAGGACATAAAATCGGCGTACCGGAAACTCGCCAAGAAACATCATCCGGACCAGAATCCGAATGATCCCAAGGCGAAGGACCGTTTTGCCGCGGCCAATCAGGCCTATGAGATCGTCGGCGACGAGAAGAATCGTGCCGCTTTCGATCGCGGCGAGATCGACGCCGACGGCAAGCCGCGCTTCCAGGGGTTTGAAGGCGCCGCCGGTGGCGGCGACCCCTTTGCCGGGTTTCGCCGCCAGCAAGGCGCTGGCGGTTCGCGATTCGAATTCCGTTCGGGGCGCCCGGGCGGGGATCCGTTCGACGGCAACAGCGATATTTTCAGCCAGATTTTCGGCGACGCCTTTTCCGGCGCGCGCGGTGCCGGCATGGGCGACCGCCGCCAGCCCGCGACGGCGGCCGATCTGAACGTCACGCTCGACGTCACCATCGAGGAAGCGGCGACCGCCGAAAAGGTGACGGCGATGTTCCCGGATGGCCGCAAGGTGGCGGTCAAACTGCCGGCCTTTGTCGAGGATGGCCAGACCATCCGGCTGAAGGGGCAGGGCGAGCAGGGGCCGGGCCAGCCCGGCGACGCGCTGGTCAAGATCCATATCCGCCGGCATCCGCGCTACCGCATCGAGGGCCGCGACCTGCATGCCGATCTGCCGGTGTCGCTGGCGGATGCGGTGCTGGGCGCCAAGGTGCCGGTCGAGACGCCGACAGGCAGGCTGGCGGTCAACGTTCCCGCCTGGTCGAGCTCGGACAAGGTCCTGCGGCTCAAGGGCAGGGGCCTGCCGGAAAAGGCCGGCGGCCATGGCGACCTCTACGCGCATGTCCGCATCATGCTGCCGGAAGGCGGCGACGGCGCGCTCGAAGCGTTGCTGCGTGGTCAAAAAGGCTGATCCATCGTTCTTGTCCCCCGAACTGTCCGGTTTGAGCGCTTGAAGGGGCTGTGTGCCTGTGCGATAGGCACTCCACAAAGAACAAACCTTGCGGAGAGCGCTCACATGGCGGGTGGACAGGGCCTGATGGCCGGCAAGCGCGGCCTTATTCTTGGCGTCGCGAACAACAGGTCGATTGCCTACGGCATCGCCAAGGCATGCGTCGACCATGGCGCAGAGATCGCGCTGACCTATCAGGGCGAGGCGTTCAAGAAGCGCGTCGAGCCGTTGGCGGCGGAACTGGGCGCCTTTGTCGCCGGCCATTGCGA
Source organism: Mesorhizobium sp. WSM4310 (assembly GCF_007003935.1). Lineage (NCBI taxonomy): Bacteria > Pseudomonadati > Pseudomonadota > Alphaproteobacteria > Hyphomicrobiales > Phyllobacteriaceae > Mesorhizobium > Mesorhizobium sp. WSM4310. Next base: position 343,750 of record NZ_VFTA01000001.1, read on the forward strand.
CGTCACCGATCCGGCTAGCCTCGATGAGGTTTTCGCCAATGTCGCCAGGCATTGGGGCAAAATCGACTTCCTCGTCCATGCCATCGCCTTCTCCGACAAGGATGAGCTGACCGGCCGCTATGTCGAGACGACGCGCGACAACTTCCTGCGCACCATGGACATTTCGGTGTTTTCCTTCACCACCATCGCCAAGCGCGCCGAGGCGCTGATGACCGAGGGCGGTTCACTGCTCACGCTAACCTACTACGGCGCCGAGAAGGTGATGCCGCACTACAACGTCATGGGTGTCGCCAAGGCCGCGCTCGAAGCCAGCGTGCGTTACCTCGCCGTCGATCTCGGCGGCAAGAAGATCCGCGTCAACGCGATCTCGGCCGGCCCGATCAAGACACTGGCCGCCTCGGGCATCGGCGATTTCCGGTACATACTGAAGTGGAACGAATACAATTCGCCGCTGAAGCAGACGGTCACGCAGGAGGAGGTCGGCGATTCCGGCGTCTATTTCCTGTCCGACCTGTCGCGTGGCGTCACCGGTGAGGTGCACCATGTCGATTCCGGCTATCACGTGGTCGGCATGAAGGCGGTCGACGCGCCTGATATTTCGACGGTCAAGGATTAATTCCGTCCCCTATCCTCAGTCCAGGCCCTTGCCCGACCTTCGGAAGACTTGATGTACCCGCTGGTTTATATCGTGCGCCACGGCGAGACCGCGTGGAACGCCGAGGCCCGGCTTCAGGGCCAGGCCGACACCGATCTCAATGAGCTCGGCCGCCAACAGGCAACCGGAAACGGGAATCGGCTGGCCGGCCTCGTCAACAAGCCGGAGGATTTCGATTTCATCGCCAGCCCGATGAAGCGGACGCGCGAAACGATGGAGCGCATCCGCGTCGCGATGAAGCTCGATCCGCTCGTCTATCGAACCGATCCCGATCTCGTTGAAGTCAATTTCGGCGATTGGCAGGGGTTCACGTTTGCCGAACTTGAGACACGCTATCCTCGTGCGAAGAGGACTCGCGCTTTGGATAAATGGAACTTCCGGCCGCCCGGCGAAGGTGCCGAGAGCTACCAGATACTGCTCGAACGGGTGAAGCCCCGGTTCGACGAGATTGACCGCAAGACGGTCTGCGTGACGCATGGCGGCGTCATGCGCACCCTGTTCCGTTTCGTGCTCGATATGGCGGAGGACGAGGCCGCGAACCTGGAAATACCGCACGATCGCGTGCTCAAACTTGAAGGCCGGAGCCTGGAGTGGGTTTAAGCCGCCTGACCTAGTTCGTGTCGCTGTCCGGCAACTGCATATCGGTCACGACATTCTCGCCATTGGTCACGTCGTAAGCGATGACGATGTCCATGCCCGGCTTCAGCGAGTCGAGATCGGTTTCGGCGTTCAGCTTGTAGGATTTGCCGTCATCCAGCGTCAGGGTCAGCGCGTCCTTGTCGATCTTCTTGATCAGGCCTTCGGTCTGTCCGGCGAAGGCGGCGGTGGAATAGAGCAGGGCGGCGGCAACAGCGCCAATCAGGGTACGCATGGTCGTCCTCTTTGGTCATTGCGCCGGCACTGCGGCGGCGGGTCCTCAACGGCGGATGGAAGAAAGCAGAAACCAGCCGAATGTGTCAAAACTTAAACGGCAGGGATGACAGTTTGACCACCGCAAGAAACGCCAATAGAAGGCAGGCTTCAACCGGCTCCGCTGCCGGCAGGGCACTTTATCAATGTCTCATAACACGTTCGGCCACCTTTTCCGCGTCACCACCTGGGGCGAAAGCCATGGCGCAGCACTTGGCTGCGTGGTCGACGGCTGCCCGCCCGGCATCCGCTTCACGCGTGATGAAATCCAGGCCGAACTCGACAAGCGCCGGCCGGGCCAGTCGCGCTTCGTCACCCAGCGCCGCGAACCCGACGAGGTGAAGGTGCTGTCTGGTTTCGTCCTCGACGAGGACGGCCAGACGATGATCACCACCGGCACGCCGGTCTCCATGCTGATCGAGAATGTCGACCAGCGTTCCAAGGACTATGGCGAGATCGCCCGCCAATACCGGCCGGGCCATGCCGACTACACCTATGACGTCAAATACGGCATACGCGACCATCGCGGCGGCGGCCGCTCCTCGGCCCGCGAGACCGCGGCCAGGGTCGCCGCCGGCGCGCTCGCCCGCAAGGTGGTGCCCGGCATGGTGGTGCGCGGCGCCCTGGTTTCGATGGGTGAAAAGTCGATCGACCGCGCCAACTGGAACTGGAATTTCATCGGCGACGCGCAGAATCCGTTCTTCACACCCGATCCCGCTTCGGTTCCCGTCTTCACGCAGTATCTCGACGGTATCCGCAAGGCCGGATCCTCGGTCGGCGCCGTGATCGAGATCGTCGCCGACGGCGTGCCGCCAGGGCTTGGCGCGCCGATCTATGCCAAGCTCGACCAGGACATTGCGTCGGGCCTGATGTCGATCAACGCCGTCAAGGGCGTCGAGATTGGCAACGGCTTCGAGGCCGCCCAGATCACCGGCGAGCAGAATGCCGACGAGATGCGCATCGGCAATGACGGCAAGCCGGTGTTCCTGTCCAACAATGCCGGCGGCATCCTTGGCGGCATCTCGACCGGCCAGGCGATCGTGGCCCGTTTCGCCGTCAAGCCGACCTCATCGATCCTGACGCCGCGAAAGTCGATCGACAAGGACGGCAACGACGTCGAGGTGATGACCAAGGGCCGGCACGACCCCTGCGTCGGCATCCGCGCCGTGCCGATCGGCGAGGCAATGGTTGCCTGCGCCATTGCCGATCACTATCTGCGGCACAGGGGACAGACGGGGAAGGGAATAGGCAGTAGGGAATAGGCATTTGGCCGCCCGACACAGCCTTTTCATTTCCCTACTGCCTATTCACTAATCCCTGCGAGCGAAGCGAGCACCCCATGCCTTACGATCAGAAGAAGATTGTCGAAGCCATTCGCGCTTTCGAACGCGGCGAGATCGTCGTCGTCATGGACGATGACGGGCGCGAGAACGAGGGCGACCTGATCGTCGCCGCCGTTCACTGCACGCCGGAAAAGATGGCCTTCATCGTGCGCAACACCTCGGGCATCGTCTGCACGCCGATGCCGCGCGAGGAAGCCAAGCGGCTCAACCTGCAGCCGATGGTCGCCGACAATGATTCCGCCCACACCACCGCCTTCACCGTCAGCGTCGATTTCAAGCATGGCACGACGACGGGCATTTCGGCTGACGACCGAACGCTGACCGTGCGCAACCTCGCCAACGGCAATGTCGGCGCCTCCGATTTCGTCCGCCCCGGCCACATCTTCCCGCTGATCGCCCGCGAAGGCGGCGTGCTGATGCGTTCGGGCCATACCGAAGCGGCGGTCGATCTCTGCAAGCTCGCCGGCCTGCCGCCGATCGGCGTCATTTCCGAACTGGTCAACGACGACGGCACCGTCAAGCGCGGTCCGCAGGTGCAGGCTTTCGCCGAAGCGCATGGCCTGAAGCAGGTGTCGGTCGCCGACCTCATCGCTTACCGCCAACGCAAGGAAACGCTGGTCGAGCGCGTCGCTTGCTCCGATATCGACACGCTTGGCGGCAAGGCGCAGGTCTTCACCTACACGCTGCCCTGGGACACGATGCATCACGTCGCAGTCGTGTTCGGCGATATACGCGATGGCGAGGAAGTGCCGGTGCGTCTGCATTCCGAGGATGTGGTGACCGACGTCTTCGGCACCAGCCATCGCCTGGACGGCATCATGAAGGCGATGGGCGAGCGCAAACGCGGCGTCATCGTCTATCTCAGAGAGGGCTCCGTCGGCGTCGCGCACCAGGAGCGCAAGCGCCCGCTGAGCGGTGACCGCGAGGATCACGAAGAGGCCCGCCGCCGTGAGAATGAATGGCGCGAAATCGGCCTCGGCGCACAGATCCTGAAGGATCTCGGCATTTCCTCGATCAACCTGATCGCCTCGCGCGAGCGTCATTATGTCGGCCTCGAAGGGTTTGGCATCCACATCGCCAAGACCGAGATCCTCTAAGATATGTTCGAGATTCAGGTCAGGCCGGCCTGACCTGAATCTCGACATATGCTGGCTGTCACTCGGCCGGAACGGCGGCTGCTTCGCATCCGTCCAACTCGCATTTATGCGTGGCCAGGATGCGCTGGCCGAGCAGCACGGTGGCGAGCGCAATCGTGCCCGATGCCACCGAGACCCAGAACCCGTTCTGGGCGCCGAACGCATCCACCACGGCGCCGGCGGCGAAGGAGCCAAGCGCCATGCCGATGCCGATCCCGGTGGTCACCCAGGTGATGCCTTCGGTCAGCATCGCTTCGGGGACATGCCGCTCAATCAGGCCAAAGGCCGTGATGAAGGTCGGCGAGATCGCCACGCCGCTGATGAAGACGGTCAGCGCCAGAAGCGGCACGCTGTTGGCGGTGAGCGGCAGCAAGGTGCCGAGCGCGACCAGGGCGACCGCGATGGCGAGCTGGCGTTGCAGTGGTGCCTTCAGGTTGAGCGCGCCGACAATGATGCCGAGCACGAACGACCCCAGCGCGTAGACGCCGATGACGAGGCTGGCGGCGCCGGGCTGGCCGAGCTCCTTGGTGATGGCCACCGTGCTCACTTCCGTCGTCGCGAAGGTCGCACCGACGAAGATCAGGGCAAAGGTGATGACCTGTACCGGCCGCAGGCGGATCGCCGAGCCGCTCGAGCCATGGTCCACCGGGCGCACCTGCGGCTCGGTCGATCGCTGCAGGATGAACGCGGTCGAGCCCAAGGCGAGGAACAGAGTGCTCGCCAGCATGCCCGCTTCCGGAAACAGGGCGGCGCTGAGGCCGACCGACAGCGATGCGCCGGCGATATAGACCAGTTCATCCGCCGCCGATTCGAAGGCGAAGGCGGTGTTCATCTCGGGCCGACCCCGGAAAAGCTCGGTCCAGCGCGCGCGCACCATGGCCGGCATGCTGGGCATGGCCGCCGCCAGCAGCGCCGACACGAACAGCGTCCAGACCGGCCAGTCCTGATTCGCGGCCGCGACCAGCGTGATGAAGGCGAGCACGGAGATGACTGTCGTGGGCACGACGATCCGCGTCTGGCCAAGGCGGTCGACCAGTCTTGATATTTGCGGCGCCAGGAATGCGTTGGCCAGCGCGAATGTCGCCGAGACAGCACCCGCCAGCCAGTATTCGCCACGCGTCTGCGACAGCATCGCCACGATGCCGATCGGCGCCATGGCGATCGGCAGGCGCGCCATGAAGCCGGCGGCCGCAAAGCCCCTCGCTCCAGGGGCGCGGAAGATTTCCGAATAGGGGTTTTGCATGGGGTTCCTCGACAAAGGGCGGTTCGACAATTACATACGAAGCGTATGATCATTAGATAGAGCATACGCGACGTATGTCAATTGGCATACGGAACGTATGGGAATAGGACCAGACGGAAATGCACAGACCCCGCAAGGAAATGATCGCCGAGACGCGCGCCAAGCTGATCGCCGCGGCCCGCCAGGCCTTTGGCACGATCGGATATGCCGAAGCGTCGATGGATGATTTCACGGCATCGGCCGGGCTGACGCGCGGCGCCCTCTACCACCATTTCGGCGACAAAAAGGGACTGCTGGAGGCGGTTATCGCCGAAATCGACGGCGAGATGGCTGCTCGGGTCAATGAGGTCGCGTCGAGAGCGCCGACCCGCTGGCAGCATTTCGTCGACGAGTGCACGACCTATATCGAAATGGCGCTGGAGCCGGAAATCCAGCGCATTATGTTCCGCGACGGTCCGGCCGTACTGGGCGATCCCGCGCAATGGTCGAATGCCAATGCCTGCGTCGGTTCAATGACCGATCATCTGACCGCGCTGCAGGGGGAAGGGGTGGTCGTCCCGGGCGTCGACCCCGAGACCGCCGCGCGGCTGATCAACGGGGCGAGCAGCCAGGCGGCGCAGCGGATCGCCAATTCGAACGACCCCGAAGCGACGTCGAAGATCGTGGTTGCGGCGTTCAAGCAATTGCTCGAAGGACTGCTCAGAAAACCAGCGTCGAAACAGAGCTAAATCCCCGTTGCGCACCGCTGTCCACCGCTCATGATTGACAATCCTCGGGGTGAGCGCATCCTTCCCAGCCATCTCTGAGGGGAGATTCGGGCATGTGGGATTTCGATATCGGCAGGTCGGTGTCCATCATGATGCGGACCTGGCCTTTCATTGTCTTTCGCATGATCGTCTATTTCGGCATCACGCTTGCCTATATCGTGGCGACCGGCACGGGAGCGTCGGTCGGCTATGGCGTCGGCCATATCTCCACGGATCCCGACGGGCCGATGTCCTTTGCCCTGTGGGGCGGCGTGGTCGGCTTCGGCGTGGTTTCGATCGCCGTCTATTGGATCCGCGAATATATCCTCTACGTCGTCAAGGCCGGCCATATCGCCGTGATGGTCCATCTGATCGACGGCCGGGATGTCCCCGACGGCCAGAACCAGATCGCCTATGCCAGGCAGGTCGTGACCGAGCGTTTCGCCGAGGCCAACATCCTTTTCGTCGTCGACCAGCTGGTCAAGGGCGCCATCCGCGCCATCACCGGCCTGCTCGGCGGCATCGCTGCTTTCCTGCCCATTCCGGGCCTGAGCGGTCTGGTCTCCTTCATCAACACGGTGATCCGCCTGTCGCTCACCTATGTCGACGAGATCATCCTCGGCTACAACATCCGCATCAACTCGTCCTCACCCTTCGAGACGGCGCGGCAAGGCGTCGTGCTCTACGCCCAGAACGGCAAGACCATGGTCAAGAACGCCGTCTGGCTGGCGGTCATCATGTGGGGCGTGTCTTTCGTCATCTTCCTGCTGATGCTGGCTCCGGCCAGCGCCGTTCTCTTCATCATGCCCGGACAACTCGCCGGCTGGGCCTTCGTGCTTGCCATCGTCTTTGCCTGGGCCTTCAAGGCGGCCTTCATCGAGCCCTTCGCCATCGCTTGCCTGATGCAGGTCTATTTCAAGACCATCGCCGGCCAGGTGCCCGATCCGGCCTGGGATATCAGGCTGGCCGAGGCGTCGTCGAAGTTCAGGGAGCTGAAGGACAAGGCGCTGGCCTCCTTTGGTGGCTCGCGCTGGGGCACGGCCGGCGCGACGAACTGATCGGCTGGGCAGGTCGTCGCCGGCGCGACATCGGAGGCGTTGAGGCGGGCCACGGTCGATTTCAGTGGCGCCTCGCCTTGCCCGCAAAAAGTCTCGCTCATGATCAGGTCGGGCAGCGGCAGCCGCCGGCCCCAGCCATGCGTTTCCAGGTCTGGTTTGGATGCGAACTCGGAAACCCGGCCGACGCAGAGATAGGCGACGGGCGTCACATGCTCGGGAATGGCCAGCAGGCTCTTCAACGCTTGCGGCTCGATGATGCTGACCCAGCCGACGCCGACGCCTTCGGCACGCGCGGCCAGCCAGAAATTCTGCACCGCGCAGACCGTGCTGTAGAGATCCATTTCCGGATTGTGCCAGCGGCCCAGTGGCGAGCCTTGCGAGCGCCGACGGTCACAGGTGATGCAGATGTTGAGGGCGCTTTCGCAGATACCTTCGAGCTTCAGCTTGCGGTAGAGCGCCTGTCGTTCCTCCTCGATTTCAGGCAGTTCCTGTTCGCGCGCGGCCAGGAACAGGTCGCGCACCTCTGCCCGTCGCGCGGCGTCGCGGATGACGATGAAATTCCATGGCTGCATAAAGCCGACCGATGGCGCGTGATGGGCGGCAAGCAGAAGCCGCGCCAACACCTCGTCGTCGAGCGCGTCGGGCAGGAAATGGCTGCGCACGTCGCGCCGCGTGAACATGGCGCGATAGACCGCGTCGCGCGCCATCTGGTCAAATCCGTCGCCCCCAGGAGCGGTCATGTGTTCCGGCATCGCTCGTCCCCTTGCGATTGCAATAGTTCCACACCGTCAGAGCGCACTTTGTGCATCCAACTGGACGCAGTTTGCTCTGATGCCAGCCGCCTGACCATGCGGATGACGATGCCTGCCAGGCCGGTCTTCTGGCTCGGGATCAACCCGCGTCCGGTGCCTTCCCGTCATCGACAGTGGCAGTTACCGGCGCGGTCCCCCTCACAGCGTTGGGCACGCCACGGAATTCAACCGTGTTCCCGATTCTCCCGCTCGCGGCGGGCACCAGGCAGTGGCGCGACCTTACGCCGAAGCCTCGGCCGCGCCAATCCCCGCAGCGGCGCCAATGGACGCAGGCGCGATTTTCCCCAGTGATCGAGCCGCAATGCATGGCCATCGCGGCGCCGCGGCACTAGATAGGGAGCATGACAACCCGTCTCTACACGCACCCGATCTTCCTCGAACACATCACGCCGCCCGGCCACCCCGAGCGGCCGGACCGCTTGCGCGCCATCGAGCGCGTGCTCGACGACGAGGCTTTTGCCGCGCTCGATCGTGCCAAGGCGCCGGAGGGCGACGAGGCCACCATCCTCTACGCGCACCCCGCCGATTTCGTCGCCCGTGTGCGTGCCGCCATTCCCGAGGAGGGTATTGCCCGCATCGATGCCGACACCACCGCCAGCCCGAAGAGCTGGCAGGCGGTGATCGCCGCGATCGGCGCCGCCAACGCCGCCGTCGACGACGTCTTTGCAGGCCGCGCCGACAATGTCTTCGTCGCCGCAAGGCCGCCCGGCCACCATGCCGAAAAGACCACCGCGATGGGCTTCTGCTTCTTCAACACGGCGGCGATCGCCGCGCGCTATGCGCAGAAGAAGCATGGCGCCGAGCGCGTCGCCGTCGTCGACTGGGATGTGCATCACGGCAACGGCACGCAGGACATTTTCTGGGACGATCCCTCGGTTCTCTATTGCTCGACGCACCAGATGCCGCTTTATCCCGGCACTGGCGCGAAGACCGAGACCGGCGCCGGCAACATCGTCAACGCGCCCTTGGCGCCGCAGACCGGCAGCGAGGTGTTTCGCGATGCCTTCCTGTCGCGGGTGCTGCCGTCGCTCGACAATTTCGCGCCTGACCTGATCATCATCTCGGCCGGTTTCGACGCGCATCACCGCGATCCGCTGGCCGAGATCAACCTGACCGAGGACGATTTCGACTGGGCGACCGGCCAGCTGATGCAGCGCGCCGCGCGCCACAGCGGCAACCGGCTCGTCAGCCTGCTTGAGGGCGGTTACGATCTGCAGGGACTGGCATTTTCGGTCGCCGCCCATGTCGGGCGACTGATGAAAGGATGAATGATGGCTGGTGAAACCAACGAAGACGTCAAGGCGATGAGCTTCGAGCAGGCACTCGACGCGCTGGAGAAGATCGTCGATGATCTGGAGCGTGGCGACGTGCCGCTCGACCAGTCGATCAAGATCTACGAGCGCGGCGAGGCGCTGAAGGCGCATTGCGACCGGCTGCTGAAGGCCGCCGAGGACAAGGTCGAGAAGATCAGGCTGTCGCGCGACGGCAAGCCGGTCGGAACAGAACCGCTCGACGCGGACTGAGGCACGGAGCAGCCTTTCCGGTTTTTGGACACGATCATGGTTGAGAATTAAGCTCGTCCCGATTGAAACGGCTCCAGGACAAGAGGAGATACGGAAGCGATGTGCAGAAACATCAAGACCCTGTTCAATTTTGACCCGCCCGCAACCAATGACGAAGTGCGCGACGCAGCCCTTCAGTTCGTCCGCAAGCTGAGCGGAACGACACGGCCGTCGAAACAGAACCAGCATGCGTTCGATCATGCGGTCGAAGCCATCGCGGCATCGGCGCGTGAACTCCTCGATTCGCTTGAAACCAACCAGCATCCGCGCAATCGCGAAGAGGTGGCGGCCAAACTGCGGGCAAAGGCGGCGATCCGCTTTGCCTGATGCCGCCAAGTGGCCCTCGACCGCTGACAAGGAGAGTCCATGAGCTTCTTTCCCGGGAAAGACCCTGAAGCCGGCGACGCCTTTGCCAGCGACCAGATCGAGTTGATGGTCATCCCGAACGCCAAGGACATTGGCGGCTTCGAGGTGCGTCGCGCGCTGCCGACCGCCAGGCGGCGGCTGGTCGGGCCGTTCATTTTCTTCGATCGCATGGGTCCGGCGATCCTGCGGGCAGGCCAGGCTCTCGATGTCCGTCCTCACCCGCATATCGGCCTGTCGACGGTGACGTATCTGTTCGACGGCAGGATCAGGCATCGGGATTCGCTGGGCACCGAAATGGTGATCCAGCCCGGCGACGTGAATTTGATGACCGCCGGCCGCGGCATCGTGCATTCCGAGCGCACGCCGGAGGAATTGCGCGGCGCGCCGATGTCGATCTCAGGCCTGCAGACATGGCTCGCCTTGCCCGATGGCAAGGAGGAAGTGGCGCCGGTGTTTGAGAACACCGCTGCCTTGCGGCTGCCCGAGATCGATGCCGAAGGCGTCCGCGGCCGCATCGTCATCGGCGATTTCCAGGGGCAGCGCTCCCCGGTAAGGGCCGATTCCGAGACACTTTACGCCGACCTTAGGCTGGCTCCGGGCGCCAGCATAAAGATTCCGGCCGACGCGGAAGAGCGCGCCATCTACACGCTGGAAGGCGAGGTCGCGATTTCGGGCGACGTCTTTCCGGCAGAGCGGCTCCTGGTGTTCCGGCCCGGTGACGAGATCATCATATCGTCGCAAACCGGTGCGCATTTCATGCTTTTCGGCGGCGCCTCGCTCGGCTCGCAGCGCTACATCTGGTGGAATTTCGTCTCCTCGTCGAAGGAGCGCATCGAACAGGCCAAGCAGGAATGGAAGACGGGACGCTTCGATATCGTTCCTGGAGATGAGAAAGAGTTCATCCCGCTGCCGGAAAGCTGAGGAAATCGGCGAGGGGACCTGATAGATCCGCGTCACCGACACGCATTTACTTTCGCCGGCCGGCGGCTTATCCCGCCGTTGAACAGAAAGCCTGAGCTCCCGTGAACGCAACGCCGCATACGCCGCTTCTCGACAAGGTCCGCATCCCGGCGGATCTGCGCGCGCTTGACGAGAGCGAGCTGCCGCAACTGGCATCCGAGCTTCGCCTCGAACTGGTCGACGCCGTGTCGCGCACCGGCGGCCATCTCGGCGCCGGCCTCGGCGTGGTCGAACTGACGGTGGCGCTGCATTATGTCTTCAACACCCCGGACGATCGCCTGATCTGGGATGTCGGCCACCAGGCCTATCCGCACAAGATCCTGACCGGCCGCCGCGACCGCATCCGCACGCTGCGCCAGGAAGGCGGCCTGTCCGGCTTCACCCGCCGCGCAGAGAGCGAATACGATCCCTTCGGCGCCGCGCATTCCTCGACATCGATATCGGCCGGCCTCGGCATGGCAGCCGCCCGCGACCTCTCCGGCGGCCGCAACAACGTCATCGCCGTCATCGGCGACGGCGCCATGTCGGCCGGCATGGCCTATGAGGCGATGAACAATGCCGGCGCGCTCGATGCCCGGCTCATCGTCATCCTCAACGACAATGACATGTCGATCGCGCCGCCCACCGGCGCCATGAGCGCCTATCTGGCGCGTCTCGCCTCGGGCAAGGCTTATGCCGGCCTTCGCGACTTCGGCAAGAAGCTGACATCCTATCTCGGCAAGCGCGCCGATCGTGCGATCACGAGGGCTGTCGAGCATGCGCGCGGATACGTCACCGGCGGCACGCTGTTCGAGGAGCTCGGCTTCTACCATATCGGCCCGATCGACGGCCACAATCTCGAACATCTGATCCCGGTGCTCAAAAACGTCCGCGACAATGGCGAAGGCCCGGTGCTGATCCATATCGTCACCCAGAAGGGCAAGGGCTACGCGCCGGCGGAGGCCGCCGCCGACAAGTACCACGGCGTCAACAAGTTCGACGTCATCACCGGCGCGCAGGCCAAGGCGCCGGCCAACGCACCGGCCTACACCAAGGTGTTCGCCGAAAGCCTGATTGGGGAAGCCCGCGAGGACGACCGCATCGTCGCCGTCACCGCCGCCATGCCGAGCGGCACGGGGCTTGATCTGTTCGGCGAAGTGTTCCCGTCACGGACCTTCGATGTCGGCATTGCCGAACAGCATGCGGTGACCTTTGCCGCCGGTCTCGCGACCGAAGGCTACAAGCCGTTCGCGGCGATCTATTCGACCTTCCTGCAGCGCGCCTACGACCAGGTCGTCCATGACGTCGCCATCCAGAAGCTGCCGGTGCGTTTCCCGATCGACCGCGCCGGCTTCGTTGGCGCCGATGGCGCCACCCATTGCGGCGCGTTCGACACCACCTTCCTGGCAAGCCTGCCGGGCTTTGTCGTGATGGCGGCCGCCGACGAGGCGGAGCTGCGCCACATGGTGCGCACCGCCGCGAGTTACGATGATGGCCCGATCGCCTTCCGCTATCCGCGCGGCAACGGCGTCGGCGTCGACATGCCGGAGCGCGGCTCGGTGCTCGAACTCGGCAAGGGCCGCATCGTCAGGGAAGGCACAAAGGTGGCGCTGCTGTCGTTCGGGACGCGCCTCCAGGATTGCCTGATCGCTGCTGAGGAACTCGGTGCGGCCGGGCTTTCAACCACAGTTGCCGATGCCCGCTTCGCCAAGCCGCTCGACGAGGATCTGATCCGCCGGCTCGCCCGCTCGCACGAGGTTCTGGTCACGGTGGAGGAGGGCGCCATCGGCGGCTTTGCCAGCCATGTGCTGCAGTTCCTTGCCCATGAAGGACTGCTGGAAGGCGGCCTGAAGGTGCGCCCGCTGGTGCTGCCCGACATTTTCACCGACCACGCCAAGCCGGAGAAGATGTATGCCGATGCCGGTCTCGATGCGGCCGGCATCGTGCGCACAGTATTTGTCGCCCTCGGCCATACAGCCCGCGCCCAGCGCGCCTGAATCAAAGTCTCAGCGGCTTCAATCAGTTTGCCGGCTTGACGTCTTAACGCATTGTTAACGCTGCCGTTTGGCATTCTGCTTACCGTGTCCCTTGGCCGTTTTTCAACGGCGCCCTGCTAGATCGGTGATCAGGCAGGGAGACAAACAACAATGAGAACGCTTCTGTGCGGCGTGGCGCTTTCAGCGGTCATCGTCGCGCCGGCCGTCGCCGAAACGCGCTATGATCGCAGCCTTGAAAAGGCGGCGATGGGCATCATCGCCGGCAAGATGGGCGATATCCGCGGCGGCTTTTCCTACAAGCAGGTGCCGCAACTGGTCGTCCTGCCGGATCCTGTTCCGCCGCCCGCCACCGCCACCGAGCATCCTGCCGTGCAAGCCTCAGGGGATCGCGACGAGGGTTTGTCCCCGGCCATCGAGCGCCAGGTTCCGCGCACCATCTTCTAGAACCACATATCGCGCACGCAACGGCCGTCGCGGGGCAGGTCGTCATATGTGTCGAGGCCATCGAAATGGTCGATCGGCAGATCGGCGACCGCCTCGGGTGGCGCCAGCCTTACATTGACGGCGATGCGCGTTTGGCCAGACGCCTCTGCGCGCAAACCACGCCAGGCGAGCACGCAGGCGCAGGTCGGGCAGAACAGGATTTCGAGCGACGGGCTGTCCTTTCCGGCGCGCGTGTAGCTGCCCATCGGTCCCGCAACGCGGATGCGTTCGTCGACATAGTCATAAGCCCAGAGCACGCCATAGCGACGGCAAAGCGTGCAGCTGCAGGCGGTGATCGGCCCGGGATCGCCCTCCAGGGTCCAGTGGGCTGCACCACAGTGGCAGGTTCCTGTTAGCATCCGTGCCCTCGCATTTGGATAAACGGCGCCCCTCCTCAACATTGTGCCGGGTTGATGCGATACCCGCAAGCGGTGCGGCGGCTTGGTGCGTTCGCTCGCTTTTCGACGATGTTCCTGATCCCGCCCCAATGTCCTTGCCTTCGCTGCCGGCTTTCGCCATGAAGGCCGATGAACTCGCCTCCGCCAGCCAGCACCCGCCAGCGGCTCGACGACTTGCTCGTCCAGCGCGGGCTGTTTGCCAGCCGCTCGCGTGCCCGCGACGCGGTCGAGCGTGGCACGGTGATGGTTGACGGCGTCCTTGCCCGCAAACCCGGCCAGAACGTTTCGCCGCAATGCCTTGTTGCCATCGATGATCCGGCGCAAGGCTATGTCTCGCGCGCGGCGCTGAAGCTCCTCGGCGGGCTCGATCACTTCAGCCTCGATCCGGCCGGCCGCGAGGCCCTCGACATCGGCGCCTCGACCGGCGGCTTCACCCAGGTGCTGCTGGAGCGTGGTGCCTCCCACGTCACCGCCATCGACGTCGGGCACGGCCAGATGCATCCCGATGTCGGCAAGGACCCGCGCGTGACGGTCATCGAGGGACTGAATGCCCGTGACCTCACCGCCGCGGATCTTGCCGGCCGCATTCCGGATTTCATCGTCTCCGACGTCAGCTTCATCTCGCTGAAACTGGCGCTGCCGCCGGCGCTCGCCGTCGCGAAGCCTGGTGCTGCCGCGGTCTTTCTGGTCAAGCCGCAATTCGAGGCGGGTCGCGAGTCAATCGGCAAGGGCGGCCTGTTGAAAGACCCCTTCGATGCCGCCCGTGTCGCCGGCCTGTTGCAGGATTGGCTGGACGCCGTTCCGGGCTGGCGTTCGCTCGGCCTGCATCTGTCGCCGATCGAAGGCGGCGACGGCAATCGCGAATTCCTGCTTGGTGGGATCAAGGATCGATGAGCGCGCGCTTCACCATAAAAAAGCTTGGCGCCCAGGGCGACGGCATTGCCGAAACCGAAAGCGGCGACCTGTTCATCCCCTTCACGCTGCCCGGCGAGACCGTCACCGCCGCGCGCGAACGGGATCGTGCCGCGCTGATGGCGGTGCTGGAGGCCTCGCCGCTGCGCATCGAACCCGCCTGCCGCCATTTCACCGAATGCGGCGGCTGCGCCCTCCAGCATTTCGAGGCCGAAGCCTATCGCCAGTGGAAACGCGACAAGGTGGTGCACGCCCTGAAGGGCATCGATTGCAGCATCGACGAATTGGTCGCCTGTGCGCCGCGCACGCGCCGCCGTGTCGTGCTCGCCGCCCGGCGCGCCGAGACGGGCATGCTGCTCGGCTTCAACCGTCACCTCTCGCCGGAAATCATTGCCATATCGGGATGCCCGATCTCGCTGCCCGAGATCGTCGCAGCACTCGACCGGTTGAGGGCGCTCGCCGACTTGATATGCGCGACCACCAAATCGTTCCGGATGGCGGTCACCGTGACGGGTTCGGGCCTCGACGTCGCTGTGCATGAGTCCGGCAAGCTTGGCGAGCACCAGCGCCGCATCGCTTCCAACTTTGTCCTGGCGCAAGGCTTTGCCAGGCTGTCCATCGATGACGAGATCATCATCGAACCGAGGAAGCCCGTGGTCATGTTCGGCAGCGTCGCTGTCGCCGTGCCGCCCGGCGCCTTCCTGCAGGCGACCGAGGCCGCCGAGCAGGCCATGGCCGAGATCGTCGGCTCACATCTGAAGCGCGCCAAGAAGGTCGCCGATCTTTTCGCCGGTTGCGGCAGCTTTGCCTTGCGGTTGGCCGCGAAGTCGGAAGTTCATGCGGTGGAGGGCGATGCGGCGGCCCTTTCGGCGCTCGACCGGGGGGCACGATTCGCGACCGGCCTGAAGCGGGTGACGGCCGAGCGCCGCGACCTGTTCCGCCGGCCGCTGACGTTCAAGGAGTTGAACGCCTTCGACGGCCTTGTCTTCGATCCGCCGCGTGCCGGCGCCGAGGACCAGTCGAAGCAGATCGCCCGCTCGGATGTTCCCTACGTTGCCGCGGTGTCCTGCAATCCCGTGACGCTGGCTCGCGACCTGCGCATCCTCATCGACGGCGGCTACACCCTGAAAAGCGTGACGCCGATCGACCAGTTCCTGTGGTCGTCCCATGTCGAGGCTGTCGCCCTGCTGGAAAAGCCCAGGAAAAGGCGCGGCTGACGTCGGCCCGTGATCACGTTTCGTTGAGACCAGCCACTTCAGCCGCTCCCGGCCCAAAGCGGACGGATTGACGCCGCAAAGCCGCCTTCTTGTACCAGCCTAGTCTGGCTGGGGCGGAAGCATAGGCACACTCACCTGACGGATGATCGTAATGCGGACGGTCTCGAAACTTCTCGCTTTCTTCCTTGCCCTCTCCATTTTCGCGTTCGGGTCGACGGCAGCGGCGCTGGCGCAAAGCCAAAAGCGCCTTGCCTTCGTCATCGGCAACGCCGCCTATCCGGCGGGCGCGCTGACGACGCCGGCCAACGATGCCGGCCTGATTGCCCAGACTTTGCAAGCGGCGGGGTTCGACGTGGTCGGCGCGCGCGACGTCGACCAGGAATCGCTGCGCGGCGCCTATCGCGATTTCCTCGCCAAGGTGACGGCAGCCGGTCCCGACGCGGTGGTGTTTGTCTATCTGGCCGGCCAGGGCCTGCAGTTCGAGGGCGAGAACTACTTCGCGCCCGTCGATGCTCAGATCGCCAATGCTGCGGACGTGCCAATGGCCGCGGTGCGGATCTCCGACCTCACCAAGCCGCTTGCAGCGCTGCCGACCAAGGTCAACATCGTCGTGCTCGACGCGGCGCGGCCAAACTCCTTCGCCAAGTCGAACCAGCCGCTGGCTGGCGGCCTTGCACTGGTCGATCCCGACCCGAACATGCTGATCGCCTTCAACGCCGCTCCGGGCACGGTCGCGCCGGAAGGCAAAGGGCCTTACGGCGCCTATGCGCAGGCGCTTGCCGAGATGATCAGGGATGGCGGCCTGCAGCTCGGTGATGTCTTCGACCGCACGCGCCTGCGCGTGAACGAGGTGACGCAGGGTGCGGAATTGCCCTGGAACGCCTCCAAGATCACGGAGCCTTTCGTCTTCTTCGACCGCGGGCCGGATGCCCCGCCGCAGCAGATGTCGTCAGCCGAGGTGGGCGCCATGCGGACCAAGGAAATCCGCGACTTCGATGCGCATGATGCCTATATCGCGGCTCTCGATCGCGACACGATGCGTGGCTACGAGGATTTTCTGGTCGCCTATCCCCACGATCCGATGGCCAGGCGGGTGCGCGCGATCCTGGCGGCGCGGCGCGAGGCGATCACCTGGCGCCAGACCTGGCTGAGGGACACGCCCGAAGCCTATTGGTCCTATCTCGATCGCTATCCGCACGGTCCGCACGCCTGGGACGCAAGGCGCAGGCTTGAGCATTTCGATGCCGCGCTCGAACCGCCGCAGGGTTTTGCCGTCTACGCCTACGACGTGCCGCCGCCACCGCCCGATGAGATCGTCTATGTCGACCGGCCCGTGCTCTATTTCGACGACCCGGAATTCGATTTCGCGCCACCGCCACCCGTGGCGGTCATCTTCCTGCCGCCGCGGCCGCGCGACTTCATTGAACTGGCACCACCGCCGCCGCCGGTCGGAATCTTCCTTCTGCCGACGCCTGTTTTCGTGCCGGTGCCCGCCTGGGTGAACCCGCCGCGTGACATCTCCCCGCCGCCGAACGACGTCATCTTCAACAACATCCACAACACCACCATCATCAACAACACGATGATCAACGAGAACAACAACCAGGGTGGTGGCCTCACCACCGGCCAGAAACTGACTGCTGGCGCCGTGGGCCTGGGTGCGGCGGCGCTGGCAACGAAGGTGGCGTTGCCGGCTTTCCTGCAGAAAAAGGAAACCGTGCTGTCCAAGCAGAACCCGGGCGGCCTCCCGCTGAAGCCGCGGCAGGGTGGCCAGCAGCCGGGCGGTGTCACGCCGCTGTCGAAGACATTGCCCGCCAACAAGCTGACGGGTCATGCCTTGCCCGGCGCCGACGGCAAGACGCTGCCGCTCGTCAATGGCAAGCCGATGCTGAATGGACAGAACCTGCCCAACAACCCGAATCTGCCTAAGCAGAACCCGGGCGGCATCCCGCTGAAGCCGGGGCAGGGCGGCCAGCAGCCGGGCGGTGTCACGCCGCTGTCGAAGACATTGCCTGCCAAGAAGCTGACGGGTCATGCCTTGCCCGGCGCCGACGGCAAGATGCTGCCACTCGTCAATGGCAAGCCGGTGCTCAATGGACAGAACCTGCCCAACAACCCGAACCTGCCCAAGAACAAGTCCGGCAAGCTCCTGAACAAGCAGGCCACGGCCGGTGGAAGCGCCGTGACCGGCAACCCGGTGGCGAATGGGCAAAACGGCGCCAACGGCCAGGGCAACGGGCAAGGCCAGAACGGTACCGGCAAGAATGCCAAGTTGCGCAAGATTCCGGGCGCCAACGGCACGTCTGCGGCGAATGGGATGAACAGCCCATCGGCGTTCAATGGCCAGAATTCAGGCCAGAACCCACCCAACGGCAAGTTCAAGAAGCTTCACAATCAAGGCGGCGGCCAGCTGAACGGCCAGGCCAATGGGCAAGGCAATGGTGGGGCCCAGGTCAATGGCAATGGGCCGAAATTCCACAGTTTGCCTGCCAACGGAAACAGTGGTGGCAGTGTCCAGCAGAAATTCAAGGTCAACAACGGCAACACGCAGCTGAAGGTGCAGGCTCAGCCTAAGGCGCAGAGACCGGAGTTCCACGCCCAGCCTAAGCAGCAAATGCAGCAGCAGCGGCCGGCACAGCCAAGGCCGCCCCAGCCGCCGGCCGGCAAGCAGCCGTCTTGCGGGCACCCCAATGAGCCCGCTTGCAAGAAATAGCACATGTCGGCCAGAGGTGGTTCGGCTTGGGTCGGGACATGCATGAGACAAAGGCTTGAAACGCGTCGCTGGTCGCGGCGTCTGCCATCACGCCGGAGAAGACCGCGATCTCCAAGCAATGTTCCGCACTCGCGCACGCCAAGAAGCTGCACGGCAAGACGCGCGAGCCCGGACGGTCGCGGAATCCACCATCCCGAGCGCTGAAAACGCGTCGACAGTCCGTGGCGCTTGGACCGCTGCGGTGAAAGGTTGCTCAGTCTACGAGCTTGGCAACGTTCGTGAGGATCTGCGGCGTGCCGCCTCGCCGGTTGATCGACACCCAGATATTCGGGTTCTGCTGCGACTGGCGTTTCACGAAGTAGTAGCCGGTCACGTTCCAGGGCCTGATTTCGTCGATCAGATTGTCGAGGACCAGATCGCCCTTGTCGGTTTTCACCGTCAGGATGGTGTGGCCTTCATTGTCGAGGTCGTGCACCACGGTCATCAGCAGCGCCTGCCGGGGAAATCCCGCCTCCATGAGAAGCTTGCGCTTGTAGAGCGCGTAGATCTTGCAGTCGCCCTTGCCGTCCACCGGATAGTCCCAGTGGTCCATCATCGTGCCCCAGTGATCGAAATTGCTGACCGGTTTGATGGAACTGTTCGCCTTCTGATTTATCCGCTTGAGGATGCGCAGGGTCTGCGCGGTCAGCTTGACGTTCGTGGCCGGCAGTGCGGGCACCTTGCACTCTTTTGGTCGGCGATGGCAGAAATCGACCCACCCGTAGGGGACGCTGGTGGGGCCGCCAACCGCGGCGGAGAGTGAGGCGCCCGAGGATGATTGCGTCTTCCCGAACAATGTCGACTGCTTGGGCACGGTGGATTGCGCTGACGCCGAACCGACATTCAGCGACGTTGCGCCAAACAGCGAAACACAGCCAAGAAGGAAGGAGGAAGTCAGGACGCCGAGGGAACGCAGCACTGGCAACACCACCGCACGAGAGCACCGATCAAAAGTAGTGTGGCGATCGTGCGCGATCAATTAAACATTTAAGAAGGTGTTAACATGTTCGTGTTCGCGGCCCGCAACGCAGCGCGGCGCCACTCCGCCATGCATCGCGCTATGCTTCTTGCACGTCCCCGAGCCCCGCTGCCTGCGCGGCCCTGATCAATTTGCGGTCGAAGGTCGCAATTTCCGTGCAATGCGCGGACTTGCGGAGGTGCAGCGCATCTGCGAAATCCACTCCGGTCTCGACCAGATCGAGCGCGGAAGAGACAATTGCCGCGTCTTCGATTTCAACCGTGGGAAGACCGCCGAACGCCCGCAAAGCTCTGACGATAGCGGCCTGATCATAGCCGTAAGCGCTTCGCAGCACCCATTCGGCTTCCAGCATGACCGTCACGGCGACAAATACGGGTCGGTCATCGATCACGCGGCGGGCGCGCGGGGATTGCTCGGGATGGTCGTTCGTCAGGTACCGAACGACGACATTGGTATCAATCGCGAGCATGCCACCGCCGTGCTTCGGCGAGAACGCCCGCATCCATGTCTTCAAGCGTCCTCGGCCTGCCGTTATGAGGCAGCAAACCAAAGACGTCTTGAGGCCGGGTAGCGGCGAAGGCAGGTACCGACTTCAAGAGAACGCCTTCAGGCGTGTCTTCGACCGCCAGCCGAGTGCCGGCGCCCCACTCCTTGCGTTTGCGGATGGCGCTCGGCAGGATCACTTGCCCCTTGGTTGAGACGGTGGTGGTGAGCTTTCCGGAGCCGGCCATTGTCGCTTGCCTCAATGTAAGACAAACGTAAGATAGTCGGAAGTGACGCTGATTTCACGGCTATAAGGTCCCCATCAAACCCTGGTGCCGCCCACCGTCATCTGGTTCATCCTCAGATGCGGCTGGCCGACGCCAACCGGCACGCCCTGTCCGGCCTTGCCGCACATGCCGATGCCATTGTCGAGCTTCATGTCGTTGCCGACCATCGAGACGCGGTGCATGGCGTCAGGCCCATTGCCGATCAGCATCGCGCCCTTGATCGGCTGCGTCACCTTGCCGTTCTCGATCATGTAGGCCTCGGTGCAGCCGAACACGAATTTGCCCGACGTGATGTCGACCTGGCCGCCGCCGAAGGAGACGGCGTAGATGCCGTTCTTGACCGAGGCGATGATCTCGTCCGGTTCCATGTCGCCCGACGTCATGTAGGTGTTGGTCATGCGCGGCATCGGCTGGTGCGCATAACCTTCGCGCCGGCCGTTGCCGGTGGCCTTCATGCCCATCAGCCGGGCGTTCTGCCGGTCCTGCATGTAGCCGACCAGTTTGCCGTCCTCGATCAGCACATTGCGGGCCGAAGGCGTGCCCTCATCGTCGACGGTGAGCGAGCCGCGCCGCTCCGGGATGGTGCCGTCGTCGACGACGGTAACGCCCTTGGCGGCGACCTGCTGGCCCAGCAGCCCGGCGAAGGCCGACGTCTTCTTGCGGTTGAAATCGCCTTCCAGCCCGTGCCCGACAGCCTCGTGCAGCATGACGCCCGGCCAGCCGCTGGACAGCACGATGTCGAAGGTGCCGGCCGGGGCGGGGATGGCCTCGAGATTGACCAGCGCCTGCCTCAGCGCCTCCTTGGCGGCATGCTTCCAGCTGTCCTCGATCAGGAAGTCGCCGAATGCCTTGCGTCCGCCCATGCCGTAGGAGCCGCTTTCCTGGCGGTCGCCGTCGCCGACCACGACCGAGACGTTGATACGGACCAGCGGCCTGATATCGCGCACCACCTGGCCGTCGGCGCGCACGATCTCGACATGCTGCCAGGATGCGGCGAGCGAGGCCGTCACCTGGCGCACGCGTGGGTCCTCGGCGCGCAGCCAGGCGTCGATTTCCTGCAGCAGCTTTGCCTTGGCCTCGAAGGAGGGCGAGGGGATCGGGTTCTCGTCGCCGTAGAGATGGCGGTTGGTGCGGGCGGGCGCGGCGGCAAGCGTACCGGAGTAACCACCCTTGACCGTCGAGACGGCAGCGGCCGCGCGCAGCAGCGAGGCTTCGGAGAGGTCGCTCGAATGTGCGTAGCCGCTGGCTTCACCCGCGACCGCACGCAGGCCAAAACCCTGGTCGGTGTTGAAATTGGCGGTCTTCAGCCGGCCATTGTCGAACATCAGCGCCTCGCTCTCGCTGTATTCAAGAAACAGTTCGCCGTCATCGGCGCCCTTGATGGTGTCGGCGACGATCTGCTTGATGCGATCGTCGGAAATATCGAATTGGCCGATCAGGCTGTTCATGGCGCGTCCGTCCGTGGGAAGATTGCTTTCCCCCGATGTAGGCGCGAAGCCGCGCCCGCACAATCGGCAATGAGGATCAGCGTCGACGAATGGCAACGGCCGGCCCATGCGGCATTCACGAAAGCTGAGTCAGAACCCGGTTCCGCGCAAAGCAAGGGATCAGGGGAGGGCGGCGAAGCCGTCGGCAAAACCCTTGAGGTCGACAGGGATGCCGATGCCTTCTTCAGGCGTCTGGAAGACGATGAACGTCGCCGACGTACCGGTCTTCAACGTGTCGAGCAGCGGCTTTTCGAGGATGACCTCGGCATAGCAGCCGTCCTGGAAGCAGCGCACGAAATAGGCGCGGCCGATGTCCTTGCCGTCGACATTGAGGCCGAGCCCGTTCGGCAAAAGCACGCCGAGCGGCGCCAGCACGCGCAGGATCTCGGCCTTGTTGTCGGCGGTGCGCAGCACGACCACCGACAGCCCCATCTCCGGACGGTCCTCGGCGACGACATTCTGCATCATCACGCATTGTTCGGAGGTGGCGCCGGCAGGCGTGTCGCAGATGATCGACCATGCGCCATGCGTCGAGCGCACCGTGCCGCTCGGCTGGGCGGCATTGGCCTGACCGGCGACGAACAGGCTGGCCGCGGACAGGGCGGCAAGAAACATGGCCTTGACCAAGATGCTCGAAAGCCCCGGTCTCGTATGCCCCAGTCTCGAAAGCCAAGAGTTCATGACGGCTCCATTGCGAATCACGGCACTTTAAGCCGCGCCAATGCCAAGTAAAGGACGAGACCGCTGCCGAACTGTCCCGAAACAGGCACTCCAGCGCTTTTCCCTGCCAAATTCGCCTGAATTACGACGCATCGCGCACCTTGCCAACATGAGCCGGGCAACCGGCCGAACATACGCGATTCGCCGCCTTCGCCGCTGCCCCGGAAGAGCCGTCTCGGCTTGCGCGCAAAAATGCCGCACAGTTTCCTCCGCTCCTTTCTTGCAGAGGGAAAAAGAGTATGGTTTGAACCAGCTTGAGACTGTCGGGATTCCCGTCCCGGCATTGTTCGTTATTCTCGTTGGCGCCGCCGCGAGGGACTGGGAGACGAAGAGGGCGATGAGAAATTTCCTAGCAGACGCCAAGTTTCTAGCCAGTGCTGGGGCTGCCACCGCGCTTTTCGCCGGTACGTCCGCCCATGCCGATCAGCCCGTGGCGTGGGAGACGACCTTCCAGGCGCCGGCGACCGACATGATGCGGCAGATCGAATGGTTCGGAAATTATACGATGTGGTTCATCGTCCCGATCACCATTCTGGTGCTGCTTCTCCTCGCCTACTGCATCGTCAGGTTCCGCGCGAGCGCAAACCCGGTTCCCTCCAAGACCAGCCACAACACGCTGATCGAGGTGATCTGGACCGTCGGCCCGGTCGTGGTCTTGCTCTGCCTCGCCATTCCCTCGTTCCAGCTCCTGACCGCGCAGTACACTCCGCCGGAAGAAGCCAAGCTCACCGTCAAGGCGACCGGCAACCAGTGGAACTGGGATTACGAATACCAGACCGACAACACGCTCTCCTTCAATTCGGCCATCCTCCAGGATGGCGATCGCGCCAAGGCCGGCAAGGAGGATCGCAAGGTTTATCCGCGCCTGCTCGCCGTCGACAATGAGCTGGTGGTGCCGGTCAACACGATGACGCGCGTTCTCGTCACCGCGACTGACGTGATCCACTCCTTCGCCATGCCGTCCTTCGGCATCAAGATCGACGCCATTCCGGGGCGCACCAACGAGACCTGGTTCAAGGCGGAGAAGGAAGGTCTTTATTACGGCCAGTGCTCGCAGCTTTGCGGCAAGGACCACGCCTTCATGCCGATCGCCATCCGCGTCGTCTCCGACGCGCAGTTCAAGACCTGGCTGGCTGCGGCCAAGACCGATCTGCCCGGCGCCAACAAGACGCTGATGGCCGAGGTCGATGGCCAGAACAAGGTAGCGGCCGCCGGCAATTGATGCCGCGGGTTAGCAAGATTTAGGGAACGGAGCGGAACATGGCAGACGCTGCAGCTCACGACAGCCACGACCACAAGCCTTATCATGGCTGGGTGGGCTGGGTCTATTCGACCAACCACAAGGACATCGGCACGCTCTACCTGATCTTCGCGATCATGGCCGGCATCATCGGCGGCGCGCTATCGGTCGCCATCCGCATGGAGCTGCAGGAGCCTGGCATCCAGATCTTCAGCGGTCTGGCGCAGATGGTCTACGGCATGAATGGCGACGCCGCGGTCGACGGCGGCAAGAGCATGTACAATGCCTTTGCCACCGCGCATGCGCTGATCATGATCTTCTTCATGGTTATGCCGGCGCTGATCGGCGGCTTCGCCAACTGGATGGTGCCGATCATGATCGGCGCGCCCGACATGGCGTTCCCGCGCATGAACAACATCTCCTTCTGGCTGCTGCCGCCGGCCTTCATCCTGCTGCTCACCTCGATGTTCGTGCCGAGCGCGCCGGGCGCCTTCGGCGTCGGCGGCGGCTGGACGCTCTATCCGCCGTTGTCGACCTCGGGTCAGCCCGGACCGGCCATGGATCTGGCGATCCTGTCGATCCACATCGCCGGTGCCTCGTCGATCCTCGGCGCCATCAACTTCATCACAACCATCTTCAACATGCGCGCTCCGGGCATGACGCTGCACAAGATGCCGCTGTTCGCCTGGTCGGTACTGGTCACCGCCTTCCTGCTGCTGTTGTCCCTGCCGGTCCTGGCCGGCGGCATCACCATGCTGCTCACCGACCGCAATTTCGGCACCACCTTCTTTGCGCCCGATGGCGGCGGCGATCCGCTGCTGTTCCAGCACCTGTTCTGGTTCTTCGGTCACCCGGAAGTGTACATCCTGATCCTGCCGGGCTTCGGCATCATCAGCCACATCGTCTCGACTTTCTCGAAGAAGCCGGTGTTCGGTTATCTCGGCATGGCCTACGCCATGGTCGCGATCGGCGCCGTCGGCTTCATCGTCTGGGCGCACCACATGTATACGACCGGCCTGTCGCTGGACACGCAGCGCTATTTCGTCTTCGCCACCATGGTCATCGCGGTGCCGACGGGCGTTAAGATCTTCTCCTGGATCGCCACGATGTGGGGCGGGTCGATCTCGTTCAAGACGCCGATGCTGTGGGCGCTGGGCTTCATCTTCCTGTTCACCATCGGTGGCGTCACCGGCGTTCAGCTGGCCAATGCCGGCCTCGACCGCTCGCTGCACGACACCTATTTCGTCATCGCCCACTTCCACTACGTGCTGTCGCTGGGCGCGGTGTTCGCCATCTTCGCCGGCTGGTACTACTGGTTCCCCAAGATGACCGGCTACATGTATTCGCCCGTCATCGCCAACACCCACTTCTGGGTCACCTTCGTCGGCGTCAACCTGATCTTTTTCCCGCAGCATTTCCTTGGCCTGGCCGGCATGCCGCGCCGCACCATCGACTATCCGGACGCGTTTGCCGGCTGGAACTATGTCTCGTCGATCGGCTCCTACATCTCGGCCGTCGGTGTGGTGATCTTCCTCTACTGCGTGTTCGAAGCCTTCCAGAAGAAGCGGATCGCCGGTGCCAACCCATGGGGCGAGGGCGCCACCACGCTGGAATGGCAGCTGCCTTCGCCGCCGCCGTTCCACCAGTGGGAGCAGTTGCCGAAGATCAAGTAAGGCGGCTCCCGCCCCGAATACGAAACCGCCGGCACGCCGGCGGTTTCGGCCAACGGAATGATGGACTGAGTACGCATGGCCCTAGTCGACGAAACCAGCATTGACGAAGCGGGCTTCCGCATGTCGGAAGCGACGGCGGGCGATTTCTTCGCCCTGCTGAAGCCGCGCGTCATGTCGCTGGTGGTGTTCACCGCCTTTGTCGGGCTGGTCGCCGCCCCGGTGACCATCAACCCGCTGCTGGCGGTGATCGCCATCCTGTCCATCGCCATTGGGGCCGGCGCCTCGGGCGCGCTCAACATGTGGTACGACGCCGACATCGACGCGATGATGACCAGGACCGCAAGCCGTCCAGTGCCGTCCGGCCGCATCCAGCCGCACGAGGCGCTCAGCTTCGGCCTGGTGCTGTCGGTGCTGTCGGTGATGACGCTCGGCGTGCTGGTCAACTGGCTGTCAGCGACGCTGCTGGCCTTCACCATCTTCTTCTATGCCGTCGTCTACACGATGTGGCTGAAGCGCTGGACCCCGCAGAACATCGTCATCGGCGGCGCGGCCGGCGCCATTCCGCCGGTCATCGGCTGGGCGGCGGTGACCGGATCGGTCAGCCTGGAGAGCATCGTCCTGTTCCTGATCATCTTCCTTTGGACGCCGCCGCATTTCTGGGCGCTCGCGCTGTTCAAGTCCGGGGATTATGAGCGTGCCGGCGTCCCGATGATGCCCAATGTCGCTGGCCACGCTTCGACCCGCCGTCAGATCTTCGCCTATGCGCTGGTGCTGGCCCCGGTCGGCGTGGCGCCGTGGCTGCTCGGCTATACGACGCCTTTCTATGGCATAGCCGCCATCCTGCTTGGTATTGGCTTCGTCTGGTACGCCTGGAAAGTGCTCGGCATGACCGATGACGACCGCATCATGAAGCCGGCCAAGGCGCTGTTTGCCTATTCGCTCCTTTATCTCTTCGCCATCTTCGCTGCCTATCTGGCCGACTGCGTTGTCGAACGCGCGCTTGCCATGGGTGGGGCATGATCATGGTCGAGGAAAAGCTCGAGACGGTCACCTTGACCGAGCGTCAGAGGAAGGCCCAGCGCAGCCGGTCCATCGCCATAGGCGTGGCGCTGGCGGTGCTGGTCGTCATTTTCTACATCGCCACGATCGTCAAGTTCGGCCACAATCTGGGCACGATGTGATGAGCGTCGAGACGTCCAAAAAGCCGGCCGGCAAGAACAGCAACCGCATCGTCGCGGCTGTCTGCCTTGCCTTCTTCACCGGCATGATCGGCATGGCCTATGCCGCCGTACCGCTCTACAAGATGTTCTGCCAGGCGACCGGCTATGGCGGCACGACGCAACGTGTCGAGAAGCAATATGCCGGCCGTGTGCTCGATCGTGAGATCACCGTGCGCTTCGATGCCAACATTGCCGGCGTGCCGTGGGAATTCCAGCCGGTCCAGCGCTCGATGACGATGAAGATCGGCGAGACCGTGCAGGCGCATTATCAGGCGACCAACAAGTTCGATCGCGCGGTAACCGGCCGCGCCACCTTCAACGTGCAGCCGGAACTGGCGGGCCCGTATTTCAACAAGGTCGAGTGTTTCTGCTTCACCGATACGTCGCTGAAGCCGGGCGAGACGCTGGACATGCCGGTCCTGTTCTACGTGGACCCCGATATCGTGAATGTGCCGGAACTGAAGGACGTGAAGACGATCACGCTGTCCTATACGATGTTCCCGGTCGAGAAGAACAAGCCGGTTGCCTCTTCGGAGCCGGTCCAAGGCACCAGCAAGACAATTTCAGATACCGAAGCAAATCTCGGGGGTTGATATGGCAGACGCGCACGCAAAACCACAGCATGACTATCATCTCGTCAACCCGAGCCCATGGCCTTTCCTGGGCTCGATCGGGGCGCTCGTCATGGCCTTCGGCGGTGTCTGCCTCATGGAGTATTTGAAGGGCGGCTCCTTCCCGATCTTCGGCCACAACATCGCCAATCCGTGGCTGTTCTTCATCGGCCTGGTGATCGTGCTCTACACCATGTTCGCCTGGTGGTCGGACACGATCAAGGAAGCGCATGAGGGTCATCACACGCGCGTCGTGTCGCTGCATCTGCGCTACGGCATGATCATGTTCATCGCCTCGGAGGTGATGTTCTTCGTTGCCTGGTTCTGGGCCTATTTCGATGCCAGCCTTTTTGCAGGCGAGGTGCAGAACTATGCGCGCCACACATTTACCGGTGGTGTCTGGCCGCCGAAGGGCATGGAGGTTCTCGATCCCTTCCACCTGCCGCTCTACAACACCATCATCCTGCTCCTGTCGGGCACCACGGTCACCTGGGCGCACCATTCGCTGATCCATGGCGATCGCAAGGGCCTTGTCAACGGCCTGGTGCTGACCGTCGGCCTCGGCATGCTGTTCACGATGGTGCAGGCCTATGAGTACATACACGCTCCGTTCGGCTTCAAGGATTCCATCTACGGCGCTACCTTCTTCATGGCGACCGGCTTCCACGGCTTCCATGTCATCATCGGCACCATCTTCCTGCTGGTTTGCCTGATCCGCGCGATGAAGGGCGATTTCACCCCCAAGCAGCATTTCGGCTTCGAGGCGGCAGCCTGGTACTGGCACTTCGTCGACGTGGTCTGGCTGTTCCTGTTCTCGGCGATCTATGTCTGGGGATCGGCTGGTGCGGTGATCGAAGGCCACTAATCCGGCCTTTGCGATTGGATTTCAGGGAGGGCGGCCGCGGCGACGTGGCCGCCTTCTTCTTTTCGGCGCAATGATTGCCGAATGGTTTAGGCTGGTGGGGCTGGCTGCTTCAATTGGTCGACTGGACTGATGGCTGCATTGCCGTTACGGACTCCGACATGGACGAAATCTGGGCATTGGTGGCCGATGGGACACCGATAGAGATCGAGCGGTAGCGATGAGTGAAGACAAGGCGATCTGGCCTCCGATCGAACCGATTTCGGCCGGCTTGCACGGTCGCTGCCCGCGCTGCGGCGAAGGGCGCCTGTTTTCCGGCTTCCTCACCGTCGGCAAACGCTGCGTCAATTGCGGCCTCGATTATTCCTTCGCCGATGCGGGCGATGGACCGGCGGTCTTCGTCATCCTGATCATCGGGTTCATCATCGTCGGCCTTGCGCTCTGGGTCGAGGTGACGCTGAGCCCGCCGCTGTGGCTGCATCTGCTGGTCTGGATCCCGCTGGCCCTGGTGCTGTGCCTGACGGCGCTGCGGCTGATCAAGGGCGTGCTGCTCACTCTCCAATATGCCAACAAGGCGGCCGAAGGCAGGCTGGACCGCGGGGAATGAGCGAAGCAACCATCAAAGGTGCCGGCCGTTCGCGGCCACGATCGGCATTGCTGCTCGGCCTTGGTCTGGTGCTGCTTTTGATCTTGCTGGCGCTCGGCACATGGCAAGTCAAGCGCCTGCACTGGAAGGAAGGTCTCCTGCAGACCATCGACCAGCGCACGCATTCGGCGCCGCTGCCGCTGGCCGAAGTCGAGAAGGAATTCGCCTCGACCGGCGACGTCGACTACACGCCGGTCACGGTCTCCGGCACGTTCCTGCATTCGGGCGAACGGCATTTCTACGCGACCTGGGAAGGTGACGCCGGCTTCAACGTCTACACGCCGCTTGCCCTCGACGATGGCCGCTTCGTGCTGATCAATCGTGGTTTCATACCCTATGATCTGAAAGACCCGGCCAAGCGTGCCGAGGGGCAGATCCCAGGCAAGGTGACCATCACCGGGCTTGCCCGCAATCCGCTGCCGGCAAAGCCGTCGATGATGCTTCCCGACAATGACGTGGCGAAGAACATCTTCTATTGGAAGGACCGCGATGCCATGGCGGCGAGCGCCGGCCTGCCGGCCGGGTTCACGCTGGTGCCGATCTTCATCGATGCCGACAAGACGCCGAATCCCGGCGGTCTGCCGATCGGCGGCGTCACCATCATCGACCTGCCGAACAGCCATCTGCAATATGCCGTCACCTGGTATGGGCTTGCCGCGGCACTTGCCGCAGTGCTCATCCTGCGGCTTCGCCTTCCCGCGAAAGAAGAATGACCACGCGCGATGCCCCCCTTTCTACCGACGCCCCCTTCTACCGACGCCCTTGACAGGGCAGGGCTAGGCACCTCATTTCGGCGATGACGAACCGGCCAGGATTTAATGCATAAGACAACCAACAAGCCTCCGCTGACGATCCGGCTCTGCCAGCCGCGCGGTTTCTGTGCCGGCGTTGACCGTGCCATCCAGATCGTTGTGCTGGCGCTGAAGAAATACGGCGCACCGGTCTATGTCCGCCACGAGATCGTGCACAACCGTTACGTTGTCGAAGGGCTGCAGAGCCTTGGCGCCGTCTTCATCGAAGAACTCTCCGAGATCCCGGCCGAACACCGGCAGTCGCCGGTCGTCTTCTCGGCGCATGGCGTGCCGAAATCGGTGCCGGCGGACGCGCAGGCGCGCAATCTGTTCTATCTCGACGCTACCTGCCCGCTGGTCTCCAAGGTCCACAAACAGGCGATGCGCCATCAGCGGCTTGGCCGCCATGTGCTGTTGATCGGTCACGCCGGGCACCCCGAGGTGATCGGCACGATGGGGCAATTGCCGGACGGCGCTGTCACGCTGGTCGAGACCGAGGCCGATGCCGCCAGGCTCGTGCCCGCCGATCCGAAGGCGCTTGGCTTCGTCACCCAGACCACGCTGTCGGTCGAGGACACCGCCGGCATCATCCGTGCGTTGCGGGAGCGCTTTCCCGATCTGCAGGCGCCGGCGGCGGAATCGATCTGCTACGCCACCACCAACCGCCAGGAGGCGGTCAAGGACACCGCCCCGGGCGCTGATCTCTATCTGATCGTCGGCGCTCCCAATTCCTCCAATTCGCGGCGCCTTGTCGAAGTGGCCGAGCGTGCCGGCGCCACAATGTCGCTTCTCGTGCAGCGCGCCGCCGAAATTCCGTGGAATGACATCGGCACCATTTCAACGCTTGGCCTGTCGGCCGGGGCATCGGCGCCGGAGATCATCGTCGACGAGATCGTCGACGCGTTCCGCCAGCGTTTCGATGTCACCATCGACCTGGCCATCACGGCCACCGAAACAGAGGATTTTCCGGTCATGCGGGTATTGCGCGATGTCGAACTGACGCCGGCCGACATGGCCTTCGTCAATGGGGCCGCGTAAGGCAGATGGCGGTCTATACCGACGTTGCGGAGGGCGAACTCGGCGCTTTCCTGAAGCACTATCCGGTCGGCGATCTGCTGTCCTACAAGGGCATCGCCGAAGGCACTGAAAACTCCAACTTCCTGCTGCACACCTCCAGCGGCTCCTACATACTGACGCTCTATGAGAAGCGGGTCGACAAGGCGGATCTGCCGTTTTTCCTCGGGCTTATGGGCCATCTCGCCCACAAGGGCGTGTCCTGCCCGCTGCCGGTGACCGCGCATGACGGCAGCGTCATCGGCACGCTGGCTGGCCGGCCGGCGGTCATCATCACCTTTCTCGAAGGCCTCTCACTGCGGCGGCCGACGGCGACGCACTGCGCCGAGGTCGGCAAGGCGCTGGCCGCCTTGCACCTGGCCGGTGCCGATTTTCCGATGACCCGCCCGAATGCGCTCGCCATCGACGGTTGGCGCAAGCTGTGGAACGCGGCCCGCGACCGGGCCGACGAGGTCGAGCCAGGCCTGGCGGCCGAGGTCGACGCCGACTTCGCCGACTTCGCGCGCAACTGGCCCAAAGGCCTTCCGGCAGGTATCATCCATGCCGATCTTTTTCCGGACAACGTCTTCTTCCTGGGCGAAAAACTGTCCGGCCTGATCGACTTCTATTTCGCCTGTGACGACCTCTACGCCTACGACGTCGCCACCTGCCTCAACGCCTGGTGTTTCGAGAAGGATTTCTCCTTCAATCTCACCAAGGGCAAGGCACTGCTCGCCGGCTATCAGAGCGTGCGCCCGCTGAGCGAAGAGGAGAAGGCGGCACTGCCCATGCTGGCTCGCGGTTCGGCGCTGCGTTTCATGCTGACCCGGCTCTACGACTGGCTGACCGTTCCCGATGGCGGCCTGGTCATGAAACGCGACCCGACCGAATATATCAGGCGGATGCGGTTCCATCGGGCGATCAAATCTGCTTCGGAATATGGATTGGCCTGATATGGGTGTCATGAGCAAACAGGTTGAAATCTTCACCGACGGCGCCTGTTCGGGCAATCCCGGCCCTGGTGGCTGGGGTGCCATCCTGCGCTTCAACGGCACCACCAAGGAGCTTTCCGGTGGCGAGGCCGAAACGACTAACAACCGCATGGAGTTGTTGGCGGCCATATCGGCGCTGAATGCGCTGAAGGAACCCTGCACGGTCGAGCTTCACACCGACAGCAAATATGTCATGGACGGCATTTCCAAATGGATCCATGGCTGGAAGAAGAACGGCTGGAAGACCGCCGACAAGAAGCCGGTCAAGAACGGTGAGCTGTGGCAGGCGCTGGATGAAGCGAACCGACGCCACAAGGTCACCTGGAACTGGGTGAAGGGCCATGCCGGCCACACCGAGAACGAGCGCGCCGACGAGCTCGCGCGGGAAGGCATGGCGCCGTTCAAGAAGGGCTCCTTCAAGCCGGCGGTATCAGCGCCGAAGCCGGATGCCCAGCCGAAGCAGCCGATGGCCGCGAGGGCGCGTCGGTCGACCCAGAGCTATTGAGTTCCGGCAGCCGGTCCACTTTCAGGCAGGAACCTCGATCGTGCCGATCCTCTACTATGTCACGCATCCCCAGGTTCAGATTGATGCCGCCATTCCCGTGCCGGAATGGGGGCTGTCCGACGTCGGGCGGGCGAGAGCCGTTGCCATGCTCGATCAGCCATGGGTCGGTGCAGTCCGGCGCATCGTGTCGTCGGGCGAACGCAAGGCAATAGAAACGGCCGAAATCCTGGCAAGCCATCGCCGCCTTGCGGTCGAGGTCAGGGAGCGGACGCATGAGAATGACCGGTCCGCGACCGGCTTCCTGCCGCCGCCGGAGTTCGAAGCGGTCGCCGACCAGTTCTTCGCCCACCCGCGCGAAAGCATTCGCGGGTGGGAGCGGGCCATCGATGCTCAGAACCGTATCGTGAGCGAGGTCGCGGTCGTGCTCGACGGCAATGACGCCGATGACATTGCGTTTGTGGGCCATGGAGGCGTTGGAACGCTCCTGCTGCTGTCTCTTAGCGGGCGGGAGATCAGCCGCGAGGCGGACCAACCGGCCGGCGGCGGCAACTATTTTGCCTACGATATCGGCGCCCGCCGCGTCATCCATGGATGGCGGCCGATCGACAGACTGGAACAGCCCTAGACTCTCAGCGTATCAGCAGCGCCGTTCCCCAAAGTCCGAGCGCGAAGACCGTGTGCGCCACCAGGTTCAGCGCCCGGATCCGCATCGGATTGGGCCGCCTCGAGGCTGCCCATCCGGCACCCATGCCAGGCGCCAGCAGGAACCAGCCGGCGCCGACGGTGACGATCCCAAGGATAAAGGCCGGCAGGAAGGTCGGCGCGGTAAGCCAGTCCGTTCCAGCCAGCACTACCAGGATGATGGCGTAGACGATGCCGACGAAATAGTGAAACGCCCAGCCCAGCGCCACTTCGTGCGCGTAGGCTGCCGCGTCGCCGATATCATCGTGAAAGACCTTGTCGGTGAGATGCCAGACCCAGCGACCGACCGGTCCCCAGTTCGGCCGTGGCTGGCCAAACGCCTTGTGGAGCAGGATGGCCCAGAGATCCATCAGCACCGTGGCGCCGATGCCGATCACGACGGCGCGCCAGAAGACGTCAAACATCCTTGGGATCCCCCCGAAAGCCGGCAGTTCTGGGGTGCAAGCGGTCCTCGGGCCAGGTCAGCCTTGCGGCCCGCCCGACGCGACCGTTGAAGCCTAGAGCTGTCCGAGAATATGAGCCGCGCCCGACTCGTCGACGCCGGGCTTGGTCTCGACATTGATCGCGGTGACCTTGCCGTCGTCGACGATCATCGAAAACCGCTTCGAGCGCAGGCCCATGCCGGCGGCGGAAAGGTCGTTGTCGAGGCCGACCGCCTTGGCGAAATCGCCGCTGCCGTCGGCGAGGAACAGGATCTTGCCCTCACCGCCGGTGAAGCGCGCCCAGGCGCCCATGACATGGGCGTCGTTGACTGACACGACGGCGATGGTGTCGACGCCGCGGGCCAGGATGGCGTCATGGTTTTCGAGATAGCCGGGCAGATGGTTGTTGCTGCAGGTCGGCGTGAAGGCGCCGGGAACACCGAACAGGACCACTTTCTTGCCCGGAAAAATCTCGGCTGAGGTGATCGTCTTGGCGCCGTCGTCGGTCATCGTCTTGAACGTTACCTCGGGCAGCTTGTCGCCGACGGAAATGGTCATGAGTTCCTCGCTTGGGGAATGGGAAGGATGCATGCTTGCGTAGCGAACTCGGCGGCGTCCTGCAACCGTTCGGGCAAGCTGGATCAAGGGAAAGGCAGCAGCCCTTCGACGGCACCGGCCGAGCTCGTCAGCGTGTAGTGAAGTCCGCCATCCGTTGGCGTTGCCGAGGGGCGGTCGAGGATCGGCACGGTGAAGATCAGCTTGCCGTCCTTTTCGCTGCGGGAAGGAGCGCCGAACATGTAATCCTGCTCGCCGGCGACGAAGAAATCCGCCGCGTCGGGGTCACCGGGAAAACTCGCCTCGACAACCAGCGTCTCATGATCGCCCGGCAGGACATTGATGCCGAAATCCGATCTCGCGGGCGCCGGCAACGCCGCGAAACTGGCCTTCACCAGCGCTGCATCGTCCGCATTGTCGGGGTCGGAACCAGGGTCGACCGTCAGCCGCGTCTGCACCGGTATGCAGATCGTTTCGCAAATGCCGAGGAAGACGTCGGCGTCGATGACGGCCGAATCCTTCGCTGCCGACAATTTGAACACCACCGGCAGCGAAACCGGATAGTTGTAGCCTGCCCATTTGCCATAACCATCGTCGTGGCGTTGCGGTGCCGGAAACGAGAGTGTGGCATCGGCAATATTGGTGCTGGCCGAAACATTGAGCTGCGGCGGCACGCCGGCGTCGCCCGGATCACGCCAATAGGTCTTCCAGCCCGGCTTGAGCGCAATGTCGAGAACGCCCTGGATGCGGCCGGCCTCGTCGGGTTTGCCTGATGTCACCAGCCGCACCTTGCCGCCTTCGCTGTTGTACCAGGCGGACGAGGAGGCGGTGGCGGGGAGAACGCTCGCCGACCCGATGGCGGTGCCGAGCAGCAGGATTTTCAAGCTTTGCATGGCGGTGATTTGATCGTCCGTTCGTGGCGGTGCAATGATTTCGTGGCCCTGCCGCCATCATATTTGCGTGACTCGTGGTGGCAAGCCATGGCGGCCTGGCACCATGGGCTTGGTCGAATCCGGCGCTGCGCATCTTTTCGGCGCCCGGGAAACACGGTACCCTCCTGCCATGGATTTGTTGCGCCACAAAAAGACGGCTGCTGGACGCGGCTTTCTCGACGATCAGTTCCTGATTGCCATGCCTGGCATGAAGGACGACCGTTTCACGCGCTCGGTCATCTACATCTGCGCGCACAGCGACGAAGGCGCGATGGGCCTGATCATCAACCAGACACAGCAGATGCTGTTTCCGGATCTGTTGGTGCAGCTCGGCATCATGAACGAGCAGGAGGCGATCCGCCTGCCGGCGCAGGCGCGCGATTTCGTCGTGCGCAATGGCGGGCCTGTCGATCGCAGCCGGGGGTTCGTCCTGCATTCTGGCGACTACCGCGTGGAATCGTCGCTGACCGTTTCCGACGACATCTGCCTGACCGCGACGGTCGATATATTGCGCGCCATATCCTCGGGCCGCGGCCCGCGTCACGCGCTGATGGCGCTCGGCTATTCCGGATGGGGCGCCGGCCAACTGGAAACCGAGATCGCCGAGAATGGCTGGCTGACCTGTCCGGCCAGTCCCGAACTTCTCTTCGACGCCGACATCGAGCGCAAATACGATCGCATCCTCGCCTCGATCGGCATCGACCTCGCCCATCTCAGCCTAGCCGCCGGACACGCCTAGCCTATCACGCGGACCCCAGAGGCCGTTTCGAAACTCGCTCATGTGAGTCATTTGACGGTGATTTCGAGAACCGGAGCGGAGCGTACTTAACGTATGTGAGCATCGGAGGCGCTCTAAGCTTGAGTCAGCGGATACTGTTCCTTCAACGTCTTCAGCACCTGGTCGCCCGGCATCGGCGCGCCGAACATGAAGCTCTGCACATATTCGCAGCCCATCTGGCGCAGTTCCAGCGCATCGCGTTCGTCCGAGATGCCCTCCGCGACCACCGACAGGCCGAGCTCATGCGCCATGTTGACCATGGATTTGAGCAGCACGGCGCGCTTCGGCGTGCTGTCGTCGACAAAGCTCTTGTCGATCTTGATCGTGTCGAACGGGAACCGTGTCAGATAGGCGAGCGATGAATAGCCCGTGCCGAAATCGTCCAGCGACAGGCCGATGCCGAGCTGTTTCAGCTTGGTCAGCACATGGGCGGTCTGCTCGGGATTGTCCATCACCAGCGACTCGGTGAGCTCGAGCCGGAAGCAACGCGGCTTCAGATTGGCCCGTGCGATGACCGAGCGGACATCGCTGACAAGGTCGCGGCGGATCAGCTGGCGGCTGGACAAATTGACCGAGACCGACAGTGGTGCGTCGCCGATCTGCTTCTGCCATCCGGCGAGGTCTTCCGCCGCCTGCTGCATGGCGAACAGGCCGAGCTGCACGATCAGCCCGCAGCTTTCGGCGACCGGAATGAAATCCGCCGGCGGGATCATGCCGCGGCGCGGATGGTCCCAGCGCAGCAAGGCCTCGAAGCCGGCGACGCTGCCGTCCTCCAGCCGCACGATCGGCTGGTAAGCCAGCGTGAATTCGCGCCGCTCGATGGCGCGCCGCAGGTCGGATTCGAACTGCAGCCGGTCGGTGCCGACGGTACGGAAGGCCGGGCGGAACGGCTCGATCCTGTCGCCACCAAAACGCTTGGCCTGGTGCATGGCAAGCTCGGCGTCCTTGACCATGTCCTCGGCCGAAGTCTGCGCCGAGGTCCATGTGATCAGGCCGATCGAGGCGGTCAGCACGATCTCGCGCTTGGCGAAGGTGATCGGGTTGTTGATCGCATGCTTGATGGCGTCCGCCACGCCGGCAATGCGGGCAGGGTCCTGTTCGGACAAAAGCATCAGCGCGAACTGGTCGCCGGCAAAGCGCGACAGCGAATCCTTCGGCTTCAACAGCCGGTGCAGGCGGCGCGCTATGGTGAGCAGGATGGTGTCGCCCGCCGAGATGCCGAGCCCGTCATTAACCTGCTTGAAGCGGTCGATGTCGATCACGAAGACGGTCGGACGCACCTTCTCTTCGGTGCGGGCGATCGAGATGATCGCTTCCAGCCGGTTCATGAACAATTCGCGGTTCGGCAGGCCGGTCAGATTGTCGTGCACGGCGTCGTGCAGCAGCCGCTCCTCTGACTTCTTCTGCTCGGTGACGTCGACCATGGTGCCGACGCAGCGGATGACCTCGCCGTCCGATCCGATGACCGGCCGTGCCCGCAAGGCGAACCAGTGATAATGCCCGTCGGCGCCGCGCAGGCGGAAATTCTGCGCCACCCGGCCGCGGCGGTGCTCCAGCACCACGTCGAGCGTCGTGCGGAACGTGTCGCGGTCGTCGGCATGCAGCACCGGCAGCCAGTTGCGCGCCGCACCACCAAGGCTGTTGGGCGCCAGGCCGAGCTGGATGCTCACGTCGGGTTTGGTGACGACGCGGTCGCGCAGCACGTCCCAGTCCCACACCGTGTCGCCCGACCCGGCAACGGCCAGCGCCTGGCGTTCGAGGTCGGAGAACAGCCCCTGATGCAGTGCACCGCCGGCAAAGGCGTGCTGCATGACGGTGAAGCCGATCAGCAGGATGATCAGGATCAGCCCGCCGCCGAGCGCCGGCTGGGCGATGTCGTTGTCGAGCATGCCGGTGATCGCCATCCACGACCCGCATAGCCACAACAGCACCATGACCCAACTGGGCACCAGCATGATGGCGCGGTCATAACCACGAATGCCGAGGAAGATGATCAGGCCGAGCCCGGTCAACGCGGTGGCGGCAAAGGAGATGCGGGCGATGCCGGCGGCGACCGCCGGATCGACGATGGCCACGCCTGCAATCAGCACCAGCCCGAGTATCCAGACCAGCGCGCCATAGCTGAAATGGCCGTGCCAGCGGTTGAGGTTGAGATAGGCGAACAGGAAGACCACGAAGGTCGCAGCAAGCGCCACCTCCGTTCCCGCCCGCCACATCTGCTCGTTGCCGGGCGAGATCTCGATGACCTTGTTGAGGAAGCCGAAATCGACGCAGATATAGGCAAGCACCGCCCAGGCGAGGGCCGCGGTCGCCGGGAACATCGAGGTTCCCTTGACCACGAACAGGATGGTCAGGAACAGTGCCAGAAGGCCTGCAATGCCGATGACGATGCCGCGAAACAGCGTGTAGGAGTTGACCGAGTCCTTGTAGGCCTCGGGCTCCCACAGATAGACCTGCGGCAGCTTGGGCGAGGCGAGTTCGGCGATGAAGGTGATCACCGTTCCCGGGTTCAGCGTCACCCGGAACACATCGGCGTCGGGGCTGGTCTGGCGGTCGAGCGCGAAGCCCTCGCTGGGCGTGATCGCCGCAATGCGGGTGGCGCCGAGATCGGGCCAGAAGATGCCGGAATTGACCAGCCGGAAATGCGGCGCCACGATCAGCCTGTCGAGCTGCTGGTCCGTGGTGTTGGCCAGCGCGAACACCGCCCAGTCGCCGGTCGAGCGCGCGTCATTGGCCTCGACCTCGATGCGCCGCACGATGCCGTCAGGCCCGGGCGCGGTCGATACCTGGAAGTTCTCACCCTGGTTGCGGTAGATCTCGAAGGCGCGCGACAGGTCGAGCGCGACGTCGTCGCGGGCAATCTTGATCGGTTCGACGGCAAGGGCCGACGAAGCCGCGCACAGCGTCAGGATTGCCGCGAGGACAAAGGCGAACAGCGGCCCGTTTCGCAGGAAATTCGTCAAAAATCAGTCCTTCGTTCCTGCGTCCAGCGGATCGTCCGCGATCCGGGCGTAGAGGTAATGGTCCTGCCAGATGCCGTTGATCCTGAGATAGGATCTTAACAATCCTTCGCGCCGGAATCCGGCTTTTTCAAGCACGCGGATCGACCGGATGTTGTCGGGAATACAGGCCGCCTCGATCCGGTGCAACCTCAGCGTATCGAAGGCGAAGCGGGCCACGACCTTGACCGCGTCGGTCATCAGGCCACGCCCGCCGAAGCGCTCGCCGATCCAGTAGCCGACATGGCCGCTTTGCGAGACACCGTGGCGTATGTTGCCGAGCGTGATGCCGCCGGCCAGCTTGCCGCTCGACTTCTCGAAGATGAAGAAGGCGATCGCGGTTCCCTGCGCATAGTCTTCGCGATAGCGGCTGATGCGCAGCCGCCATGCCGTGCGGTCGAGCTCGTCGGGGGTCCAGCGCGGCTCCCACGGCTCCAGGAAGGCCCGGCTTTCGCCGCGCAATGTCGACCATTCCCGATAGTCGTTGGTGTATGGCACGCGCAGCGTGACGAGATTGCCCTTCAGCGCCGGCAGATCACGGCGAAAGAAAGCGAGCGCGAACACGGCGCTTTGGGGACTTAGACGGCGAGTCTGCGGGCCGTGGTCTGCGTGCCCGGAAGCGAATCGAGGATCGCCTCATATGGTGCCAGCGTACCCACGGGCCCGACAGCGGTAAGCGTCGGCTTGGTCGAGAACATCCGCGACGACAGGTCGGTCAGCCGCTCCACCGTCAGCGCCGACAGGCGCTCCATCAATTCCTCCTTGGCGATCGGCCTGCCGAACAAAAGCAGTTGCCTTGCGATCTGCGAGGCGCGGCTGGCCGGGCTTTCGGCGGACATGATCAGCCCGGCGCGATACTGGGCGCGGGCGCGGTCGAGTTCTTCCTGCAGGATGTTCTCGCCCGCCTTCTGCAACTCGTCGATGATGACAGGCACGAGTTCGGCGATGTCGCTCTGGCCGGTCGCGGCATGGACGCCGAAGACGCCGGTGTCGGAAAAGCCCCAGTGGAAGGCATAGACCGAATAACACAGGCCGCGTTTCTCGCGGACTTCCTGGAACAGGCGCGACGACATGCCGCCGCCGAGGATCATCGACAGCACCTGCGAAGCGTAGAAGTCGCGCACATGGTAGGCGCGGCCTTCGAAGCCCAGCACGATCTGTGCATCCATCAGGTCGCGGTCCTCGCGAAAATCGCCGCCGACATATTGTGCATATTGCGGGATGGTGCTGTCGGCCTTGCTGCGGAAGCCGCCAAGCTGCTTCTCCACCTCGCGCACGAAATTGTCGTGCTTGATGTCGCCGGCGGCCACGATCACCATCCGCTCGGCGCCATATTGGCGTTCGATGAAATCGTGCAACTGCTTGGAAGTAAAGGATTTGACGGTTTCCGGCGTGCCCAGGATCGAGCGGCCGATGGTCTGGTGGCGAAAGGCCGTCTCGGTGAAACGGTCGAAGACGATATCGTCTGGCGTATCGTGCGCGGCGCCGATCTCCTGCAGGATGACGTGCTGCTCGCGCTCGAGCTCCTGCGGGTCGAATTCGGACTCCTGCAGGATGTCGGCGAGGATGTCGACGGCCAGCGGCACGTCGTCGGACAGCACCCTGGCGTAGTAGGAGGTGGTCTCGACACTGGTGGCGGCGTTGATCTCACCGCCGACATCCTCGATTTCCGAGGCGATTTCGAAGGCCGTCCGCCGCTTCGTGCCCTTGAACGCCATGTGCTCGAGCAGATGGGCCATGCCATGCTCTTCATCACGCTCATTGCGGGCACCGGACTTGACCCAGGCACCCAAGGCAACCGATTCGATACTTGGAAGGGTTTCGGTGGCGACTGTCAGGCCGTTCGACAGACGGCTTACCTCAACACCCATATGGCTCGTACTCCCTAACGCGCCGCTCGCGCACGGCGGCTGACGTAATCTTCCACCATTTTCTGGTCGGATGGAAGTACCGTGTATTTTTCCTCAAATGTCATCAATCCACCTAGCCATGCGGGCAGGGCCGGCGAGACACCGCTGGCGGCCTCGACGGCGGCCGGAAATTTTGCCGGATGGGCGGTGCCCAGCACCACCATCGGCACGGCGCCCGATGCCTTGCCGGCCGCGACATGCATGGCCGCCGCGGTATGCGGATCCAGAAGATAATTGCTGGCCGCGAGCGTCGAACGGATGGTGGCGGCGACTTCGTCCATGGTGGCGCGGCCGGCGTCGAATTCGGACCGCATCCCATTGATTTCGCTGGCTTCTATGGTGAAGGCCCCGGACTGTTTCAGGCCGTCCATGTAGCGTCGCACGGTCGCCGCGTCGCGGTTGGAGGCTTCGAACAGCAGGCGTTCGAAATTCGACGAAACCTGGATGTCCATCGACGGTGAGGTGGTCGCAAAGACACCCTTGGTGCGGTACTCGCCGGTGGCGAAGGTGCGCGCCAATATGTCGTTGTCGTTGGTGGCGATGACCAGCCGTTCGATCGGCAGGCCCATCTTCTTGGCGGCATAGCCGGCGAAGATATCGCCGAAATTGCCCGTCGGCACGGTGAACGACACCGGCCTGTCCGGCGCGCCGAGCGACAGGGCCGAGGAGAAATAGTAGACGATCTGGGCCATGATGCGCGCCCAGTTGATCGAATTGACCCCCGACAGCGCCACCCGGTCGCGGAAAGCGTGGTCGTTGAACATGTCCTTGAGCAGGCCCTGGCAGTCGTCGAAATTGCCTTCGATCGCCAGCGCGTGGACGTTTTTGGCCTTCGACGTCGTCATCTGGCGCTGCTGCACCGGTGAAACGCGGCCATGCGGGAACAGGATGAAGATGTCGGTGCGGCTGCGCCCGGCAAAGGCGTCGATCGCCGCGCCGCCGGTGTCGCCTGACGTGGCGCCGACGATGGTGGCATGCTGGTCGCGTTCGGCAAGCACATGGTCCATCAGCCGGGCGAGCAGCTGCATCGCCACATCCTTGAATGCCAGCGTCGGCCCATGGAAGAGTTCGAGGACAAACGTGTTGGGGCCGGTCTGGACAAGCGGGCAGACCGCCTCGTGGCGGAACGTGGCATAGGCTTCGCGCACCAGGCGCTCGAAAACCGGCGCCGGAATTTCGCCGTCAAGGAACGGCGACAGCACGCGGATCGCGAGATCGGGATAGGCAAGGCCACGCATGGCGCGGATCTCGGAAGCTGAAAACTGCGGCCACTCGCGCGGCACGTAAAGCCCGCCATCGCGCGCCAGCCCTGCCAGCACGGCATCGGAAAATCCAAGCGCGGGTGCTTCCCCGCGCGTACTCACATATTGCATGTCTCAGTCCCGTTGCCGCTTGGCTTTTGCGTTCACCACAAGGTGGTTAATTTCTGTGCCGGCTCCAGTCGCATTTTTGCCGCGCCGTTGATATACGTCACCAGCTTTACGAGAGGGAAGTGCAGTTTCATGGCGTTTCGTACATCACGTGGCCGCTTTTTGGCGGGTCTTGCGCTCACCGGCTTTATGCTCGCCGCCGCCGGCTGCCAATCGGGCGACAATGGCATCCTCAACCTCGGTTTCGGCAAGAAGGACCCGACGGCGCCTCCGCCTCCGCAGGATCCCAAGATTCTGGCCAGCCAGCTGAACGCCTATTGCCCGCGGGTGACGGTGCGCGACGGCACGGCCTTTTTCAACACCTATGCCAACGAGGTCAAGAAGGCCAAGCCGAAGCTCAAAAAGACCGGCGATGCCGCTGCAGATGCCGCAGCCCAGGCTGCGGCTGACGCCGCCGCCGCCACGCCGCCCGATGATTCCGCGAGGATCATCTACCAGGCGTCGATTTCCGACGTGACCCGCGATTGCAGCCGCGCCGACGGACAGCTGACGATGAAGATCGCGGTTGCCGGCAAGATCGTGCCGGGAGCGAAGTTTACGCCCGGCACCATCACCATGCCGATCCGCACCGCGGTGATGCACGGCACCGACGTGCTTTACTCGCAGATTCACCAGTACCAGGTCCAGGTAACCGATCCGTCGGTCGCCACCCAGTTCGTCTTCACCGATTCCAATGTCGTCGTGCCAGCACCGACGGCGCAGGATTATCAGGTCTATGCCGGCTATGACGAAACCGCGCCGAAGGCGACGACGGACAAGCCGAAGAAGACTCGCAGGAAGAAGGCCGCTGCGACGAACTGAGCGGTCATCGATACAGCGTGCGCCCGGCCGGGCGCGCGTCTCAGGCGTCGGCCGACCATTCCGACAGCGCCGCGATCACGCTTTTCAGCTCTGCCCAGCGGCGGATCACCGTTTCGGCGCCGGCCTCGGTCAGCGCGTCGGCATGGCCGGGATAGGTGTGACTGGCGCCGGTGAAGCCGATCACCCGCATGCCGGCTGCCCTGGCGCCAGCGACGCCGTGCACGGAATCCTCGATGACGAAAGTGTTGGCCGGGTTCGCGCCGAGTCTTTCCGCCGCGAACAGGAACACGTCCGGCGCAGGTTTGGTCTTTTTGCTCGGCATTTCCAGTGCCGAGAAGATGCGGCCGGCGAAGAACGGCAGCAGATGCACTTTCTCCAGCATGAATTCTATCCGCTCCGAGCGTGAGTTGGAGCAAATACAGCGTTGCGCAGTGACCGATACGACCGCTTCGCGCACGCCCTCGATGGCACGCACATCGCTGCGCAGTTTGCGGTCGACGAGTTCTTCGGCGCGGTCGATCAGCGACGCCTGGAACGGAATCTTGGACTTCTCCTCGATCCGCATCAGTATGTCCTTGAACGTCAGGCCCGCATAACTTTCGGCAATCTCCTCGGCCGAGATTTCATATCCGGCGAGCGTTATCAGCTCGGCCTCGACCCGCGCGGCGATGATTTCGGAATCGACGAGCACGCCGTCGCAATCGAAGATGACAAGGTCTGGCTGGGGCATGGTGATCCGGACAAGGAAAGGATGAAGCGGCCGTGAGGGCCTCGGGCGGCGCGGCATACACCAATGGCCCGGCCTTCGCAAACCTGGCAGGCCTATCCGCGAGCCTTCACCGAATATTTACGCTGATCGGT
This sequence comes from Mesorhizobium sp. WSM4310, assembly GCF_007003935.1. Lineage (NCBI taxonomy): Bacteria > Pseudomonadati > Pseudomonadota > Alphaproteobacteria > Hyphomicrobiales > Phyllobacteriaceae > Mesorhizobium > Mesorhizobium sp. WSM4310. The sequence continues at coordinate 387,217 of NZ_VFTA01000001.1, forward strand.
AACCATAACGGGGAGTAAACAGTAACGCGTGCCTTGGGTGTAAAAATGTCTGCCGTGCGTCTTCTCCACGAGTTGTCCCACGCTCCCCAGCAATCCGAATGGCTGGACACGATCCTCAAGGGCGACTGCGTGGCGGCCCTCGACCGGCTGCCGGAAAAGTCGGTCGACGTCATCTTCGCCGATCCCCCCTACAATCTGCAACTCGACGGCGATCTGCACCGGCCCGACCAGTCCAAGGTCGACGCGGTCGACGATCACTGGGACCAGTTCGAGAATTTCGAGGCCTACGATGCCTTCACCCGCGCCTGGCTTTTGGCGGCGCGCCGCGTGCTGAAGCCCAACGGCACGATCTGGGTCATCGGCTCCTATCACAACATCTTCCGGGTCGGCGCCAAGATGCAGGATCTGGGCTTCTGGATCCTCAACGACGTGGTCTGGCGCAAGACCAACCCGATGCCGAATTTCCGTGGTCGCCGTTTCCAGAATGCGCATGAAACGATGATCTGGGCTTCCCGGGACCAGAAGGGCAAGGGCTACACCTTCAACTACGAGGCGCTGAAGGCGTCCAACGACGATATCCAGATGCGTTCGGACTGGCTGTTCCCGATCTGCACCGGCGGCGAGCGGCTGAAGAACGACAATGGCGACAAATTGCACCCGACGCAGAAGCCTGAGGCGCTGCTCGCCCGCATCATGATGGCCTCGACCAAGCCGGGCGACATCGTGCTCGACCCTTTCTTCGGCTCCGGCACGACGGGTGCGGTCGCCAAACGCCTCGGTCGCCATTTCGTCGGCATCGAGCGCGAGCAGGCCTATATCGATGCCGCCAACGAACGCATCGATGCGGTGCGGCCGCTGGAGGATGCCGATTTGACGGTATTGACCGGCAAGCGCGCCGAGCCGCGCGTTGCCTTCGTCAGCCTCATCGATACCGGGCTGATGACGCCGGGCGCCACGCTTTACGACGCCAAGAAGCGCTGGGCGGCCAAGGTGCGCGCCGACGGCACGGTGGCGATCGGCGACAGCGCCGGCTCGATCCACAAGATCGGCGCCGAAGTGCAAGGCCTGGACGCCTGCAATGGCTGGACCTTCTGGCATTATGAGCGCAGCGGCGGACTGACCCCGATCGACGAACTGCGCCGCATCGCCCGTCTCGGCATGGAGCGGGCAGGGGGCTGACCCCCTGCCGAATTATCGCGTATCGCGTTGAATCAAAATCTCAGCGGATCGCCGCAAGCGATTCAGATCGCGCCTTGATTCCCAAGCGTTCAAGATCTGCTTGAAGTGTCCTGGCATCGGTGAACAGCACGGCTTGCCAGCCCGCGGCCTTGGCGCCGTCGACATTCTTCTGGCTGTCGTCGATGAACAGCGTCGCGGAGGGCTCGAGCCCGAACGCGGCCACGTGATGTTCGTAAATGTCACGATCCGGCTTGATCTTGCCGATCTCGCCGGAGATGGTCACGCCGCGCGGACGATTGAGGAAATCGAAGCGTTCGCGGGCTTCCGCCAAAGTGTCGGAGGCAAAATTGGTCAGCATGGTCACGTCGTGGCCGCTTTCGATCAGGCCAAGCATGATGGCGACGCTGTCGTCATAGGCGTGCGGCACCATGTCGTGCCAGTGGCGGCGGAAATTGCGGATGTTTTCCGTGTGATCGGGATGCTCAGCGATCAAAAGCGCCTCGGCCTCTTCCCAGCTCCGCCCGCGATCCTGCTCGATGTTCCAGTCATGCGTGCAGACATTGTCGAAGAACCACTTTCTCTCTTCGGCATCGGGGATGAGGCGGCTGAACGGAATGTTCGGATCGTAGTGGATCAGCACGCGGCCGATGTCGAACACGATGTGGCGGATCTCGGTCATGAAGCCTCTTTCAATGCGGGCGTTGCTTTTTCGTCGCGCCGGGTATCGCAGCCTCGATTGCCTTTTTCATGACAGTGGGCAGTGCCTCGCCGGAAATCTCGTGGGCGTGCGACCAGAAATGCCCTGCCGGCGCATCACCTTTGATGTGGGCGTGAAAGACTTCGAGCTCGAGCGCGAAATGGGTGAAGACATGCGTGATCGTCCCGGCGCGCAGCCAGTCGCCGGGAAAGGGCGCCGCCGCCTGCGTGGTGGCTCCGTCCACCCGCGCGGTCCAGCCCGTTGTCGGCACCTCGGTCATGCCGCCAAGCAAACCTTTCTCCGGCCGTTTGCGCAGAAGAATGGCACCATCCTCACGCATGGCGACGAAAGCAGCGCCGCGTCGCTGCGGTTTGTCGGCTTTGGGCAGCCGCACCGGGAAGTTTTCAGGGTCGCCCGAAACGACGGCACTACAGCTCTCGCGCAGCGGGCACAGCATGCAGCGCGGCCGGCGCGGGGTGCAGATCGTGGCGCCGAGATCCATCATCGCCTGGGCGAAATCGCCCGGCCTCGCCGTCGGCACCATGGCCTCGACATGGGCGCGTATCTCGGTCTTGGCTTCGCTGAGCAGCGTGGTGATCGAAAACAGCCTCGATATGACGCGTTCGACATTGCCGTCGACTACGGCGGCGGGGCAGTCGAAAGCGATCGCCATGATCGCCGCCGAGGTGTAGGCGCCGATGCCGGGCAGGTCTCTCAAACCGGCCTCGGTGTCGGGAAACTGGCCGCCACGCGCCGCCACCAGATCGGCGCAGGACTTGAGGTTGCGGGCGCGGGAGTAATAGCCGAGCCCCGCCCAGGCCTTCATGACGTCCTCGGTCGGTGCCGCAGCCAGTGCCTCGACATCGGGCCATTTCTCGACAAAGACGCGGAAATAGGATTTCACCGCCTCGACCGTGGTCTGCTGCAGCATGACTTCGGACAGCCAGATGCGGTAGGGGTCGGGCCGCACGCCGCGTGCATGCTCGCGCGGGCTCACCCGCCACGGCAATTCACGATGATGCACGTCGTACCAGGCAAGCAGGCGCGACGCGGTATCATCCGGCATTGCCTTGCGTGTCTGGGCCTTGCGGGTCTGGTCTGCTGGTGCCATTGATCGTGTATTGGCCTGGCCGGTAATCTGCTGGGGTCGTGGCTGGAGAACGTACATGGCAGGGAGAACGCCCTACGGCAATCCCGTCCCGGTGAGCGATCTTGCCACCAAAATCCTCGACCCGGTGCTGCGCAAGCGGGCAGGCATCTCGATTGGTCTCGTTCAGTCCTGGGAAGAGATCGCTGGGCCACGCCTCGCCAGCCGCTCGCGGCCGGAGAAAATTCAATGGCCACGCCGCCTGCATGAGGACGATCCGTTCGAGCCGGCGGTATTGGTCATTGCCTGCGAAGGCATGGCGGCACTTCATCTGCAGCACGAGACCGGCGAGATCATCAACCGGGTCAACGCCTTCCTCGGCTTTACGGCGATAGGCCGCATCAGGATCGTGCAAAAACCGGTGACGACGGACAAGGGACGGCCTAAACCGACCTTCAGGCCGTTGACGGTGGCGGAGCAGACCAGATTGTCCAATACGGTCGAGCTGATCGAGGATGACGGCCTGCGTGCCTCGCTGGAAAGGCTTGGCGCAACCATTTTGGGTGAAAGGAAGTCAAAAACCCCTTGAAGACAGTCATGGATTTGTCGTCAACATCTCGCATTCGTGATCGCCTTTGTCAGGTTTCGCGATTGGATTGGGGATGGAGATGCCTTAATTCGCGCCAACTCTCGCCTTTTCGTGCCTTTGCATTGCAAAATCCAACCCTTGTCAGGTGATTCGTATGAACCGTCCTCCGTTCGGCAAAAGTCTGTCTCGCAGAAACGTCCTGTCTTCGCTGGCCGCCATTCCGGCGGTGGCCCTGCTCGCCGCCTGCAGCGACTCCGGCGAACAGGCCAAGGCGGCGGATGTGAAGCCCGCGGATCCGGCCGCCCCCGCAAAGCCGGCCACGCCGGCTGCCGCTCAGGTTCCCGAGTCCCAGGGCAATGTCGACATGGCGGAACTGCTGAAGCCGGGCGCACTGCCCGACAAGCAGCTTGGCAAGGATGACGCCAAGGTCACCATCGTCGAATACGCCTCGATGACCTGCCCGCATTGCGCGCATTTCGCCGAAACCACCTTCCCGGACCTGAAGACGAAGTACATCGACACCGGCAAGGCGCGCTATATCCTGCGCGAATTCCCGTTCGATCCGAGCGCGGAAGCCGGTTTCATGCTGGCGCGCTGCGCCAAGGATAACTATTTCCCGATGGTGGACGTGCTGTTCAGGCAGCAGGCGAACTGGGTTGGCGTGTCGAACACCAAGGATGCGCTGCTGCAAATCTCGAAGCTCGCCGGTTTTACACAGGAGTCCTTCGAGGCCTGCTTGACGGACCAGAAACTTCTGGACGATGTGAGATCGGTCCAGAAGCGCGGCGCCAATGAATTCAAGGTCGACTCGACACCGACCTTCTTCATCAACGGTAAGACCTACAAAGGGGCGATGTCGATTGAGGAAATGTCGGCCATCATCGACCCTCTGCTCTGACATCAGTTCAGCGCTGAAGCGGCAGTGCTCCGGCGCTGCCCTGCCTTTTGTCTTGCCGCGGGTTCTCTCCGCAAAGCCGCGGAACACTTTTGCTGAACACGCCTATGAGGCGCGCGAATGAGGTTTTCGCGCCTTCGCCTCCTCGGTTTCAAGTCCTTCGTCGAGCCCGGCGAGTTCGTCATCGAACGCGGCCTGACGGGTATTGTCGGGCCAAACGGCTGCGGCAAGTCGAACCTTGTCGAGGCGCTGCGCTGGGTGATGGGTGAAAGCTCCTACAAGAACATGCGCGCGTCCGGCATGGACGATGTCATCTTTTCCGGTTCAGGCACACGGCCCGCCCGCAACACCGCCGAAGTCACGCTTTTCCTCGACAACAGTGATCGTTCGGCGCCCGCTGCCTTCAACGACGCCGACGAGTTGCAGGTGTCGCGCCGCATCGAGCGCGAGGCGGGCTCGCTCTACCGTATCAACGGCAAGGAAGCGCGCGCCAAGGATGTGCAGCTTCTGTTCGCCGACCAGTCGACCGGCGCGCGCTCGCCCTCGATGGTCGGGCAGGGCCGTATCGGCGAACTGATCCAGGCCAAGCCGCAGGCGCGCCGCGCCCTGCTCGAAGAGGCGGCCGGCATTTCCGGCCTGCACACCCGCCGCCACGAGGCGGAACTTCGGCTGAAGGCGGCCGAACAGAATCTGGAACGCCTGGACGACGTCGTCGGTGAACTGGAAAGCCAGATCGAAAGCCTGAAGCGCCAGGCGCGCCAGGCCTCGCGCTTCAAGAACCTGTCGGCCGATATCCGCAAGGCCGAAGCGACGTTGCTGCATCTGCGCTGGACGCTGGCCAAGACGCAGGAAGGCGAGGCACGTTCTGCGCTGGCTGTTGCCACGGCACTGGTCGGCGACCGCGCCGCCGCGCAGATGAACGCGGCCAAGGAACAGGGCATCAGCGCTCATCGCCTGCCCGATCTGCGCGATGCGGAAGCCGCCGCCGCCGCCGCCTTCCAGCGCCTGTCGATCGCCAGGTCGCAGATCGAGGAGGAGGCCGGCCGCATTCGCAACCGCCAGGCTGAAATCGAGCGCCGCCTGCAGCAGCTCGACGGAGACATCGCCCGCGAAGAGCGGATGGTGCGCGACAATGCCGATGTCCTCGAACGGTTGCGCACCGAGGAAGCCACGCTGAATTCCGAAAACGCTGGTGCGGCCGAGCGCGAGGCCACCACCCGCGCGGTGTTCGAACAGGCGGCGTCGACGCTGGCGCAAAGCGAAGCCAGGCTCGCCACGCTGACCGCCGAACGCGCCGAGGCCGCCGCTTCGCGCCATCAGATCGAGCGCATGCTGCGCGAGACCGCCGAGCGCCGCGATCGCTTCGCCCGCCAGCTCGCCGAGGTCGACCGCGAATTGTCGGATATCCTCTCCAAGGTCGCCGGCCTGCCGAATCCGGCCGAAAAGCGCGTCCTGGTCGAGCAGGCCATGGCACTGCTAGAAGAATCCGAGGCCGCCGTGGCGCAGGCCGAACAATCGGTCATCGATGCCCGCGCCGCCGAAAGTGCTGCCCGCCCGCCGCTTCAGGATGCAAGGGCCGAACTGGCGCGGATCGAGACCGAAGCACGCACGCTGGCCAAGATACTCAATGCCGCCAGTGGCGATCTCTTCCCTTCGGTGCTGGAGCAGATCAGCGTCGAGCGCGGCTTCGAGACGGCGCTGGGTGCTGCCCTTGGCGAAGACCTCGACGTGCCGCTCGACCGCAGCGCGCCGGCGCATTGGGGCGAAAGCCAGATCCAACCCGGCGACGCGGCCCTACCGGAAGGCGTCAAGAGCCTCGCCAGCGTGGTTCGTGCCCCGGCGCAGCTTGCCCGCCGCCTGGCGCAGATCGGCATTGTCGAGGCCGCGGACGGCCGCCGGCTGCAGGCGCTGCTTGCGCCTGGCCAGAGGCTGGTCAGCCGCGAAGGCGCGCTGTGGCGCTGGGATGGCCTGACCGCCAGCGCCGATGCGCCGACGGCCGCCGCACAAAGGCTGGCGCAGAAGAACCGGCTTGCCGAACTTGACGCCGAAGCGGTGCAGGCGACGCTTGTCCTGCGCCAGGCCGAGGAAGCGCTGGCACGGGCCGAGCAGGCGCTTCGCCAGGCGAGCGAGGCCGAACGCAACACGCGCCAGGCCGGACGCGATGCCCAGCACCGGCTGGACGCGGCCCGCAATGCGCTGGCCGAGGCCGAAAAGGCCGGTGGCGAGCTGGCGAGCCGGCGCGCGGCGCTGGATGAGGGGCGCGCGCGCATCGTCGACAGCCATGAGGAAACCTCGGCGGCTTTCGTCGAGGCCGAAATGCTGCTGCAGGACGCGCCGGATCTGGGCGACCTGCAATTGCAGCTCGAACAGTCCTCGGCCAATGTCTCCCGCGACCGCGCCACGCTTGCCGATGCGCGGGCCGTCCATGAAGGGCTGCGGCGCGAGGCCGAGGCGCGGACGCGCCGGCTCGATGCCATCGGCGCCGAGCGCAGCAACTGGCTGGTGCGCGCCGAAAACGCCTCGACCCAGATCACCTCGCTCGGTGAACGCAAGGCCGAGGCCGAGGCCGAGCGCGAACGGCTGGCCGACGCGCCCGATGAGATCGATGCCAAGCGGCGCGCGCTGCTGTCGCAATTGACCGAGGCCGAGACCTTGCGCAAGGCGGCCGCCGACCGGCTGCAGGAAGCGGAAAACAGGCAGGCCGAACTGGACAAGCTGGCCACATCAGCCATCCAGTCACTGGCCGAGGCGCGCGAGACCCGTGCCCGTGCCGAGGAAAGGCTGACGGCGGCCGACGAGCGCCGGCTGGAGGTCGAGGCGCGTATCCAGGAAACGCTGAACACGCCGCCGCATCTGGTCATCCGCCACACCGGCCTGGAAGCCGACGACCCAATACCCGAAATGGCCGAAATCGAACGCCAGCTCGACCGGCTGAAGATCGAGCGCGAACGGCTCGGCGCCGTCAATCTGCGCGCCGAGGAAGAGCAGAAGGAGCTCTCCGACCGGCTCGAAGCGATCGTTACCGAGCGCGAGGACATCATCGAGGCGATCCGCAAGCTTCGGCAGGCGATCCAGAGCCTCAATCGCGAAGGCCGCGAGCGGCTTCTGGCCGCCTTCGACGTCGTCAACAGCCACTTCCAGCGTCTGTTCTCGCATCTGTTCGGCGGCGGCACGGCGGAATTGCAACTGATCGAATCCGACGATCCGCTCGAGGCAGGCCTCGAAATCCTTGCCCGCCCGCCCGGCAAGAAGCCGCAGACCATGACGCTGCTGTCCGGCGGCGAGCAGGCGCTGACGGCGATGTCGCTGATCTTCGCCGTCTTCCTGACCAACCCGGCGCCGATCTGCGTGCTCGACGAAGTCGACGCGCCGCTGGACGATCACAATGTCGAGCGCTTCTGCAATCTCATGGACGAGATGGCCAAGACCACCGAGACGCGATTCGTCATCATCACCCACAACCCGATCACCATGGCGCGCATGGACCGGCTGTTCGGCGTGACCATGGCCGAGCAGGGCGTCAGTCAACTCGTTTCGGTCGACCTGCAGGCCGCCGAGGCGATGCGCGAGGCGAGCTGATCCATCCGGGCTGCCGGATCGCCGCTGGCAGGATTCGTCCGGCGACAAAAAAATCTCATCCTGCCCCAACGACAATCTGGAACCGCCGCACACGCGGCATGCCGGCCGCCTAGAAATAGGTTCTCGGCGCGACAAGGTTGTTCTGCTGGCGCAGATAGAAACAATAGAAGCCGAATGCGGCAGCAAACCACATGAAGGCCTCGCCCATCGCCAGCCGGTTGTTCGAATTGCTGAGGACGGTGAGGGCAAAGAAGACCAGCGTCGAGATATAGCAGGGCCAGGCGGCCGGCGCGATGAGCCTGGCCCGCGCGGCCAGCAGGACCTGCCTGGCCGACCAGATGTAGAGAAAGGCAAAGAAGGCCAGCCCGACCACGCCATAGCGCACGGCTATCTCCAGATAACCGTTGTGGAAGACGTTAAAGATCATCGGATGATAGGTTCTGTTCTGCCATTCGGTGAGCCAGCTGGAACTGGCTCCGAAGATCGGGTGGCGTTTCCAGACCTCGATCGCGTCGTACCACAGCATGAGCCTTTCCCTGGCCGCGAGCGGGACCGTACTGCTTGCGATGGCGCGGTCGAAGGCCGGCAAGACGCCATGGCTCAAAACATCCGAAACCAGCCCCCTGACGAAGATCATGGTGTCGCCGGCCGTGGACCAGAAGATGTCGTGTGCGGCGACAACACCGGCTGCCACGATTGCCAGCACACCGCCCCCGACCATCAGCTCGCGGCGATGGCCTCTCGCCAGCGTCATGACTGCCAACACGAGCAGGGCGAGCGCCAACGCGAGCCAGACCCCCTTTGATCGCAGCGCAATGATGTTGACGAGAGCAAACACAAGGACGGCTGTCGACAGCGCCCAGTGCAGGCTCCTGGTCACTTTGTCCAGGTCGGTTCTTTGGGCCGTGTAAGCCATGAACTGCAGCGTGCACAAGAAGATGAAACCAGCCGACACCGACGCATGGATGGGATTGTTGAAAAGCCACGGCTCCGGTCTGGTGCCGTGAAGCATGTCCGAATAGCCGGTGTCAGCCGCCAGGAAGACAAGGCTGAGGATCATGAACCAGAGGACGAGCCGCGCCGGCCGCCTGACAAACAGCAGGAGGGCGAAGCCGGTCGTCGCATAAAACAGCGGAAACAGATAGATGCCTTCGGCGCTGCCCAACTGGTGGGTGCCTAAATAGACGATCGCCAGTCGGATGAAGGCATAGAGCGACCAACCCATGCACAGACCGCCGACCCAACCGATCAGTGGCTTGCTGTAGGTCCACAAATCCACCCTGAACCAGCGGATGAGCGCGACCAAGGCCAGGGCCAGGCCCGCATAGCGATAGGTGTGGGCTTCGCGCCAGACCGCCGAGACCAAAGCCAGAATGGCGAGTGCCGCAAGCAACAGAAGCAGGGTGTTGCGCGGCGTGTCCTCCCTGGCGTAGTCCACGGTTTCCCGCGGCAAGGGCGGCCGCAGCAGCACGTGGTGCAGGCGGCGCAGCTCGTCGATGGCTCGCAATGCCCCGGCACTTAGGCGACTCGGCCCGCGAAGCCTTGCGGATTTATAGCTGCCCGAAGGACCGGCTATGTCGGAAATCGCGCTGCTCCTGGCAAAGCCAAGCACGTTTTGGCGAACCGAATAGACTTTCAGGCCGGTATCCCAAAATCGTTCGAGTGCGACGTCCCACGGCATTTTCATCCCCGCGAGCGCCGACAACAGCCCCTGTGCCCCCTCCCGTGTCACCAGATAGGCGGCGGCCGAGCCTTGTGGGCCATGCAGCGCTCGACCGATCTCGTCGCCTTGCGTCGTCGCCACGGCACGCATGAAGAAGCTCATGCGATGGTTGGTCAGCTTTATGACGTCGAAATCCGGCACCGCGGCAATGATGGCCTCGATGCGCCGTATGGTGTTTTCGCCGAAGAAGACGTCGTCCTCGACAATCAGGCCATGGGCGCCGCCGCCGGCCAGGAACGTTTCCAGCGCTTGGATATGGCTGCGATAACAGGCATATTCGCCGGGCAGGATGTCGCGCCCGCTCAGCTTGCGCGCCGTTGGAAGATCGATCTCCGTCCAGTCCTCCTTGGCGAGCGCCCGGCCGTCGATGGCGGCAACGCGCTGCAAGGTCAGCCCGGCCGCCTCAGCGCTGGCGCACAATTCGCTCCAGCGACCGGTTTGGCGATCGAGGTTGATGGCGAAGATAGGAAGGTTCATTGAAATTCCACGTTGGACCGCCACCCCTTCGATGACCTTGTATGGAAAGGGGGAGATGTTCAAGGCGATACTGTTCAGGCCATGTGCAACATGGCGGCCCCGATTTGCCGGCCCTCATCTGTCCAGAACGGACCTTGTGCGCTTGGCTGGGGCGCCAGGATTCGAACCTGGGAATGTCGGTACCAAAAACCGATGCCTTACCACTTGGCGACGCCCCAATAGCCGTCAGAGTCGCTTGTGCGGCGCGTTATTAGCAGAGCAGCCGAAAAGCACAATGCTTATGAGCGAGGGCAGGAACGCCCCGATCGAGCAATCCACAAGGCAGCCGGATCCCATTCGGGTGGGCTATTGCCCCCAGACAGCCAGCTCATTGCCGGCCGGATCGACGAAGTGGAAGCGCCGGCCGCCGGGAAACGGGAAGATCGGCTTGATGATCGTGCCGCCTGCACTTTCGACGGCGCCGAGGGTTTCCTCGAGGTCGTCGCTATAGAGCACGGGCAGCGGCTTGGCTGGTGCTTCCGCGGCATCGGCCTGAAAACCGCCATCCAGGCCCTCGGCAAAGGCCGAATAGGTTGGCCCGTAATCGGTGAACGACCAGGCAAAGGCGGCACTGTAGAAAGCCTTCAACCGGTCCAGCGTGCCGCCGGTCGCCGGCATTTCCAGATAGTCGAGTTTTCCGGTCAGCTTCATGGGGCACCTTTTTGTTCCCTTTATGTTCTAGTCATCAAGTCGTGAGGTGGCAAGTCTTTTTGACGCATGCCCAAGCGAGGCTTTTTCTTAATCGATTGTAGCGGCGGGACGGCTCTGCCGGCGCTTGCCTTTCGCACTGCAGCATCATATCGCTCCAAAGTCGGACCAGGGTGGAACCTTCCGTTTCGCCAATCTTTCCAATCTCCTGCAACCGGAGAGCAAAGCATGACCAAATGGGTTTTCACCTTTGGCGATGGTGCGGCGGAAGGCCGTGCCAGCGACAAGAATCTGCTGGGCGGCAAGGGCGCCAACCTGGCCGAGATGTGCAGCCTGGGCCTGCCGGTGCCGCCAGGCTTCACCATCACCACCGAGGTCTGCAATGCCTACTATGCCAATGGGCGCGCCTATCCGGCGGGGCTGGAAGGCGACGTCGCGGTCGCGCTCGATCACATCGGCCGGCTGAGCGGGCGCCGGTTCGGCGATCCGTCGAAGCTGCTGCTGGTGTCGGTGCGCTCCGGGGCTCGCGCCTCGATGCCGGGCATGATGGACACTGTGCTCAATCTTGGCCTCAACGACGAAACGGTCGAGGCGCTGGCCACCGATTCCGGCGATGCGCGCTTTGCCTATGACAGCTACCGCCGCTTCATCCAGATGTATTCCGATGTCGTCATGGGCCTCGATCACGAGGTGTTCGAGGAAATCCTCGAAGACCAGAAGGCAAGCCTCGGCCATGAGCTCGACACCGAGCTGACGGCCATCGAATGGCAAGGCGTGATCGCGCTCTACAAGGCCAAGGTCGAGGAAGAGCTCGGCAGGCCGTTCCCGCAGGATCCGCAGGAGCAGCTCTGGGGCGCCATCGGCGCGGTGTTCTCGAGCTGGATGAACAACCGCGCCATCACCTACCGGCGCCTGCACGACATCCCCGAAAGCTGGGGCACGGCGGTCAACGTCCAGGCCATGGTGTTCGGCAATATGGGCGAGACTTCGGCCACCGGAGTCGCCTTCACCCGCAACCCATCGACCGGCGAAAAGCAGCTCTATGGCGAATTCCTGGTGAACGCGCAGGGTGAGGATGTCGTCGCCGGCATCCGCACGCCGCAGAACATCACCGAGGCCGCCCGCATCGCCGCCGGCTCCGACAAGCCGTCGCTGCAGAAGCTGATGCCGGATGCCTTCCAGTCCTTCGTCACCATCTCCGACAGCCTGGAAAAGCACTATCGCGACATGCAGGACCTCGAATTCACCATCGAGCGCGGCAAGTTGTGGATGTTGCAGACCCGCTCGGGCAAGCGCACCGCCAAGGCGGCACTGAAGATTGCCGTCGAAATGGCAAGGGACGGCCTGATCACGAAGGAGGAAGCCGTCGCGCGCATCGACCCGGCCTCGCTCGACCAATTGCTGCACCCGACCATCGACCCGAAGGCCGCGCGCGACGTCATCGGCGTCGGCCTGCCGGCATCGCCGGGCGCTGCCACCGGCGAGATCGTCTTTTCCTCCGGCGATGCGGAGGACCTGAAGGCACAGGGCCGCAAGGCGATCCTGGTGCGCATCGAGACCAGCCCCGAGGATATCCACGGCATGCATGCGGCCGAGGGCATCCTGACCACGCGCGGCGGCATGACAAGCCACGCCGCCGTCGTCGCGCGCGGCATGGGCAAGCCTTGCGTCTCGGGCGCCGGGTCCTTGCGCGTCGACTACAAGGGCGGCACGCTGCTCTCGATGGGACAGACCTTCCGCAAGGGCGACATCATCACCATCGACGGCGGCAACGGCCAGGTGTTGAAGGGCGCCGTGGCGATGCTGCAGCCGGAACTGTCGGGCGATTTCGCCGCGATCATGGAATGGGCCGACGCGGTGCGGCGCATGAAGGTGCGCACCAACGCCGAAACGCCGCTCGATGCCCGCATGGCGCGTTCCTTCGGCGCCGAGGGCATCGGACTTTGCCGCACCGAGCACATGTTCTTCGACGGTGCCCGCATCGTCGCCATGCGCGAGATGATCCTGGCCGACACCGAGAAGGACCGGCGTGCCGCCCTTGCCAAGCTTCTGCCCATGCAGCGCTCGGATTTCCTGGAACTGTTCGAGATCATGGCCGGCCTGCCGGTGACGATCCGCCTGCTCGATCCGCCGCTGCACGAATTCCTGCCCAAGACCGAGGCCGAAATCGCCGAGGTCGCGGCCGTCATGAATGTGTCGCCCGACAAGCTCAGGCAGCGCACCGAGGCCTTGCACGAATTCAATCCGATGCTTGGCCATCGCGGCTGCAGGCTGGCCGTCTCCTATCCCGAGATCGCCGAGATGCAGGCACGCGCCATTTTCGAGGCTGCAGTCGAGGCCGGCCAGAAGGCCGGCGCGCTGGTTGTGCCCGAGATCATGGTGCCGCTGGTCGGCCTGGTGAAGGAACTCGACTACGTCAAGGCGCGCATCGATGCGGTCGCCAAGAGCGTCATGGATGAGAGCGGCGTCAAGATCGATTACCTGACCGGCACCATGATTGAGCTGCCGCGCGCGGCGATCCGTGCCCATGTCATTGCCACTACCGCCGAGTTCTTCTCCTTCGGCACCAACGACCTCACGCAGACCACGTTCGGCATCTCTCGCGACGATGCGGCCTCGTTCCTGGAGACCTACCGCCAGAAAGGCATCATCGAGCAGGATCCGTTCGTCTCCCTCGACATCGATGGCGTCGGCGAACTGGTGCGCATGGCCGCGCAAAAGGGCAGGGCGACACGCCCCGACATCAAGCTCGGCATCTGCGGCGAACATGGCGGCGACCCGGCATCGATCCGCTTCTGCGAGGAGGTCGGGCTCGACTATGTGTCGTGCTCACCCTATCGCGTGCCGATCGCCAGGCTGGCGGCCGCGCAGGCCGCGGTACAGGTGGCGAAAGCGGAGCGCGGATAGGGAGATCAAGGCATTGCGCAATCGCACCGAGATGAAGCGGGAGCGTGCTGTCTGAAGGACGACTGATCATCAGGCTGCCGAATGGCGCTTGCACCAGTGCGGTCAAATTGCCGCGCCATGCATTTTTCTGCTATCCATCGTCCGATTTCCGCCTTCATGCGGGTCTTTGGATGCCGGCTTGAAATCGCCAATCAGGAATTCGGTTTGATGCGTCTGCTGCAAAGACATCTCTGCACGATCGCCATGTCGTTGGTGGCTGTATGCAGCGCCCATGCCGCGACGCTGGTCGAGCCCACGCTGCACATCAAGCCCGCGGCAAGCGGAGCGGGCCGCGTTGCGCTCACGCTCGACGCCTGCGACGGACAGACCGACACGCGCATTCTCTCGGTGCTGGTGGAAAACAAGATCCCCGCCACCATTTTCGTCACCGGAATCTGGCTGAAGCGCAATGCGGCGGCCGTCGAGATCATGCGGGCGCATCCTGACCTTTTCGAACTGGAAAATCACGGCGGCCACCACATTCCGGCGGTCGACTCGCCGCAAAAAATCTATGGCATAAAGAGCGCCGGAAGCCCGGATGCCGTGCTGGCCGAGGTCGAGTCAGGGGCCGCGGCGCTTGCCAGGACCGGTGAGCCGGCGCCCAAATGGTTCCGCGGTGCAACCGCCGAATACAGCCCCTCGGCGATCGCCATGATCCGCAAGCTCGGCTTCAAGATTGCCGGCTTCTCGATCAATGGCGATGGCGGTTCGCTGCTCGGCGCCAAGGAAACCGCCAGGCGCATCGCCGCGGCCAAGGACGGCGACGTCATCATCTCACACATCAACCAGCCGACCCACGCCGCCGGCGAGGGCGTGGTGCAGGGTCTGCTGGCGCTGAAGGCCAAAGGCGTGACCTTCGTGCGCCTCGACGACGCCGACGGCACGGGCAATCACGGTACCACGGACTGATCCCGCAGCACCTGCTGGAGCTGACTCTTGCTCAACCCGGCTTGGCTTCGATCGTGACCTTGCTGGCGTAGAACGCACCGTGGTCGCGGATTTCGGTCATTTCGTCGAAAGGCCGCTCGTAAGCCCACATCGCATTCTGACCGGTTTCGCCGGCAGGCAGCACGCTCCAATAGCTGGCATCGCCCTTGTAGGGGCAATGGGTCGAGTGTTCGGTGCCGCTCAGCCTGTCGAAATCGATGTCGGCGAACGGAATGTAGAAGACGGCGGGATAGGGCGCTTCGGTCAGCACCTTGGCCTTGGTGGACGACGCGATGACCGTATCGCCGGCGCGCACCGTGACGGTGCCGATATAGGGCTCGATGGTGATGATCTTGTCGGGGTTGCGCTGGAAGCCGGGGGCCGGATTGGCGATCTTGTCCATGCTGGTTCTCCTTGCGTGGCCCCTTAAAGTGTGGCGGGCACAGCTGTTGCGCAAGGTGGGTTCGGATCACGAAAACAGGCGCGCCAATCGCCGAGGCGTGGCACGACAGGGCTTTCGAGCGTCAGCCGAGGCTCAGGCGGCGGTCTTGAATGCGTCCATCAGTCCGGCATAGGCGGCCGCGATGCCCGCAACCGGGTTGCTGCTTCTGGAAACGGTCTCGACTTTCAGCGAGCCGCCGCCGGTCGGCAAGGTGAGCAGCAGGAACTGGCGATTGCCTCCAGCGCCGACGGATGCGGCCGCGACGTGCTGGCCTTCCCCTTCGTTCTGGACGCACATCTTGAACAGCAGCGTGCCGCCGACCGCTTCAAGCGCGCCGCCGACAACTTCAACAAATTCGTCTTCGGAAACAGTCTTTTCGTCCGGCACCAGATCGGCCAGGCTTTCGGCAAGTGTGCTCTCAAGGGCTTTTTCGTCGAGCTGCGTGTCCATGCGAACCTCTTTCAGTCGCCAATCGCCCCCTTTACCCGTTAACGAAGCTTAACGCCGACGATGGCCGGATTGTGGCGGATTTCCCGGTCATTTCGTGGGATAGGACACCGTCGCGGCTGACATGTTTTTGACCCTCCTGCCATCGCGGTGGCACGAATGCCCAGCAGTCCAAAATCCAAAACATGTCAAAATTCAACTGCTTGCCGTTGCGGCACGGGTCCCGAAATTCGTGTCCCGCGCGAGCGGGTGACTGGACAATCCGCCGGTTCGCTTCACAATGCGCCAAAGCTACGACGCAAAATGCGCGAGGGAGGAAACCGGATGCTGGGGCTGATGCAGGAATGGCCGCTGCTGTGCCACAAGCTTATCGACAACGCCGAACGGCAGCATGGAGTGCGCGAGATCGTGTCGCGCTCGATCGAGGGGCCGATCGTGCGCACCACCTACGCCGACCTCCATCGTCGTTCTCTCAAGGTCGCCCAGCGGCTGGAGCGGGACGGTTACGGGTTGGGCGACCGCATCGCCACGCTGGCCTGGAACACGGCGCGCCACCTCGAGGCCTGGTACGGCATCACGGGGGTCGGCGCGATCTATCACACGCTCAATCCGCGCCTGTTTCCCGAGCAGATCGTCTGGATCATGAACCATGCCGAGGACAAGGCCGTCTTCGTCGACCTCACCTTCATACCGCTGCTGGAGAAGATCGCCGGTGCCGTCAAATCGCTGAAGAAGGTGATCGTGCTGACCGACAAGGCGCACATGCCGCAGACGACCTTGCCCAATGCCGTCGCCTATGAGGACTGGCTTGACGAGGTCGATGGCGACTTCGCCTGGAAGACTTTCGACGAAGGCACCGCAGCCGGCATGTGCTATACATCAGGCACCACAGGCGATCCCAAGGGCGTCGTCTACAGCCACCGCTCGAACGTGCTGCACGCCATGATCGCCGCCATGCCCGACGCGATGGGCCTGTCGTCGCGCGACACGATCCTGCCGGTTGTGCCGATGTTCCACGCCAATGCCTGGGGCCTTGGCCAGAGCGGGCCGATGATCGGCGCCAAGCTGGTCATGCCCGGCTGCAAGATGGACGGCGCCTCGATCTATGAATTGCTCGACACCGAGAAGGTGACCTTCAGCGCCGCCGTGCCGACCGTCTGGATGATGCTGCTGCAATATCTGGAGGAGACCGGCAAGAAGCTTCCCTATCTGAACAAGGTCGTCATCGGCGGTTCTGCCTGTCCACGCGCGATCATGACCAAGTTTCAGGAGAACTACGACGTCCAGGTCATCCACGCCTGGGGCATGACCGAAATGTCGCCGCTCGGCACATTGTGTACCTTGAAGCCGGACTATGCCGGTCTCCAGGGTGAAGCCCGGCTCGATGTGCAGCAGAAACAGGGCTACCCGCCCTTCGGCGTCGAAATGAAGGTGACCGACGACGACGGCAACGCGCAGCCCTGGGATGGAAAGACATTTGGCCGTTTGAAAGTGCGCGGACCGGCCGTTGCCCGCGCCTACTATGGCGGTGTTGGCTCCGAGCAGTTCGACGAGGACGGGTGGTTCGACACTGGCGACGTCGCTCACATCGACGCCGGCGGCTACATGCAGATCACCGATCGCGCCAAGGACGTCATCAAATCCGGCGGCGAATGGATTTCGACCATCGAGCTCGAGAACCTGGCCGTCGGCCACCCGGACGTCGCGGAAGCCGCGGCCATCGGCGTCCATCATTCGAAATGGGGCGAGCGGCCCTTGCTGGTCGTCGTCGCCAAGCCGGGCAAGGAGCCGACCAAGGCGGATATTCTCGGCTTCATGGACGGCAAGGTGGCCAAGTGGTGGATGCCCGACGATGTCGCTTTCGTCGGCGAAATACCGCATACCGCGACCGGCAAGATCCAGAAGATCACCTTGCGCCAGCAGTTCAGGGACTACCGCCTGCCGACGGATTGAGGGGATGTTGCGTGTTTCGGCTTCAAGCCGCCGCGAAAAGGCACTAAACCTCCGTCCGGGTTGGGGCAACGCAGAGAACCATGGTTAGCATTCCCGAACGGCGAACGTCGAAGGCTGCCGGCTGGTCGCGCCGCACGGCCGCGTTTTCAGCGGTGCTTTTGCTGACCGACTTCGTCGGCCACCGCTTCGATCTCGTCGAAACGCCGGTGTTCCTGTGGGTGCTCGGCATCGTCGCGTTGCTGGCGGCGCTGGCGCTGCTGTTCGCCGCCTTCGCCTTTTCGAGACTATGGAAATTCGGGGATCGCGGCGGCCGCGACCTGACCGTCGGCGCCTTGCTGGCAATGCTGGTGCTGGTTCCCTATGGCGTTGCCGCCTACTGGGCGACGATCTACCCGCCGCTCAGGGACATTTCGACTGATTTCGATGAGCCGCCCGCGCTCGACGTCAGCGAGCGGACCAAGGACATGAATGTGCTGTCCCCATCGACGCCGGGCGAACAGAGGCTGCAGGCCGACAGCTATCCGCTGGTCACCGCGCGCAGCTACGACCTGCCATTCGAGACCATCGTCAATGCCGTCGAAACCGTGCTCGACCGGCGCAGCTGGGATCTTTCCGAACCCTATCCCGACCTTGCCGGGCAAAGCGACGTGACCATTACCGCTGTCGCCAAGGGCTTCGTGCTCGGACTTCCGGCCGATGTGGCGATCCGCGTGACGGACAATGGCGATAGCGTGATCGTCGATATGCGGTCGGCTTCGCGTTACGGCCGCTACGACCTCGGCGACAATGCCTCGCGCATCACCGATTTCCTGGCGGAACTGGATCAGGAAGTCGCCGGCCAGGTCGGGGCGGCGCCTGCCGAGTGAAGTCCAGAACATCTTGGGCCAGGCGGATTTGCGCCGTGCCGCACAAATGTGGCTTCAGTCTGCGAATGGACTATTCGGCCGGCTCGAACCTGCCTTGCACCAAGATTGCCGCGACCGGCCCAAGTGGATTGGCGATCCGGCTCGCCAGGACCTCGATGAGTTTGTGCCCGACATTTGCCATGTCTACGGAATGAACGCCGATCTTCGCCGGCAGGAAGCGCGAGAGACGCGTGTTGTCGCGCGTAACGATGTGAACGTCGCGGCCCGGCGTAAGACCCCGCCTGCCGAGAGCGTGCAACGCTCCCAGAAGGCCCAGTTCGTTGGCGCATGCCAGGCCGGTCGGCGGATCTGACGACGCCAGCAGGCGATCGAACCATGCAGCGCTCGATTCCATCGTGAGCGTGCCATGACCGATCAGCGATGGGTCGAGCGGAATACCGGCCTCGGCCATCGCCCTTCCATAGCCTGCAAGACGCATGACACTCGCCTGATCCTCCGGAACGAGAAGCTGCAGCGCAATGCGTTGACAGTCCTTGTCCATGAGCCGTCGGGTGGCCTCGTAGGCAATCTGTTCATTGTCGATATCGACGTAGGGATACGCGATGTCCAGGTCGGTTCTTCCAAACGCCACGAACGGGATGCGTTCATCCAGCAGTAGCTTGACGCGCGGATCGTCCGAGACCATGCGCGTGATGATCAGGCCGTCCGCGCTGCGCGCCTGAAGCAGACGCTGCACGCTTTCGACGGGATCATCGTGGGGCGTGGTGGAATAGATGGATAGACTATAGCCCGCTTGCCGCGCCGCCAGCGTCATGCCTTCGATCAAGGGAAGCTTCGCCAGATCCGACAGGTAGTCGCGCGTTTCCATCGGCAGCACCGCCGTCAGCGTCAGGGTTCGTCCGGTTTTCAGCGCGCGACCGTGATGATTTGGGACATAGCCGACCCGCCTTGCCACCTCCTTGACGCGCGCCATGGTCGAGGGATGCACTTCCGGCCCGTCCTTCAACGCGCGCGACACCGTGGTCACCGAAAGGGAAAGTTCCGCCGCGAGCTGTTTTAGATTGGCCATTGTCGCCTGACTTCATTTGCGAATGCGCCGGCTGATTTTGCTGACCGTCGCAACGTTACCGGATTCCACCTCACGGTCAATCCAAGCTCTTGCTAAAGCGCCTTGACTCTGGCGCCTTTGGATGCAATCGTAACGTTACGATTAAAAGAAAACAGCTCTTTTGAGCGACATTTCGATGAATCCTAGGAGGAGAACCTATGTCCTGGCTACGCATTTCCTTGGCCGCAATCGCAGTCACCGCTGCCTTGCCCGTCTGTGCTCAGACGGTAACCATCACGACCGCGGGCGGCGATTATGGCAACGCCGTGAAAACGGCTATGTGGGGCCCCGCTGCAAAGGAGCTTGGCTACGACGTCCGCGAGGAGACGCAGAGCGACGGCCTGGCTGCCCTGAAGATGCAGGTCACCTCGGGTGCGGTCTCGACAGACATCATTCACCTGGGCTCACCGGAAGGCGCGCAGGCAGCGGCACAGTCTCTGCTGGAGCCGCTCGACTACAAGATCATCGATCCAAAGTCCGTGCCGGACGGCGCAAAGTCCGACTACTGCTATCCGTTCGACTCCTATGGCACCGTCATGTCGTGGAACACCAAGACCTATGGCCAGAACCCGCCGAAGACCTGGGCTGAGTTCTGGGACGTCGCCAAATTCCCGGGCCGTCGCGCCCTGCGCGCCAATGCGCAGGATCTGATAGAGATCGCGCTTCTCTCCGACGGCGTGGCGCCGGCGGACGTCTATCCCACGCTCAGCACGCCAGAGGGCCTGGATCGCGCCATCAAGCGGCTTGAAGCGATCAAGCCGAATGTCTCCGTGTGGTGGACCTCCGGAGCGCAGTCCGCGCAATTGCTGAAAGACGGCGAGGCGGATCTGGTCGTTACCTGGAATGGGCGAGCCCAGACGGTGAAGGCGGATGGCGGCGCGGTCGACTACACGTTCAAAGGTTCCGTCATCGGCACGGACTGCCTTGGGGTGGCGAAGGGAGCGCCGAACAAGGAAGCGGCCATGAAGCTCATCGCGGCGATGACGCAGCCCGCACGGGTGGCGAAGCTGACCGACTTCATCGCCTATGGACCGGTCAATCCTGCAGGGTATGAGGGTGGCCTCATTCCTCAGGACCGCCTGAAGACCCTGGCGACCGCGCCTGAGAACGCGGGCACGTCCGTGTTTTCGAACGCTGACTGGTGGGTCAAGAACGGCGAGGCCGCTCAAAAAGCCTTTGATGAAATGATGAGTCGCTGAGTCTATGGTGCATCAGCCCTAGACGTTCGAGCCCATCATGAAGTCGCTCCCGATCACCATCGACAGCGTGTCCAAGGCCTATGGGTCCTACGTCGCGCTGGATGATGTTTCGCTCGAAATTCAGGCTGGCGAATTCCTCACATTGCTGGGGCCATCCGGGTCGGGCAAGACCACTTTGCTCATGGCTCTGGCCGGGTTTGTCCGGCCCGATTCCGGCAAGCTTCTGTTGGGGGATCGGGACATCACCCGCCTGGCTCCCAACAAGCGCGACATCGGCATAGTCTTTCAGAACTATGCCCTGTTTCCACACATGAACGTCCTGGCGAATGTCGAGTATCCGTTGGCACTGCGCAGGACACCGAAAGCGGAGGCGCGTCGGCGAGCGCTTGACGCCTTGGCCCGCGTCAAGCTGGACGGTCTGGCGGAGCGCGACATTGCCGCATTGTCCGGCGGACAGCGCCAGCGGGTAGCGTTGGCGTTCAGACCGGGTTGCGGTGATGAACTCCGGCCGCATTCAGCAGATCGATACGCCACAGCAGATCTATGATCGTCCATCGACCCGCTTCGTCGCGGAGTTCATGGGCGAGGCCAACATTGTGGCCCCAGGAGCAGCACGCAGAATCGACGGCGCCGATGCGTCACGCGAGACCCTGATGATCCGCGCGGAAAGCTTCCATCTTGATGCGAAAATCGTCGGACGAGACGGTGTGGCGCTTGAGGGAACGCTGCGCTCCAAGGCGTTTCGCGGCGAGAACTGGCTTTTGACGCTGGCGCTTGATGGCGGCCAGGAGATCCTGGTCTGCATACCGTCCGCACTTGCCGGCGGCTGCGCCGAACTCGCCACCGGTCAGCGGGTGACCGCCTATGCGCCAGCAGCGAAAGTTCACGCGATACCGGGAGCGGTAGCGTGACCGTCCTTGCCGATCCTGCGCTGGCGGCAGACGCTCGACGCGAGCGGCGGTTCTTCCTCTCGCTTTCGCTACCGGCGCTTCTCATCGTCGGCCTGGCGGCGATACTGCCCATCCTCTGGATTATCCGGCAATCCTTCCTGACCACAGGGGGCGAATACAGCGTCGGCAATTACGAGAAGGTGCTGTCGAGCGGGTTGACATGGTCGGCACTCGTGACAACCGTTGAGCTGTCCTTTGGCACGCTGGCGTTCTGCATTCTTCTCGGCACCCCCCTGGCGCTCGCTCTGGCCAGCGCCAGGCCAAGGGTGGCCAATTTGCTGATGGCCTTCGTCATGCTGCCGCTGTGGACCTCCATTCTGGTGCGCACCTATGGCTGGCTGGTGCTGTTGCGGCGCGAAGGCCTGATCAACACGGCCTTGACAGGTTCGGGCCTGACAGCGGAGCCATTGCCGCTGGTCTACAATTTCACCGGAACGCTGATCGGCATGGTTCACTACATGCTGCCGCTCTTTCTGCTTCCCGTTTATGCCGCGATGCGCGATATCGACGCCAACCTTGTTCGCGCGTCGGCGAGCATGGGAGCCACACTTGCGCAAACGATCCGCACCGTCATCCTGCCTCTTTCGACCGGCGGCATCTTCTCGGGTTCGATGATCGTTTTCATCTACACCATAGGCTTCTTCATCACGCCGGCGGTGCTCGGCGGCGGCAAGGTAAATCCTCTCTCCATCCGCATCGAGCGCACGCTGTCGACCTTTCAGGACTGGGGGTCGGCGAGCGTCCTGGGCATTCTGCTCCTCGTTCTTATGGCGCTGATCGGCGTGATGTTCCTGGTGGCGCGCCGACTGATGGCGCGCAACAAATTCGGTACGGCCCATGCTTGAAGCCTATCCAGACAACAGGCTGGCCCGCATTCTCCTATGGAGCTTTTGCGCGCTCGTATTGGCGTTCTTGATGCTGCCGACGCTGGTGGTAGTGCCGCTCTCCTTTTCAGCGTCCGATCTCCTCGAATTTCCGCCGCGCGCATACTCGTTGCGCTGGTACGAGAATTTCTTCGGTTCGGCGACATGGATGGCCGGGCTCAGGACGAGCCTGATCCTTGGGACGTTGACGGCGATGGTCGCGGTGCCCCTGGCGCTGCTGGCCTGCATCTCGATCAACCGGCTCGGAGGAAGGACCGCCTTGGCCATTCAGGGCGCTCTGCTCATCCCGTCCATCGTGCCGGGCATCCTGCTCGCGATCGGTCTCTTCTTTGTTCTGGCTGCGCAACATCTGGTCGGAACGCTGTTCGGCGTGCTGGTCGGACATGCGGTGCTGGCCATTCCGGTCGCCTGCATTGTGTTGTTGCCCGCTCTGGCCCGCTTTGACTGGAACCAGGTTCAGGCGGCGCGCAGCCTCGGCGCAAACTGGGCGAGAGCTATTGGCGGGATAATCGTCCCGCAACTCCAGATCAGCCTGTTGTCGGCGACACTGATGGCCTTCCTGACGTCGCTCGACGAGTCCGTCATTTCGATCTTCGTCGCCAGCGGTCAAAACAGCACGCTGCCGAAGCTCATGTTCCTGTCGCTGCGCGACCAGATCGATCCGACCATTGCGGCGATCTCGACCTTGTGGACCGCCATCGTCGTGGTCGCCGTCCTGATCGTGAGCCTTCGCCAAAAATCCTGACAGAGACTGGAAACATGCCTACAGATCGTCAAGCAGCCGGTGCTGCTGCGGATCAATCAACGGACATACCCCAGGTGGGGTTGGCGATCATCACCGGGTCGGCAAACTGGGGGCTTGCCTTCCCTGAAGATGTCCAGGTCGATGGCGTGCGCACCTTGCAGCGCGACATGAGTTTTGAAACGCCTTTCGGCCGCACCGACAACTGGAAGCTGCTCGAGTTCGATGCGTCGATTACAGCCGAAGGTGAAGCAAAACGTGCCTTGTGCATGTATTCGCACGGCAATCCGCGCGACCACATCGACCATTCCTGCCATCGCCGCGCGTTCTGGGTCTTGATGGAAGCGGGTGTAAGGCAAGTCCTGTCCTGTTCGACCATTGGCGCCGTCAACAAGGCGATCCAGCCCGGAGACATGGTGGTGAATGCCGATATCATCGAACTGACGCAGACCCCGTTTTCGCTGCTTCCCGGCCGACAGAGCTTCGACTGTTCGGGCAAGCAGATCGTTTGCCCGAGATGCGCGGCGGTTCTGGTCGAAACCGCCCGCCGTCATTGGCCAGCCGAATGCCGGGTGCATGGCATCGAACAGCAACTGGTTGCTGGCCACTGTTACGGGCCACGACTTACGACCCCTGCCGAAGCATTGGCGTTTCGCGGCATGGGGGCGGACGTGCTCAACCATTCGATAGCGCCTGAGGCAACCTTGTCGCGCGAGATTGGTGCGTGTTTCGTGCCTCTTGCATTCGTGACGGCAGGTTTCAACGACTATATGGACCGCAATCGCCAGAAATTGCTGCAGGAGGACGTGTTGCCGAGCCTGTCCATGACGGCCTCGCGGGTCGCGCTGGAGACCGCGGCACGACTTCCGGTCAATCCGGAATGCTCTTGCCAAGGTTTGAAGTCGCCTCAGCCAGAAGAACGGTCCAGCCGGTTCTGAGGCAGGGCAATCGCAAGGTCGTGGAGAGGTCTTGGATTAGCCAGCCGGCATGAAAATGCCGTCAATGGCAGGAGCGGCCTCCGTCGACACCATGCCGCGCGCCACCAGGTCCTCGAGATGGGCAAGCACCGACAGTCCTGCGGCGCCATGCAACCGGGGATCTGTATCCCTGTAGATCGCCTTGACCATGTCGGGAACCGTCCGGTCCCCGGCTCTGACCCGCTCCAATATGGCCCGCTCGCGCATTTTGCGATGCGTCTTCAATCCCCGCATGAAAGCGCGCGGCTTGGCGACCGGCCCGCCGTGCCCAGGCAGCAGCAGGCGGTCGTCGCGCTCGATCAGGCGGTCCAGCGATGCCATGTAGTCGGCCATGGCCCCGTCCGGCGGCGCGACAATCGATGTCGCCCACGCCATGACATGATCGGCCGAAAACAGGATGCCGGTTTCTTCCAGCGCGAACACCGCGTGATTGGCGGTGTGGCCGGGGGTCAGAACCGTACGGATCGCCCACCCGTCGCCGGCCACCAACGCGCCGTCCGGCAGTGCGATGTCGGGAATGAAAGCGGTGTCGGCGCTGGCGTCTAGCGCATTGGTCTCGCCGATATGCAGTGGCCTCGCCGGCCGGTGCGGCCCTTCCGCCATCACCAAGGCGCCGGTGCGCTCCTTCAGTCGGGCCGCCAGCGGGGAATGGTCGCGATGCGTGTGGCTGACGAAGATATGGCTGACCGGCCTGCCGGCGATCACGCCGAGCAAGGTCTGAAGATGCGCCTCGTCATCTGGCCCGGGATCGATTACCGCCAGCGTGTCGCGCCCGACGACATAGCTGTTGGTGCCATGAAAGGTGAAGGGGCTGGGGTTCCGGACCGTGACGCGCTGCACGTCCGGGCCGACGTTCACGCCCTGGCCGTAGTGCGGATCGAAGCTGGTATCGAATTTGAGAGCCATGTCGGCACATTGTTCCCGGAACGGCAAAACCGATTGCCGCATAGCACGCAAGCCAATATAGGAAAACGCAGGATCGCGATTATC
The DNA here is from genome assembly GCF_007003935.1 of Mesorhizobium sp. WSM4310. Lineage (NCBI taxonomy): Bacteria > Pseudomonadati > Pseudomonadota > Alphaproteobacteria > Hyphomicrobiales > Phyllobacteriaceae > Mesorhizobium > Mesorhizobium sp. WSM4310. The sequence continues at coordinate 412,561 of NZ_VFTA01000001.1, forward strand.
GGATCGCGCTGGACCGGATTGGGGAAGACCATGGCAACTGCAACCACGATGCGCCCGCTTGTTTCTCTGGCTTTGCCGCAGGAAGGCGCAGCGCGGCTGGCAACACAGCTTTTCCTGGCGATCGCCGGAACGCTACTGCTGACCCTGTCGGCCAAGACCAAGGTTGTGCTGGGGCCGGTCGACATCTCGATGCAGACGCTGGCCGTCTTGCTGATCGCCGCCACCTTCGGCCTGCGCCTCGGCGTCGCCACGCTGCTGCTCTATATGGCGGAGGGCGCGATGGGCTTCCCGGTCTTCCAGGGCACACCGGAGAAGGGCATTGGCCTTGCCTACATGGTTGGTCCGACGGGTGGCTATCTCGCGGGCTTTGTCGTCATGGCGGCGATTGTCGGCTGGGCCGCGGATCGCGGCTGGGATCGCCACCCGATCAAGCTTTTCAACGCTATGCTGGTCGCCGAAGTGGTGATGATGGCGATGGGCTTTGCCTGGCTGGCGCTGCTGATCGGCCCGGAAAAATCCTGGCAGTTCGGCGTCGTGCCGTTCATCGTTGGTGATCTGATCAAGGTTGCGCTGGCGGCAAGCCTTGTGCCGGCCGTCTGGTCGCTGCTGAAGCGCTCCTGAGGCCTGTAGGAAGATTGGCGTGCCATAGACGTCAGGGATCCATTCCCGAGGATGGGCGCTTCCGATGAAGGTTCTGGTCACCGGCGCCGCCGGCTTCATAGGCTATCATGTCGCCAGGCGGCTCCTGGAGCGTGGCGACGAGGTTGTCGGCATCGACAGCGTCAACGACTATTATGATCCGCGGATCAAGCAGGCGCGGCTGCGGCTGCTGGCCGAAGCCAGCCAAGGCACCAATGCCGGCTATCATTTCATCCATGGCAATCTTGCCGACAGAGAAATCGTGGACGGCTGCTTTGCCGATCATGGCTTCGACCGGGTGATCCATCTCGCCGCCCAGGCGGGAGTGCGATACAGCCTGGAAAACCCGCGCGCCTATGTCGAAAGCAACATCGTTGCTTTCACCAACATGCTGGAGGCCTGCCGCAATGCCGGCATTGCGCACCTGACCTATGCCAGCACCTCGAGCGTTTACGGCGCCAACACCGACATGCCGTTTTCCGAGCACCGCCCGGCCGATCATCCGCTGCAGTTCTACGCCGCGACCAAGCGCGCCAACGAGCTGATGGCGCACAGTTACAGCCATCTGTTCGGGTTGCCGACGACCGGGCTGCGGTTCTTCACCGTGTACGGGCCTTGGGGGCGCCCCGACATGGCGCTGTTCCTGTTCACCAGGAGCATCCTGGCCGGCGAGCCGATCAAGCTGTTCAACAATGGCAACCACACGCGCGACTTCACCTATATCGACGACATCGCCGAAGGCGTGGTCCGGACCAGCGACAGCCCTGCAGCCAGCAATCCCGCCTGGGATTCCGGCCATCCGGATCCGGCAACGAGCACCGCGCCCTGGCGTATCTTCAACATCGGCAACAACAATCCGGTGAGGCTGACCGCCTATGTCGAGGCGCTGGAAAGCGCGCTTGGCCGCAAGGCCGTCATCGAGCTCTTGCCGCTGCAGGCCGGCGACGTACCGGACACCTTCGCCGACACTTCCGCGCTGCAGGAGGCTGTTGGCTACCGCCCCGGCACGTCCGTATCAGACGGGGTAGGGCGGTTCGTCGAGTGGTACCAGGCGTATTTTGGGTAAGGGTGGCTGAGGTCATGTCCTTGCGTGCGGAACAGGCCTCTGCTGTGTCGCGTGCCGCATTGACAAGCCATTGAATGAAACCTAAGCACGGTCGATCAGGGCTGGGGGGCTTCGGCATGTCAAGGAGAGCTTCTTGAAAGGAATTATCCTTGCTGGAGGCAGTGGAACGCGTCTTTATCCACTGACATTAGCAGTCTCTAAGCAAATCCTTCCGATATACGACAAGCCGATGATTTATTATCCGCTGAGCGTACTGATGCTCGCGGGAATCCGTGAGATTCTGATTGTTTCGACACCGCGCGATCTGCCGGCTTTTCGTGATTTACTCGGCGACGGATCGGAGTTCGGGCTGGCGTTCTCCTACGCCGAGCAGCCGCAGCCCAATGGTCTTGCGGAAGCTTTCATTATCGGCCGGGATTTCATCGGCAAAGACAGCGTCGCGATGATTCTTGGCGACAACATCTATTTCGGTGACGGCCTGTCGCAGCTTTGCCGCGCCGCCGCTGCGCGCGAGGCGGGTGCTTCGGTGTTCGCCTACCATGTAGAGGATCCCGAGCGCTATGGTGTCGTGTCCTTCGATAAGGCGACCGGAACCGCGCTGACGATTGAGGAAAAGCCGCAGAAGCCGAAGTCGAACTGGGCTGTCACCGGTCTCTATTTCTACGACAATGACGTGGTCGACATCGCCCCGACGATCCGCCCGTCGGCGCGTGGCGAGCTCGAGATCACGGCGGTCAACAATGTCTATCTCGAGCGCGGCAAGCTGCATGTGCACCGTTTGGGGCGTGGCTATGCCTGGCTCGACACCGGCACGCATGACAGTTTGCACGAAGCCTCTTCTTTCGTGCGCACGATCGAACATCGGCAGGGCATCAAGGTTGCTTGCCCTGAGGAGATCGCCTTCGAGCAGGGCTGGCTGACGGCAGAGCAAGTGCTGCAACGCGCAACCCGGTTGGGCAAAAATGAATATGCCGCCTATCTGCGGCGGCGCGTCGCCGATCTGTTGGAGGGCTAAGCTTTGGAGATCAGGTCCCTCGGCATCGATGGCGTGCTGGAAATCGTCCCCAAGCGACATGGCGATGCACGCGGCTTCTTCATGGAAACCTACAATGCCGAGCGGTTTTCGCAGGCAGGCATCGACTTGGTTTTCGTGCAGGACAACCACTCCTATTCCGCGACGGCAGGCGTGTTGCGAGGGCTTCACTACCAGCTCGAGCCGCGGGCCCAGGACAAGCTGCTGCGCGTCATCAGGGGCGCGCTGCTGGACGTCGCGGTCGACATTCGCCGCAGCTCGCCGACTTTCGGAAAATGGGTTGCGCTCGAAATTACCGCCGAAAAGGGCAATCAGATCCTGGTGCCCAAGGGTTTCGCCCATGGCTTTGTGACGCTCGTGCCCGACACCGAGGTTCTCTATAAGGTTACCGACACCTATTCGCCCGAGCACGATCGGTCTGTCCGCTTCGACGATGCCGTCATCGGCATCGAATGGCCTTCGATGGCTGGCGGATACCAGCTTTCGGACAAGGACCTCAAGGCGCCGGTGCTCGCCGAGGCCGAAGTGTTTGCCTGATGGGCATGAAGGATGGCGGCATGAATTTTCTGGTGACAGGCGGGGCTGGCTTCATCGGTTCGGCGGTGTGTCGGCATCTGTGCGCCAATCCGGCCTACAGGGTGACCAATCTCGACAAGCTCACCTATGCCGGCAACCTGGCCTCGCTGCGGCAAATCGAGAACGCGCACAATTATCGCTTCGCACAGGCCGATATATGCGACGAGAAAGCGGTGCTCGACATAATGCGCCGTGACGATATCGACATCGTCATGAACCTTGCCGCCGAGAGCCATGTCGACCGCTCGATCGATGGGCCTGGCGCCTTCATCGAGACCAACATCGTCGGCACCTACCGCATCCTCAATGCGGCGCTCGAATACTGGCGCGGCCTTGCCGACGACAGGAAAGGCCGGTTCCGCTTCCATCACGTGTCGACCGATGAAGTGTTCGGCGACCTGCCTTTCGATGGCGGCATGTTCGTCGAGGAGACGCCCTACGCGCCGTCCTCGCCCTATTCGGCTTCGAAGGCGGCCTCGGACCATCTGGTCCGCGCCTGGCACGAGACCTACGGCCTGCCGGTCGTGCTCTCCAACTGTTCGAACAATTACGGCCCCTATCATTTTCCCGAAAAACTGATCCCGCTCGTCATCCTCAACGCGCTCGACGAAAAGCCGCTGCCGGTCTATGGCGCCGGCGCCAATGTGCGCGACTGGCTGTTCGTCGAGGACCATGCGCGCGCGCTGGAGCTGGTTGCAACCAAAGGCACGCCGGGCGAGAGCTACAATGTCGGCGGCAATTCGGAGCGGACAAACCTCAGCGTCGTCGAGACGATCTGCGACCTGCTCGACAGCAGGCGCCCCCGGGCCGGAGGCAAGAGCTACCGCGACCTGATTTCCTTCGTCACCGACCGCCCCGGCCATGACCGCCGCTATGCCATCGACGCATCGAAGATAAGCCGGGACCTCGGCTGGGCGCCCAACGAGAATTTCGACAGCGGCCTGGCCAGAACCGTGGACTGGTACCTCGACAACAAATGGTGGTGGGGGCCGATCCGCGAGCAGAACTATGCCGGCGAAAGACTGGGCGAAGCCCGCAAGGGGGCCGCGTGAGGCTCGTCGTCACCGGACGCGAAGGCCAGGTTGTTTCGAGCCTTCTGGAGGCCGGCCAGCTTGCCGGCGTGGACGTCATCGCCATTGGCCGTCCGCAGCTCGACCTGGCAAACCCCGACACCGTGATCGAAGCCATTGCTGCGGCCAAGCCTGACATCGTCGTGTCGGCTGCCGCCTACACGGCCGTGGATCAGGCCGAGGATGAGCCCGATCTGGCATTCAGGGTGAATGCCGTCGGCGCCGGCAAGGTGGCGGAGGCCGCGGGCCGGCTTGGCGTTCCCGTAATCCACCTTTCGACCGACTATGTCTTCGACGGCAGCGCTTCCGGTGACTATGTCGAAACCGATGCAACCGCGCCGGGCAGCGTATACGGCGCCTCCAAGCTCGCCGGTGAACAGGCGGTGGCATCAGCCAATCCGCGCCACCTGATCCTCCGCACCGCCTGGGTCTACAGTCCGTTCGGCAAGAATTTCGTCAAAACCATGCTTCGGCTTGCGGCCGACCGCGACGAGATTGCAGTGGTGGCCGATCAATGGGGAAACCCCACCTCAGCGCTGGATATCGCCGACGCTGTCCTGCATGCCGCGGCACAGCTGCATGGCAACAAGAGCTTTGCCGCTTTCGGTGTCTATCATCTGGCCGGCACCGGCGAGGCCAACTGGAGCGGCTTTGCCCGCCATATCCTGGACACAAGCCTGGCGTTTGGTGGTCCCTGGGCGCGGGTGAGGGACATTGCTACGATGGACTATCCGACCAAGGCACGCCGTCCGGCCAATTCCCGGCTATCGAGCGCGAAATTCGCCTCCGCCTTCGGCTGGAACGCGCCGGACTGGCGGCAATCGACGGAAGCGGTGGTGCGATCTCTTACTCGGCACCCTTGATGACGTCCTTGGCTTTCGTGAACCCCGCGTTTGCCTGGACCTGAGGGACGGCGATGGTTCCTTTTACTTCGACGGCGTTCCGATCCCCTGATCTGGAAGCTCCGTCCGCATGGATCGAACATGTTCCTTTCATGTTCTGGCTGATCGATTCGCTGCGGCCGCACCGGTTTGTCGAGCTTGGCACGCACACTGGAGTTTCCTATTGTGCCGCCTGCCAAGCCATTGAACTGCTGGGTCTCTCCTGCAGTTGCTACGCGATCGACACTTGGAAGGGTGATGAGCACGCGGGTTTTTACGATGAGGGCGTCTATGCCGGCCTTGCCACCTATCACGATGCAAAGTATTCGGCCTTTTCGCGTCTAGTACGGTCGACTTTCGACGAGGCAGTTGGCCATTTCGAGGATGAGAGCATCGACCTGCTGCATATTGACGGTATGCACACCTATGATGCCGTTCGCCATGACTTCGAGACGTGGCGACCGAAGTTGACGAAGAATGCAATTGTACTCTTTCACGACACGAATGTACGTGAGCGCGATTTCGGAGTCTTTCGCCTTTGGAGCGAGGTCTCGGCCGGCCGGCCGCATTTCGAGTTCCTTCATGGGCATGGCCTGGGCGTTCTAGCGATGGGCAACAGCTACCCGAAAGCGGTCGAGGCGCTTTTCACCAGCGGCGAACAAGATCATGGCCAGGAAGCTGTACGAACCATTTTCGCCCATCTTGGACAAGCAGTCGCCCAGCGTGGGAATACAGCCAATGCGATAAGGCAGGCGGAAGCGCGGTTTGCGCTGAGCCTTGAGGACTGGCGGCGACAGGTCGAGCAGCGCAACAGCGAGATCGAGGCACTGACAGCTAAGGGCGAACAGGCGGAAGCGCGGTTTGCACAGAGCCTTGAAGAACAGCGGCAACAGCACGAAAGCGAGATTGCAGCGCTTGAGAGCGAGCGTGCCGAGAAAGCAGAAGAATTCCGGGGGTTGCAGGGAGAAATATCGGCTGCCAACGCAACCGCGAGCGCACTGCGGACCGAGCGCGACAAAGAGATCGCACGAGCGCGAGCGCAGACGGCCGCGCTCCAGGCAAAAATAGAGCAAGGTCAGCGCGCTGTTCAAGAGTTCAAGGACTCAACAAGCTGGCGGATAACCAGTCCCCTGCGAGCGCTGTTGAATGGCAGGCGGTTACTGAAAAGGGTCGCCGCAAGGTTTCAACGGGTCGTCGCCGCAAAGTTTCGTTGAGAGCGAAATTGAATTGGGCATGGGCAGCCCTGCTCTTGTCCTCTCCATCAGATATCCGCTTCCCTGAGCGAATTCGCCTGAACGCCATGAACTCGGCGCCGCCCGGAGCCTCCTCGCGCCGTTGTTGGCAGCCACAAAAACAGCTTATTTTGCCGAAGCAGGTAGCGCGCGGAAGCAAAGTTCTTTAGGTCCATATGGAACACGGCAGCCGATCAGCCTTGCGGAAAGAAGAGGGTGGATTGTCAAAGCTTATTATTCAAATCCCATGCCTGAATGAGGAGGGGACGCTCGCCGTTACGCTGGCCGATCTGCCGCGTCAGGTCGCGGGTTTCAGCACGGTGGAATGGCTCGTAGTCGATGATGGCTCCACCGACCGAACAGTCGAGGTTGCCCGGGAAAACGGCGTCGATCACGTGGTCTCGCTGCCCCACAATCAGGGGCTTGCCAAAGCGTTCATGACCGGCATCGAAACCGCGCTGAAACTGGGCGCGGACGTCGTCGTCAACACCGATGCGGACAACCAGTACGATGCCTCCTGCATTCCCGATCTCGTCCGGCCCATACTGGAGAAAAAGGCTCAGATCGTCATCGGCGCAAGGCCGATCAGCGAGATAGAGCATTTTTCACCGGTCAAGAAATTTCTGCAGAAGCTTGGCAGCTTCGTCGTCAAGCTTGCCAGTGGCACGACGGTCCCTGACGCCCCGAGCGGTTTCCGGGCCATTCATCGCGACGCGGCGATACAGCTCAATGTCTTCAATCGCTATACCTATACGCTGGAAACGATCATCCAGGCGGGACGCAGGAACATCCCGATCACCTCGGTGCCGATCCGTGTCAACGGCGATCTTCGACCCTCGCGGCTGGTCAAGAGCATACCAAGCTATGTTCGGCGCTCGTTGATAACGGTCGTGAGGATTTTTGTCGTCTATAGCCCGCTGCGCTTCTTCTCGACATGTGCGGCAATCGTCGCCGCGCCGGGGTTGGTCGGGGTTGTCCGGTTCCTTGTCCACTATTTGTTGGGCGAAGGCAGTGGCAACATCCAGTCACTCGTTCTGTCCAGCGCCTTGCTCGCGCTTGCCGGCATTCTTGCGATGAGCGGCATCATTTCCGAGCTCATAGCGGTCAACAGGCAATTGCTTGAAGAAATAAGGATCAGGCAATTGCAGCAAGAGTATGGTGCAAGGGCCAGGATCCGGTCGTTTGCGATGGAGAGCAAAGAGTCAAAAATTGAGAAAATAGTGTAGGCGGCGGCAGTCATGTCAACCTGCGGCGCCCGCATCGACAATCTGCCAATAGATATTTTGGTGAATCCGGTCTCGCATATCCAGATGAACGGCGAGTTATTTTTATCCGCCATTGTTCTCTTTGGCGTTGCCGCCGAGTGTGCAGGTGGGAAGGTGGCAAGATTGCATTTCAAAGAACACCAAGATTGAGCATGGGGCGAACGCTGAAGGTTCTTTTGTGGGGCACCTATGATACCGGCAAGCCCAGAATCCGGATTTTGCGGAAAGGTCTTCGAGAGGCGGGAGTCAACGTCGACGAACTGCATTTCCACGTTTGGCGCGGCATCGAGGACAAGAGCCAAGTTTCCTCGGTGTGGTCTGCTTTTCGTCTGATAGGCACAGCTGCGATTTGGTACCCCATACTTCTGTTTCGGTACGTCTTCTCCGCTCGTCATGACTTTGTTGTCTGCGGCTACTTTGCTTATCTCGATTCCTTGCTTATCTGGCCGCTGGCGAAGCTGAGGCGTGAAAAGGTAGTCGTGGATGCGTTCCTTCCGATCTTCAACACGGTTGTTGAAGATCGGAAGTTGTTTAAGGTTGGCTCCCTCCCGTCGCGCCTCATTCATTGGTTGGAGAGAATATCGCTTAGATCGGCAGACGTTGTGCTGGTCGATACGGATGCACATGGCAGATACTACGCCGACACGTTTTTGGTTGATCCGAGGAAAATAGTTAGGGCCTTTGTTGGAGTGGAGAGCGAGAATTTTAGCCCAAAGGATGCAGTCGACTCCGGACCTATAGCCACCGTTTTGTTTTATGGGCAATTCATTCCACTTCATGGTATTGAAACCATAGTGGAAGCGGCTCGTTTGTTGTCTGATACGGCGATCAATTTTCGAATCGTCGGAACGGGTCAAGAGGCATCGAAAATTCGCGATATGATTGCAGAACGCAATCCTGGAAACCTGGATTGGACCGAGTGGGTCGAGTATGAAAAGCTCCAGATTGAAATCGAGAAAGCGACTGTCTGCCTTGGGATATTCGGGACGTCTGATAAATCGGGCAGGGTAATTCCAAACAAAGTCTTTCAGATAGTCAGTGCGGGCAAACCCCTTATCACTCGTGATTCTCCTGCCATTCGAGAGCTGTTTGGAGACAACCCGCCAAGAGGTGTAACTCTGATCGAGGCGGGCAAGCCGCAAGCGCTCGCGCAAGCCATCGTTCAAGCGATCGGCGCGACCGACACCGGGTATTCGGACAGGATCATTGCCGAAATTGCGCCTTCCAAAATCGGTCAGCGGTTGCGCGACGACCTATTGCAACGGATAGGAGTTTGAAACGTGTTCAAGCATTTTCTTTACGGGACCGCGGCCCCCGAACTGGGCTGGGTGCCGGCGCCAAGATACATATTGCGCCGGTCACGAGTCCTTCATCATTTGAAGATCGGTAAAGGTCGGCGTTCCCTGGATATCGGGTGCGGCGCCGGTGCGCTGCTGGTTGATCTTTATGACCGAGGATTCGAAGCTAGCGGTCTTGAATCTGGGCCAGACGCCGTGTCGGTTGCGAAGGCGCTGACTGTTCAAACAAGCGTCAATATCCTTTCTGATCCTGACCCTCAGTGGCGCAGCACTTTCGACGTGATTTCCGCCTTCGAGGTCCTGGAGCACATCAAAGAGGATCATGAGGCGCTCGGCCTCTGGGTCTCATGGCTAAAACCGGGCGGTCTGTTTCTCGCATCCGTGCCGTGTCTTATGAAGCGCTGGACTGTTTCCGACGACTGGGCTGGCCATGTGCGCCGCTACGAACGACAAGAACTAGAGGACCTTTTCGACAAGGCGGGCCTCGATATTGTTGCATTCGAATCCTACGGGTTTCCACTTGCAAATCTATTGTCTAGCCAGCGTATCAAGTACTATCAGGCGGAAATGGACAAGCGAAGCGCAGTCAAGGGCCTCGATCAAAGCACGGCATCTAGCGGCATCGATAGGAGTGGTCTTATTAGCGTATTCAACAAGATGTGCACTTGGCCGGGTCTCTTGGCCATGTGGCTATCAATCCAGTTGCAACGACCGTTCCTGCGCACGAACCTAGGCGATGGATATTTCGTGGTAGGGCGCTTTCGCGGTGACAAGTAGTTCGTGGGTCGCAATTGGAAAACGCGCTGCAGGTTACGTGGGTGCGGTACTCACGGTTGCGGCAATCGTTTACGTAGGCAGAGCCTTCTGGATCAACAGAAGCGTAGTTCTTTCGCAGCCGCCGTCATTCTATTTTGAACCGTCATTTCTAACGGCATTACTGATGTACATGCTGAGTGTGATGTCCGGTGCTCTGGCCTTTGGAATGTTTTCAAAGGCTTTTGGTGTGCGTCTTCCACCGTCTCGTCTCTTGTATATTTTCCTTGTCTCTCAAATCGGCAAGTATATCCCGGGCAATGTAGGTCAATATGTTGGCAGATTTTATCTGTCTGGGAAGCATGGCGTATTACATAGAGCGACGGCGTCCATAATAATAATGGAGATAATATCCATTGTCGTATCATCTCTAGGAATAATTACCTATTCATCACGGACCATTGACTTCACATTGCTGCCCGCGTGGATCAGAAATGACGAGGCCGCTGCAATTTATGAATACAGAATGCCTATCATGGCTGCCGTTCTGATAATTTTCGTCGGCGCAGGCTTGGCTTTCGGGGGATTAAGAGGGAAATTAGCTGCATTTTTTGCATCAATATTATCTGGAGTTCCTTGTTTTATTTTTCTTGCACTTAGCTTGAGTTATTTGCTCCAGGCCCTCGGTGCGGATGCAGATTTTTCGAGCCTGGTTGTTTGGACATCGATCAGTTGGTTGCTGGGATTTGTTACCCCCGGCTCGCCCGCAGGCGTAGGCATTCGGGAGTATCTGCTTATACAGTTCCTGTCACCGGTATACGGGGCCGGTTCAGCTACTGCGGCAGCCTTGCTTTTTCGGATCATCTCTTGTGCCGGCGATTGCCTGTTGGCGTTGCTCGGCCTCTTGTTTGGCAGGTATGCCGCCACCCGCCATGCAGAAGATAAAAGTTAGCGCGTAGGTCACCAAAAGGGAAAAGTGTATGGACACGCAGATGACGGGAACGTCCGTGCAGGACAACCATGTACCGGAGCAGGCGCCATTTTTGCGGCACGTCATTTCGCTGGTGCTTCTTTTCGTTCTCGTCCTGGGGATTGTGGGCGTCAATCCTTTTCGGCAAACGCTGGCACCGATGGATCTGCTGTTGGCCTATCCGGGATGGGACAATGCCGGGATCGACACTCCACTTGTCAACATGGAGCGTTCCGACATATTGGATAGCCGGCTGCCAAACTGGCGGGAGTTCAGGCGAGAGTTGCGGGAAGGGCACATCCCGCTATGGAACCCACTCAATCAGCTGGGTACGGCCGGCATCCAGGCGCCGATTTACGAAGGCCTGTCGATACCCTTCCTGGTTTATGCCCTCACGCCCAATGAGGCCATGGGCTACACGTTCGCAATTTTATCAAATTATCTGCTGGCGGCTTTCGGTACCTATTGCCTGCTGTTTTTCATGTTTAGAAATCATGTGGCCGCGGTTTTCGGCGCCATTACATTTGCATTTTGCGGCTTCAACATCGCTTGGGCGCATTGGCCTCATCTGACCACGAGCGCTCTTATTCCATGGGTTCTGGCTACTCAGCTTCGTTATTGGCAGACAGGCCGTCTCGGTTGGGCTTTTGGGCTCATTTTCAGCGTCGCCCTGATGGGGCTGGGCGGATTTCCATTTGTCGCCCTGCTTGGGGCTATCGCGTCCCTTATGCTAGGGGCCGTACTGCTTTTTGTCGAGTTCCGGAGCGCGGGCATCAATCAGCTCGCGGTCAGGCGAACCATCGCGCTGGGCTGCGCCGGCGCTGCAGGGGCGCTGCTGGCTCTTCCAGGTCTTTTGCAGGTTAAAGACATTCTCGATTCAACCGATTTGTCGATTCGAGACGGTAGGGCGATCTTCACGCCCTATGACATCGTCAACATGTTCGGTTCGGACTTTGTGAATCATCTCGGCGTCGAGCGGACCTTTTCCGCTGGCGTACCCGCGGCCGTCCTGGCCCTTCTTGCGTTAATTTTCGTTTTTAAAGCACCCAACCGGTTTGCCGCTTTTGGGTTGCTGCTGGCAGCGTTCACGCTGGCGACTGCGTTTGGCGCGGCTCCCGCCGACATCGTGAAAATGATTCCGGGATTTGGCATCAATGGATGGGGCAGGGTTGTAATATTATTTGGATTGTCCCTGGCGATATTGTCGGCCTATTCTATAAATTTTATATTGTCATTGAAATTTAAATCGGTAACGTCGCTGCATTCAATGTCAGATTACAAATTCTATATCGTTATATTTCTATGCGTATTGCAAACAATTAATCTTGGGTATTGGTTTAGGCAGTTCAATGCGCGTCCAGATATTGAAACTTTTTTTCCAAAAACGCCATCGATATCCTATGTATTATCTGAAATTCTGCCTGGGCAAAGTATTATTGCCGGAGATATATTCAACTTCTCGGGCGTATTGTCAAACTATAGGTTGCCTGAGTTGTTTGCTCATGGATTTCGCACCGATGCTCAAAAGAAGATAGTCGATGACATAGCGCCTTCTCATGAGGTGTCCTATACGGCCTCTCTCATCCAATGCTCGGATATCAATTTCTCCAGCCCGGGGATTGTCTACGCTGCCGTCCGCTTCTTCATTGTCAGGGACTTTTGCATTGCTTACGAGACCGACGGCGTTGGCCAGCGGCCGACGGCTGCTCTTAATGGTGGTGCCCTCCAGGGTGGGCTGTCAATCGACAAGCCCATGGACGCCACGAACGTGCAGGTGCTGTTCGGAACCTATGATGAGGATTACGCCCCTTCGGCATTGACCATCGATCTCTACCAAAATGAACGCCTCGTGGCTCACGCGGAATTGCCGCCGGAGGCGATACGCAACAACCTGTACGCTACCTTTGCTTTCAATCGGAACGTTCCACTCGATGCCGGCACGTATCGGTATGTCATTGCAATGACCAAGCCCGACAGCAAGAAGGCGATCAGTGCATGGGCCTTCGAAACCGCTGGTGGTGCGACCTATCAGATCGGGTCGAGGACATTTCCCGGCATGCCAAAGATGAAGATTGGGGCAAAGCCCCGGCTTCCGCAGAATTTCTCGGTCGCGTCGGTAGAGCCGGGCATCGACGTGATCGAAAATAACGCGGTTTCGGGGTCCGGCTATTATGTGAATGGGCTGAGCGGGCAACCGGAGGCGGATTATGGTCCGGTGCGCCTTGCGTCTTATCTTCCGGATGACCTGACGGTGGGCTATTCGGGCGCGACCCATGGATGGGTCGTTTTGCCTATCCGCGTCAATAAATACTGGCGAGCCACACTGGATGGAAAACCAGTGAAACTAGACAAGTTTCTGGATTTCTTCCCTGCCGTAGAGGTGACCGGACCGAGCGAGATTCATTTCTACTACGACAGCAGTCACTTGTTGAAGACGCTGGAATTCTGCCTTGTCGGTTTCGCGGCGGCAACCATTCTCCTGATCGTGGCCAATGGCAGACGCCCGCGAACGGCCGCTGTCTGACGGGAAGGAACAGGATTTCTGCCGGCTTGCGGCCTTAGGTATAAGGGCGAAAAAGGGGCGGATATCGGCATGGGTTCAATGCCCGTAAATCAGAAATGCTGCGGCATCGCCGATTTGCCGCCACTTGTGCAGATGCAAGCTGGCTCGGGTGCCGAAGATCGCATCGGACCCGAAACCGAGCCCATTTATACCTATTCAAACGAGATTGACGCTGGTAACGAACAGCCAGCTGATGAAATGCAAATGGCTGCTTGATGTCCAAAACATGTATGGTGACTGGCGGAGCCGGATTCATTGGGTGCGCGTTGTCTCCCAGGCTGGCAAACCGCTTCGAGCGGGTCATTGTCATTGACAATTTGCATCCGCAGATTCATGCCGGGCAAAAGCGTCCTGCCGAACTTGATCCTCGCGTTGAGCTCATGGTTGCGGATGTTGCCGAGCCTTCCACCTGGACGCAGTTGTTGGAAACCGCTCGACCTGAAGTCGTGATTCACCTGGCGGCCGAGACGGGAACGGGTCAATCGCTCACGGAAGGTTCCCGCCATGCGATGGCAAATGTCCTTGGTACGACCCGGATGTTGGATGCCTTCGCCACCGTATCGCATGTTCCCGACCGTTTTGTCCTGTCTTCGAGCCGCGCCGTCTACGGCGAAGGCGCATGGCGGTCGACGAACGCAGGAGAGGTCATATATCCGGGCCAGAGATCGAAGCAGCAGCTTGAACGCGCCGAGTGGAGTTTTCCCGGTTTAGAGCCTCTGCCGATGGACGCGGAAAAAACGATACCGAATCCAACCAGCATCTACGGCGCAACGAAGCTGACCCAGGAGCAGATATTGCGTGCCTGGGCTCTTTCGTTCGGAACCTCCGTCAACGTCCTTCGCCTTCAGAATGTCTACGGTCCCGGCCAGTCGCTGACGAACAGCTATACGGGTATCGTGTCACTGTTCATCAGGATGGCCAAGGAAGGCAAAAGTATCCCGATCTACGAGGATGGAGACATCGGCAGGGACTTCGTTTTCATCGACGACGTGGCTTCGGCGATCGACACGGCAACGCGAATAAATTTGTCGCAGTCGATCGCCTATGATGTCGGTACAGGGTCCAGAACAACGGTTCTTGAACTGGCGAGGATCGTTGCAAAAAGATACGAGGCATCGGAACCAAGCATCAACGGCATGTTCCGCAACGGCGACGTGCGCTCCGCGGTTGCCAGCATTGACAGGACGGTGCGCGATCTGGGATGGCGACCGCAGGTCGATGTCGAGCAGGGAATCGAGAAGCTTTGCAACTGGATCGACTCACGCCTTGGTTAGGACGACGAAGACAGTTTTTCAGCGAACTTGATATTTTAGTCAGGAGCACGAGGTGCATCGTATTGCGGTGTTTTCTTTCTACAACGAGCGTGGGATTGCGGATGACTATGTCATCTTTCTGCTCGAAAAACTGCGAGAGGTCGTCGACAAGGTCATTGTCGTTTCCAACGGTGATCTGTCCAAGCATTCGGAAATAGCGGTCAAGGCCAGTTGCGATCAGCTGCTGGTGCGGGAGAACAAGGGGTTCGACATCTGGGGTTATAAAGCCGGAATTGAAGCGATCGGCTATGATGCTCTGTCCGAGTACGACGAACTGATCCTGCTGAATGACACCTGTTACGGCCCGCTTTTTCCTTTCTCCGAAATGTTTTCTGAGATGGAAGGTCGCGAAAATGATTTCTGGGGCGCTGCCGCCCACAAGGAAATGACGCCAAATCCATTCACCGGAACGGGTCATCTGCCTTGGCATCTCCAGACGTATTTCATCGCTATCCGAAAGGACATACTGAAATCGGCTGACTTCAAGAAATATTGGGTGAATTTGCCGGAAATAAAAACGTATACGGATGCCGTTCTGCTTCATGAATCGCAGTTCACGAGGTATTTTACGGATCTCGGCTATTCGGCGGAAGCCTATATCGATCCAGAGAAATATGGTTCCCACTATCCAGCGTTTATCAATATCGATGAAGCTATAATCAACCGCTTTCCGTTGCTGAAGAGGCGGCTATTTTTTCATGACCCAACATTCCTTGAGCATAATGCTATCGATTTACCACGCGCTTTGCGTGTTCTGGAGGAAACATCCGATTACGATATGAATTTGATTTGGCGCAATGTTCTGCGCGTTTCGGAATTGCGCAGTCTCAACAGCAATGCGGCACTCATGAGTGTGCTGCCGGACAAGCGGATCAAGGGCGCTGGCGCCCCTGCCGACTACGGCAATGTCGCCGTTTGTGCGCATATCTACTACACCGATATGCTCGACGAGATGCTGGATCTGACCGGGAACATTCCCGTACCATATGATTTCATTGCCACCACGGATACGCCGGAAAAGAAGGCTGACATTGAAGCCGCCTTGGCGAAACGCGCTGGCATAAACAAGGCCATCGTCCGCGTCGTGGAGCAGAACCGCGGCCGGGACATGTCGGCGTTTTTCATATCCACGCGCGATCTGTTGGTTGACGATCGTTATGACCTTGTCTGCCGCGTTCACAGCAAAAAGACGCCTCAGGTGCAGGCATCGAAGGGTAACCTGTTCAAGCGCCACATGTTTGAGAACCTGCTGAACAGCCGTGGTTATGTTCACAACGTGCTGGACATGTTCCACGACAATCCTTCGATCGGGTTCGCCATCCCGCCGATGATTCATATCGCCTTTCCAACCATGGGGCACTCATGGTTTGGCAACAAGCCGAGGGTTGCGGAAACCGCGCGCCTGTTGAACATCGACGTCAAGTTCGACGACACCACTCCGGTGGCTGCCTATGGCGGCATGTTCTGGTTCCGGCCCCGCGCCCTTCGCAAAATATTCGCACACACTTGGAAGTGGGAAGAGTTCGATCCCGAACCGTACTTTGACGATGGCGATTTGGCTCATGCGCTCGAGCGGTTGATGGCCTACGCGGCCCAGGATGCTGGATACACCACACGGCATATTGCGTGCTCGCACCAGGCTGCGCACGCCTACGCCATGTTGGAATTCAAGATGCAAAAGCTTGCAAGCGTGATGCCGTCGGGCGACTTTCTCTGGCACGGCCATGTATTGTCCGAGTGGAAAAAGGCCGGCTATCCACTGGAGGCGCCGCCACCCCCAGCGCCACCACCGCCATCGGTAAAGCGTTCTTTGGCTGACCTCAATCTGGCGATCAAAAGCTCTTTGAAATTTAGAGTGCCAATCCTGTTTACGATATTGAGGCCGTTTTATCGAGGCACGAGGGCAGTTTTGCAGCCGGTTTCTCGGCGCAATGAACAGCGCACATCATGATTGCAGAAGCAGCGATGTTCACGGTCTAGTTAGCAGGAGCATCCAAGTGCGTCGTATTGCTGTGTTTTTTCTCATCAACGAGCGTGGCGTTGCGGATGACTATGTCATCTTTCTGCTCGAAAAGCTGCGAGAGGTCGTTGACAAGATTGTTGTCGTTTCCAATGGCGATCTGTCGAAGCCGTCGGAAAAAGCGGTCAAGGCAAGCTGTGATCAACTGCTAGTGCGCGAGAGAGAGGGATTGGACCTCTGGGGATATAAGGCTGGAATTGAAGCGATCGGCCATGACGCTCTTTCCCAGTACGACGAACTGATCCTGCTGAATGACACCTGTTACGGCCCGCTTTTTCCTTTCTCCGAAATGTTTTCAGAGATGGAAGGTCGCGAAAGTGATTTCTGGGGCGCCGCCGCCCACAAGGAAATCGCGGCAAATCCATTTACTGGAGCAGGTTATCTGCCTTGGCATCTCCAGACATGCTTTATCGCCATCCGGAACGACATGCTGAGATCGGAAACCTTCAAGAGATACTGGGCAAAATTGCCGGAAACAAAGAGTGACCCAGATGCCTTTCTGATTCACGCGTCGCAATTCACAAAACATTTTACAGGTCTGGGCTATTCGGCGGAAGCGTATATCGACCCGGAGAAATACGGCTCGCACGATCCCGCGTTCATCAATGTTGATGAAGCAGTCATCAATCGTTTTCCACTGCTGAAGCGAAGCTTGTTGTTGAACGAACCAACTGTCCTTGAGCACAATCCTGTCGATTTACCGCGCGCTTTGCGCGTTATCGAGGAAACGTCCGACTACGATATGAATTTGATTTGGCGCGATGTTCTGCGCGATTCCGAATTGCGCAATCTCAGCACCAACGCGGCTCTGACGAGTGTGCTGCCGAATGAGCGCATCAAGGACGATGATGCTCCTACCGACTACGGCAAAGTGGCGGTTTGCGCACATATTTACTACATCGATATGCTCGACGAGATGCTGGATCTGACCGAGAACATCCCTGTTCCCTATGATTTCATTGCCACGACGGACACGTCGGAAAAGCAGGCCAAGATCGAAGCCCTCTTGGCAAAGCGCCCCGGCATTAACAAGGCGATTGTCAGGATCGTGGAGCAGAACCGCGGTCGGGACATGTCTTCGCTGTTCATCTCCTTGCGTGACCTGCTGGTCGACGATCGTTATGACCTTGTCTGCCGCCTGCACACGAAAAAGTCACCTCAGGTGCAGTCATCGAGGAGCAACCTGTTCAAGCGGCATCTGCTCGAGAACCTGCTGAATACCCGTGGTTACGTTCACAACGTATTGGACCTGTTCCAGGACAACGCTTCGATCGGTCTCGTCATTCCACCGCTTATTCACATCTCCTATCCAACCATGGGGCGCGTCTGGTTCTCCAACAGGCCCAAGGTTGAGGAAACCGCGCGCCTATTGAACATTGATGTCAAATTCGATGACACCACTCCGGTGGCTCCCTATGGCACCATGTTCTGGTTCCGGCCCCGCGCCTTACGAAAATTATTCGAACATCGGTGGAAGTGGGAAGACTTTAATGCCGAACCACATCATGTCGATGGCGGCCTGGCTCATGCGCTTGAGCGCCTGACGGCCTACGCGGCCCAGGATGTGGGCTATATCACCCAGCACATCATGTGCGCTCATCAAGCGGCGCACAACTACGCCATGCTGGAATTCAAGATGCAAAAGCTTGTCGGCATGCTGCCGATGAACGACTTTCCATTGCACTATCAGATGCTGTCTACGTGGAAAAAAGCTGATTTTCCCCTGTATGCACCAGCGTATGCACCAGCGCCGCCACTGTCGGTGAAGCGCTCTCTGGCTGAACTCAATTTTGCCACTAAAAGCTCCCTGAAGTTCAGGGTACCTATCCTGTTCAAGATTCTAAGGCCGTTCTATCGCTGCGTCAGGGCGGTCTTAAAACCAAATTCTCGGCGTAATAGCGCATAGCCTGGAATGACTCGTCTGAGGTCCCAACCCACTCATCCATCAGTGGAATTTTCAGCCTTAAGCGGCCGCTGCTGCAATGCCAAGCGCGCCACATGAAGCCGAACCAACCGAGGATTTTTACATGGATGCCGCTCCGCCAGAATTCAGCAGAAATGAGCTTGCCGCTCTTGTCGGTCGCAAATCAACCCTCGAACTGGGGCCTTTCACGAATCCAACCCTGCGTGGCCGAAATATTAAATATTTCGACGTCATGGACAAACACGGACTGATCAAGAGGGCGGATGCGATCGGCTATGCCTACTCCAGCCCCGTCGATATTCATTATGTCTCCAGCAATGGCGACTTGAGTATCGTCGACGAAAAGTTTGATTTTTGCCTGAGCAGTCACTGCATCGAGCATCAACCGGATCTGATCTATCATCTGAACCAGGTGGCGAGAATTCTCGTGCCGACGGGCAGATACCTCCTGATTATCCCGGACAAGCGCTACTGCTTCGATCATTTCATTCCAGAGAGCTCAATTGCGGATTTCATCGGCGCTCGGGGCAACAAGGTTCACACCGCAACGAGCGTTATCGAACACATAGCTCTAACCACGCATAATGACGCGGCACGCCATTGGGCTGGAGATCACGGGGTCGCAAAATTTCGGCAAGATATGACGACTGTCTCGCAGGCAATGAGCGGGTACGACAATTCCGGCGGGGCCTACATCGATGTGCACGCCTGGCAATTCACCCCGCAGAGTTTCCGCTCCGGAATAGAGGTACTTGCCAATCTCGGCCTCATTGGGCTTGACGTGGAGCAAGTCTATGCCACGCCGCACAACACTTTTGAATTCTGCGCGATTTTGAAGCGACGGCTGGGGACTAAAAGCTGACTGGATGTACCGCCGGGACAGATTTAACTGCTGCCAATCTGCTGCTAATCATAGCCCCCGCAGGGTCGATGGTGGTGCCAGCCTAAAGGTGGCGCCGTGCCGGAATGATGCCCTTTCAAAGCCGACAGGTTGCGTAACCGCGGTGTTCGAAGTAGGTGCTGTTAGAATTCCGTGAGGTACCAAATTGGCCGGCAGCTACAACGCAAGTCTGAACCGAGTGCCCTTCTTGGATGCCTTGCGTGGGCTGGCGGCCATTTGGGTCGTCGTTGTGCACGTGGCGATGCTTCCATCTCCGCGTCTTCCAGTTGCACCGTTTCTCGATCTGTTCGTCGTAAACGGCACCATGGGGGTGGATCTGTTTTTCGTGGTGAGTGCGTTTTCACTCTGCCTCAGCATGCCGGTTCATGATCGGGAAGTTCGCCCGATATTAGGGTTCGCACTGCGGAGATTTTTCAGGATAGCTCCGCTATTTTACCTAATTATCCTGGTCATGTGCATTCACAATTTCAGCGGTGTAAAGATCGATGGAAAATCGATCCTGTTGAATATGACATTTCTGTTTAATCTGGTTCCAGGTTACCAGACGTCCATCGTTCCGGCGGGTTGGACGGTTGGCGTGGAAATGGTATTTTACATGATATTCCCCTTTTTGTATCGATTTTCTAAAGGTGTAATTCTGTCGGTTTCGGTATTTTTTGCCTCTATATGCATAGCTACCCTTTTCTTTATGAATATAAATTTATTTGTTGCTGATCCATTCAATTACTACCTGTATTCAATTCTTTATCGAGCTCCGATTTTTACGTTCGGCCTTATCGCTTTCTATTTGTTGCCGATATTGGAAAAGCATCCGGAAGGAAAGCGGATAGGTTTGGCTCTTCTGACGTTTGTGCCTGTGATGTTTTTTGCCATCACGGCAAATAAGGTTGCGATATTCGACAAATATTATTGGGAAGGGGTGATGTTTGGTGCGTTGGTGGTCGGGCTCGGCCTTCTCCCCGTTGCCGTGATCGTCAATCCTGTTTCGGCGTGGCTGGGGAGAATCAGTTACTCGGTCTATCTGCTTCACAGCCTTTTTATCGTCGTGCTCATTCCGACCATGAGGTCGATCCAGGGGATGGTCGAGAGTCCAACGATTGCTTTCATGCTCAGCCTGACGATGACTCTAGCCTTGGTGATCCCGTCTGCCTTCCTGCTCAATTATTTCGTTGAAGATCCAGTCAACAAATGGGGCAAGCGCTTTTCGTCTCGGGTCGCCGGCCGCAAAAACGTCGGCGCGCTTGCGACGGGGGAACCGGTTCTCGCTGAGTCTTCAATGGGTTAGGCCGCTTGTTCATTCCCAAGGCTTCTTTCGGGGTAACTCTGGTTACCTTCTGCATGGCCAATGTGAGGGGTCAGTTGGCACGCCGCATGTCGGCACGGAACAGGATCGCGTCCCTCCGGCCTTTTTTATCGGCATCGAATGGTCTAATGCGTGCACCTGATGTGCTCTGCAGGATAGTGCCGATATCACGGACTTTGACGAGACGACCCGGAGACATCATCCCTCGATGACGTCTGGGTGGCAGGATGCGGCCAACGTCTCTTTCGATCCCGTATCGGGGCGCGCGCCAATTTTAAGTTCCATATGCACCAGAGAGAGATAGGCCGATGAGGCGCCTGGCAATCGCATTTTATTACGATCAAGATGGCAAGATAGATGAGTATTATTTTCACCTGATCGCATCGATAAGGCCTTTTGTTGAAAAACTGCTGGTGGTTTGCAACGGTCCGGTGGACGAAGCGGCCGAATCTCGCCTTTCCGAGGCCGCCGCCGACTTCCTGGTCAGGGAAAACAAGGGGTTCGATGTCTGGGCCTATCGGGCTGCCCTCGAACATATCGGGTGGGATGAACTTTCACACTTCGACGAGATATTGTTTTTCAACCACACTTTCTATGGGCCGATTTTCCCCTTCTCGGAAATGTTCTCGGAGATGGACCGGCGTCACTGCGACTTTTGGGGAATCTCCGCCCACAGGGCGTTAAGACCCCATCCGATCGACGTCACAAAATCCGAACTGCCTTTCCATCTCAACTCCCATTTCATCGCAGTGCGGCGGTCCTTGCATCAGTCGAAGGCGTTTCGTGACTATTGGACCCGGATGGTGTCCATCAACTCGTATATGGAGTCAGTTGCGAAGCACGAGATGGTGTTCACAGCGCATTTTCAGGCTTTGGGCTACACCTGTTCGGTATTGCTCGATCCGGAGCGATACAAGACGCCATACCCGGTTTTCATGGAGCCGGACAAAACGCTAGAGGACCGGAGCCCGATCCTGAAGCGTCGCCTCTTCTTTCATGACTCGCTGTTTCTCGAGCGCGAGGCGATCAATCTGCCGCGTGCCTTGGAGATAATCGAAGAGCGATCGGACTACGATTTGTCGCTGATATGGAGAAGCGTCGGTCGCCTAGGCCCACCCCGAACGCTCAATAGCAACGCCGCGCTGCTCTCCGTCCTGCCAGATGTGCATACTGGTGCTCGAAGAACCCGGTTTCGGATCGCTGTTCTTGCCCATGTCTATCACGCCGACATGATCGATGAGATTCTGGGCTACACCGAAAACATCCCGAAGGGTTATGACCTCATCATTACGACCGACAATACCAACAAGCAGGCGTTGATCCAGCAGGCAATCACCAAAGCACCGAACTGCAGAAAGGCCGTGGTTCTGGTCGTCCAGTCGAATGACGGCCGGGATACTTCAGCCCTTCTCATCGGGTGCCGTGACTATGTGCTCGAGGACCGCTACGATTTGATATGCCGGATACATTCCAAGCGATCTTCCCAAGACGGCACAAAGGGAGATTTGTTCAAGCTTCACATGTTCGAGAACCTTCTCCACAGCCCTGATTATGTTCTAAATTTGCTTGATCTTTTCGCCAAGAACCCCGCACTTGGTCTCGTTATTCCGCCGATCATCCATATTGGATATCCGACCATGGGAAACTCATGGTTCGGCAACAAGCCCAATGTTGCAAAATTGGCCAAAAAACTGGGTCTGAATGCCCATCTGGATCACAGTACACCTGTCGCGCCTTACGGTGGGATGTACTGGTTTCGCCCTGCAGCTCTAAGGAAGCTTTTCGAAGAAGAGTGGGGCTGGAACGATTTTGCCAATATGGATTATCGGGATGGGAGTTTGGTCCATGCCATAGAGCGGCTCATAGCCTATGTCGCAATCGACGCCGGCTATAGCTTCCGGCACGTGATGACCACAAGGAATGCTGCTCACAACTACGTAATGTTGGAAACCAAATTGATATCATTGCTGGAGAATGCATCGCCGGCGGAATTCGGAAACCTCGGCGTGAAAAGATCCTTTCACGGCCTCCTCTTCTCGATCAAGAGGTCGATCGTGTTCAGATCGCCACTAGCGTTCAGGATTCTCAGGCCACTCTATCGCGGCCTGCGAAGAATAATCGCGTTTGGGGATTAGCCAGATGGCGATGCAACAAACAGAGCACTCTCACGTGGGCAAGTCGCTCGTGAGGGCGCCAACTGCCTCTCGCCGCGCGTTTGCTGTCCGCGCATGCATCAGCCACGGGCGAACAAGCGACGTATCAGCCGCAAAGGTGCGGTCAGCCGCCAACTGCGCGACGTGAGCAGCGCGTCGCGCTCATTGGCGATGCAGTTCATGTCCCGTAGGAGCGCATCGCGTTCGGCGATTAAGCTAGCTTGGGCATCTACGAGGGCATCCCGTTCAGCGATTGAGCTGGCTTGGGTATCTACGAGGGCATCCCGTTCAGCGATTAAGCTCGCTTGGGTATTTACGAGCGCATCCCGTTCAGCGATCAGAGTGTCGCGAAATCCGACGAGGGCATCACGTTCGTCAGCCAAGCCGCGGACTTGAACGGATTGCTGTTCCAAGAAGCTCGCAAGCTTCGAATTCTCTTGACGGACCCACTTTATCTCGGTGCTGCGCGCGCCAAGCTCACCATGCAATTGCGCAACCGCCAATTCCTCCGTCGCCATGGCCGCCGAAAATGTTTCGCAGGCTTCGTCGAATCTCGTCCGCATCATATCCAGCTGAGCAAGCAAGCCATCGTCTTCATCGCCGGCGGCGATTGCGGTCAGAATTTGATAGGTCTCACGGACCAGCGCCGTAACATCCGGATGATTACGCACATCTTCCAGCGTGGACCTTTCATGATAGAGGTCTGTCGTCAGAAACTGCTCGATCTTGACGTCCGAGTGGTCGGGCTGAGCTGGCCAGGCGACACCGGTTTTTTCAGCTGCGCGGTCCATATGCTTTCGCCAGTCGGCTAGGAACCCTTCATATGACAAAATATATCGCGGCATGTGTCGTGAATGATATTCAGCTTCGAGCACATGCCTGAGCCACAACAGCAGGGACGCTGGCAGCGCTAAATTATGTCGCCGGCGCAGCGAATATGCGACCTCAAGAGGATTGCGTACGGGCAGAAGGGCGACAGGGCTGACATTCATTTCGTCCAAGATCGACGACATGAACGGAACAAATCTGCATGTCCGCGGGTCTTTGATAACGATCAATGGTTCGTCGCCGAACTCATCGATGAGCAGCTGTTTTATTTTCTGACGACACGGCTCTGTTGCCTTTGAGTTCATCCTTTGCTGATCGAGTTGACGCCAGTCAAGCCAGGACGAGCCTGCCAATGCGAGCAGTTCGTCGTGGGCAAGGGCAAGGGGCGCACTCTCGAAGAATCCGCGCGGATTGGCTGCGTGCGACGGCATCGGGGTCTTCGGGCCGGCTGCTCCCAATGCATTGATTACGCCCCCAAGCGCCGAGGTTCCGCTCCTGTGCATTCCCAGGATTAAGATGGCTTGACGCCTCGGTGCCTGTGGCAATCCGGCTGTTGGGGTTATCAAATTGAGGTGCTTTTCGGTCCGGTTGGTCAACGTTCAGTACGCTTAGACCAGCCTCTATCAAAACGTCAATCTATGAAGATCGCGACGGACGCAGCTCTTGGTCGGGTTGCGGGGCTGACAGGGCGGGCCGATTTCTGTCGTTCGGCCGTGGCTTCGCGAGTGGTTTTGGACCGTTGACGGCCTGCGGAAAAGGATGATGCTACGACTATCGAGCCCTTGCTCGATCTCGATATCGAATATCGCGAGACGCTTTAAGCCAGCGACTCCACCCGGCCACCTCTAAGTGTGAGTTTCTTCGTGCAAACGCGCTGGATGAGCGCATCGTCGTGGCTGGCCAGCACGATGATGCCGGCCTTTTCCGCCAGTTCGTCCATGCGTCGTTTGGCTTTTTCCTGGAACGACGCGTCGCCGGCGCCAATCCATTCATCCATCAGCAGAATTTCAGGCTCGAGAGTGGTCGCTGCTGCAAACGCCAAACGTGCCGCCATGCCTTGGCTGTACGCCTTGAACGGCAGGTCGATGAAGTCGCCCAGTTCGCTGAAATCGATTATTTCTTCCATCTTCTCTTCGATCTCGGCCGCCGTCCAACCGCTGATCAACCCTCTCAGCACGATGTTTCTGCGCCCGGTGGCCTCGGGACGAAACCCTATGTGGATGTTGAACAGGGCATCGACCTTGCCGGCGATCGATATCGTGCCACCCGATGGCTGGTAGATTCCGTATAGAACCTTGAGCAGGGTGGTCTTGCCGGCGCCATTCGGGCCGACAAGCCCTAACCGGTCGCCCGCCTTGAGCTCGAAGCTGACACCGTCGAGCGCCTGCACGACCTGTTTGGTGCCCGACTTGGCTATATTGCCGCCGAGAGCGCTCCGACGCCGGCCGGGCGCCGAAAGCGTCAACTTTTCAAACAGGCGATAGACGAGGCTGACATTGTTCAGGGTGATGGAGGTCATGGAACTCAGATCAGGAAAACGATGCGCTTGCGATAAAGGCCCAGCAGCAGCAGCGCAATAGCCCAGAGGCCGAGGCAGAAATAGCCTGTCACCGCCAAGGAATGCCCCGGAAATATGCCCGCCGTGATCGGCTCGCGCACGCCCTCCAGGAAATAGGTGAACGGGTTCCAATGATAGGCATATTCTTGAACGCCCTCTTGCCCACTATAGACCCAGAAGACCGGCGTGAAGAACATGCCCACCCGCATCAGGTTGCCGACGATGAATTCGCTGTCGGGAAAGAATGCGCCCAGGAACGCAAAAACCACCACAAATGCAGGGGTTGCCAGGATGAGGAGCAACAATCCCAACAAGGACAGCAGCCAGTTCGTGTTGATGCCGTAACCGCTCAAAAGCAGAATGAGAACGCAACCCGCCAGCGAATAACCAGCCCGAATGATGCATTGCATCGTCAATCGCATCACATACACGAACAACGGCAGCGTCGTGCCCTGAATGAAGCTCGCTTCGCGCTGGAAGAGAGACACGCTCATGGTGATGGTCTCGGTAAGGTAGAACCACACCAGCATGCCGATGGCCACATAGGCTATATAGCTGGGGTTGCTTGCGTCCTTGGTCACGAAAACAAAGGCAAATGTGCCGACGAAAGCGAAATAGTTGACCAGCATCCAAAGCGGGCCGAGCGTCGTGCGTCTGTGCTGGTCGCCGATGTCCTCATGGGCAAGCGCGATCCAGACCCGGTGTAATCTCATGGCTTTTGAGATGTCGTCAAAAGCGCCGTTTAGTGCCGCAATCATAGCTGGGAGTATCGCAATCCGTTGTTCTGGCGCATTGTCCTTCGCTGGCCATGGCGAACCACCACACCCATCTCTAATAGCCATTTCGACAGGCATATGGCAACGCATTGCGTCGTAACGAGGTCAAGAGCAGAGTCAACTGCGGCAAAACTGGACACGGGCTGATGCCATGCGGCTTTCTTCGTTAGCCGAGACTAATGTCAGGCTCGCGGCAATCTCCCAAGGATGATGCGCCACGCTTCTCTATTGACCGTCGGCTCTTCCCGAAAAAACCTCTGGCTATGACTTCGAGCCCACAGTATGCGATACAACGCGACGGGCCGGAAATCGCCCTTTGAGGAAAGAACGGCCATGAGCGATTTTCGTGTTCGCACTGTGCTGGTGTTCACGTCCACGAACCTGGAGCTGGTGCCATCCGATGAAGCTGGAATCTGTATTCGGACTTCGGCCACAGATGCACCTCGCCTTCATGAACTCAAGTAAGGTGTTCGACATTCGTGGATAGGGCAGATCTGCGCATAGCGGTGCTGATGGGCACGAAAGACGGCGCCGCGTTCATTGATGAGCAGTTGCAATCCCTGCTCGCACAGTCGCATCCGCTCATCGACCTCTGGATCTCCGACGATGGCTCCGTCGACGGCACGGTTCCCATCATCGAAGCCTGGAAGTCCCGCTGGACAAAGGGTCGAGTGACGTTGGTCGAGGGGCCGCACCGAGGGTTCGCGGCCAATTTCCGTTCGATGATACTCGACCGGCATATCGATGCCGACTTCTATGCCTTCAGCGATCAGGACGATGTCTGGGAGCCGGACAGGCTGGAAAGTGCCATCCAATGGATGCAGGCGTTCGGCGCGGAAACGCCGTTGATGTTCTGCTCGCGAACCGCGACCATGACCGAAACGGGAAGCCTTGTCGGCCAGTCGCCATTGTTTCGGCGGCCGCCGTCCTTCCGCAACGCGCTCGTGCAAAGCATCGCCGGCGGCAACACCATCCTGCTCAACCGCGCGGCACGCGACCTGTTGGCAAGGGCTTCGGCACGCACGGGCTTCGTCAGCCACGACTGGTGGGCCTATCTGATTGTCACCGGCGCCGGCGGCGTTGTCCACTACGACCCGCGGCCCCTGGTGCACTACCGGCAGCACGCGGCGAACCTTGTCGGCGCCAACGTGTCGTGGCGGGCAAGGTTCTCGCGGCTTGGGCGCCTGTTCAAGGGCGAGTTTGCCGACTGGACCGATGTCAACCTTGCCGGTCTGGCGGTCAATCGCGACCTCCTTACGCCGGATGCCGCGGCGTGCCTCGACCTGTTCGCAAGCGGTCGGCAGGGCAGTCTTTTCCAGCGTTTGCGCACTCTGGCCGCAAGCGGCGTCTATCGGCAGACCCTTGCCGGAACCTTGGGGCTCTATCTCGCATTCATCCTGGGTCGCATCTGAAATCGAATCGCTTCAAGGCGCGTGGTCGAGCGGTGCACCCGTGCTCGATCGGCGGAGCGTTTCTTCGCCGGCACAATTTGACGGCGATACGTCGGGGAGTTCCCGCATGAGGCCAGCGAACGCAGTGACCCCGTCGGAAGGGGTCTTGCGCCAGTGCGAGAACCATCTTCATGAGACGGCCGCTGTTCAATCCGCGGACGTGATCGCCCGCGCCCTTTCAAGCGTCAATGCCACGATCGCGGCCGCTCTGTCCGGGTTTGCAGCCTCCGAATAGCAGCGAAGTTCAGGTGCGTTGCCGGAGGGCCGCAAATGGATGATCTCACCAGTCTGCATTCGCATCCTGAAGCCGTCGGTCTCGTCGACTTCGGCAACGGTCCCGAAAGGCGCCAGGAATTGCTGCAACGCATCCCGATCCGCGAGGCGGTGCATCAGGCTGTGCGAGCTTTCCATCGGGAAGTTTTCAAGTCGCTCGCTTGCGCAAACCGGAAGCTTCCAAACCGCGCGCAGCTGCGACAGCGTTTTTCCTGTCGATGCAACCAGACCCAGGACGGCGAGGATCGGGAGTAGGGAATCCCGTGTCGGCAATGCCGCCAGTGTCTTTCCGCGCGGGGAACAATCCGATCCCAGGAGAACGCCGCCATTGGCCTCGAAGCCGACGACGATGCGGCCGGCATGGTATGATGCTTCCATCCCTTCGATGACAAAGGGAGATCCGACTTTCGTTCTCACGACCTCGAAACCGAAAGCTTTCGAAATGCCCGAATTGGAAGTCACCGGCGTCACGACGACGTCTGCCCGCAAGAACAAGGCGGTGGCGAGGCCGATCAGGTCGCCGCGAAAAAGATCGCCATTCTCGTCGGCGATAAGCGGACGATCGGCATCGGCATCTGTCGACACGATGGCATCGAGGTTGAATTCCCCAGCCCAACGTTTGAATTTGGCAAGTGTGGTCGGGCTGACGGCTTCGGTGTCAACGGGCACAAAGGTACCGGATTTCCCGACAGGCGTCACATGAGCGCCAAGGGATTGGAGAATCTCGACCAACAGATCCGCCGCCACCGAGCTGTGCTGATAAACGCCGACCCTCATGCCGGAAAGGGAATTGGGCTGCAATATGATCTCGGCGCGCGCGCGATAGGCGGCGATCGCCTGATCATGGCGTGTTGGCAAGGCCGTTCCTGGCGGAGGCGGAGGGCGATAGGCTCCCGATCTTCCGGCGGCGTATTGTGCCATGGCGGCTTCATCCGCCTTGCTGATCTCGCCGTGCGGGCCGTAAAATTTGATACCGTTGCGGTCAGCGGGAATATGCGAACCCGTCACCATAAGTGCCGCTGCGCCATGCTGCTGGCCGTACAGCGCCAAAGCCGGTGTTGGAATGGCGCCGCAATCGACCGGTTGAAGCCCGCTTGCCGCCAGGGCTGCCATGCAGTTGGCGGCAATGGTGGGGCTGCTGTCGCGTAAGTCACGACCCACCAGCACCATGGCATTCGGCTGAATCCCGCCGGCAGCCAGGCGCCAGGCGAAAGCCTCAGTATAAAGCCCACTCGGGTTCCCGACCAATTCCGAAGCCAGGCCTCTGAGGCCACTCGATCCAAATTTCATCACTTCGCTTTGGCTGATGAGAGGGAAGGCTGTCATATCGAGGTAGGTTCCCCTGTTAACCGAAAAGCGCTTCGCCGCCCACCCGAGGTTTTCCCCGAGAGCTTGAAAAATAGTGCGTCGCGATGAACGAACGGGTAACGGCAGCGCTGTGGAAAGTGCGTCAGACGCCAGCCAATCGCACCGCCCGACCTGCTCCTGGCAACAGCGTGAACCTTAAACCTC
This sequence comes from Mesorhizobium sp. WSM4310, assembly GCF_007003935.1. Classification (NCBI taxonomy): domain Bacteria; kingdom Pseudomonadati; phylum Pseudomonadota; class Alphaproteobacteria; order Hyphomicrobiales; family Phyllobacteriaceae; genus Mesorhizobium; species Mesorhizobium sp. WSM4310. The sequence goes on from NZ_VFTA01000001.1 coordinate 441,919, forward strand.
TCCGCCGGTTGCGCGATATCTGGTCGGCACTTGATCGCAATCGAACTGTCTGTGAAAAAATCTCTGGCGATGACCTCACGTCCACGCTATGCGGTAGCGATGGCGGGGGCCGAGGATTTGACGCTGAGAACAGGTGGCCGGTGACGGATGGTATTCGATCTGACGCCGCATTAGTGTTGAAGTTCTCACGCCTGGAGTTCAATACTCGCCAATGACTTCCTTTGCAGAAGCCGTGTTCGGATTTCGACCGAAGATACGGCGCGTCATCATCATGGTCCAGGACCTGCTCATGGTCCTGGTTGCGGTGGCGCTTAGTCTCGTCCTCTCCCGGTCAGACCTTTCGTTCGATGCATTCTCCTACCAAGGCCTGGTCGCCTGGGCCGGGATCGTTCTCATCAGCCACCTGCTGTTCAGATATTGTGGTCTCTACACCACGATCTGGCGCTTTGCCTCGACCCCGGACTTTTTCAACATTCTGAAGAGCTGTGCGATTCTGACGGTCGTGCTTTATGCTGTTTCGCGGATGTTTCGTCTCATCCAGCCCGTGGCTGGCCTCAACGAACGCCAATTCATCGTCTTTTTCCTCGTTTCCTTCACCATCATATCGGCGCCGAGGCTGTTCTACCGATTTCTTCGCGACGGCGCGAGCTGGGGCATCCTCACCCTCAGGGTCGATAAAGTGCAGGCCAGGCGGGCGCTGTTCGTCGGTCGGCTTGGTGAGGCCGACCTGATCATTCGCTTCACGCGCACGGCAGAGCCGACCGGCTATTCCATTGCCGGCATCATGGCGACCGAGCGCGGCGCACCGTTGGGCACACGGATTCAAGGTGTTCCCGTGGTGGCGTCCCGGCCACGCCTGATCGATGTCCTGGAGGACTACGCCGCCGGCACCAGGAGCATCGACCTGCTTATTTTCGGCAGCGGCGTCGAGCATGAGATCGAGGAATATTCCGAGCTTGTGCGTGTCGCCCGGCATGGCGGCATAACCGTTTTGCAGTTCTCCAGCCTTTCGCAGCTTGGGCAGGAGGGAAAGATCGTTCTCGATGAAGTCGAGATGGAGACGATCCTGCGCCGCCCGACCGTGCCATCCGATATCGCGCGTATTGGCGCCTTCGTTGGCGGCAAGCGCGTTCTGGTGACGGGAGGCGCCGGATCTATCGGCCGCACGTTGGTCAAGCGGTCGCTGGAGCTGGGAGCAGGAGCGGTGCTGGTCGCCGACAATTCCGAGTTCGGCATCTTCCAGTTGAGCCAGTATGTCGACGAAAAGCACCATGATCGCCTGAAGGTGCGCATTGTCGATGTCGCGGACCGGCGTCAGATGACTCGTGTCGTCACGGAATTCAAACCGGACATCATCTTTCATGCCGCGGCGCTGAAGCACGTTCCGCTGCTCGAGGAGAACTGGGAATCAGCTATCCAGACCAATGTTTTCGGTACGCTTGTCTGCGCTGAGGTTGCCGCCAAATGCGGTGTTCCGCAATTCCTGCTCATATCGAGCGACAAGGCCGTGGATCCGACCTCGGTGCTTGGCATCACAAAGAGAGCCGCCGAGCAACTCGTCAGTTCCTTGCACGAAAGCCACGCAATCGCGCCGGACGGGCGCCGTACGGGCACCAAATTCATAGCCGTGCGGTTCGGCAACGTGTTTGGCTCCAATGGTTCGGTGGCGACCATCTTCCAGGCACAGATCGAAGCCGGCGGCCCGGTCACGATTACCGATCGACGCATGACCCGCTATTTCATGACGGTGGCGGAAGCCGTCGATCTCGTCATCATGGCGGCCGCCGACGCCCAGTCGCGTAACGGCAAGGACGACTATGCCATCTATATGCTGGACATGGGCAAACCCGTGCCGATTCTCGAGGTCGCGGAGACCATGATCCGCATGGCCGGCAAGACGCCCTATGCGGATATCCCGATCCGCTTCACCGGCATCAGGCCCGGCGAGAAGCTGCATGAGACGCTACAGGGCGCCAACGAAGAGATCATCACGCTCGACATCGCCAAGATCTTCGGTCTCAGGACCGATGTGGTGGCGTGGCCTACGGTTCAGGCTGCGCTGGCCGCGTTGCAGGCGGCAATGACGAGCCAGGACAAGGCTTCCGCCCTTGCCGTGTTGGCGCAACTCCATCTGCCGGAGACGCCGGCGCCCGACACGCAGCAGGAAACTGGCCCGAGAAGGGTCGGGCAAGCAGGTTAGATACGTTGCGGCTGACGGTTGAATGGCGGGATTTTGCCTGGATATCGATTCCGCGGCCGGCGGTGTCGGAGCAATTTCCGCCGGGAGAGCGCTCCTGGCCTTTGCCGGGAAAACCGTTTCACACTCTTCCTGGAATGGCGCTAGTGATGAGGGGATGGCCGTGAAGGGACTGAAGCGTGCCTTCGATCTCGTCGCGGCGGTGTTGCTGTTGTTGGTGACATCCCCTGTTCTATTGCTCTGCATGCTTGCGGTGCGGGCATCGTCGCCTGGTCCGGTGATTTTTTCCCAGACGCGGGTCGGCCGCGATGGTGTGTTGTTTCGCTGCCACAAATTGCGGACGATGTATCAGGGCACGCCGTCCTTGCCCTCGCACGAGGCGCCAGCAAATGCCGTGACCGCGGTCGGAAGGACCTTGCGGAAGTTCAAGCTCGATGAGCTGCCGCAATTCTGGAATGTTCTTCGGGGCGAGATGAGCCTGGTCGGGCCGCGCCCTTGCCTGCCGACACAGACGGAACTGATCGAGCGTCGCCGGCAGCTGGGGGTTTTGGCGGCACGTCCGGGCATTACCGGCATGGCCCAGATCAGGGGCATCGACATGTCCAACCCGCGGCTTCTGGCCGAAACGGATGCCGCCTATCTCAGGACGGCGTCGTTCTGGCTCGACCTTCGCATCCTGTTTGGAACGCTCTATCGCAACTGAGGCGATTGAGCGTCTCCGAGCCGCGCTATTTCGGCCAACCGCTCCAGCGTCCCGGTCTCCGGCAGCCAGCCTTCGGATACGAGCAGGGAAGGGTCGCATATCTGTGTCGCGGTCAGACTGTCCCAGGACGCCCGCTTGCCCAACAGGATCGCGGCCGCCCGCAACGGCCTGGCCGGCACGTCCACAAGGCGCCTCGGCCGTCCGAAACCGTCGCGAAAGGCGCCGACAATGTCGGCGATCGAAACCGGCGGCACATCGCTGGCGACATAGATCGATCGCAGCCGCCCCGAAAGGCTGAGCAGATGCCATACCGCACCTGCCGTCGATTGCGATGACAGCAGCGAGCGGGTTCCCGTCAGGGCACCTGTCGGCAGCGGCAGGCCCGTATCGGCCAGGCGCATCAGCGCCGCCAGGTTTCCTTTCATACCGGCTCCGTAGACTGGCGGCAGCCGCAGCACGGTGGCGTCGGAACGGCCATGCGACGCATAGGCATCCAGCACCCTGATCTCTGCTTCGCGCTTCGAGCGCCCATAGGCGCATTGCGGATCGGGAATCGTGTCCTCGTCGATCGTTGCACTGACGCGCGCGCCGATCACGGCCCGGATCGAGGAGAGCTGGATGAACCGTCCGCTTGCCTGTTCGGCCGCCGCCTGCGCCAGCCTTGCGCTCAATTCCGCATTGGCCGCCCGAAAATCGGCTTCGGCGGCGTTGCCTTCATCATTGTTCAGACCCGCGCAATGAACGACATCGGTAACACCCCCGGCAAGCGCCAGGAAGGCAGCCGCCGGCGCATCGACATCGGGCATCTGCATGGCCTCATGCCCCCGACCAAGCCTCTCCGGGTAGCGGGACGCGAGGCGAAGCTCGGCGCCCGCCTCATGAAGCCGATGCACCACTTGACGGCCGATGAAGCCTGTCGCGCCTGTGACCAGGACTTTCATTGGTCTTGCCCTGAACCGCTATTGAGTGAATCGAAGCGCCCGATCTTCATCCCTGGACGAAGGGCGTCTTCCGTCACCGGCGGAAGCACTCGCTCTTGCGTCTCGGGCGGAAACGCCTGGTCTTGCGGCAACGGAGCCTGGCGGCCCGAGGCGAGATACGTTCCCGACACCAGGAAGACCATCAGCACCGAGTCCAGAATGTCGTGGCCAATCAGGATGCCTGTCATCCCGGACGTGAGATAGGTGATCACCACGATGACAATCATGGTAGCGCCAAAACGCTCGATCGGATCGGTGCTATTTCGCAAAACCACGGCTGCGTGCCTGGCGGCAACGACGAAGATCGCGGCCAGCGTCAAGGCGCCCAGGAGTCCTGCCTGCACCAGGGCGGTCAGGAAGCCGTTGTGGAAATGATTGAAGCCTGCATCCATCCCGAACTGATCGTGGAAGCCCTGTTTTATCAGGGCCTGGGTGGCACCCACTCCATGTCCGAACAGCGGCATCCCACGAAACGCCTTCAGGCCAATATCCCACACGGCCAATCGCAATCCTGTAGCCGTCGTGTGGTCACCGTTGAGGGCGAGCGCGTCCAAGTCGGAACGCAGAAAGTCGACACGCCCGGATATTGTCTGGAAGCCGACAGCCGCGATGACGGCGCCGGCCGCCAGCAACAGCACCAGCAGGCGAATGGCGTTCCTTCCCTTGAGCCTGTGCTGGTTGATCAGCAGAACGGCGATACCGGCAATCAGCAGTGCCAGCCAGACAATGCGGGTGCCGGAGTAGATGATGGCGATCGTCCCGCCAAGTGCCGCGCAAATGAGGGCGATCCTGTGTCGCTCGACATCCGACAGGGCGCCGGCCACGCAGACCGCCACGGCAAGGCAGAGGACCTCCGCGAACACAATTGCATTCCCGGCCCCACCCTCGGCGCGGATACCAAGCCAATGTTGTTGGAAGACCGCCAGAAGCAGCGCGACAAAACAGGTCGCCATGCTGCTCAGCACGATGATACGGACAAGCGTCGTCTTCCGCGTAATGCTCCAGGTCGAATAGGAGATGGGGAAAAACAGGAAGGTGACTAGCGGGATCAGGTGCAATGCGTCCCTGGCGATCGCATGGTTGACGATGGACGCCACCAGATTGGCCGCGCAATAGGCATAGATCGCGATCGTCATCGCCATCATCGCCGGGTCGGTATTGAAGCGCCTTTTCTTGAGGGCGATCAACAGGACGGACGACAGAGCGCCGCCGTTGAATACGAAGCTGACCACCGATCCCAAAACCGGCGGAAAAAAGAAGCAAAGAATGGAGAAGTAGATATTGATCCGCGACGGTGTGAGTTGCTGACTTGCAGACGAAAGCCGGGTCAAGTTTCGGGCTCGCTATTCTCGAGTAGCTCTATGCGGCACATCCTGTTCGGCCGACCGAGTGTGCTCGCGTTGAAATTTGCCCGTGCCTGATGACGCATCTTGCCCGCTTCCGGGGGTTGTATAGCGGCTGGGCTGTCTTTTCGATAGTGCGGTGGAGCTTGTCGTCACCTAAAATCGGCGGCCGGTGCCCGACGATTGGGAATGGGCTCAAGGGGCGTCCGTCGACATGGTCTGCCGAGTAATTTTTTCCTAGCCTTTTCCCGGTTGCAAGCCTTGCGAACAGAAATTTCCGGGTTTTGGCGAAAGCATGGAAAAATCATTCCCGAACTGACTGCTGCCGGGCTCGTCTTGCATTGTTTTGCCGTGCGCCGATCTGCTAGAACGCCCGCACGAAACACTTTGTCCAGAAGCGACGCTTGAACCGGGCACAAAAGCTCGATGATTTGACGCAAGGTCTTCTGTCGCAAGGCACGAGAGAACGCTCACAGTCTATGACAATCGCGCTTACGCATCTGCAGCGGCTTGAAGCCGAGTCCATCCACATTTTCCGCGAGGTTGCGGCCGCCTTTGCCAAGCCGGTCATGCTCTATTCGGTCGGCAAGGATTCATCCGTGCTGATGCATCTGGCGATGAAGGCGTTTTATCCCGCCAAGCCGCCTTTCCCGTTCCTGCATGTCGACACGACCTGGAAGTTCCGCGAGATGATCGCTTTCCGCGACCAGATGGCGCAGAAACTGGGCTTCGACCTTTTGGTTCATGTCAATGAAGACGGCGTGCGAGACAACATCAATCCGTTCGACCACGGCTCGAACACCCACACCCATGTCATGAAGACCGTGGCGCTGCGCCAGGCGCTCGACAAGTACGGTTTCGATGCCGCCTTTGGCGGCGCCCGCCGCGACGAGGAAAAGTCGCGCGCAAAGGAGCGCATATTCTCGTTCCGCAATGCCCAACATGTCTGGGATCCGAAGAACCAGCGCCCCGAAATGTGGAAGATCTTCAACACTCGCATCGCATCGGGTGAATCGATCCGCGTCTTCCCGCTGTCGAACTGGACCGAGCTCGATATCTGGCAGTACATCCTGCAGGAGAACATCCCGATCGTGCCGCTCTATTTCGCCAAGGAACGGCCGGTGGTGGAGCGTGACGGGATGCTGATCCTCAAGGACGACGACCGCATGAAACTGCGCCCCGGCGAGACAGTGGAGAACCGCGTGGTGCGGTTCCGCACTTTGGGCTGCTATCCGCTCACCGGCGCCATCGAATCCGATGCCGACACGCTCGAAGCCATCGTCGGCGAGATGCTGACTGCGCGTACATCCGAGCGGCAGGGCCGCCTGATCGACCGTGACGAAGCCGGCTCGATGGAAAAGAAGAAGCGCGAGGGGTATTTCTGACCATGCGTCACATCATGGCAAAAAGCCTCGCCCCCACCGACAGCATCCGCGACTACCTGGCAGCGCAGGAGAAGAAGTCGCTGCTGCGCTTCCTGACCTGCGGTTCGGTCGACGACGGCAAGTCGACGCTGATCGGGCGCCTCCTGTCCGACACCAAGCAGATTTTCGAGGATCAGCTTGCGGCGCTCGAACGCGACTCGCGCAAGCATGGCACCACGGGCGATGACATCGATTTCGCGCTGCTGGTCGACGGTCTCGAGGCAGAGCGCGAGCAAGGCATCACCATCGACGTCGCCTACCGCTTCTTCGCCACGCCGAAGCGCAAATTCATCGTCGCCGACACGCCCGGCCACGAGCAATACACCCGCAACATGGCGACAGGCGCCTCGACCGCCGATCTGGCGATCGTGCTGATCGACGCAAGGCAAGGGGTGCTGCGCCAGACAAGGCGCCATTCGATCATCGTCTCGCTGCTCGGCATCCGTCACATCGTGCTGGCCGTCAACAAGATCGATCTCGTCGATTTCGACCAGGCGGTCTTCGACCGGATCGTCCAAGACTATGCACAATTCTCGCGCGATCTCGGCTTCCAGACCATCGTGCCGATCCCGATGTCGGCCCGCTACGGCGACAATGTCAGCGGCCGCTCCGACAACATGCTATGGTATTCCGGTCCGACGCTGATCGAGCACCTTGAGACCGTGTCGGTCGAAGAAGCCGCCGTCGAGCAGCCGTTCCGTTTTCCGGTGCAGTACGTCAACCGCCCCAATCTCGATTTCCGCGGCTTTGCCGGCACGATCGCTTCCGGCGCCATCGCGCAGGGCGACGAAGTCGTCGTCGCCAAATCCGGCAAGTCCTCGCATGTCAAACGCATTGTCGCTCATGGCGGCGATCTCAAACAGGCGGTGGCCGGCCAGGCCATCACGCTTGTTCTCGACGACGAGGTCGAAGTCTCCAGGGGCAATATGCTGGTTTCGCCGGCCGCCAGGCCGCAGGTCGCCGATCAATTCGCCGCCAACATCGTCTGGTTTGACGAGCATGCGCTGCTGCCGGGCCGCTCCTACATCCTGCGCACCGAAACCGACCAGACCAGCGCCACCGTCACCGACCTGAAATACCGCATCAACGTCAACGACTTCGCCCATGAGGCGGCCAAGTCGCTTGAAATGAATGAAGTCGGCATCTGCAACATCTCGACACGGGCGCCGATCGCCTTCGATCCCTTCGCCGAAAACCGGACCACCGGCGCCTTCATCCTGATCGACCGCATATCGAACGCCACCGTCGGCGCGGGCATGATCGTGCACTCGCTGCGTCGTGCCGAGAACATCCATTGGCAATCGCTCGATGTCGGCAAGCGCGTGCGCGCCGACATGAAGAACCAGCGCCCTGCTGTGTTCTGGTTCACCGGGCTTTCCGGCTCCGGCAAGTCGACCATCGCCAACCTGTTCGAGAAGAAGCTGTTCGCCACCGGCCGTCACACCTATATTCTGGACGGCGACAATGTCCGTCACGGTCTCAACCGCGATCTCGGCTTCACCGATGCCGACCGCGTCGAGAACATCCGCCGGGTCGCCGAAGTCGCCAAGCTGATGGCCGATGCCGGGTTGATCGTCATTGTCTCGTTCATTTCGCCGTTCAGCGCCGAACGGCGCGTGGCGCGCGAGTTGATGGCTGATGGCGAGTTCATCGAGGTGTTTGTCGACACGCCTTTCGAGGAGTGCGCCAGGCGCGATCCGAAGGGCCTCTATGCCCGCGCGCTGAATGGCGAGATCAAGAATTTCACCGGCGTGGATTCACCTTACGAAGCGCCGGAAAACCCGGAGATCCATCTGAAGACGCTCGGCAAATCGGCGGAAGAGATGGTAGATGCCCTGGAACATTGGCTGAATGAGCGCGACATTGCTGAAGACCAATATGAAAGTGGCGGCGGTATCTGACGACAGATCGATGCTCGACATCTTCGAGCGGCTGGCCCTGGCGGCTGGACGCGAGGTGATGCGCGTCTTCCACGCCGGCTGCGCCGTCGACCGGAAATCAGACGCCTCGCCGGTGACCGAGGCGGACCGCGAGAGCGAGAAGATCATTCTCTCCGGCCTGCGCGCCGCATTTCCCGAGATTCCCTGCGTGGCCGAAGAGGAAGCGGCGTCTGGAATCATGCCGACCGATCTTGGTGAGGCCTTTTTCCTTGTCGATCCGCTCGACGGCACCAAGGAATTCGTCAATCGCCGCACCGACTTCACCGTCAACATCGCGCTTGTCCGCCATGGTGTGCCGGAAGTCGGCGTCGTTTTCGCGCCTTGCACCGGCCGCTTCTTTTCGGGACGGCCGGGCCGCGCGGAAGCCCTGGAAATCAATGACGACTATCAGATCGTCGGCCGCCGGCCGATTTCGGTGAGAGCGGCGACATCACCACTTGCCGTGGTTGCCAGCCGCTCCCACAACACGCCTGAAACCGAAGCCTATATTCGCGACCTCGGCGCAGCCGAGATCGTTTCCGTTGGCTCTTCCTTGAAATTCTGTCTTCTCGCCAGCGCCGAGGCGGATGTCTATCCTCGCTTTGGACGAACCATGGAATGGGACACCGCCGCGGGGGACGCGGTGCTGCGCGCGGCGGGCGGTACGACACGAACGCTTGATGGCAAGCCCTTGGCTTACGGCAAACGCGATCAGGCCGATGACGAGGATTTCGCCAACCCGCATTTCATTGCCAGCGGCAGGGCAGGGGCGAGCCCCGCCTGAGAGCTGCTGCCGATTACTCGGCTGCGGCCTGCGCCGAGTTCGAGCCGATATAGTTGCGGATCGTCTCGATGATCCGGTCCTGGTCAGCTTCGCTGAGATAGGGGTGCATCGGCAGGCACAGGATGCGCTTCGGCAGTTCCTCCGAGACGGCAAGACCGGTCGGCGTGCGCGGGTAGTCGCTATAGGCGACCTGCGCATGTAGCGGCTTGACGTAGTAGATGACGGACGGAATGCCCTTTTCGCTCAGATGCACCTTCAGGCCGTCGCGCTTGGTCGTCTCGATGGCGTACTGCGCCCAGGCCGAACGGCTGCTGTCGAGGTTGCGGGCTGCGGTGATGATGTCGCCCAGCCCTTCGGCATAGCGGTTTGCCACCAACTGGCGCGCCACCATCTCGTCTTCGAGAATGGCGAGCTTTTCAATGAGGATCGCCGCCTGCAGCGTGTCGAGCCGCGAATTGATGCCGACGCGGATGTTGTCGTACTGCGTCTCGCCCTTGCCGTGGAAGGCAAAGGAACGCAGCTTGTCGGCCATCTCGTCGTCGTTGGTGAACATCGCGCCGCCGTCGCCATAGCAGCCAAGCGGCTTGGCGGGATAGAAGCTGGTCGAGCCGACATGGCCGAACGCACCGCACATCTTGCCATCGAGCGACCCGCCCATCGACTGGGCGGCGTCCTCGATCACCAACAGCCCTTCGCGGTTGGCGATCGCCATGATCGCATCGTAGTCGGCGGCGAGGCCGAACAGGTCGACCGGGATGATCGCCTTCGGCTGCAGCCGGCCTTCTTTCTTGATCATGGCGATGGCCGCCTCGAGGCTGGCGATGTCGATGTTGTAGGTCACCGGATCGACATCGACGAACACAGGTTCCGCCTTGGCCAGCGCCACCACTTCGGCGGTGGCGGCAAAGGTGAAGCTCGGCACGAACACCGCGTCGCCCGGGCCGATCCCGGCGGCGAACAGCGGCAGCAGCAGCGCATCGGTGCCGTTGGCGCAGGCCACGACATGTTTGGTGCCGATATAGGCCGCAAGCTTCTTCTCGAACTCCGCGACCTGCGGGCCAAGGATATAACGGCCGTCCTCGACGACATGGTCGATCGCGGCCTTCAGCCGGTCGCGGATGCGTTCGCGCTGTGCGCCAAGATCGATGAACTGCATGTCAGCCTCAAAAACGATTTTTAACCAGGCGGTTTAGCCAAAGAACGGCCCGCTGGTACCAGAGTTGTGCTTGCCGAGAAAGCCGGACAGCCAGAGCCGCCAATTGCCTGGATGTCGCAGTCTGTTACCTCCGATTTTCGGCGTATCTTCACAAGATGCCGGAAATCCGGGCTTCGTCAGGCGCGCTTGCGTCTTTATAGTCCCGCTGGGCGGCCCCGCGAAACATAAAGTGATCGGCTGGCTCAACTTAAATTGAGCGTTACTCAGGCGATTTCATGCCGCCATGGCGGATTGGCGCCCGCGCGCGACACGGTCACTGCCGCTGCCTTGGCACCAAGCGCCAATGCCTTGCGAATGGCGTCTTGCGGAAGGCCGCCGATGGCCGCCTTCGTCAGCAGGCCCTGTTCATGCAGCGAGGCGAGAATGCCGGCGTTGAACGTATCGCCCGCGCCGACCGTATCGACCACCTCGACCTTTTCCGGCATCACGGTGACGGTGTGGTCCTTGGTGTAACCGACGGCACCTTCGCTGCCATGGGTCACGACGATCAGCTTGGGTCCTCGATCGAGCCAGTTGCGGATGACATCCTCATGCGAGCCGGCTTCGCCGAACCAATGGAGGTCTTCGTCCGACAGTTTCACGATGTCGGCCATCGCCATCATCTCGCGGATGCGCTTGAGGTGCTTGGCCTTGTCCGGGATGAAGTTCGGCCTGATGTTGGGGTCGAGCATCATGACGCGGCTTGCATGCTCGCGCCGCATGAACTCTTCATAGGCGCCGCCGGCTGGCTCCGAGATCAGGCTGATGGCGCCGAACAGCATGGCCTCGATCTCGTTGCCGAGCGACGGCAGGTCGTCGATCGTCAGCATGCGCCCCGCGGTGTTCTCGTCGTAGAACGTGTAGGTCGCCTGGCCATTGGTGAGCCGCACGAAGGCGAGCGTGGTCGGCCTGGGCGAGGTGTGGGCATAGGTGGAACTGACCTTGCTCGCGCCCAGCGCATCCCTGAACTGGCCGCCGAAAAGATCCGACGACAGGCCCGAAAAGAAGCCGGCCGGCGCACCCAATCGGCCAAGCGCGATCGCCGTGTTGAACACCGCGCCGCCGACATAAGGGGCAAAGGCCGGCTCGCCCTGCGTCGTGATGCGCGGCAGCATGTCGATCAGGGCTTCGCCGCAGCAGAGGATCATGGCGTCTTGGTCTCCGGCGGATAGATCACGCCCTTGCGGATGATGATGTTGGCGTAAAGCCTGGGCTCGCTTGTCGCGACAATGGCATGCGCCGACTTGACCCGTGCATAGAAGTCGGCGCCGGCCAGTGCAACCACCTTGCGGCCCGGCGCGTGCTTGGCGCAGATCGCCTCGATCTCGTGATGGACTGGATCGGCAATCGAGGGATTGCCTTTGACGGAGGCGCGAAACAGGGCTTCCGGAACGGCGTCGTCGACCGGCAGCACGCTCAAGATCGCATCGAGCACCGGAATGAGGTGATGACCATCGGCCCGGATCAGGCGCTTTGCCTGCTCCTCGGCCGGATAGTTTCCGTCGACCAGGGCGATCTCATCGCCATGGCCCATGGCGCGCAGCGTCGCCAGAAGGTCCGGACCGAGCAGCGCCGGGATTCCGATAAGCATTCAGGCGCTCCTGGAAATCGTCGTCGAGCCGATCAGGAAGCGCTCGGAAAGCGGCAGGCTGGCGCCGCCGAGCGCCCGGGCATGAATGCCGACGGTTCCCTCGCGAACGGCGGGAAGTTTCAGACCTTCGCCGTCGATTGTCGCAATGGCCGCGATGATGGCATCGACCAGCCTGCGGCGCACCGCCCGCGGCATCCAGCCGTCGACCACCGCCGCCTCGAAATCGATGACCGAGGACGCCGCGACGATGGCATAGGCGAGCGCCTGTGAAGCGCTGGCGATCCAGTCGTCGAGTTCGGAACCGATCTCGCCCCAATCCTCGGGCGACGTCCATAGGTGCGAGGCCTCGACGCCGCGGGCATTGAGCGTCTTTTCCAGCATGGCGATCGACGCCACGTCGATCAGCTGGGTCGGCTTGCCGTCCGGCCCGGGCACCGGCATGGAGCCGAGCGCGCCGGCATTGCCGGTTGGGCCTCCGAACAGCCGGCCGTTGAGCACGATGCCGCCGCCGGCGAAGGCGCCGATATAGAAATAGACGAAGTCACGCGCGCCGCCCGCCTGGCCGAAGACGAGCTCGGCGCCGCAGGCCGACGTGGCGTCGTTCTGCAGATAGACCGGAAAATCGCATTGCGACTGGATATCGGCCCTGATGTCGCGGTGGCGCCATTCGTCCATGACATCGCGCGGCGCACCGGCGGTGTCGGCCCAGTTCCACAGTTCGAACGGCATGGCGATGCCGAGCCCGGCGATGCGCTTGTCCTGCGCCGGTGTCAGTTCGCCGCGCATCTTCTTCATCCCTGAAGTGACGAATTCAACCGTCTCGCGCGGTGCCGGATAGCGATAGGAGTGCTGCAGCATCGAGCGCACGTGCCCAAGAAAATCGATCAGCACCAGTTCCGCGCTGCGGCGGCCGATCTTGAGGCCGATGAAGAAGGCGCCCTCCGGATTGAGCGCCATGGGTATTGAAGGCTGGCCGATCTTGCCGCGCAGCGGCGCCTGGCGCACGAGCAGGCCTTCTTCCTCGAGTTCGCGCATGATGACCGAAACCGTCTGCGCCGAAAGTCCGGTCATGCGGGCGATGTCGGATTTCGCCAGGCTGCCTTGCTGGCGCACCAGCGAGAGCACTAGCCGCTCGTTGTGATCGCGCATGCCGCTCTGGTTGGTGCCGCGGTGAATCAGGCTGTCATTCGCTTCGGGCGAACCGTGCCTCGCAGTGGCGGTCTCCACCCTGTTCCTCCCATCGTTTCCCCTCAACGCTTTTGGGCCAGAATGAGTGAACGACGCAAGGCTGTCAATAATAAATAAGAGTGATTTAATTATTGACAGCGGCCGCGGTCTGGTGTCTGTTGAGGCGGCGTCCACGCTGGGAGAATTCGTAGGATGCGCCGTAGATGCCGGTGGCCGGCATCCGGAATGGTTCCACTGGGAGGAAGATCGTGACCAATACAAAATTGTTGAAATCGACCGTGTTTGCCGCGGCTGCCCTGGGTCTGATGGCGTTTGCGTCGTCCGCCTCCGCAGCCGGCGTCGGCGCTTGCCTGATCACCAAGACCGACACCAATCCCTTCTTCGTCAAGATGAAGGAAGGCGCGACCGCAAAGGCCAAGGAACTCGGCGTCGACCTCAAGACCTATGCCGGCAAGATCGACGGCGACAGCGAAAGCCAGGTGGCGGCGATCGAAAGCTGCATTGCCGACGGCGCCAAGGGCATCCTGATCACCGCATCCGACACCAAGGGCATCGTGCCGACCGTGAAGAAGGCGCGTGACGCCGGCCTGCTGGTGATCGCGCTCGACACGCCGCTCGACCCGATCGACGCGGCCGATGCGACCTTCGCCACCGACAATCTGGAGGCCGGCAAGCTGATCGGCGCCTGGGCCGCCGCGACCCTCGGCGACAAGGCCAAGGACGCCAAGATCGGCTTCCTCGACCTGACGCCGTCGCAGCCGACCGTGGACGTGCTGCGCGACCAGGGCTTCATGATGGGCTACGGCATCGACGTGAAGGATCCCAACAAGATCGGCGACGAAACCGATCCGCGCATCGTCGGCCACGACGTCACCAACGGCAATGAGGAGGGCGGCCGCAAGGCGATGGAGAACCTTCTGCAGAAGGACAACACCATCAACGTCATCCACACCATCAACGAGCCCGCAGCAGTCGGCGCCTACCAGGCGCTCAAGGCTGTCGGCCTTGAAAAGCAGGTGCTGATCGTCTCCGTCGACGGCGGCTGCCCCGGCGTAAAGTCGGTGACGGAAGGTGTCATCGGCGCGACGTCGCAGCAGTACCCGCTGCAGATGGCGGCGCTCGGCATCGAGGCGATCGCCGCCTTCGCCAAGGATGGAACCAAGCCGAAGCCGACCGAAGGCAAGAATTTCTTCGACACCGGCGTCAACCTGGTGACCGACAAGCCGGCCAACGGCGTGAAGTCCATCGACACCAAGGAAGGCCTCGCCAAGTGCTGGGGCTGATGCCGGTCTGACCGGCAATTACCGAACTCGTGCGGTCGGGGGCTTGATCCCCGGCCGCTTCGGGTGGACGATGGGTCGCGTGACCGCGAACAATCCCGGCGACAGACCGGAAAGACGTGGACGGGCGTCGGCGCTAGGCTGATCCCTCACGGGGAGGAAACATGGCTCAAACTCAGGAATTCGAGAAGGTTCTCTCGGGCAGCGACACCAGCGTTGCCGCGTTCGACGAACACAAATCGGCAGTCAGGCGCGTCCAGCATTTCCTGCATTCGACGCCGGCGGCGGTGCCGCTGATCGTGCTGGTCCTGTCGATCATCATCTTCGGCATCACCATTGGCGGGCGCTTCTTCTCGTCCTACACGCTGACGCTGATCCTGCAGCAGATCGCCATCGTCGGCATTCTGGGCGCTGCGCAGACACTGGTCATCCTGACCGCCGGCATCGACCTGTCGATTGGCGTCATCATGGTGATTTCAGCCGTGATCATGGGCAATTGCGCCGTCAGTTACGGCTTGCCGAGCGTAGTGGCCGTGGCGCTCGGACTTGCCGCCGGTGCTGCCTGCGGGCTGCTCAACGGGTTGCTGGTCGCTTACATGAAGCTGCCGCCTTTCATCGTGACCCTTGGCACGTGGAACATCGTCATGGCCACGAACTTCATCTATTCGGCCAATGAAACGATCCGCGACACCGACGTCGACACCCAGGCGCCGCTGCTGCATCTGTTCGCCCTGAGCTTCAAGGTCGGTACCGCGGTGCTGACGCTCGGCGTCATCGCCATGGTCGCGCTGGTGATGCTGCTCTGGTACGTCCTCAACCACACCGCCTGGGGCCGCCATGTCTACGCTGTCGGCGACGACCAGGAGGCGGCCAAGCTGTCGGGCATCCAGACCAAGAAGGTGCTGGTGACGGTCTACACCCTTGCCGGGCTCATCGCTGCTTTCGCCGCCTGGGTCTCGATCGGCCGCAACGGTTCGATCTCGCCGTCGGCGGCCGTCACCGACTACAATCTGCAGGCGATCACCGCGACGGTGATCGGCGGTATTTCCCTTTTCGGCGGGCGCGGCTCGATCCTGGGCACGCTGTTCGGCGCGATGATCGTCGGCGTCGTCTCCATGGGCCTCAACATGCTTGGCGCCGACCCGCAGTGGAAAGTGCTGCTCACCGGTGTGTTGATCATCGGCGCCGTGGCGGTCGACCAATGGATCAGAAAGGTTTCGGCATGACCCAGGACCCCATTCTCACCGCGCGCGGCCTGGTCAAGCGCTATGGCCGCGTCACCGCCCTCGACAATGCCGACTTCGACCTCTATCCCGGCGAAATCCTCGCCGTCATCGGCGACAACGGCGCCGGCAAGTCGTCGCTCATCAAGGCGATTTCAGGCGCTGTCGTGCCCGACGAAGGCGAAATCCGGCTTGAAGGCAAAACCGTTGCCTTCAAGTCGCCGATGGAAGCCCGCGAGGCCGGTATCGAGACCGTCTACCAGAACCTCGCGCTGTCGCCGGCACTGTCGATCGCCGACAACATGTTCCTCGGCCGCGAGATCCGCAAACCCGGCTTCCTCGGGCAATGGCTGCGCATGCTCGACCGTCCGGCGATGGAAAAGCGCGCCCGCGACAAACTCACCGAACTCGGCCTGATGACCATCCAGAACATCGGCCAGGCGGTGGAAACGCTCTCGGGCGGCCAGCGCCAGGGTGTCGCGGTGGCGCGCGCCGCTGCCTTCGGCAGCCGCGTGGTGATCATGGACGAGCCGACGGCGGCCCTTGGTGTCAAGGAGAGCCGCCGTGTGCTCGAACTGATCCTGGACGTCAAGAAGCGCGGCCTGCCGATCGTGCTGATCTCGCACAACATGCCGCATGTCTTCGAGGTGGCCGACCGCGTCCACATTCATCGCCTCGGCCGTCGCCTCGCCGTCATCGATCCCAAGCAATATACGATGTCCGACGCCGTCGCCTTCATGACCGGTGCCAAGGCGCCTCCGGAGGCTGCGCTGGCCGCCTGATTGTCAAATTGCCGCAGGGTAAGCTGGCGGGCGTTCATCTAAATCGATTGAATATATGTTGCAATGCGGTAACATGGGCTGGGATGAATGGTGAAAGCCGGTATGATCGTTGCAACCGCACGAGAGGCAGCATGACGCGCGCAATGACATCCGAAACCCTTCCGCCCCTGCTCGAAAATCCTGATCCGAAGACGCTCGCAAGGGAAGTCTTGGTGGCCCTCAAATACCGGGTCGGCAAGGACACCACCGTCGCGACCCAGTACGACTGGCTGACGGCCTCGATCAAGGTCGTGCGCGACCGCATCGTCGATCGCTGGATGCAGGCAACCAAAGAGGCCTATGACCAGCAGGAAAAGCGCGTCTACTATTTGTCGCTGGAGTTCCTCATCGGCCGCCTGATGCGCGACTCCTTCTCCAATCTTGGCCTGATGGCCAATATGCGCGAGGCGCTGTCGTCGCTCGGCGTCGACCTCGATCTCATCGCGGCGCTGGAACCCGACGCGGCGCTCGGCAATGGCGGCCTTGGCCGGCTTGCCGCCTGCTTCATGGAAAGCATGGCGACCGTCGACATTCCCGCGCATGGCTACGGCATCCGCTACGCCAACGGCATGTTCCGTCAGGAGATCCACGACGGCTGGCAGGTGGAACTGCCCGAGACATGGCTCGATCACGGCAACCCCTGGGAGTTCGAACGGCGCGAACGCTCCTTCGAAGTCGGCTTCGGCGGTTCGGTGGAGTCCATCACGTCGAAGGACGGCCGGCTCGAGCGCCACGTCTGGAAGCCGACCGAACATGTCCTGGCTGTCGCCTACGACACGCCTGTCGTCGGCTGGCGGGGCAACCGCGTCAACACGCTGCGGCTGTGGTCGGGCATGCCGGTCGATCCGATCCTGCTCGACAAGTTCAATGCCGGCGACCACATCGGCGCGCTCGCCGAAAGCAACAAGGCGGACGCGCTGTCGCGCGTGCTTTACCCCGCCGATTCCCACATGGCCGGGCAGGAGCTCAGGCTGCGGCAAGAGTATTTCTTCTCGACCGCCTCGCTGCAGGACATCGTGCAGCGCCATCTCAGCCAGTATGGCGACCTGAAGTCGCTGCCCGACAAGGCGGCGATCCACTTGAACGACACCCACCCGGCGATCGCCGTGCCGGAGCTGATGCGGCTCTTGATGGATGTCCACGGCATGGACTTCGACCTCGCCTGGGACATCACCAAACGCACCTTCGGCTACACAAACCACACGCTTCTTCCCGAAGCCCTGGAAAGCTGGCCGGTGCCGCTGTTCGAGCGGCTTCTGCCGCGCCATATGCAGATCGTCTACGCCATCAACGCGCAGGTGCTTCTGGAGGCACGCGCCACCGACCAGTTCTCGGGCGAGCAGATCAGCCGCATTTCGCTGATCCAGGAAAATGGCGACCGCCGCGTGCGCATGGGCAATCTGGCCTTTGTCGGCTCGCATTCGATCAACGGTGTGTCGGCGCTGCATACCGAGCTGATGAAGGAAACGGTGTTTGCCGACCTGCACAAGCTCTATCCCGATCGCATCAACAACAAGACCAACGGCATCACGCCGCGGCGCTGGCTGATCCAGTGCAACCCCGGCCTGACCTCGCTCTCCCGCGAGGCGATTGGTGACCGTTTTCTCGACGATATCGACGCCATCAAAGGGCTCGACGGCTTTGCCGATGACAGCGCGTTCCGGGAGAAATTCGCGGGCGTCAAGCGCCAGAACAAGGCGCGGCTGGCCAATCTCGTCGCCGACCGGCTCGGCATCAAGGTCGACCCGTCGGCGCTGTTCGACATCCAGGTCAAGCGCATCCACGAATACAAGCGCCAACTCCTCAACATCCTCGAGGCGATCGCGCTCTACGACCAGATCCGCTCGCATCCCGAGCGCGACTGGATGCCGCGCGTAAAATTCTTCGGCGGCAAGGCGGCGCCCAGCTACCACAACGCCAAGCTGATCATCAAACTCGCCAATGACGTCGCCAGGGTCATCAACCGCGATCCGGCGGTGCGCGGCTTGCTGAAGGTGGTGTTCGTGCCGAACTACAATGTCAGCCTGGCCGAAGTCTTGATGCCGGCCGCCGACCTGTCCGAGCAGATTTCGACCGCCGGCATGGAGGCGTCGGGAACCGGCAACATGAAGTTCGCGCTCAACGGCGCCCTGACCATCGGCACGCTCGACGGCGCCAATGTCGAGATCAAGGAATGCGTCGGCGACGACAACATCTTCATCTTCGGCCTGACCACGGCCGAGGTCGCTGAACGGCGCAGCAATGGCTACAACCCGCGTGCCGTGATCGAGGGCTCGCCCGAACTGTCGCAGGCGGTCGCTGCCGTTTCCTCGGGCGTCTTTTCGCCGGACGATCCGGACCGTTACCGCGACCTCATCAACGGCCTCTACACCGGCGACTGGTTCATGGTCGCCGCCGATTTCGACGCCTACGCCGCCGCCCAGCGTGATGTCGACGCTGTCTGGCGCAACAGCCCGGACTGGTATGCCAGAGCAATCCGCAACGTCGCGCGCGTCGGCTGGTTCTCGTCCGATCGCACCATCCGCCAATACGCGAAAGAAATCTGGAACGTGCCTGCCTGATGTGATTGCATGAGGCCACGAACAATGTGGTCCCGGTGATTTGGGTTGAATGCGAACTCACATCACCAGAAATAGACACCTGGTGCCCTGGGAGGGACACTGCCTGATGAGGAAGCCGCGCGTGACCGCTGCGACAAGCGGGCCGGACGGACTGGCGCCAGCCAGCGATGTTGCGGCGATTGTCGCCGGCACGCACGGAGATCCGTTCGCGGTCCTCGGTGTCCATGAGGTCGGCAAAAGCCTGTTTGCCCGTTGCTTCGTTCCACATGCCGAGGCCGTCATTGCCTATACGCTGACGGGCATCGAGGCCGGTGCGTTGTCCAGGCGAGACGATGCCGGCTTCTTTGAAGGCAGGCTGTCGATCAAGAAGCGGCAGCCGCTGCGCTATCACGCGCGCAATGCCGGCGGTGACTGGTGGCTGACCGATCCTTATTCATTCGGCCCGGTGCTCGGGCCGATGGACGACTACTATATCGCCGAAGGGTCGCATCTCAGGCTGTTCGACAAGCTTGGCGCGCACGTCATCGAGCACGAAGGCGCCACCGGCGTGCATTTCGCCGTCTGGGCTCCCAACGCAAGACGCGTCTCGGTGGTCGGCGATTTCAACGACTGGGATGGCCGCCGCCACACGATGCGCGATCGCCGCGACACCGGCATATGGGAGGTGTTCATCCCGGACATCGGTGCCGGGCGACCCTACAAATACGAGATCATTGGACCCGATGGCGTCAGGCTGCCGCTGAAGGCCGATCCGTTTGCGTTCAAATCCGAACTGCGTCCCGCCACCGCTTCGGTTGTTGCCGTGCCGCCGGCGCATGAGTGGGGCGACGAGGCGCATCGCAACTACTGGCGCAATGCCGATCCCCGGCGCGAGGCCGTCTCGATCTACGAAGTCCACGCCGGATCCTGGCAGCTTCACGACGACGGCACGTTCCTGTCATGGGACGAAATGGCCGACCGGCTGATCCCCTATGTGGTCGAGACCGGCTTCACCCACATCGAGTTCATGCCGATTTCCGAGCATCCCTATGACCCGTCCTGGGGCTATCAGACGACCGGGCTCTACGCGCCGTCGGCCCGCTTCGGCGATCCGGACGGCTTTGCCCGTTTCGTCGATGGCGCGCATCGCGCCGGCGTCGGCGTCATCCTCGACTGGGTGCCGGCGCATTTCCCGGTCGACGCGCATGGCCTGGCCCATTTCGACGGCACCGCGCTCTACGAACATGCCGATCCGCGCAAGGGTTTTCATCCCGACTGGAACACAGCGATCTACAATTTCGGCCGCCGCGAGGTGGTGTCGTTTCTGGTCAACAATGCGCTGTTCTGGGCCGAGAAATATCATGTCGACGGTTTGCGCGTCGATGCGGTCGCCTCGATGCTCTACCTCGACTATTCGCGCAAGGCCGGCGAGTGGATCCCCAACGAGAAGGGCGGCCGCGAGAACCTCGAGGCGGTCTCTTTCCTGCAGAAGATGAACAAGGAGGTCTACGGCCACCATCCCGGCGTCATGACCATCGCCGAGGAATCGACCTCATGGCCGAAGGTTTCGGCGCCGGTGCATGAAGGCGGGCTGGGCTTCGGCTTCAAGTGGAACATGGGCTTCATGCATGACACGTTGGAGTATTTCTCCAAGGAGCCGATTTTCCGCAAGCACCACCACAACGACCTGACCTTCGGCCTGACCTACGCCTTCTCGGAGAATTTCGTGCTGCCGCTCTCGCATGATGAGGTCGTGCACGGCAAAGGCACGCTGCTGGGCAAGATGGCCGGCGACGACTGGCAGAAATTCGCGACCTTGCGCGCCTATTACGGTTTCATGTGGGGCTACCCCGGCAAGAAGCTCTTGTTCATGGGACAGGAATTCGCGCAGCGCCGCGAATGGAGCGAGGCGCGCGCTCTTGACTGGAATCTGCTCGATTTCCGCCCGCATCGCGGCGTCTGGCAGACCGTGCGCGATCTCAACTATCTCTATCGGTCGCGCCCGGCGCTGCACGGCCGCGACTGCGAACCGGAAGGGTTTTCCTGGCTAATCGTCGACGACAGCCAGAATTCGGTTTTCGCCTGGGTGCGCAACGCGCCGGGCGGCAGCCCGGTGGCCGTCATCTCCAACTTCACGCCGGTGCCGCGCGACAATTATCGCGTGCCGCTGCCGAAGGCCGGCAAGTGGCGCGAGATCATCAACACCGACGGATCCGAATATGGCGGGTCCGGCATGGGCAATGGGGGCATGGTCGAGGCAAGGGCGGAAGGCAAGAGCATCTCGGCGACGATGCTTCTGCCGCCGCTGTCGACAATCATGCTCGAACTCGTGGCCGAGGCCGACGAACAGGGCGAGACTTGAGTAAATTGGGAGGGTAGAAATGGCAGACTTGAAACGGACCCAGCCGCTGGCGCGCGATGCCATGGCCTATGTACTGGCCGGCGGCCGTGGCAGCCGCCTCAAGGAACTGACCGACCGTCGCGCCAAGCCGGCGGTCTATTTCGGCGGCAAGACGCGCATCATCGACTTCGCGCTCTCCAATGCGCTCAACTCCGGCATTCGCCGCCTCGGCGTCGCCACCCAGTACAAGGCGCATTCGCTGATCCGCCACCTGCAGCGCGGCTGGAACTTCCTGCGGCCGGAACGAAACGAAAGCTTCGACATCCTGCCGGCCAGCCAGCGCGTCTCGGAAACGCAGTGGTATGAAGGTACGGCTGACGCCGTCTACCAGAACATCGACATCATCGAGGCCTACGGCCCCGAATACATGGTCATCCTGGCTGGCGACCACATCTACAAGATGGACTACGAGATGATGCTGCGTCAGCATGTCGACGCCAATGCCGACGTCACCGTTGGCTGTCTCGAAGTGCCGCGCATGGAGGCGACGGGCTTTGGCGTCATGCATGTCGATGCCAAGGACAACATCATCGCCTTCGTCGAAAAGCCGGCCGATCCGCCCGGCATTCCGGGCAATCCGGACTTCGCCCTGGCCTCGATGGGCATCTACGTCTTCAGGACCAAGTTCCTGATGGAGCAGTTGCGCCGCGACGCCGCCGAGCCGGGCTCAAGCCGCGATTTCGGCAAGGACATCATCCCCTATATCGTCGAGCACGGTAAGGCGATCGCGCACCGTTTCACCAAATCTTGCGTGCGTTCGACCGCCGAGAACGAAGCCTATTGGCGCGATGTCGGAACGGTCGACGCCTATTGGGAAGCCAATATCGACCTGACCGACGTGACGCCGGAGCTAGACCTTTACGACCGTGACTGGCCGATCTGGACCTACGCCGAGTTGAAGCCACCGGCAAAATTCGTCCATGACGAGGATGGCCGGCGCGGCTCGGCCGTTTCCTCGCTGGTCTCGGGCGATTGCATCGTCTCCGGCGCGACGCTGAAGAAGAGCCTGATCTTCACCGGCGCGCGCATCAATTCCTATTCGAAGCTGGAAGAGGTGGTCATGCTGCCCGACGTTCATGTCGGCCGGAACGCAAAGTTGAAGCGCGTCGTCATTGACCATGGTGTTAGGATACCGGAGGGGTTGGTCGTCGGCGAGGATCCCGTGCTCGACGCCAAGCGCTTCCGCGTTTCGGAGAAGGGCATCTGCCTGGTCACGCAGGACATGATCAACAAACTCGGGCTCTAGAGCAATTCCGCGAAAAGTGCGAAACGGGTTTCCGTGCGGGAATTGCCTGGAAACAAAGAATTGGACAGGATCGGGATAGACGCATGCAGGTTCTGTCGGTCACGCCCGAGATCTTCCCGCTGATCAAGACCGGCGGGCTTGCCGACGTGACCGGTGCGCTGCCCGTCGCGCTGGCGGCCAAGGGTGTGACCATGCGCACGCTCATTCCAGGCTTTCCCGCGGTGATGGAGGGCTTCAAGAAACGCAAGGCCGTCTACCAATATCCGCTGTTGCAAGGCGGCAAGGCCTCTATCCATGCCGTCGAGCTTGCCGGGCTCGACCTTTTCGTGCTCGACGCGCCGCATCTGTTCGACCGTCCCGGCGGTCCCTACGGCAATGCTTCGGGCGCCGACTGGCCGGACAATTGGCGGCGTTTCGCGGCCCTGAGCCAGGCCGGCGCCGATATCGCCGGCGGCGCCATCTCGGGCTACCTGCCCGACATCGTCCATGCCCATGACTGGCAGTCGGCGATGACGCTGGCCTATATGCGCTACGGCAAGGCGGTCGGCACGCCGTCGATGATGACCGTCCACAATCTCGCCTTCCAGGGACAGTTCGGCGCCGGCATCTTCGGCGAACTCGGCCTGCCGGCAGTGGCGATGGCGCTTGACGGCGTCGAATATTATGGTGGCGTCGGCTTCCTCAAGGCTGGCCTGCAGGCGGCCTGGGCGATCACCACGGTGAGCCCGACCTATGCGCAGGAGATCCGTTCGCCGGAATTCGGCATGGGACTCGACGGCCTGATCAACATGCGCTCCAGCGATCTCTATGGCATCGTCAATGGCATCGACACCGCCATCTGGGATCCGGAGACGGACAAGCATCTGGTGTCGAACTATACGGCCGCAACGCTCAGGGCACGGGCGCCGAACAGGGCGGCCGTGGAGGAGCGTTTCGGCCTCGACCGCGACGACAGCCCGATCGTCTGCGTCATCAGCCGGCTGACCTGGCAGAAGGGCATGGACATATTGGCGACGGTGATCGATGGCATCGTCGCGACTGGGGCGCGGCTGGCCATACTGGGCTCCGGTGACGCGGGCCTCGAAGGCGCGCTGCTTGCCGCCGCCGCACGCCACCGTGGCCGCATTGGCGTGGTCATCGGCTATGACGAAGGGCTGTCACACACCATGCAGGGCGGCTGCGACGCCATCATCATCCCGTCCCGCTTCGAACCCTGTGGACTGACGCAGCTCTACGGCCTGCGCTACGGCTGCGTGCCGGTGGTCGCCCGCACCGGCGGCCTTGCCGACACCATCATCGACGCCAACGAAGCGGCTATGGCGGCCAGCGTGGCGACAGGGTTCCAATTCGCTCCCAACAATGGCGGCGCGATGCTGCACGCCATACGCCGCCTGGTCGATGCCTACGCCGATCCCGCGGCCTTCGAGACCATCCAGCGCCAAGGCATGAAGGCCGATGTGTCATGGGACAAGAGCGCGGAAAAATATCTTGAACTCTATCGCCTGCTGCTTTCGAAAAGGGTTGCCTGAAGCATGATACGGACCGTCCCCACCAAGCCCTATTCAGACCAGAAGCCCGGCACGTCGGGCCTGCGCAAGAAGGTGCCCGTGTTCCAGCAGGAGCACTATGCCGAGAACTTCATCCAGTCGATCTTCGACGCGCTTGACGGCTTCAAGGGCAAGACGCTGGTGATCGGCGGCGACGGCCGCTTCTACAACCGCGAGGTCATCCAGAAGGCAATCGCCATGGCGGCCGCCAACGGCTTCGGCAAGGTGATGGTCGGGCAGGGCGGCATATTGTCGACACCGGCCGCCTCGCATGTCATCCGCAAATACAAGACCTTCGGCGGCATCATCCTGTCGGCCAGCCACAATCCCGGCGGCCCGCATGAGGATTTCGGCATCAAGTACAATGCCGGCAATGGCGGCCCGGCGCCGGAAAAGCTGACCGATGCGATCTTTGCCAAGACCAAGGCGATTGCGAGCTTCAAGATATCGGACATCGATCCGATCGACATCGATACGATCGGCACCGTCACGGCCGCCGGCATGACGGTCGAGATCATCGATCCGGTCGCCGATTATGCCGAGCTGATGGAAAGCCTGTTCGATTTCGACGCGCTGCGCAGACTGTTCAAATCGGGCTTCCGCATGCGCTTCGACGCCATGCATGCGGTGACAGGTCCCTATGGCAAGGAAATCCTCGAGAACCGGCTTGGCGCGCCCAGCGGCACCTGCCGCAACTTCAAGCCGCTGCCGGATTTCGGCGGCCATCATCCGGATCCGAACCTGGTGCACGCCAAGCATCTCTATGACGAGATGATGGGGCCGGACGCGCCGGATTTTGGTGCCGCTTCCGACGGTGACGGCGACCGAAATCTGATCATCGGCAAGGGCATTTTCGTCACCCCGTCGGATTCGGTGGCGATGCTTGCCGCCAATGCTCGTCTGGCGCCCGGCTACAAGGACGGGCTGAAGGGCATCGCCCGCTCGATGCCGACCAGTGGCGCCGCCGACCGTGTCGCCGAAAAACTCGGCATCGCTATCTACGAGACGCCGACCGGCTGGAAGTTCTTCGGCAATCTGCTCGATGCCGGCATGGCGACGATCTGCGGCGAGGAGAGCGCCGGCACCGGCTCCAACCATGTGCGCGAAAAAGACGGCCTGTGGGCGGTGCTGCTCTGGCTCAATATCCTCGCCGCGCGGGGCGAAAGCTGCAAGCAGGTCGTCACCGAGCACTGGGCGGCCTATGGGCGCAACTACTATTCCCGCCACGACTATGAGGAGGTCGAGAGCGACCGCGCCAACGCTCTGGTCGATGAACTGCGTGGCAAGCTCGGCTCGCTGCCCGGCACCAGCGTGCGCGGCCTGAAGATCGCCAAGGCCGACGATTTCGCCTATCACGACCCGGTCGACGGTTCGACCAGCGAGCATCAGGGTATCAGAATCCTGTTCGAAGGTGGCTCGCGCGTCGTCTTCCGGCTTTCCGGCACCGGCACGTCCGGCGCGACTTTGCGCGTCTACATCGAGCGCTACGAGCCGGACAAGGCCAGGCACGATCTCGACACGCAGGCAGCCCTTGCCGACCTCATCGCGGCCGCCGACGACATTGCCGGGATCAAGAGCCACACCGGCCGCAACAAGCCGAGCGTGATTACTTGAGGGTGGAGGCGGAGGCTCCCCCTTCTCCCCTTGTGGAAGAAGGTGGCCGAGCGAAGCTCGGACGGATGTGGGGTGCTCCAGCTTGGCGCAAACCGACGCCCAGAACACCGGCGCCTTATTCCTTCCAACACCCCTCATCCGTCTCGGCGCTGCGTGCCGATCCACCTTCTCCCACAAGGGGAGAAGGTGAGGCGCTCCCATGACCCAACTCGGCGCCACTGTCACCCGCGAGGGCATCCGCTTCGCAGCCTGGTCCTCGTCGGCGCGCCGCCTCTGGGTGTCGATCTTCGACGGGCAGGGAAACCGCGAACTCGACCGGTTGGAGTTGCAGCCGGAAGGCGAGGGGGTGCATGCGCTCTTCGTTCCCGGCCTTGCCGCGGGCACGCGGTATGGCTTCCGCGCCGACGGCGACTATGCCCCCGAGCGCGGGTTGTGGTTCGACCCCGACAAGCTGCTTACCGATCCCTACGCCGTCGAAATCGACCGGCCATACGCCTATCACTGGCGGCTCGCCGCGCGGCGCAACGAGGGCGCAGACACCGCGCCGCTGATGCCCAAGACCCTGGCGAGAGCCTTGCCCGAAGCGGTGCCTGTGTTGCCGCCGCTGTTTCGACCGGGCGGCCTGATCTACGAGGTGCCTGTGCGCGCGTTCACCAAGCTGCATCCCGACATTCCGCCAGCGCGGCGCGGTACGATCGCGGCACTTGCTCATCCTGTCGTCATCGAGCATCTGCAAAGGCTCGGCGTGTCGGCCGTCGAACTGATGCCGGTGACGGCGTCGATCGACGAGCGGCACCTGCCGCCGCTGGGCCTGAGCAATGCCTGGGGCTACAATCCCGTCACCTTCATGGCGCTCGACCCGCGTCTTGCGCCCGGCGGCCTCGGGGAATTGCGCGACACCGTGGCGGCGCTGCGCAAGGCCGGCATCGGCGCCATCCTCGACCTCGTCTTCAACCACACGGGCGAAAGCGACCGGCTGGGGCCGACGCTGTCGCTGCGCGGCCTCGACAACCAGGCCTACTATCGGCACCAGCCGGATGGCAGGCTGGTCAATGACACCGGCACAGGCAACACCGTCGCCTGCGATCATCCGGCGGTGCGGGACATGGTGCTCGACACCCTCCGGCATTTTGTCTGCAATGCCGGCGTCGACGGCTTCCGCTTCGATCTGGCGCCGGTGCTGGGCCGCGTCGACGGCGTGTTCGATCCCGCGGCGCCCTTGCTCGCGGCGATCGCCGGCGATCCCGTCCTTGCCGATCGCGTGTTGGTCGCCGAGCCCTGGGATATCGGCCCTGACGGCTACCAGCTCGGCAACTTCCCGCCGCGCTTCCTCCAATGGAACGACCGCTATCGCGACGACGCCAGGCGCTTCTGGCGAGGCGATGCCGGCGCGGTAGGAGCGCTGGCGACGCGGCTTGCCGGTTCGTCCGATGTTTTTGGCAAGGCCGGCCAGCCGGCCAGCCGCACGATCAATTTCATCGCCGCCCATGACGGCATGACGCTGGCCGACATCGTCGCCTATGAGCGCAAGCACAACGCGGCCAATGGCGAGCAGAACCGCGACGGCCACAACGACAATTTGTCCTGGAACAATGGCGCCGAGGGCGAGACGGACAGTACGGCGATCACCAGGGCGCGCTTCGACGACCAGTGCGCGCTGCTCGCCAC
Source organism: Mesorhizobium sp. WSM4310 (assembly GCF_007003935.1). Taxonomy (NCBI): domain Bacteria; kingdom Pseudomonadati; phylum Pseudomonadota; class Alphaproteobacteria; order Hyphomicrobiales; family Phyllobacteriaceae; genus Mesorhizobium; species Mesorhizobium sp. WSM4310. The sequence continues at coordinate 469,583 of NZ_VFTA01000001.1, forward strand.
GCTGTTTGCCTCGCGCGGCACCATCATGCTGACGGCGGGCGACGAGTTCGGCCGCTCCCAGAAGGGCAACAACAACGCCTATGCGCAGGACAATGCCATCACCTGGCTCGACTGGGCCGGCCGCGACCAGGCGCTGGAGCGCTACGCATCGGCGCTCGGCATGCTTCGCCGTACCGTCCCCGCTTTGTCGGATACCGATTTCCTGACAGGACAACCGGCCGATGCGACAGGCATCCCCGACGTCGCCTGGTTGACCGAGACCGGTATGCCGCTTGCCGAGACGGACTGGAACGACCCCGCGCGACACCGCCTCGTCATGCTATTGGGTGATGCAGGCGGCGACCGCCTTGCCGTCATGATCAATGGCGATCGTCGCCAATGCGTCTTCACCTTGCCCGTGCGGGAAGGCTTCCGATGGCAGCCGGCGATCGAGACGCAGGCGATCGACCTTGTGCGGCCGCTGCCGGCCCGCAGCGTCCATTTCATGGCAGAGCATCGGACCGAAAAGTGGCAGCCGGGCTTCGGGCAATCCGATGCGAAAAAAACCAGTTCGCGCTGGACCGCCAAGGGTCGCGCCAGGAAGGGTTCGTGATGGCCAACAACAATGCCGACCCTTGGGCGGGGCAGGGGGCCGAATGGTGGCGCGGCTGCGTTATCTACCAGGTCTATCCGCGCTCCTTCCAGGACACGACCGGCGACGGCAGCGGCGATCTCAGGGGTATCACCGCGCGACTTGCCCACATCGCCTCGCTCGGCGTCGATGCCGTCTGGCTATCGCCCTTCTTCAAGTCGCCGATGGCCGACATGGGCTATGACGTGTCGGACTATCGCGACGTCGATCCGATGTTCGGTTCGCTGGAGGATTTCGACGCTCTGGTCGCCGAGGCGCACCGGCTGGGCCTGAAGGTCGTCATCGACCAGGTCTTGTCGCACTCATCCGACAAACACGAATGGTTCATCGAGAGCCGCGCCAGCCGCGACAATCCCAAGGCCGACTGGTACGTCTGGGCCGATACGAAACCCGACGGCAATGCGCCCAACAACTGGCTGTCCGTCTTCGGCGGCCCGGCCTGGGAGTGGGATTCGACCCGCCGGCAATATTACATGCACAATTTCCTTGCCTCGCAGCCCGATCTGAATTTCCACAATCCGGAGGTCCAGGACGCGCTGCTGGACACGGTGCGCTTCTGGCTGGAGCGCGGCGTCGACGGCTTCCGGCTCGACACCGTCAACTATTATTTCCACGACCGCTGGCTGCGCAGCAATCCGCCCCTGGCGTCGAGCGTCGCCGGCACCAATGGCGAGACCAACACCTACCTTTACCAGGAGCATTTGTTCGACAAAACGCAGCCGGAGAATCGGGCTTTCCTCAGGCGTTTCCGGGCGCTGCTCGACGAATATCCAGACCGCGCCGCCGTCGGCGAAATCGGCGATGAGGGCCGCTCGCTGCAGACGCTGGCCGCCTACACCTCCGGCGGCGACAAGCTGCAGATGTGCTACACCTTCGACCTGCTCGGTCCGCAATTCTCGGCGGCGCATGTGCGCGGCTGCGTCGAGGCCTTCGAACATGCGGTTGCCGACGGCTGGGTCTGCTGGGCGTTTTCCAACCATGACGTGGTGCGCCATGTCAGCCGCTGGACAGCGCCGGATGGCGATGCCGACGCGGTGGCCAGATTCTCGATCATGCTGCTCGCCTGCCTGCGCGGTTCGATCTGCCTCTATCAGGGTGAGGAACTCGGCCTGGAGGAGGCGGAGCTTGCCTATGAGGATCTGCGCGATCCCGTCGGGATCCGTTTCTGGCCCGGTGTGAAGGGCAGGGATGGCTGCCGCACGCCGATGGTTTGGGAAGCCGGCGCCGACAATGCGGGTTTCTCGACGGGCAAACCCTGGCTGCCGGTCCCCGCCAGCCATCGCGCCCGCGCCGCCGATGTGCAGAACGGCAGCGACCAATCGGTGTTGTCCGCCTACCGTTCGACGCTCGCCTTGCGCAGGCGCCATCCGGCGCTGGTCAGCGGTTCGATCCGCTTTCTCGACGCCGAAGGCGACGTGCTGGCCTTCATCCGCGAAGGCGGCGGGCAGAGACTGCTCTGCGTCTTCAATTTCGCTGGAGAGCCGGCGAATTGGCCCTTGCCGCCGGATATTGGCGCTGTCGCTGCTGTCCTGGCTGGCAACGCTGCCGGCGAGGAAGAAGCGCTTTCGCTGCCGGCTGTCGGTTGCTTCCTTGGCCGGCTCGACTGACTGGCCGTTCGACCGCGCCTTGGCCAGGCGACCCGCTTGGCCACGAAAACCTTACTGAACGAGCACCGCCCGACCGCAGGTCGCTCCGGTGACGCGTATGTCGGCCTGGCCGACGCCGACACCCAGCGCGGACAGCACATTGTAGAGCAAGTCGTCGACGGGCGCCGTTACGGTGTTGAGCAGGGTCACCACTGCCGGTTTGACCGTTCCGAGCAGGGAGCTGAGATCGATACCGAGACCAAGCACATTGGCCGAAAGCGACAAGTTGTTGACCAGCGACGTGGTGAGCGACTGCGAGATGTTGCGCGTCGAAACGGTTTTGACCGTCTTGTTGGCGATGTCGGTTGCGTTGAAGGTCAAGGTCTGTGGGCTGTTGTTGGTGATCGCGGTCGCTGCCGACCCCATCACCTGGATCAGCGGGATGTTGATCAGCAGCAGATGGAGGCTCACATCCGCGATGTCGGCGTCGGAGAAGGTCTGTGGCTGGCTGAAATCGGCGAAGCCGGAGGGATTGTTGCTGTTGGCCAGGTTAAGCTGGGCAACGCCCGGGTGCGCGGCGATCGAAACGCTGATGCTGGAAGGCCCTGTCGGACAGCTGATGTCGGTCAGCTTGGCTTCGGCATAGGCGACTTCGACATTGAGCGGCAGGTTGACGGCGAGCAGGCTGATGCCGCCGCCGAGCCCCGGCGTGCCGACACCGACGGAGGCCGTCAGTTTGATGCGCGTCTGGGCGGTGCGCACGACAGTGCCGATGCCGTCGACCGCGAGCCAGGGCGAGGATTGCGGCGGCTGCCCGATGGCGATGTTGAGCTTGGTCGAGAGCAATCCCGGAATGGTGGCGCCGAGATCGACCGCGGCCTGGTTGGTGCCGTTGGCGAGCACGGCGGCGGCGGTCAGCATTCCCATGGCGCTTGCATCGACGCCGAAGCCGGACGGCTGTTGCCCGAGGCCCAGGCTGCCGACGGAGCCGAGATCGACAAGGCTGCTGAGCGGGATCTTGACCGTGCTGGTCGACTTGGAGGCGATGGTCTGCAGGGCGACCTTGGCCGTGTTGCCGAGGCCGGGGACGTTGGCGATGGCGGTGGCGATCTGGCCGACAGTCGCTTTCGAGGCCAGTACGTCCGAATAGGTACCGGCCGTGATGTTCAATTGTATGGCGAGCGCACTGATGAAGGACAAGACGCTGACATCGGCCGAGATCAGCCCGTTATAGTCCATGACACTGAGCGAAATGTTGCCGCCGAGGAGCCCGCTCAGCAAAGCATTGAGGATGCCGCCATTGACGCCGAGCAGTCTCGACCCCACCGAGAATGCCGCCTGCGGCGTCATGCTGGCCGTGGCTTGGGTGCCGATGACCGGAGTGGGGATGAGCGAACTTGCAAAATAGCGGGTGGGGACTTTCGCCAGCGTGACACGTACCGCATTGTAGGGTGTCACGCCCGCCTGGAAGCGTTGGGTGACGTTGGTGGTCGTCGAGGCATATCGGCCCTGCGTGACCGTCACCACGGTCTTGCCGAGGGCCGGGGCAATGGTCTGGCCCGAGGCTTGAACGACGACACCCGGCATGCCGTTGTCGGTGAGCGTGGTGACGACCGCCGTGTTGACATTGTTGAAGTTCGAGGCTGCGGTGATCGCCGCCAGATCGACCATCGCCTGGGCCTGCCGGCGCTCGGAGTAGATGGAGGCTTCATCGATGGCCACCGCGGCCAGCGCCAGGGCGACCGGCGCGCTCAGCGCGGTCATGACGGCGAAATTCGCCTTCCTGTCCTCCATCATAGACCGTGCAAGCCGGCCGATGCCCTTGCCCGCACGCTGCAGCATTCAGATACCCCCAACCCTGATCGTTGACTGACGCTTGATGGTGGTCCCTGGCATGGCTATGCCCGGGAAGAGATTCCAGATCGGCAGGTTGTGCGCATCGTACGAGACCGACACCACGAACTGGCTGCCGTCGGCCATGCTGTCATTGGCCTGGTAGGTCAGTTTGCTGGCGTCCACGAAGGGGTAACCACCGGCATTGTTGGCGAGGAAGGCGGCAACGAGCGTCTGCCGCTCGGTCTGATTCAACCCGGCTATAGCCGTCCGGGCGGCATCCGCCGCGATCTGCTGGATCGAGTTGGCAGCACCAAAATAGATACCGTACGCAACCATTCCGAGCAGAAGAAGGATAAAAATCGGCGACAGCAGGGCGAACTCGACCGCCGACGTTCCCGAATTGTCTGTTCGGAACGCACGTCTTCGGAGCCTGGAAATGAGGTTCTGTACCATGATACCAGCTTGCCAAAGTTCGCATGCAGAAAGCGAAAACTCTGGGTGCAACCTGGGGATGCGCGCGATTGAAAATGCCGTTCTAATTTAGCTGTTGCTTCTTCGTTTTTGAGGATTGACTTAGGGTCAATCAGTACTCGGTTGAAAAGAGCTTACCTCCTGTCTAGTCTCCTGCCACCAGCTGCCGGGGGGAACCGGCGGCACGCTCAAAGGAACCAGGCATCGGTTCCGGGGCGTCAACACTCAAAGGCGCGCCGCGGGCAGCGCCGACAGGGAGAACTTCATGCTGAAAAACATGCTGAAGGCGACGGTATTCGCCACCACCATGGCGGTAGCCGCCGGCGCATTCTACTCGCCGGCGTTCGCCGAGAGCGTCTATAACAGGGGCACCGCCGCCGAATCGGAGTCGGTCGACCCGCACAAGACCTCGACGGTGTATGAAGCCAACGTGCTGCGCGACCTGTTCCAGGGACTGGTCATGCAGGACGAGAAGGCAAACCTCATTCCGGGCGCCGCCGAAAGCTGGACGGTGTCGGATGACGGCACCGTCTACACCTTCAAGCTGCGCAAGGACGGCATGTGGTCGGACGGCAGCCCGGTGACGGCTGACGACTTTGTCTACGCCTTCCACCGGCTGGAAGATCCGGCGACCGGGGCCGAATACGCCTCGATGCTGTATCCGGTGAAGGGCGCCGAGGACGTCAACACCAAGAAAGGCAAGCCCGAGGACATGGGCGTCAAGGCCATCGACGCCAACACCCTGGAAGTGACCCTGAAGGCGCCGACGCCCTACTTCCTGGAGATGCTGACCCACCAGGCGACCTATCCGGTCAGCAAGGCTTCGATTGAGAAACTCGGCGCCGACTGGATCAAGCCCGGCAAGCTCGTCTCGAACGGCGCCTACACGCTGGCCGAATGGGTTCCCAACGACCACATGAAGCTGGTCAAAAATCCGAAATTCTGGGACGCCGCGACCGTCAAGTTCGACGTGGTCAACTATATCCCGACCGAAGACCGCTCATCGGCGATGAAGCGCTTCGAGGCAGGCGAACTCGACAGCTATGACGATCTGCCGACCGAACAGCTTGCCGACCTCAAGACCAAGTTCGGCGACCAGATCCATGTCGGCCCCTATCTCGGCACCTATTATTACGCCATCAAGACCGACAAGGCGCCGTGGAACAACCCTGAACTGCGCAACGCCATCTCGATGGCGATCGACCGCGACTTCATCGCCGAAAAGGTCTGGCAGAACTCGATGCTGCCCGGCTATTCGATGGTGCCTCCCGGCATCGAGGGCTACACGCCCGCAATGGCCAAATATGCCGAGATGCCGCAGATAGACCGCGAGGACGCGGCCAAGAAAATCCTCGAGAAACTCGGCTACACGCCCGAACATCCGCTGAAGATGGAAATCCGCTACAACACCTCGGAAAATCACAAGAACACCGCGGTCGCCATCCAGGAGCAGCTGAAGCCGCTTGGCGTCGACGTCACGCTGCTCAACACCGACACCAAGACGCACTACTCCTTCCTCGAGCAGAAGGGCGACTATGACGTGGCGCGTGCCGCCTGGATCGCCGACTACAAGGATCCGGAAACCTTCCTTGGCATCTCGCGCAAGGCGAGCGGCAACAACTACTCGAACTACAACAGCCCGGCCTATGAAGCAGCGATGGACAAGGCAGCCGCCGCCGGAGGCAAGCCCGAGGAGCGCATGAAGGAGCTCTCCGAGGCCGAACGCATTCTCGTCGACGATGTCGGCCAGATCCCGCTGCTCTACTACAGCTACCACGACATCGTGTCCTCGAAGCTGCATGGCTTCGTCGACAATGTGATGGATGTCCATCCGTCGCGTTTCGTCAGCAAGGACTGATCCCTGGCCAAGCCGCCGCGCACTTCGTGCGCGGCGGTGCTGGTTTGCCATCGCATCGGCCGGGACGCGCAATCGATTTTCGGAAAATCCGGTGCGAAGATTTGAAGGCTGGAGCACAATGGTCCAATCGGACAGGCGTGTTCCGGATCAAGTGGGGCACCGATGCTGCGATACGTATTCCGGCGGCTTTTGACCGCCATACCGACGCTGTTCGTCATTGTGACGATGGCGTTCTTCCTGATGCGCGTCGCGCCAGGCGGGCCATTCAACCAGGAGCGGGGGCTGAGCCCCGAGATCAAAGCCAACCTTGAAGCCCAGTTCGGCCTCAACGATCCGCTCTGGCTGCAATATGTCCACTATCTCGGCAATCTCTTACGCGGCAATTTCGGCCCGAGCTACAACATGCCGGATTTCACCGTCACCGAACTGTTCGCCAAGGGCCTGCCCATTTCGGTGCAACTCGGCGCCTCGGCCCTGATCCTGGCGCTGCTGCTCGGTTCCGTGCTCGGCTCCATCGCCGCGCTCAACCAGAACAAGCTTGGCGACTATACGGTGATTGCGCTGGCCACGGCCGGCAGTACCATCCCCACCTTTGTCATCGCGCCGGTGATCCAGCTTCTCTTCGGCCTGACCTGGAAACTTCTGCCGATCGGCGGCTGGGGCGATGGCGCCTTCATCAACAAGGTCGGCCCGGTGCTGACGCTTGCCTTGCCGCAGATCGCCATCGTCGCCCGCCTGATGCGCGGCTCGATGATCGAATCGCTGCGATCCCATCACATCCGCACCGCCCGCGCGCTCGGCCTTTCCGACTGGTCGGTTGTGGTCAAACACGCCTTGCGCGGCGCCATCCTGCCGATCGTTTCCTTCACCGGCCCGGCGGCGGCGGCCCTTTTGACCGGCTCCGTCATAGTCGAGACGATCTTCTCCATTCCCGGCGTCGGCCGCTACTTCGTCGATGCCGCGCTCAACCGCGATTACACGCTGGTGATGGGAACGGTGGTGGTGATCGCCATCTTCACCATCGTCTTCAACCTGATCGTCGACGTCATGTACGCGGTCGTCGACCCGAGGGTGCGCTATGACTGACATCGCAGCCACTGCTCCCGCTATCGTCGGCCGCTCGCTGTGGGGCGATGCCTGGGCGCGTCTCAAGGCCAACCGCGCCGCCATGTTCAGCCTCTACTACCTCGCCTTGATCGGGCTCGTCAGCGTGTTTGGCCCCTGGTTCGTGCCGCATCAGTACACGACCATCTATGCCGACTATGTGCGCATGCCGCCAAGCCTGACAGCCTATCCGAAGCCCGACATGATCGAGTCCGCGCTCAATGATGCGATCAAGCGCATGCGGGTCGATATCAAGGAATGGCACCAGGAGGGCAATCAGGTCTTCGTCACGGTCAAGTCGACCAAGCCGATCGATGACCGCAACATCCGCTACCTCGACCGCTCCGATGCCTTTGACGACACCAAGATCGAGAGCAAGTCGCCCGACGGTCTGGAAGTGACGATGAGCGCGTCGGTCAAGCAGCAATATTTTCTGTTCGGCACCGACAACACCGGCCGCGATCTGCTCTCGCGCACGCTGATGGCCGGTCGCATCTCACTGGCCATCGGCCTGCTCGCCGGCGTCGTCGCGGTGGTGATCGGGGTGGTCTATGGCGCCGCCGCGGGTTTCTCCGGCGGCAGGATCGACGAGGTGATGATGCGCATCGTCGATGTGCTCTATTCCTTGCCGTTCATCTTCTTCGTCATCATGCTGGTGGTGTTCTTCGGCCGCAACTTCGTGCTGATGTTCCTGGCGGTTGGCGCGGTGCTGTGGCTCGACATGGCGCGCATCGTGCGCGGCCAGGCGCTGTCGATCCGCCGCCAGGAATATGTCCAGGCGGCGGAAGCCATGGGCGTCGGCCAGCGCGGCATCCTGCTGCGCCACGTCATCCCCAATCTGCTCGGCCCGGTCGTCATCTACATGACCTTGCTGGTGCCGCAGGTCATCATCCTGGAGAGTTTCCTGTCGTTCCTCGGCCTTGGCGTGCAGGAGCCGATGACCAGCTGGGGCGTGCTGATTTCGGTCGGCGCCAAGAACATCGGCACCGCCAACTGGCTGCTCCTGTTTCCTGCTTTCTTCCTCGTCTCGACGCTGTTTGCGCTGAACTTCGTCGGCGATGGCCTGCGCGACGCGCTCGACCCGAGAGATCGATAAAGATGGGCACCGCTGACATGGCCACTCCCGAAACGATCCTCAGCGTCAAGGACCTGCGTGTCCGCTTCCGCACGCTCGACGGCGCGGTCGAAGCGGTGAAGGGCATCAACATCCACGTCAATGCCGGCGAGACCGTCGCCGTGGTCGGCGAGTCCGGCTCCGGCAAGAGCCAGACCATGATGGCGGCGATGAGCCTGCTCGCCTCGAACGGCGAGGCCACGGGCAGCGTCGACTATCGCGGCCGCAACCTGCTGACGCTGAGTAAATCCGACCTGAACAAGGTGCGTGGCGCCAAGATCAGCATGATCTTCCAGGAGCCGATGACCTCGCTCGATCCGCTCTATTCGATCGGCAATCAGCTGATCGAACCGATCCGCCGGCATCGCGGCCTGAATGCCGCCGAGGCGCGCGAAGAGGCGCTCAAGCTCTTGCGGCTGGTGCACATTCCCGATCCCGAACGGCGGATGAAATCCTACCCGCACGAAATGTCCGGCGGCCAGCGCCAGCGTGTGATGATCGCCATGGCGCTCGCCAACGATCCCGACATCCTGATCGCCGACGAGCCGACCACGGCGCTCGACGTGACCATCCAGGCGCAGATCCTGATGCTGCTCGCCGAATTGCAGCGCAAGCTCGGCATGGCCATCGTCTTCATCACCCACGATCTCGGCATCGTCCGGCGCTTCGCCGATCGGGTCTATGTCATGCGCCAGGGCGAGGTGGTCGAGGAGGGCGAGGCGGGAGCGATCTTCGCCAACCCGCAGCACGCCTATACCAAGATGCTGCTGGCGGCAGAGCCGACGGGAAGCAAGGCGCCCCCGCCCGCCAATGCACCCGTGGTGCTCGAAGGCAGGCATGTCGAGGTCACATTCAGGATCGGCGGCGGGTTTCTGGCCGGCGAGCCGCTGATGCTGCGCGCCGTCGACGACATTTCGATCCGGCTGCAGCGTAACCAGACCATCGGCATTGTCGGCGAGTCCGGCTCGGGAAAATCGACGCTTGGCCGCGCTCTGCTGCGGCTGCTGCCGAGCGATGGCTTGATTCGTTTTGGCGATCGCGACATTTCGACAGCCGACCGCCAGGCGATGCGGCCGCTGCGGCGCCAGATGCAACTCGTCTTCCAGGATCCTTTCGGCTCGCTGTCGCCGCGCATGACCGTCGGCCAGGTCATCACCGAAGGGCTGCTGGTGCATGAGCCCAATCTTTCGGGCAAGCAGCGCGACCAGCGCGCGGTCGAGGCCTTGCGTGAAGTCGGCCTCGATCCCAACGCCCGCAACCGCTACCCGCACGAATTCTCCGGCGGCCAGCGGCAGCGGATCGCCATTGCCCGCGCCATGATCCTGAAACCAAAGATGGTCGTGCTGGACGAACCGACCTCGGCGCTCGACCGCTCGGTGCAGAAACAGATCGTCGAACTCCTGCGCAAGCTGCAGGCGGACCATGAACTGTCCTACCTGTTCATCAGCCACGACCTCGCCGTGGTGCGCGCCATGGCCGACTACATCATCGTCATGAAACAGGGCAAGATCGTCGAGGAGGGGCCTACAGAGGCAATCTTCAGCAACCCGCAGCACGTCTACACGCAGACGCTGATGGCGGCGGCGATCGATGTCACCCGATTCCGGCTAAGCGCCTGAGACGTTTCAGGTAAGGCAATCATCTTGGCGGCGTCCGTTCGCTCAGCCCGCTGACTTGGGACAATTGCGCGCGCGCGCAGCGGCGATGGCGTCCTGCTGCTGTTTCAGCCGGTCGATCCGGGCAGTCTCACGGTTGGCGACAGCGGTCTTCACGCGCGAAACACCAAGCAGCCAACGCGGAACACTGGTGTTGACGACCTTGCCCCGGGTGATGGCGGTCTGTGAGATTTCGGTGGCCTTTTCGCCTAGCGCGCTGTTGAGTTCGGTGCAGCTCATTCTATCGTACGTCGCCGGATCGGCGGTCCTGCCGATCGACGAGCAGCCGGTAACGAGAAGCGCCGCAATCACAAGAACCGGTGTCGAGGTCGTCGTCGCGATCAAATTCATGTCCACACCGGCTCACCGTTTCACTGGCTTCATCATATCCACCGAACTATCTGGAGCCGACGATTATTTCGTCAAAGATTGGGCTCGCGAAAGAGCCCTACGGGCATGGACCACAGAGGCCAGCCGATATGGGAACGTTCCCGGTCCCTCGAAGTTGGTGTCCGTCGCGTGTCTTGATGCAATCACTGGAAACGAAGAGGGGCCGCCTCGGCTGATGCCGGGGCGGCCTTCCGTCGATTCTTGGCCGACGGTGCGACCTCGGCGGCTCGCGCTGGTTGTGGCGCCCAGCCTTCGTGCCGCCGTTCGTTCAGCCTGCCTGAAATTCAGGCTGCTTCGGCGATGAATGCGGTGGGAGCGCAACCGTCCAGCACTGCCTGGGCGATGCCGGTCTCATTTTCATCGACATGCGCCGTCACCAAGACGATGCCCTCGGCAACGCTGCGATCATCCGACCTTGCCGCTGTGGTCATGAAGGCACCGAGCAGCCTGCCGGCACCGCCGCCACAGACCGCGCAAACCAGTGCTGTTGCCGGCAGTCCGGCCGGAGGAGAACTGACGCCGTAGACCGCGAGGGCGCTCACGCAAGCCAATGCCGCACCGACGGCACAAAGGATGACGCTTGGAGACCTTAGGACTGTTAGTTCGTCCTGGTAGGGCCCGATAATGGCAATCTGAACGCGCGGAACACCGACCGCCACCAGCTCTCCAGCAACCCGGGCGGCTTCGGCGTGGGAATCAAAAAGCTTGCTGATTGTCCGCATGGTTTCAGAGCGTTTTCTCGTCCAGGAATGTGTCCGCAACGAAGGACGCGGCGATCAAATCGTCGCCATCAATGCTGCCTCGTCCGCCGACCATCATGGCCGCGACTTTTTGGAAGGTCTTCATTTCGCTCATGGTAATCCGGGCCTGCCGCATTCTGGCCTCGAGGTCAGCTACGCGCACCCCCAAGACATCGGATTGTATGGCCTCGCTGTTAGACATGGTGACGTTCATCCAGTTTCGCTTCCTCGTTTGATCGTCCCCGCGCCCAACCACTCGAAACTGAGCCGCAGCGAAAACGTTCCCTGGCTGGGCTTCGGTCCGGCGGAGCGCCGGACCTTGGTCTGGCCGCAAAATGCAATGGTCCTGCCTGTGGTGCTGCTCGGAACGGCCACCGTTCGTAGCCGTTGTCGCCTACACGTTCGGGAGGAAGCTGATGGACAACAGTGTTCGCCAGGCACGCTGGTTGCTTGCAGTGATCTTCGCCATGCCCATCACCTTCATGGCGATTGGAATAGCCTTTGGCTGACCATCCGACGAGTACGAATATTTGGCAGATTGGCGCAGCTACGTCCCTTCCTGCGCCGATAGGGTTCGTCCGCTGCGCTGGCGTGGTGGGCGAACCCAAATATCTGCAGGCGCCGTAGCCGGCATTCCAGCCTACAAGGCGAGATTTCGCGAGGCCGAATGGCATTCTAATCGCGCGGCCGTTCGTCGATGATGCCTTGTGCCGGCACGCAGATCGCCCAGCGGCATTTCAGATTTCATGCAGAAGGCCCGGCTGTAACGAGCCGGGCCTTAGGGCCGATCAATAGTCGTTGTTTTGGATCACCACGGGGCGACGGTGATGGTGCTTGGAGACCGAGCTCGTGACAATGACGGCATCTGGACGATGGTGCCGGCGGCCATGATCGTAGAACGCTACCGTACCGTGGTGGCGGTGATGCAGGCGCTGGCCGTACTCGTTGATGATCTTGACGTTGCTGTGGTGGCGATGGTGAGTCCTGACGATGACGTCGGCTTCGGCCGCCGAAGCGACAGCCGGCAATCCGATGGAAAGCGCCAAGGCGCACATGATAATTGATTTCATTGCAATTTCTCCATTGCCTTGATTAGCCCTTCGTTGGATAACTGCCGCTAGGCCCTTTGGTTCCGGGGTGTCCCAGGACAGTCGGACCGCCTCCGGCAAACCGGATGCACGAGCCGTAGGGCTAAGGCTGAGAAGGGGCCGCCTCTCGCTGGCGATACTTGCAAAGAACGAAGTGGCTCGATGCATCGGACGCGCTCGCGACGGGCAGCACGACGATCTGTGCCCAAAAATCGCAATACCTGGCTATCGCTTCCGGCACCTCTTTGGCGGTGACGCCGGCGATGGTGGCGATGTCGCCGTCTCTGCAGTTGGTCTTCCCGGAAAGCAGGGTTGCGGCTGCCATGATCTGGCATGACCGCTCATCGTCCGCCTGAGAGGGCGCGCAATGGCAGGCAAATGCAAATACCACCGCTGCGAAAACCAGTCTTTTCATATTGGCTCCGATGCCACCGGCATTCTGGCATTCCTCGGGAAAACATGCCGACGAGCCGTGAGCTTTCAGGAGGTTGTCCATTCGGACCGGACCGAGGAGACTGGAGTTACCAGGCTTCAGCACTCATCGGAGGGTCCGAATGAACATTCACAAGAATGCCCGTCTCACGCCGCTGCGTCGAGAGGAGATGGCGATTCGGACATGCGTTCCATCGAGCACGATCGTGTCGCCGTCCAGAACGACCGGCCAATTGGCGAGCAGCATCGCAGGAAGCAGGAAGGACATAGGGCTACGCTCCCGCTGCGCGTAAAACGCGATCCCAAACCGTGGGCATCGGGAGAACAGATATTTAAGTATCTGTTTTTTCTGGTCGGAGTGGCAGGATTTGAACCTGCGACCCCCTCGTCCCGAACGAGGTGCGCTACCAGGCTGCGCTACACTCCGTGACCAGACGGCGGGCTTATAGCCGCCACACTTCATTCCTGCAAGCGGCAATGGCAGCGCTTCTGTCGCATTTCAGCAGCTTTCGCCGCGCAGGCCGCTGGCGCCCCAGTCGAACGCGTGCGCCCAGTCGACAAAACCACGCCACCGCACCACGGGAAATTGCCTGCGCAAGGCCGCGATATCGACAGCGTAGCCGACCCGGTCGAACCATTCGAACATCAGTACCGCGTCCTCGCTCTGCTGTTGTCTGGAGCAAAATTAGGCTCTATCTCGTTGATAATTGCCTATAATTGGAAAAAATTGTCCCACAAATAAATACAATGATCGATCTCAACGATGTCGTCGTGTTTGCCCGCGTCGTCGAAGCCGGCAGCTTCACCGCTGCCGCGCGCCTGCTGGCTATGCCCAAGACGACTGTCAGCCGTCGTGTCGACAAGCTCTACCTGATCGAGGACGGCGTCGACCTTGCCTTCCGCACCGGAAGGCTCGAGGATTCGACGCTCATCGCCCGCAAGCTGGGTTCCACCCACAGGCTGCTCTGCGCCAGCCATGACTATCTCGCACGCTACGGGATGCCGGAACGCCCGGCCGATCTTGCCCGCCATCGATGCGTCATCGCGGGCCTGTCGGCCTCAGGCGCACATTGGGTGCTGGATGGACCACAAGGCCAGGAAACTGTCGTGGTCGCCGGGCGCTTCGCCGCCAATGAGATGCAAGCGGTGGTGGAGGCCGCGCTCGCGGGTTTCGGCATCGCCCAATTGCCCCAGCCGATGGCCGACGGGCTGATCAACGAGGGGCGGTTGCGGCGCGTTCTGGACGGCTACACGACGCCGGCCGGCGGCCTGCACGTTCTCTATCCCAGCAGCCGGCACCTTTCACCCCTGGTTAAGGCCTTCATCGACCTGGCGGTCGAGCGGATTTCCAATCGGGCAAACACGGCTTAAGGCATGTCTGCTACCTCCGACCAACTTCTCAGCGAGACCCGAATGAGTCAGCGCATCGTCAGTTTTGTCATGAGCGGCGGCGTCGGCTCGCGGCTCTGGCCGTTGTCGCGCGAGGACAATCCGAAGCAGTTTCACGATTTCTCGGGTGATGGCTCCATGCTGGCCAAGACCTTGCGCCGCCTGGCGGCAAGGCCCGACGGTCAAACTCCGATCTTCCTGATCGCTTCGGAGCGCCACGCCGAACGCGTTCATGCCGATCTCGCCGGCCTCGATCTTGCCGGTGGCGGTCCGCTGTTCGAACCCACAGGGCGCAACACCGCCGCGGCGGTGGCCCTTGCAACGCTGCGCACCTTGTCCGAATTCGGCGACAGCCTGATGCTGGTGGTGCCGTCGGACCACGAAATATCGACGGCAGGGCAATTCTGGCAGAGCGTCGAGGCAGGCGCCGAGGCGGCGCGCGCCGGCCGGCTCGTTGTGTTCGGCATCAAGCCGACACAGCCCGAAACCGGCTATGGCTATATCGAGGTCTCCGCCGAGAAGGGCGGAGTGTTCGACGTTTCGCGCTTCGTCGAAAAGCCGGACCTGGCGACCGCGCAGGGCTATCTCGAAGCCGGAAATTTCTATTGGAACACCGGCATCTTTCTGTTTCGCGCCGGTGCCATGCGCGACGCTTTCGCTATGTTCCAGCCGGACATCTGGCAGTCGACCGAAGCGGCCTACACAGCGGCGACATCGGATCTGTCCGGCCTCTATATGCCGCTCGAGCTCTACGCGGCCATCCCGTCGAATTCGATCGACTATGCCATCATGGAGCGGGCGAGGGACATCGCGATGGTGCCGGCGGGCTTCCGCTGGAACGATCTCGGCTCCTGGCAGTCCCTGCTCGATGTCGGCCCTGCCGATGACCTGGGCAATGTCATTGTCGGCGATGTCGTCGCCATCGATTGCGAGAACTCCTACATCCGCAGCGACGGCCGCCTTTTGTCGGCGATCGGCATGAAGGATGTTGCCATCGTCTCGACATCGGACGCAACTTTCGTCGCTCCGGTAAGCCACAGCCAGCACGTCAAGAAGGTGGTCGAGCAGCTCGAGAAATCGGGCCGGCTGGAAACCAGATTCACCCCGGCGCATGATCGCGTCATCGAAAGCGGCGCCTGGCGGCGGCGCGTGCACCACTGGCTGTTCCAGGAAACCTTGCCGCTGTGGTCGACATCGGGCGTCGACGAGCGCCATGGCGGCTTCCATGAAGCGCTTGGCTTCGACGGCTCACCGCTGATAAAGCCGAAGCGCATGCGCACGCAGGCCCGCCAAGTCTATGCCTTCGCGGTTGCCAAGGAGCGCGGCTGGACTGGCCCGGCCGAGCGGCTGATCTCGCATGGCATCGACTTCATGGCAGGAAAGGGTCGCACCCAACGCGGCGGTTGGGTGCGCACGCTGAATGTCGACGGCGCTGTCGCCGACGCCACGGAAGACGCCTACGATCATTCCTGCGTGCTCTTGGCGCTGGCGCATGCGCATATGTCAGGCAATCCCGATGCCTTGCGGCTCGGTGAGGAAACCTTCGCCTTCCTCGACGCCCATCTCGAGGATCATCGCATGACTGGCTTCCTCGAGACATCGGACGGAGAGGGCGAGCGTCGCTCAAATCCGCATATGCATTTGCTGGAAGCCTTTCTCGCCTGGTATCAGGCGACCGGCGAGCGCGCCCATCTGCGCCGCGCGGCGCGCATCATCGACCTCTTCCGCAGCCATTTCTTCGATGCCGAGAGCTGGACGCTCGGCGAATATTTCGATGCCGAATGGAAGCCGGCTGCAGGCGAAAAAGGCGGCTGGACCGAGCCAGGCCATCACTTCGAATGGGCTTCGCTCCTGGTCGATTTCGCCGGACGCAGCGGCCAGGCCGAACTGAGCGGCTTCGCCAGGAAACTCTACGCCTCGGCCATCGCCAACGGCCTCAACCGGGCCACCGGCCTTGCCTATGGCGCCGTCTCCAGGCAAGGCCTGCCGCTCGACCTGATCTCGCGCAGCTGGCCGCAGGCCGAAGCCATCAAGGCGGCGATCGCGTTGGACGGCTCAGGCGGCCCCGACCTGAAGCCCGAGATCGAGGCCCGTGTCGGCCGGCTGTTCCGCTGGCACATCGACCCGGCCCCGCTCGGCCTGTGGATCGATCGCATCGACGAACGCGGCCGCTCGCTGGCGTCAGATGTTCCGGCCAGCATTTTTTATCATCTGGTCTGCGCACTGACGCAGTATCTGGATGGGACGGCGGCGGAGGCGGTCTAGGCTCGGCTCAATACGGGCTCGCCACGTCCCCGGTCTCGACATAGATCGACTTCAGTTGCGAGTAGAGCGCCAATGCCGCCAGAGAATTCTCGCGGCCGATGCCGGACTGCTTGAAGCCGCCGAAGGGGATTTCCACCGGCGTCAGATTGTAGGCGTTGATCCAGCAGGTGCCGGCCTGCAGCTCGGCGATGACACGGTGGGCGCGCGGCAGGTCGCGGGTGAAGACGCCGGCGGCAAGGCCGAATTCGGTGTCGTTGGCGCGGTCGATCACCTCGTCCTCGCCGTCGAATTTCAGCACGCTCATGACCGGTCCGAAAATCTCCTCGCGGGCGATGCGCATGGTGTCGGTGACACCGGTGAACACCGTCGGTTCGACGAAGAAGCCGCCCTGGAAACCCTGCAGCGAAGGCACGTTGCCGCCACAGGCCAGAACAGCGCCATCCTGCTTGCCGACTGCGATATAGCCGACGACCTTGTCGTGCTGCGCCTTGGAGACCAATGGTCCCATCTGCGTTTCGGGATCGAGCGGGTCGCCGACGCGGATTTTCTTCGTCCGCTCGACCAGCCGCTCGACGAAGCGGTCATGAATGCCGCTCTGCACGAAGACCCGCGTGCCGTTCGAGCAGATCTGGCCGGTGGAGTAGAAATTGCCGAGCATGGCGCCGCCAATGGCGTTTTCGATGTCGGCGTCGTCGAAGACGATCAGCGGCGACTTGCCGCCGAGCTCCATCGTCGCGTGCTTCATCTTCGAACCGGCAAGCGACAGCACCTTGCGCCCGGTCGGCACCGAGCCGGTGACCGAAACCTTGGCGACGACATCGTGGCCGACAAGGCCCGCGCCAACATCGCCATAGCCCTGAACGACGTTGAACAGCCCGTCGGGCAGGCCGGCCTCGCTGTAGATTTCGGCGAGCGCCAGTGCCGAAAGCGGCGTGTTTTCCGACGGCTTGAACACCATGGCATTGCCCATGGCGAGCGCCGGCGCGGATTTCCAGCCGGCGATCTGGATCGGATAATTCCAGGCGCCGATGCCGACGCAGACGCCAAGCGCCTCGCGCCGCGTGTAGGCGAAGGGCCCGCCGAGATCGACGGCCTCGCCATTGTAGGCGGCGACCGCGCCGCCGAAATATTCAAGGCAGTCAGCGGCGGAAGGCGCATCCGCCACCAGCGTCTCCTGGATCGCCTTACCGGTGTCGAGCGTCTCGATGCGGGCGAGGTCGGCATTGCGGGCACGCAGAATGTCGGCGGCGCGGCGCAGGATGCGGCCGCGCTCGACCGGCTTCAGCCGCGCCCAGGCCGGCTGCGCGGTGCGTGCGGCCTCGATGGCGAGTTCCAGCACATTCGGCGTCGCCGAGCGCAGCATGGCGATGGTCTCGCCGGTTGCCGGATAGATGACCGGCAGCGGCGCTCCTTGCTCGTCGTCGATATAGCGTCCGTTGACATAGTGCGATGCCGTGGGCTGGGCGCGCATGGGTAGTCTCCGAATGTCTGCGCCCCAAGAATGGGCGGCTCGATCTAGGGACGGCTCAATCTGTCGGGTGGATCATGCTCTATCTGTCCGACTGCTGCCAGCGCGGATTGATCCAGGGTTCCTGGTTGGACGGCGCCAGCGGCGTGCGGCCGAGAATGTGGTCGGACGCCTTCTCGCCGGTCATGATCGACGGCGCGTTGAGATTGCCGTTGGTGACGCGCGGGAAGATCGAGGAATCAGCGACCCGCAGCCCGTCGACGCCGATGACCCGGCATTCCGGATCGACAACACTCATCAGATCATCGGCGCGACCCATCTTGCAGGTGCCGCACGGGTGGTAGGCGCTCTCGGCATGGTCGCGAATGAAGACATCGAGATCGTCGTCCGACTGCACATGGCTGCCCGGCGAGATTTCCTGGCCGCGAAAGGCGTCGAACGCCGGCTGGCCGAAGATCTCGCGGGTCAGCCGGATGCAGTGGCGGAACTCCGCCCAGTCGTCCGGATGCGACATGTAGTTGAAGCGGATCACCGGCTTCGCTTTCGGGTCCGGCGAACGCAGGGTCACAGAGCCGCGCGACTTCGACCGCATCGGCCCGACATGCGCCTGGAAGCCGTGTGACTTCGCCGCCGCCTTGCCGTCATAGCGCACCGCCGCCGGGATGAAGTGGTACTGGATGTCGGGATAATCGACGCCGGCGCGCGAGCGTACGAAGGCGGCGGCTTCGAAATGGTTTGTGGCGCCGAGACCGGATTTGAAGAACAGCCACTGCGCGCCGATCAGTGCCTTGGAGAACGGGTTCAGCACGGAATTCAGCGTGATCGGCTTGGTCGATTCCTGCTGGATATAAAGCTCCATATGGTCCTGCAGATTGCGGCCGACGCCGGGCCGGTCGGCGACCACGGCAATGCCGTTTTCGCGCAAATGCTCGGCCGGCCCGATGCCGGACAGCATCAGGATTTTGGGTGAGTTGATCGAAGAGGCGGCGACGATCACCTCACGTCGCGCCTTAACGACCTGAATCTGTTTGTGAGCCTCGATCTCGACGCCGACGGCCCGTTGATTCTCGATGATCACCCGACGGGCAAAGCCCTTGACCAGACTCACGTTTTTCCGGTTGAGCGCCGGCTTCAGATAGGCTGATGCCGCCGACCAGCGGCGGCCGCCGCGGATGGTCTGTTCCATCGGCCCGAAACCTTCCTGCTTCGAGCCGTTGTAGTCGTCGGTCAGTTCGAACCCGGCCTGGCGGCCCGCTTCGACGAAGGCGCCGTAGAGCGGATTTTTACGCGAACCGCGCTGCACATGCAGCGGCCCGCCGTGTCCGCGCCAGCCGTCCTCGCCGCCGTCATTGTCCTCCATGCGCTTGAAGTAGGGGAGCACGTCGGCAAAGCCCCAACCCGTTGCACCTTCTTCGGCCCAGTGGTCGAAGTCGCGGGCATGGCCGCGCACATAGACCATGCCGTTGATCGAGGACGAACCGCCGATCACCTTGCCGCGCGGCGTCGCCAGCACGCGGCCGCCGAGATGCGGTTCCGGCTCGCTGGCAAAACCCCAGTCGTAAAGGCTCATATTGAGCGGGATCGACAGCGCCGACGGCATCTGGATCAGCGGTCCGATATCGCTGCCGCCGAATTCGATGACGATGACCGAATGCTTGCCGTCTTCCGACAGGCGGTAGGCCATGGCCGAGCCGGCGGAGCCGGAGCCGATGATAACGAAATCCGCTTCAAGCATGGTTCATATGCGCCATAAAATCGGCGAGCGAGACATTGCCGCCGGTAGCCACAACAAGGACGGTTTTACCCGCCACATCCACCTTGCCGCCGAGCAGCGCCGCCAGCGACGCAGCCCCGGACGGCTCCAGCACCAGCTTCATCCTCTCGAAGGCGATCCGCATGGCACGCCGCACCGATTGGTCGTCGACGGTGATGCCGCGAACACCCGCGGTCCTGACCGCCGCGAACGGCGCGTCGCCCGGCCGCCGCGACATCAGCCCGTCGCAGATCGACTTCGGGCCGATCGGCATGGTCTCGATGCTGCCATGCGCCAGCGACGAGCCCATGCCATCAAAACCTTCCGGCTCGACGCCGATGATCTCTGTCGCCGGCGACAGATAGTGGAAGGCCAGCGAAACGCCGCCGATCAGCCCGCCGCCGCCGACCGCGCAGAACAACAGGTCGGCGCTGGCACCCTTGGCCTCAAGCTGGTCGAGCGCTTCGAGGCCGGCGCCAGCTTGGCCGGCGACGATCTCCGGATCGTCGAAGGGATGCAGCAGGGCCAGCCCTTCCGTCTCGGCGATCTCGCGCGCCTTGGCCGCGGCGACCTCTTCACGCGCGCGCTCGCCATGGTCGGTCAGCACCACGCGCGCACCATAGCCCGCGGTCGCGTCACGCTTGGCGGCCGGCGCATCGATCGGCATGACGATGGTGACGGGAATACCGAGCGCCTGGCCGGCGGCCGCCAGGCCTTGCGCGAAATTGCCGGAGGAATAGGCGACGACGCCCTTCCTCGCCTCGTCGGCCGACAGCCGCTTCAGCCGCCAATAGGCGCCGCGTATCTTGAAGGATCCGGCCCATTGCAGCGATTCCGGCTTGATGAAGACGCGCGCCGCACCGGTCTCCCGGGCCAGTGCGGTCGATTCCAGCAGCGGCGTGATCTGCGTCGCCCTGGAGGTGACGGCATAGGCCCGCTTGAGATGATCGAGGGAAGGGACGAGAAGGTCTGCCATCATTCGCCTCGCGGAAAGCGTTTCTGCTCTTCGAGCACGTTGAGATCCATGTGGTTGCGCATGTAGCGTTCCGAGGCCTTCTGCAGCGGCTGGAACTCCCAGGGGTAGTGCGTGCCGTTGCGCAGCGCCGGATAGACCACCCAGCGCCGCGCCTGGCTGGCCCGCACTGCCGCGTCGAAGGCCGCCATGTCCCAGCGTGCGCGCACCTTTTCAGTGAAAGCCGCCACCAGATCGGCATGCGCCGGATCGGCGGCGAGATTGCTCAATTCATGTGGGTCGGCTTCGATATCATAGAGTTGCGGCGGATCGATCTCGCAATGGACGAACTTGTAGCGGCCGTCGCGGATCGCCACCAACGGTGCGTTGGACCCCTCGGCCGCGTATTCCATCAGCACCGGTGCGGTGCGTGGCTTCCCATTCAGCAGCGGCAGCAGCGACTGGCCGTCGGTCCATGGCGCGATCGCACTCATGTCGATGCCGGCGAGATCGCACAGCGTCGGCGTCACGTCGAGATTGGAGACCGGCGCTTCGATCACGCCGGCGGGAATGTCCTTGCCGGCGATCATCAGCGGCACCCGCGCCGAGCCCTCGAAGAAGCACATCTTGAACCACAGGCCACGCTCGCCGAGCATGTCGCCATGGTCCGAGCAGAACAGGATGATCGTGTCGTCGAGCATGCGTGTGCGCTCGAGCACGGACAGCAGCTCGCCGACCTTGTCGTCGAGATAGGAGATGTTGGCGAAATAGCCGCGCCGCGAGCGGCGGATTTGCTCTGCCGTGATGTCGAAACTGTCGTAGTCGGAAGCCTTGTAGAGCCGCTGCGAGTGCGGATCCTGGCCGTCGTAGGGGATGAAGCCCACTTCCGGTTCGAGCGCCGGGCAATCCTCATAGAGATCCCAGTACTGCCGCCGCGCCACATAGGGGTCGTGCGGATGGGTGAAGGAAACCGTCAGGCACCAGGGCCGGTGCGCCGCATCGTCGGAGATGCGCGCGAAGTCGTAGAGTTTTTGCACCGCGTGGAAGGCGACTTCGTCGTCATATTCCATCTGGTTCGAGGTTTCGGCGACGCCGGCGCCGGTCACCGAGCCCAGATTGTGATACCACCAGTCGATGCGCTCGCCGGGCTTGCGGTAGTCCGGCGTCCAGCCGAAATCGGCGGGATAGATGTCGGTGGTCAGCCGCTCCTCGAAGCCGTGCAACTGGTCCGGCCCGACGAAATGCATCTTGCCCGACAGCACGGTGTGATAGCCGTCGGCGCGCAGGTGATGGGCAAAGGTCGGGATCGACGAGGCGAATTCGGCGGCGTTGTCATAGACCTCGGTGCGCGACGGCAACTGGCCGCTCATGAACGAGGCGCGGCCCGGCGCGCAGAGCGGCGAGGCCGTGTAGTTATTCTTGAAACGGGCCGAACGCGCCGCGAGCGCCTTCAAATGCGGCGCATGCAGGAAGCCTGCCGGGCCGTCGGCGAAAAAAGTGCCGTTGAGCTGATCGACCATGACGATCAGGAAATTGGGTCGCTTCGCCGTCACTGTTTTTGCCGCTCGCCGAGTTTGGTTTCGAGATAGTCCTCGACCAGCGCGATCGCGGTCGCGGCGTTGGGCACGCCGTCCTTCAGCGCGCGCCTGATGTAGAGCCCGTCGATCATCGCCGCTGTCGCTTCGGCGGCGCGGTCGGCCTCGGCCCTGGGCAGGATGCCGGTCAGTCCGCTCATCAGGTTCGAATGCAGCCGCCGCGCGTATATCTTGAGCAATCGGCGCAACGCCGATGATTTCTGCGCCTCGACATAGAAGGCAAGCCAGGCCGCGATGGTTTCGGCCTGGAACTGGATGTCGGAGAAGTTGACGGCGACCACTGCGGCGACGCGTTCGCGCGGGGACTTGGCGGATTGCAGGGCGCGGCGCATGTCGATGGTCAGTTCGGCGAGGATGTGCCGCATCGTTGCAAACAGCAGTTCGTCCTTGGCGCCGAAATAATGATGGGCAAGGGCCGAGGATACGCCGGCGCGCCCGGCGATCTCGGACATGGTTACGTCAAGCGAGCCGCGCTCGCCGATCGCCGAGATCGCAGCGTCGATGAGCGCCTTGCGGCGCAGTGGCTCCATTCCGACTTTTGGCATGCTGTTCCCGATTTTTGCCGGAGGTTATTTTTTATTGACGCGTCAATCAACAAAAAATCGACGTGAGCACGACCTGTACCAAGCGATTGTCCTGTTCCGGCCCTTCACGGTATGGGCGAGAATGTTTATCTTTGAACAATAAAGGCGAAGTGCGCCATGAGCCCGGTATGCTAAGGTGTGTTGAGCTGCAGGGGAGGCCATTTGCAGGCCGGCATCATCTGAATCCCAATACACCTTGCATGGCGCCAAGGATGGAGATTGCAATGACCGTATGCATCGTTGGCTGGGCGCATTCGCGCTTCGGCAAGCTCGAGGGCGAGACGCTCGAAAACCTCATCGTCAAGGTCGCGACGGATGCGCTCGACCATGCCGGCATCGGCCCGGAGGAGGTCGACGAGATCGTGCTTGGCCATTTCAACGCCGGCTTCTCGGCGCAGGATTTCACCGCGAGCCTGGTGCTTCAGGCCGACGACCGGCTGCGCTTCAAGCCGGCAACGCGTGTCGAGAACGCTTGCGCCACGGGATCGGCGGCGGTCCGGCAAGGCATCCGTGCCATCGACGCCAACGCTGCCCGCATCGTGCTGGTGGTCGGTGCCGAGCAGATGACGACGACGCCGGGACCCGAGATTGGCAAGAACCTGCTGAAAGCGTCCTATCTACCAGAGGATGGTGAGACACCGGCGGGCTTTGCCGGCGTCTTCGGCAAGATCGCGCAGGCCTATTTCCAGCGCTATGGCGACCAGTCGGACGCGCTGGCGATGATCGCTGCCAAGAACCACAAGAACGGCGTCGACAATCCCTATGCACAGATGCGCAAGGATTTCGGCTATGAATTCTGCCGGCAGGAGAGCGAGAAGAACCCCTTCGTCGCCGGTCCTCTCAAGCGCACCGACTGCTCGCTGGTCTCGGACGGCGCTGCCGCCCTTATCCTTGCCGACACGGCGACCGCCCTGAAGATGCGCCGCGCCGTCGCCTTCCGCGCCAACGAGCATGTGCAGGATTTCCTGCCAATGTCGAAGCGCGACATCCTGGCTTTCGAGGGCTGCGAACAGGCCTGGACCCGTGCGCTGAAGAACGCCGGCGTGACACTCGACGACCTGTCCTTTGTCGAGACGCACGACTGCTTCACCATTGCCGAACTGATCGAATACGAGGCGATGGGCCTCGCCAAGCCCGGCGAGGGCGCGAAGCTGGCGCTCGATGGTACGACGGCCAAGGACGGCCGCCTGCCGGTCAATCCCTCCGGCGGGCTGAAGGCCAAGGGCCACCCGATCGGCGCCACCGGTGTCTCCATGCACGTCTTGACCGCCATGCAGCTTGTCGGCGAAGCCGGCGGCATCCAGGTGCCCGGCGCGAAGCTTGGCGGCATCTTCAACATGGGTGGCGCTGCGGTCGCCAACTACGTTTCCATTCTCGACCGGATCAGGTAAACCGCCCCGACATTACAGCGCCACGCGCCTTTTTGGGGCGCGCAAAGGACGCTGTAACACTTTGGTTTTGCGCATGACCCCGCGATCGATTTCGATTTTCGAGGTCATGCGCCGCGGGAGGTGGCATGGCAAATCCGGTTCTGATCGAGGTCCTGCGCGGCGCGATCGTCGAGAGCGCGCATCGCGGTGCAGTCGCGGTTTTCGACGCCGACGGCAAACCGGTGTTGGAGATCGGCGACACCTCGAAACCAGTGTTCCCGCGTTCGGCGGTCAAGGCCATCCAGGCCTTGCCGCTGGTCGAAACCGGTGCCGCCGATGCCTATGGCTTTGGCAACCGCGAGCTGGCGCTGGCCTGCGCCTCGCATTCGGGCGAACCGGAGCATATCGAACTGGCGCGATCGATGCTGGCCAGGGCCGGGCTCGACGGGTCCGCGCTCGAATGCGGCGCGCACTGGCCCTCGAGCCATGCCGCCGAGATTGCACTCGCGCGAGCCGGCGGTTCTCCAAATGCGCTGCACAACAATTGCTCCGGCAAACATTCCGGCTTTCTCTGCACCTGCGTGCATTCCGGCATTGCGCACAGTGGCTACGTCAAGGCGGGCCATGCCTTGCAGGAAATGGTGCGCGACGCGATGCAGTCGGTCACGGGTGCTATCCATGGCGCCGATGAGCGGGCGACCGACGGCTGCTCGATCCCGACCTATGCGGTGCCGCTCAGGAGCTTCGCGCGCGGCTTTGCCCGCATGGCCACGGCAAATGGTTTCGGCCCCGAGCGGGCCAAGGCGGCAAAGCGGCTGCTGGCTGCCTGCATGGCGGAGCCTTTCTTTGTCGCCGGCACAGGCCGCGAGGACGTCGCGCTGATGGAGGCAGCACCTGGGCGGATTTTTGCGAAAGGCGGCGCCGAAGGTGTCCACTGTGCCGCAATTCCGGAACTAGGCCTCGGTATCGCGCTCAAATGCGATGATGGCGCCCACCGCGCCAGTGAAGCCATGGTCGCCGCCGTCCTCGCCAAGCTGCTGCGTTCGGACGAGGCCCTGGCGGCGAAACTCATCGAACTGGCAAATGCGCCGATCCAAAGCCGGATCGGAGCCAAGGTAGGCGCGGTGAGGCCGACTGCCGCCCTCAACTGACGCGGTTGCGCTCAACGGTCAAATGCGCAAAGCCGCTGCTGCTTAGCTGGGTGAGGTCTGACGTCACCGGCTCGGCCCAGCGCTGGCCGATCACGGCGCCGTTCAACGCGCCGTCGATGACGTTGTCGGAGATGACGGCAGTGCCCGCACCCTCTACCACGCTGACGACGATGCCTGTCCCGGCCTTGCGGATGATGTTGCCCGTCGCCACGACATTGCGCAGATACGGTCCCCAGCCGATCGACATGCCATAGAGCGGCGCGTTCTCGATGACGTTGTTGGAAGCGATGGTGTCTGCCTCGACGCCGATGCCGACGCCGAAGCCGGGCGGATCGGCGGTGTAGGGCCCGCTGGTCGACAGATTGCGCACGATGTTGCCTGAGCAGACACCCATGCGGCCGCCTTCGTTGAAGTTGACGATCGAGATGCCGTTGGCCGCGCCGTCGACGATGTTGTTGCTGATGACCGCACCCTCGAACGAGAATTCGGAATAGACCGCGGTCTCGCCCGAGCGCGAGCAGGTATTGCCGGAAATCTGCAGATTGCTGGAACTGTTGGCGCGGATCGCCGAGAAAGCGCAATCCGAGACGACATTGCCCGAGATGATGACGTTGCCGGCACGGAAGGCGTTGATGCCATTGCCGTTCTGGCCGGTCCCGCCGCTGCGCGCGCCGATGCGTTCGACACGGTTGCCCGTGACCATCGTGCCGTCTTCGGCCGCCTGCCAGCGATGCACGAGGATGCCGCCATTGGCACAGTCGGAGACCGTGTTGGCTGATATCGTCAGTCCAGCCGCCTCGACCGAATAGATGCCGGCGTCCGCCGCGCCCGATATGGCGGAGCGCTCGATGCGGCCTGTCGCATGTTCCAGCGCCAGCCCGTTCTTGCCGCTGCCGGTTATCTGGCAATTGTCGAAAACGAGATGGCCGACCCGTCGAAGATCGAGTAGCCCTTGCGCATAGTCGCCCATCGAGCGGTTCGAACCGTCGAAGACCAGCCCGCTCAGTTCGATATGGTCGGCCTGTTCGGCCATGAAGAGATGACCGTCGCCGCCATAGACGATCCGCGTCGCGCCCGGCACGCCGGAAAGGCGAACGCGGCTGGGCAGCGAGAGATTGGATACCACATAGGTGCCCGCCGGCAGGAACACCGGCATGTCCCGGCTGTTCGCGTCGCGCAGCAGCTTGGCGAAGGCCTTGCTCTGGTCGTCGAACGTGCCGGGCTGCACGCCCAGTTCGGTGGCATTGATGGAACCGCGCATCGAGGCTTTTTCGATACCGGTCAGGCCGGCGGCCGCCGCCTTGCCGAGCGCGAGGCCCACAACGGCAAAGCCGGCGGTTCCGGTTAGCAGCGTTCGTCTGTTCAACATCGGCACAGAATCCCAGCGTTCAACCTGACGTCGCAGGAATCGTGCCAAACGTTCTGTTCGTTTTCACAATGACTTGTAGAGCAGGCGCTCAAGGCCTAGGTTCAGCCAATGAGCAGAGCTTTTACCCGCGAAGAAGACAGCGAGAATGCCATCGCCGGCGTCGGCGAGCGGCCGATCAGCACGCATCGCAATCTTGTGACGGAACGCGGCCTGGCGCAGATCGAGGAGAATCTGGCCGATCTGCGCGACGTTCTGGCGAAAGCCGAGAAGAAAGCCGATCGCGAGCGCATCGCGGTGGTGTCACGCGATCTACGCTACTGGACGGCGCGGCGCGAAAACGCCGAGCTTTCCGTGCCGGAGCCCGGCAGCGACGTCGTCCGCTTCGGCATGGGCGTCACGCTGGAAGGCGACGATGGCAAGAAAGTGCATTGGAAGATTGTCGGCGAGGACGAGGCCGATCCTACCAAGGGAAGCATTTCGCATGTTTCGCCCATGGCCGTCGCGCTGTTCGGCAAGAAGGTCGGCGACGTGGCCGCGGTCAACGGCAAGGAATGGGAAATCGTCAAGCTTTCGGACAGTTAGGGCAGCATAGCCTAGTTGGCTGCCAGCAGCCTATCCATCAGCCGATCCGCTGCTTCCGGAATAACGGTTCCCGGCGGGAAGATTTCCGCGGCACCCGCCTGCAGCACCGCGTCATAGTCCTGCGGCGGGATGACGCCGCCGGCGACGATCAGCATGTCGCCGTGGCCGAGTTTCTTCAGCGCATCGCGCAATTGAGGGATCAGTGTCAGGTGTCCCGCCGCCAGCGATGAGGCGCCGATGATATGGACGTCATGCTGGACCGCCAGTTTGGCGATCTCTTCCGGTGTCTGGAACATCGCGCCGACGGTGACGTCGAAGCCGAGATCGGCGAAAGCGGTGGCGATCACCTTTTGCCCACGATCGTGGCCATCCTGCCCCATCTTGGCAACGAGGATGCGCGGCTTGCCGCCGTTTTTCTTCTCGAAAGCGCTAATCTTGTCCTGCAGCCCGTCGACCACGGGATTGTCGCCAAGCGCCTTGCGATAGACGCCGGAAATGGTCTGCACCGTTGCAACGTGGCGGCCAAAGGCCCGTTCCAGCGCAAGCGAGATTTCGCCGACCGTGGCATTGGCCCGCGCGGCGCGGACGGCGAACTCCAGGAGGTTCTCATTGCCTTGCGCGGCGCGGGTCAGCGCATCGAGCGCGCTTTCCACCGCAGCGACATCGCGCGTGCCCTTCAGCCGTTGCAGCTTCGACAGTTGCCGGGCCCTGACCTCGGCATTGTCGATCTTGAGCACATCGACCTCGATGTCGTTCTCGGGGCGATGCGCGTTGACGCCGACCAGCATCTGCTCGCCCGAGTCGATGCGGGCCTGCGTGCGCGCCGCCGCTTCCTCGATGCGCAGCTTCGGAATGCCTTGTTCGGTCGCGGCGGCCATGCCACCGAGAGCCTCGACTTCCTCGATATGGCTCAGTGCGCGCGCTGCCAGATCATGCGTCAGCCGTTCCAGATAGGCCGAGCCGCCCCACGGATCGATGATGCGCGTGGTGCCGGACTCCTTTTGCAGGATGAGCTGCGTGTTGCGGGCGATGCGCGCCGAATGGTCGGTCGGCAGCGCCATCGCCTCGTCGAAGGAGTTGGTGTGCAGCGACTGGGTATGCCCCTGGGTCGCCGCCATCGCCTCGATCATGGTGCGGATGATGTTGTTGTAGGGGTCCTGCGCCGTCAGCGACCAGCCGGACGTCTGGCAATGGGTGCGCAGCGACAGCGAGCGCTCGTCCTTCGGCGCGAAATTCTTCTTCATCAGCGTCGCCCACAGCAGGCGCGCGGCCCTGAGCTTGGCCACTTCCATGAAGAAGTTCATGCCGATCGCCCAAAAAAATGACAGGCGCGGCGCGAAGCGGTCGATGTCGAGGCCCGCCGCGACACCGGCGCGGGCATATTCGATGCCGTCGGCGATCGTATAGGCGAGCTCCAGGTCGGCTGTCGCACCGGCTTCCTGCATGTGATAGCCGGAGATCGATATCGAATTGAACTTCGGCATGTTCTTCGACGTGTAGGAGAAGATGTCCGACACGATCCGCATCGAGGGTTTTGGCGGATAGATGTAGGTGTTGCGGACCATGAACTCCTTCAGAATGTCGTTCTGAATGGTGCCTGCCAGATCCTTCTGCGCAACGCCCTGTTCTTCCGCCGCGACGATGTAAAGCGCCATGATTGGCAGCACAGCGCCGTTCATCGTCATCGACACCGTCATGTCGCCGAGCGGAATGCCGTCGAACAGCTGCCGCATGTCGAGGATGGAATCGATGGCGACGCCCGCCATGCCGACATCGCCGGCAACGCGCGGATGGTCGCTGTCATAGCCGCGATGCGTGGCGAGATCGAAGGCGACCGACAATCCTTTCTGGCCGGCGGCGAGATTGCGCCGGTAAAAGGCATTGGACTCTTCGGCCGTGGAGAAGCCGGCATATTGCCGGATCGTCCAGGGCTGCTGGACATACATGGTCGGGTAGGGGCCGCGAACGAAGGGCGGCAGGCCCGGATAGGTGTCGAGATGCGGCAGGCCCTTGAGGTCGCCCTGATTGTACAGATGCTTGACGACAAGCCCTTCCGGCGTCGTCCGCTGGCCCTTGACCTCGACAGGCGCGCGGCGCGGCGGCGCCCAGCCGATTTGACTGAAATCCGGAATCAAGAGGCGGCCCCGATGGATTGGTCGATGCGGACCGGAAACAGCGGTTCGCACAGCACGACGCCTTCGGTGAAGGCAGGCCGCTGCTTTGCATCCAGCGTCTCGACCGGGCGCTCGCTCTTCTGCGGATAAAGTGTGGTGCCGATGATGGCCCGCTCACCCGCCTTGAAGGCGGCGTCGCGCCGGGCGGCCGCGGCGTGAACGCGCTGTTGGATGTGTCCGTCCCTCAGGCTCGACAATACGCCTCCTTCGGCCTCGATCGCCTGCAGCTCCGCCCAGGCGGCTTCGCAAAGGTCTGCCGTAAGCGCGTCGACCGCGCCGGACCCATAGGCGGGATCGGCGACGTGATCGACATGGCTTTCATTGGCTATGATCAACTGGGCGTTGCGCGCGACGCGGCGGGCAAAAGGCGCCGGCAGGCCGTGCGCCATCGTGTGCGGCAGGATGGAGATCGAATCGGCTCCTCCAGCCGCCGCCGCGAAGCAGCTGATCGTCGTGCGCAGGATGTTGGTTTCGGGATCCAGCGCCGTCATCATGCGGAATGATGTCTCCGCATGGATGTTGGCCGTGGAGTTGGGGATCGAGCAGGTCTCCTGCACACGTGCCCACAGAACGCGCAAGGCCCGCACTTTGGCCATCGAGAGGAACTGGTCCTGGTCGACGCTGAGCGCGAAGCCGATATGCGGCGCGGCATAGACCAGCGGTTGCCGTGCCTTCTCGAACATTCTGAGATATGAGACCGCCGAAGCCAGCATGATGCCGAGTTCCTGCGCTTCCGTGGCGCCGGCATTGTGGAAGACGCGGCCGTCCGCTTCCAGCAGCACGCCGGGAACGCCCATCGAGAAGAAATGCGCCAGCGACTGGGGCATCGATTCCTGCAGCGCCTCGATCGACATGCGCAGCCGGCCGGTGCCGGCAAGGATCGCCGCCGGATCGATGCCGAAGGACAGGTTGAGCTTTGCCGGATCGGAGCGGCGCTTGCTGAGGAACGCCACCAGCCAGTCGGCCATGGGGCGGCTCCACGGGTGCGTGTCGATGCGGATCTGGATCCGAGTGAGAGGCACGCCCTCCAGCACTGTTTCCAGCGCCTGAGCAGTCCTCGGCAGGCCGTAGCCGAATGCGTTCGGGGCGCCTTCGAAGACGAGCGACAGTCCTGTCGCGCCCTGCGCGATATCGTCCAGAACCTGGGCCTTGGCGCGATCGACGTTGGGATCGTCGACGCGTTGGCTGACAATCCAGGGCGATCGGGGATTCGTGCGCACGAGCGGTTCGGCCCCGGTCGCGCGGTCATAAAGGGGCTCGATGCGGATGGCGTCGTCGGTGTGCGAAACCAGCTTTTCCTCGAAGGACGCGCCTGCCAGTGCCTTTTCCGCCAGGGCCAGCCATCGCTGGCGCTCGGCGCCAACTGGTTCAACATCCTTGGTCAAGGCTCCGGCGCCCATCCATCTTCCTCGTTCATATGGCCGCACCAGCCGGGCGGTTCAGTCTACGGTTCCCGGTCGGTTATCGCAATGCGCATCCCGAGCCTGAATTCGATCCACCTGATATAGGTCGGCTTGCATGGACGAACCATGAACGATTGCCAAACACCAGCAAAATCCGCAAGTTCCAAAATCCGATTTCGACGATAGGCCTGATCGGGACGGTTGGCCCCGCTCTGGACAATTGGCATTGTCGCTGTGCAACAGCCTCACTATACCTTCGGGCAAAGGCTGGCTTTTGACACATCAGTTTGCGGAGACCCGACATATGGCTGACGACACCAGTATTTTCATCGGCGCCAGCCGCAAGCCCGACGACAGCTATCAGCGCCCGGAGCAACTGCTGCTGCAATATGGGAATCGCCACGGCCTGGTGACCGGTGCCACCGGCACCGGCAAGACCGTCACCTTGCAGATCCTGGCCGAAGGTTTTTCGAATGCCGGCGTGCCGGTGTTTTGCGCTGACATCAAGGGCGACCTGTCCGGTATCGCGATGATGGGCACGGCGCAGGATTTCCTGGTCAAGCGGGCCGCGCAGGTCAAGCTCGACCCTTACGACTTCCAGGAATTCCCCGTCATCTTCTGGGACCTGTTCGGCGAGCAGGGCCACCCCATCCGCGCCACCATTTCGGAAATGGGACCGCTTCTCCTGTCGCGGCTGATGAACCTGACCGACGCGCAGGAGGGCATCATGAACATTGCCTTCCGCATTGCCGATGAAGAAGGCCTGCTGCTTCTCGATCTCAAGGACCTGCAGGCGTTGCTTGCCAACATCGCCGAGCGCGCCGAGGAGATCAGCGCGCGCTACGGCAACGTCACCAAGCCATCGGTGGGTGCCATCCAGCGCACGCTGCTGGTGCTGGAGCAACAGGGCGCGGCCAACTTCTTCGGCGAGCCGGCCCTGCGCATCTCCGACATCATGCGCACCACGCGTGACGGCAGGGGCGCCGTCAGCGTGCTGGCCGCCGACAAGCTGATGATGAACCCGCGCCTCTACGCGACCTTCCTGCTCTGGCTGATGTCGGAGCTGTTCGAGGAACTGCCCGAAGTGGGAGATCCCGACCAGCCGAAGCTGGTGTTCTTCTTCGACGAGGCGCATCTGCTGTTTGACGAGGCGCCGAAGGTGCTGATCGACCGCGTCGAGCAGGTGGTCCGCCTGATCCGCTCGAAAGGCGTCGGCGTCTATTTCGTCACGCAGAACCCCCTGGATATCCCGGAAAAGGTGTTGGCCCAGCTCGGCAACCGCGTCCAGCACGCGCTGCGCGCCTATACGCCGCGTGAGCAGCAGGCGGTTCGGACGGCGGCGGAAACGTTCCGCCCCAATCCGGATTTCGACTGTGCCATCACCATCACCCAGCTCGCCACCGGCGAGGCGCTGGTCTCGACGCTGGAGGCCAAGGGCGTGCCGTCCATGGTCCAGCGCACGCTGATCCGGCCGCCGTCGTCGCGGCTTGGACCCATAACCCCCGCCGAGCGGCAAAAGCTGATCGCGGAAAGTCCGGTCACTGGCCAGTATGATCAGGTCATCGACCGCGAATCGGCCTTCGAGATCCTGCAGAAAAAGGCCAACGACGCGCAGGACGCCGAGCAGCAGGCGCAGCAGGCAGGCACAGGCGGCTCGCGCTGGACCATACCGGGTTTCGGCAATGACGATCCCGCGCCGCAGTCCGGCGGCCGCCGCGCGCCGGCGCCGCGCCCCTCCAATCGCCAGACCGTGGCGGAGGCAGCGATCAAGTCGGTGGTGCGCTCGGTCGGCTCGTCGGTCGGACGCGCGATCGTGCGCGGGATTTTGGGAAGCCTATCGAGAGGCCGTTAGACCTTAGCGCCGCGCGTTCTCTTGAACGCGGGGCCCTAAGCATCTGTATAGGCGCTGTCGGATCAGAAGATCGCGTCCGTCACCGCCTTGACCGGGCCGAGCAGCACCGATCCGTCCGGCACGCCGGCGTCGATCGGGATCGCCTTGTGGTTCGCCGTTGCCGCCGCCGCCATTGGCTGGCTGGCATCGCTGGTCACGATCACAGGGGTTTTCGAGGGCACGCGGTCATAGAGGTCGATGATGTCCTGGTTTATCAGGCGCACGCAGCCCGACGACACCGACTTGCCGATCGACTTCCATTCCGGCGAGCCGTGTAGGCGGTAAAGCGTGTCCACATTGCCCTGGAAGAGATAGAGCGCGCGCGCGCCGAGCGGGTTCTTCAACCCGCCAGGCATGCCGCCATTGTCGGCGCTGTATGGCTTCAATTCCGGCTGCCGGGCGATCATCTCATCCGGCGGCGTCCATTTCGGCCATTTCTGCTTCCACTGGACGACGGCGTCGCCCGACCATTCGAAGCCGGCACGGCCGAGACCGACGCCGTAGCGGATGGCCTGGCCGCCCGGACGAACCAGATAGAGGAAATGGCCCGTCGTATCGACGACGATGGTTCCCGGCTTCTGCCCGGTCGGGTCGGGAACGATCTGGCGCAGGAACTGCGGATCGATCCTGTCGAAGGGGATGGCCGGCAGGTCGAAGCCGCCATCGCTGACGGCCGCGTACATCGACGCATAGTCGGCGAGCGGCGGCTCGACATAGGTCGGCGGCGGAGGCTCGACCGGTCCCGGCCCGGTGGTGGCGCATGCAGAAACCGCGATCGATGCGGCGCCCAATGCTGCGGCGTTGAGAAAGCCGCGACGGCTCAGGCGATAGGATTCGATTTCGGTTATGGACATGGCTGCCTTCTTTAGGACTCAAATTGCAACAAAGCGTGAATACGCTTGCCGCCACGCGGGTGCCTGACAACACCTGAGGCGATAGGCGGTTCCGATTCTGGCCCGAACGTGGACAAACAAAGGCGAAGCTGTGACTGCGCCGCCACTGTGGCACCTGGGTCACAGCTCGACAGCTCAGGCGTTGACCAACGCCTCGAGGGTCGGCAGGATCAGGGCCGGCGGAAAATCCCGGTATTCCTCGGGCTGATTGGAGCGGTTGATCCATACGGTACGGAAGCCGAATTTGGTGGCGCCGGCAATGTCCCAGCGATTGGAGGACTGGAAGGACACCGCGCCGGGATAGAGGCGCCAGCCGGTGGCAACCATGTCATAGACCGCCGGGTCGGTCTTGAAGCGCCGCACCGTATCGACCGAATAGATGTCGTCCAGAACCTGATCGAGCGCGGCCGATTTGACCGCCGCTTCCAGCATTTCGGGCGAGCCGTTCGAGAGGATCGCCAGTCTGGCTCCGGAGGCCTTGAGTGCCTTCAGCACGGCCGGTACCTCCGGGTAGCAGTCCAGCCGCCAGTAGGCTTCCAGCAGTTTTGTCCTGAGGCCGGGATCGGCGGAGGGAACCTTGCGCAAGGCGAAGTCGAGCGCCTGCTCGGTCAGCTGCCAGAAATCGGCATAGGCGCCCATCAGCGAGCGCACCCAGGAATATTCGAGCTGTTTGGCGCGCCAGATTTCGGACAGCAATTGGCCGTCCGGGCCGATCCGGTCGGCATGCCGGCGCACGGCGGCATGCACGTCGAACAACGTGCCGTAGGCGTCGAAAACATAGGCGGCGTATTGCATGGCGACAGTTTTGAGGCGAGGCGAGGCAAGGTGCAAGCCTTGATTGCACCGCTGCGCCGCTGGCATCAACAAAACTCCCCAATGCCCGTTGACGGCGACGGCCAAAGCATCATCCAATGTTGTCACACAAGATTGATCGGAACGGGATAACGCGATGACACTGGCGGCAGCGGCGCAATCCGCGACATGGACTTTCGTCGACGGCGACTGGTACGAGGGCAATGTCGCCATTCTAGGCCCGCGCAGCCACGCCATGTGGCTCGGCACCAGCGTGTTCGACGGGGCACGCTGGTTCGAGGGCGTGGCGCCCGACCTCGACCTCCATGCCAGGCGGGTGAACGCCTCGGCGATCGCGCTCGGCCTCAAGCCGAACATGTCGCCCGAACAGATCGTCGGGCTGACCTGGGACGGATTGAAGAAGTTCGATGGCAAGACGGCGGTCTATATCAGGCCGATGTATTGGGCCGAGCATGGCGGCTACATGGGCGTGCCGGCCGATCCCGCTTCGACCCGTTTTTGCCTCTGCCTCTATGAATCGCCGATGATCTCGCCGACCGGGTTTTCGGTGACGGTGTCGCCGTTCCGGCGCCCGACGATCGAAACCATGCCGACCAACGCCAAGGCCGGGTGCCTCTATCCCAACAATGGCCGCGCCATCCTCGAAGCCAAGATGCGCGGCTTCGACAATGCTTTGGTGTTGGACATGCTGGGCAACGTCGCCGAGACCGGAAGCTCCAACATCTTCCTGGTCAAGGATGGACACGTGCTGACGCCGGCGCCGAACGGCACGTTCCTGTCCGGCATCACACGCTCGCGCACGATGACGCTGCTGGGCGAGTACGGATTCAAGACGACGGAAAAGACGCTGTCGGTGCGCGATTTCCTCGAAGCGGACGAAATCTTTTCGACTGGCAACCACTCCAAGGTGGTGCCGATCACCCGCATCGAGGATCGCAATCTGCAACCCGGCCCGGTGGCCAAGAAGGCGCGCGAGCTTTATTGGGATTGGGCGCATTCGCCGTCGGCCGGCTGACGCGCTGGTTCGGCCTTTTGTGGCTGCGCGCTTCGCCGCAGGAAAACCGTGTGACAGTTTTCCGGAACCCGCCTAGAAAGGGAACCGGCGCTTCACTTCCGGAGTTGTTCCAGCTCAATCCAGTCCTATCTTAATCCGGTATCCACACCGGATTTTTTCCACGAGGGAGTACTACCCATGGCTTTTGAATTGCCCGCTCTGCCCTACGACTATGAGGCCTTGCAGCCTTACATGTCGAAAGAGACGCTGGAATATCACCACGACAAGCATCACAAAGCCTATGTCGACAATGGCAACAAGCTGGCTGCCGAGGCCGGAATGGGCGATCTGTCGGTCGAAGAGGTGGTCAAGCAGTCGTTCGGCAAGAATGCCGGTCTCTTCAACAATGCCGCGCAGCACTACAATCACATCCATTTCTGGAAGTGGATGAAGAAGGGCGGCGGCGGCAACAAGCTGCCGGGCGCGCTGCAGAAGGCTTTCGACAGCGATCTCGGCGGCTACGACAAATTCAAGGCTGATTTCATCGCAGCCGGCACGACGCAGTTCGGTTCGGGCTGGGCCTGGGTTTCGGTCAAGGACGGCAAGCTGGCGATCTCGAAGACCCCGAACGGCGAAAACCCGCTCGTCCATGGCGCGTCGCCGATCCTCGGCGTCGACGTCTGGGAACACTCCTATTACATCGACTACCGCAACGCCCGCCCGAAATATCTCGAGGCATTCGTCGACAGCCTGATCAACTGGGATCATGTGCTGGAGCTCTACGACAAGGCGAAGTAATCGACAATCAGAAAGGCCCCGGCAATCCCGGGGCTTTTCTTTTTCTGTGCCGATATCAGTGGCTGCGAAGGCCCGGAAAAACCATCCAAGCAGAGGGAATATTCCCTCCGCCGCATCCGTTAACGTCGTGTCCCAAATACCTTCATCACGGAGCCAAATGAATGAGAAAGCTTGTCATCGCCATCTCAATGCTCGCCTTCGCCGGTTCGGCGGCCTTTGCCGATCCGATCATCGACCGGCAGGCTCTGATGAAGGAACGCGGAAAGATCGTCGGCGGCTTGGCGAAGGTCGCCAAGGGCGAGGACTCCTTTGATGCCGGCGCCGTGCTGACGCAGCTGCAGGCGTTGCAGGCGAATGCCGAGAAGTTCGACGTCGATGCGTTGTTCCCGAAAGGCAGCGATGCCGGCGACACCACGGCGGGGCCGAAAATCTGGGAAGACACGGCCGGCTTCAAGGCCGCCGAGGACAAGTATCTGTCCAACGTCAAGGCCGCGGTCGCGGCGGCTCCCGCCGATGTCGACGCGCTGAAGGCGCAAGTCGGCGCCATCGGTTCGGATTGCGGCACCTGCCATCAGGGCTACAGGGTCAAGAAGGGCTGATTGCCTGATATGGCATGGCTGAAGAAGCTCGTCGGCACGGCCATCATTCTGGGCGGCGTCGGCGCGGTCGGCGGTTGGCTGCTGTCGGCGCCGGTCAAGCTCGATGCCGCGGCCCTGGCGCAACTCGGGCCGGGCGACGCGATCAAGGGCAAGCGCATTTTCTATGCCGGCGGCTGCACCTCCTGCCATGCGAAGCCGGGCTCGCAGGGCGATGGCCGGCTTCAGCTGGTCGGCGGCCTCCAACTCAAGACGCCGTTCGGCACCTTTGTCCCGCCCAACATTTCGCAAGACCCAAAGGACGGCATTGGTGCGTGGTCGGTCGACGATCTCGCCAACGCCATGCTCAAGGGCGTTTCGCCGTCCGGCGAGCATTTCTATCCGGCCTTTCCCTACGCGTCCTATACCCGCATGAAACCGTCGGACATTGCCGATCTCTATGCCTTCCTGAAGACGCTGCCCGCCGTCGCCGGCAAGGCGCCGGACAATTCGCTCGGTTTCCCCTTCAACATCCGTCGCGGCATCGGCCTGTGGAAACGGCTTTATCTCAACAACCAGCCTGTTGTTGCCTTGGCCAGTAGCGCACCTGACCCGGTGGTAGCCGGCCGCTATCTGGTCGAGGGGCCGGGTCATTGCGGCGAATGCCACACGCCACGTGACTTCGCAGGCGGGACGAAGAAAGGCGACTGGCTGGCGGGTGCCGTGGCGGCCGAGGGCTCAGGCATCGTGCCCAACATCACATCGGGCAAGGGCGGCCTCGCCAATTGGTCGGAAGCCGACATCGCCAACTACCTCGAAACCGGCTTCACGCCCGATTTCGATTCCGTCGGCGGCGCGATGGTTGACGTCCAGCGCAACATGGCCGAGCTGACAGCAGGGGACCGGGCCGCGATCGCCGCCTATCTCAAGGCTGTGCCGCCGCATCCGAACGGTTATCCCGCGCGCAAGCCGGCGAGCTGATTGTCGACTAGAGGTGCCGATCGCCGAGGAAATCGAATCCTGTCTCGAAGAAGTGGTTGTAGTTGCAGGTCAGTTCCTCGCCGGGTGCGATGTCGCGCAAGGCATAGGTCTCCTCGGGTGAGGAGACATCGCAATTCGGCTCGTCGTCATGGTTCATGTAGCGGGCGTCGTCGGCTTCGAAGACGATATAGGCCGGATCGCGCCGGTCCGGGTAGGAATAGCGGTCGAGATAGTTCTTCACCGGCCCGCTCTCGCCCTCATAGGTTTCGACGTCGATGATCCGGTCGAAGCGGGGGTCGAGCTTCCAGATCAGCGTGCCCTTGGGGATGGGGTGCTTGGCAAAGACGCCGATGCCCTGGATCGGCGATTTGTCGAGATAGACGTCGACGAGCAGCATAATGGACCCTTGTGCGAGTGCGGGCTTCGGCGCCCGGGAAAGTCGTACCTTGGGTTAACGCGCGACCATCGCAATTGCGAGTGGAAATGAGCAATGCGGAATTCAAAAAGTCATGATTGCCAAATCCAAAAGTGAACGTGCTATCCGGAGCCTCAGCGTTGCTGCAAGGCCAGGCGGACGCCCAAGGCACAGTATATGCCGCCGACAACCTTGCCCTGCCATTTCAGCACGGTCGGATTTCGACGCAGGAAGGAGCCGAGGCGACCGGCGCTCACGGCAAAGACGACCGTGCTGAAAAGACCGAGCACGACAAAGATAATTCCCAATACGGCCAATTGAAGCATCACCGTTCCGTTTTCGGGCCGCACGAACTGAGGCAGGAATGCCAGGAAAAACAGCGCAGTCTTGGGGTTGAGCACTTCGGTCAGGACAGCCTGCCGAAACGCCTTGCCGGCCGAGATCGCGAGCGCGCCGGCGGAGGGGTCGGTCGGCGTTTTCTCGATGATGGCGCGAATGCCGAGGTAAACGAGGTAGGCCGCGCCGATGTATTTTACGATGCTGAAAAGCGTCGCCGACGTGGCGATGATCGCCGAAATGCCGACCATCGCCATGACAGTGTGAAATATGTCGCCAGCGGCGATCCCGGCGCCGGTCGCGATCCCGACCTTCGTTCCCGAACTCGTCGCCCGGGCGATCGTCAACAGCGTGGCCGGACCCGGGATAAAGACAAAGCCGAGCACGACGGCGATATAGGCAATCAACGTGGACAGATCGATCATTTGAGCGTCTCCTCGGCAAGCCGCGCCTTTCCCGTCACCTTCAGCGCGAAGGAATAGGTATAGGCGATTTCTTCCAGGCGT
This sequence comes from Mesorhizobium sp. WSM4310, assembly GCF_007003935.1. Classification (NCBI taxonomy): domain Bacteria; kingdom Pseudomonadati; phylum Pseudomonadota; class Alphaproteobacteria; order Hyphomicrobiales; family Phyllobacteriaceae; genus Mesorhizobium; species Mesorhizobium sp. WSM4310. The sequence goes on from NZ_VFTA01000001.1 coordinate 508,745, forward strand.
GAGAACCGGCCGGACGCGCCGGCATGGCCGGAATCCATGTTGATCTTGAACAGCACCGGATTGTTGCCGCTCTTGCGGTCGCGCAGCCGCGCCACCCATTTGGCCGGTTCCCAATAGGTGACGCGCGGATCGGTGAGGCCGGCGAGCGCCAGGATCGGCGGATAGTCGAGGGCCGCGACATTGTCGTAGGGCGAGTAGGCGGCGATGGTGCGGTAGTCATCGGCCGACGCGATCGGATTGCCCCATTCCGGCCATTCCGGCGGCGTCAGCGGCAAGGTCGCGTCGAGCATGGTGGTGAGCACGTCGACGAAGGGAACTTCGGCGACGATGCCGCCAAAACAGTCCGGCGCCATATTGGCGATGGCACCCATCAGCATGCCGCCGGCCGAGCCGCCTTGCGCGACCATGCGGTCATGCGCGGTATAGCGCTCGGCAACGAGATGGCGCGCGCAGGCGATGAAATCCGTAAACGTGTTCATCTTGTGCGCCCGCTTGCCGTCATCATACCAGCCGTAACCCTTGTCCTTGCCGCCGCGCACATGAGCGATGGCGTAGACGAAGCCGCGGTCGACCAGCGACAGGCAGTTGGTGTTGAAGGCGGCCGGCACGGTGATGCCGTAGGAGCCGTAGCCGTAAAGCAGGCAAGGTGCCGATCCATCGAGCGGCGTGTCGCGATGATGCAGAAGCGAGATCGGCACCAACTCGCCATCGGCGGCGGGCGCCATCAGCCGCCTGGTGACATAATGGTCCGCATCATGGCCGGATGGGACTTCCTGGGTCTTGAGCAAGGCCCGTTCGCGGGTGCGCATATTGTAGTCGAACACCTGCGCCGGCGTCGTCATCGACGAATAGGAAAAGCGCATGATCTCGGTGTCGTATTCATAGGAGCCCGACAGGCCGAGCGAGAAAGCCTCCTCATCGAGAGACAGAAGATGCTCTTCGCCACTGGTGCGGTCGCGTACGACAATGCGCGGCAGTCCCTCCTTGCGCTCGAGCCGGACCATATGGTCCTTGAAGCCGATCACCGACAGGATCAGCCGGCCCGGTTCATGCGGCACCAGCTCCCGCCAGTTGGCGCGGACCGGATCGCTTGCCGGCGCCGTCATGATCTTGAAGTCCTTGGCGCCGTCCGCATTGGTCAGGATGAAGAAGATGTCGCCGCCTTCCTCCATCTCATATTGAAGGCCGGTCTCACGCGCCGCAACCAGTCTGGGTTCGGCAAACGGATCGCTGGCGCTCAACAGGCGATATTCCGAGGTCTCGTGATCGTTGATGCCGATCATGATCCATTGGTTGTCGCGGGTGCCGTCAACATTCATGAAGAAGCCCGGATCGGTTTCCTCATAGATCAGGCGGTCGGCTTCAGGGTCTTGTCCAAGCGCGTGGAACAGCACCTTCGAGGGCCGGTGGTTGGGGTCGAGGCGCGTATAGAAGAACCCGTCATTGCCAGCGTCCCACACGCCCGAGCCGCCTGTCGCGGGAATCCGGTCCGCCAGGTCCTTGCCATCGGCAAGGTCGCGCACGCGCAGCGTGTAGAACTCGGAACCCTTGTCGTCGAAGGCCCACAACAGCCTGCGGTGATCGGCCGAATGGTCAACACCGCCGAGCCGGAAATAGGGCTTGCCTTGCGCCTCGAGGTCGCCGTCGAGCAGGATCTGCTCGGTTCCGCCCGCGCGCGGCATGCGGAAATAGCGCGGCTGCTCGCCGCCGAGCTTGAAGGAAGACCCATAGGCATAGGCCCCGTCCTTCATCGGAACGGAAGAATCGTCTTCCTTGATGCGGCCCTTCATCTCCTTGAAAAGCTGCTTCTGCAGGTCTGAAGTATCGGCCATCAACTTTGACTGGTAGGCATTCTCGGCTTCGAGTTCGGCGCGGATGCCGGCATCGAGCAGGGAAGGGTCCCGAAACATCTCCTGCCAGTTGTCGGCCCGCAGCCAGGCATATTCATCGGTTCGCGTGATGCCGTGATGCGTGTCGTAAACCGGCCGCTTCTGCGGTGTCGGCGGGCTGACGATCGGAAATCGGGAAGTCTCGGTCATTGCGTCTCGCTTGGGAGCTATCTTGAATGATGAATGAACACGCCGATCAGCGTGGGTTCAAGGGTCCGTAACGTGGAGGTGTGTCGGCTCCATGAGGTGGGCCGGGAGGAAGGATGATGACTATTCGATCTCGGATCGCTGCGACTTTCGCCGTTGCTTCGCTGACTCTGGTCTTTGCCGGCCAGTCTCATGCGACCGTATTCGCGGCTTGGCAAGTGGCCAATGTGCCGTTCGGCGACACGCTCAACGTGCGCAAATATCCCTCCGGCATCTCCCAGAAGCAGGCCGCATACCCGAACGGGGTCATCCTGCAGATGACCGGGCGATGCACCGGCGGCGTAAACCTGCTCGACATCGCCAATCAACCGGCATGGAAGCCACCAGACGGTTCGCTATCGCTGGTGCGAGGTCTGGCACGACCCGGCCAAGAACGGCGCTTTCGTCATCGGCTGGGCCTATGGCAAGTACATCGCCCCGTATTGATCGACGGTCGTCGATTGATCGTGATGCGGCCGGCGGGACATGTCGCCTGGTTGTCCGCGAAAAAGATGAGAGGCAACCTATGGTTTTGTGGACAGATGTGAACAACCAAGATTGACGGCGCCCTGGCAAAGCAAACCAGAGCATTGAAAATTGCTTTGTGAGTTATCGCGAATGTAACGCTCAGCTGACGTATCGTCACGCGGAACCGGTTTGGCGGACGAAATATCGAAAAATTACATGATGCACGAAAGATTGAAGCTGACTGGCGAATAGTTGATCAACTTTCCTAAATATAATGCAAAGGGAGAATTGACTTACTTGCTCCATGGTCGCATTGATGTGCCCACGACACGAATCGTAGAAACACTACCTGCTCAAAATTCGTGCGATGCCCTGCCTGTAAAAAAGGGCGCATACCGACGTAACTCTTGTTGGGGCCTGAAGACCATGGATATTGTCGAAACACCTTCCAGAAACAACGATGCGCTGATCGAGCTGACCGCCGATGTGGTGGCCGCTTATGTCAGCAACAACCCCGTGCCGGTCGGCGAATTGCCGAACCTCATATCCGATGTCCATGCCGCTCTCGGGCGTGTGGGCGGAACCGCCGAACAGCCCCCTGCCGACAAGCAGAAGCCGGCTGTCAACCCGAAGCGCTCGGTTCATGACGATTACATTGTCTGCCTTGAAGACGGCAAGAAATTCAAGTCGCTCAAGCGTCACCTGATGACCCACTATGATCTGACGCCGGAGCAGTATCGCGAAAAGTGGAACCTCGACCCGAGCTATCCGATGGTTGCTCCGAACTATGCGGCAGCCCGCTCGCAGCTCGCCAAGAAGATGGGCCTTGGCCGCAAGCGCAAGGCGCGGTAGTCGCTGTTCCCTCAGGTCGAACCGACATCGACGGCGCCTTCGGGCGCCGTTTGATTTTGCGGAACAGGCTGGCCGGAGGGCGTCAGGCGGTCTGCTTGAGTGCCATCTCGGCATCGCGCTTGATGCGCTTGACCATCGAGCGAAGGCCATTGGCGCGCTGCGGCGACAGGTGCTCGTCCAGGCCAAGTGCCTTCAGCGTCGCTTCCGCATCGGTTTTCTGGATTTCGCTGGCGGTCCGTCCGGAAAACAGCGCCAGCATGATGGCGACCAGACCGCGCACGATATGAGCGTCCGAATCCCCCGTGAAGGTGATGACCGGATCACTGCCCGGTCCCTGTTCGGTGGTCAACCAGACCTGGCTGACGCAACCCGGGACCTTGTTGGCGGCATTGCGCTCCTCATCGGGAAAGGGAGGCAGCGCCTCGCCGAGCTCGATGACGTAGCGATAGCGGTCCTCCCACTCGTCAAGGAAGGAGAAGTCGTCGCGGATCGTCTGGATCGTGGTCGTCATAACCCGGATATAGTCACGCGGCGGCCCCGCGTCACGGAAAAAACAAGGACACCGCGGGCGTCGAGAGGGCAGACGGCCCGCGGTGCGCCGCCGAGACGGCTTAATTCTTGACCGGCAGGTTGACGGTCTCGGGCAGGACGATTTCTTCCGCCACGCTGCCCGTCATTGTCGAGGTATCGGGGCCGGTGGACTTGTCGTCCAGCATGGCTGCCGCGATCTTGGCGGTTTCCTTGGCACGCGCGGTGATGGTGTGCATCGCCGACTTGCCCGTCTCACAGACATCGGGCTTGCGCTCGCAGATGCCGGCAATGTCGCCCACCGCGTCGCGTGCCGCGAACAGGGCCTGGATCGGCCCGACGCTTTCCTGCCCCGGCTCGTCGGAACCGACACTCAGCGGCAGCGCCAGCAGCACCAGTGAAAACCAGAAAGCCATTCTTATCAGGAAGAACATGCCTTGCCTCTCGTCGTGACCGGATCATGCATCATATGGCATGACCTCTTTTATGGGCAGGATGTTGGCACACAGGCGCAAAGGACGGCTTGCGCGCACAGCGACAATTTTCCTCAAATTTTAGGCAAATTCGAAACGAAGCGTTTTGCCATGGATTTGTTTCATATCGGGACGATTTTGGTTACCTCTTGATAACTATGTATCCTGCTGTTTCCATTGGATTCTTTTGGAATTCGGCCGGTTCTCTTCTAGTCCATGATCCGGTGACGGCAGGCGTTCGCAGATAACCCTCCATTTACTATGGCGGCATTTGCCCGGGTTTTCGGCCGCCGCGATCCCGATATTTGCCACGGGCCGGGCTTTGGTCGGCCCTGCCTTATCCATTCCTTAAACGCTGGATGAGAGTTTCGGAGCCAATCAAAACAATCTGCATAAGCAGAGCTGTTCACGACGAGTGCGAGTGCGTTGAGTTGATGCCGATCAAGGCCAGATACGCTGAATTGCCTGGCGCGATTGCCGCCGGTTGCGAACGTATGGTCCATCCCTCCATTCTCGGGCAGAGCGGCCGCGAGCGCCAACGCCGTTTCATCGGTGTCATGCTGGCAGCGCCATTCTTCGCCGCCGGTGCCGCTGTCACGCTGGTCACATCAGGCATGGGCGCCGCTGTGACCATGGCCGCCATCTTCGCCGCCTTCGGTCTGTGCTGGTTCGTCGCCTTGCTGGTGGCGGCTACCGGCAAGATGCCCGTGGCGGCACCGATTGTCCTGGCGATGGCGGCTGTTGCCCTTGGCGGTCTGATCGCGGCCGCCGGCGGGTTGAGTTCTCCCGTCGCCGTGCTTGCCGTGGCGCTGCCCTTCGAAGCTTGGTGGATCGGCGCTTCGCGGCGTGCGGCCCTGTGGGGAGCGGTCTCGGCCATTCCCGCCATTGCCCTTCAGCCTCTGGCTGCGGCCTTCTTGCCCTTCGCGGGCGCGCAGATCGCGGCCTGGCACTGGCTGGTGCCGCTGGCCTGGGCGCTGACGCTGATCCCGCGCCTGTCGCCGTTTCGCGGTGGCGCCGGTGCGGCCGATACACTCGATACCGGCGATCGGCTGGAAGACATCATCGATGCGGTGATCCTGCGGGTCGCCCGCCATGGCGAGGTGCTCGATGCGTCCGCCAAGGCACGCACGCTTTTGAAACTGCCGCCGGAACTGCTTTCCGGAACCGGCTTCTTCGACCGTGTCCATCTGTCGGACCGTGTCTCCTATCTCAGCGCCCTGGCCGACATGCGCGATGGTGCTGCTGCGCGCCGCCTCGAATTGCGCGTCAGGCTGCCCCAGAACGGCAATGGCCAGAATGACACGCGCTCGATGGCCGACAATTACCGGCCATTCCTGCTCGAACTGCTGCGTGGCGAGGAGCAGAGCGACGTCTTCACGCTGGTGCTGCGCGAGAATGGCGAGACTGCCCGGCTTCGTGAGGAACTGGCGCAGGCCAATGAGGCGGCGGCCGCCGCGGAAGTGGCCAAGGGCCGGTTCCTGGCGGTGGTCAGCCATGAGTTGCGCACGCCGCTGAACGCCATCATAGGCTTCTCGGACATGCTGCTGCATGAGATGTTCGGCGCCTTCAAGGATCCGCGCCAGAAGGAATATGTCACCCTGGTGCGGGATTCAGGGCAGCATCTTCTGGCCGTCGTGACATCCATACTCGATGTCTCGAGGATCGAATCGGGCGCCTACACGGCGGACCCGGAGCCGTTCCGGTTCATGGAAGCCGTCGACATGTGCCAGTCGATGATGCGGCTGCAGGCGCAGGCCAAGAACATCGACCTGCAGACGCAGATCGCTCCCGACGCCGGCGACATCAATGCCGATCGCCGCGCCGTGCAGCAGATGCTGATCAATCTCGTCTCCAATGCGATCAAGTTCACGCCCGACGGCGGCAATGTCGTCGTTGGCGCCAAGCGGATCGGTTCGCGCCTGCATTTCTGGGTCAGGGACACCGGCATCGGCATTGCCGAGGAGGATTTCGCCAATCTCGGCAAGCCCTTCACGCAGATCCAGAACGACTATACGCGCCGTTTCGAGGGGACCGGGCTTGGCCTTTCACTGGTGAAGGGGCTGGTGGCGCTGCACGAAGGCACCATGTCGATCGAAAGCATGCCGGGCGAGGGCACCACGGTCACCATCAGCCTGCCGGTCAACGGGCCGAAGGGTCGCCCGGCGAACGAGGCAGGGGTTCTGACGATGCCGGTGACGAGGGCGAAAGGGGACAGAAATGGCTCGCTCCGCAAAACAGCCTAAAGCGGTCAAACGCCGCAGCAACGCCTTCCAGGACGGCGCCATAGCCGTCGGCGGGATGATTTCGCGCAACCCCGTCCTGGTGGGCGGATCGACGGCATTCCTGGTGACGCTGTTCTATGTCTCGGCGAATGCGCTGTGGTATCAGCCTTTCCCGCATGCCGGGGCGTTCTTCGTCACCCGCAATTTCCAGGGGTTTCCGCACACTGCCTCCGACGAGCCGGAGACGACGATCAACATCGTGCGGCCCAATGCGGCGCCCGCACCGATGAAGGGCGATCCGGTGGTCGAGCAGGTGCAAGGCATATTGAAGGACCTCGACTTCTATTCCGGCACGGTCGACGGCATTTCCGGCCCCAACACGCGCAAGGCCATACAGGCCTACCAGCAGAAGGTCGGTCTCAACGCTTCGGGCGAGATCGATGCCCTGTTGCTCGATCAGCTTGGTGCAACGCCGAAGACCGCCTCCGTGCCCAAACCGCAGCCGCGCCCCGATACGCAGGCCGCCGTTCCGGTGTCCCTGCAGACAAATTCTGGACAAACGAATTCCGGGCAGGCGAATGCCGGGCAGACGGATGCCGCCCAGGCCCAGGGACCCGACCCCCGCATCGTCAAGATCCAGGCCGGGCTCAAGGCGTTCGGAAATGACGACATGCGGCTGGATGGTGTCGTCGGCGCGCGCACCAAGGCGGCGATCAAGGAATTCCAGTCGCTGTTCGGCCTGCCGCAGACCGGCGAGCCCGACGAGATCGTCTACGTCAAGATGCGCGAGATCGGTCTGACCAATTGAGGTCCGACCGACGAGGCCGAAACGACGGCTCGCCGAGCGGCGGAATTATCGCTAGATAGCCCGCACGCTTTCGGAGCTTTCTCATGCGCGTCACATCGGATCTGTGGGTTTCTGCCTTGCTGCGCCGCGTTTTCGGCGCCGGCGGATTTGCCGCCGTGGTCAACCGCGGCGCGACCGAGGCCGGTGCTGTTTTCGTGCTGACGCGGGGTAGGCTGGGTGACGTCGCCCTCTACGGGCCGGCGCCGCAGACAAGCTACGATTCGGCCAAGCCCGACGACCGTTTCTTCAGCCTTCTCACCGCCGGCGATGATCCGGCCGTGCTCGATGCCCGGCTTGAAAGGGAAAAGAAATTCGATCCCGATATCTGGGTGGTGGAGATCGAGGCCGGCACCGTTCCCGTCGAGGAGCTTATTTCCGTGAAGACGCCCTGAGGGCGGGAGCGGTGGCATCGTCGCTGTACGACGTCTGGCGGCTGTCGCTGTTTGCGGGCGACGCATCACGAACCATTCTGGAGAGGGCCTCGGCCTTCCATCCCCGTACCCGGTCCAGAGCCACATCGCGATGTAGCAGGCGATAGCGGTCGAGATAGGTACGGATGGCCTGGGGATGCGGGAACAGGCTGGGATAGATGGCGACCGTGATCAGGAAGGCCCTGTCTTCGCTGAAGTCGAGCGAGCGCAGCGCCGCGAGCAATGATGCATAGTTCTGGCCGGCAGTCAGCGAGCGCGCGGTCGCGAAATCAATGTCGAGCGCGTCCGCAAGCGCGGTCTGGAAAAACGCGGCGTTTCCCGTCAGCGCCGTCTCGCGCAGTTTGACATAGGTATCCGAGCCGGGAAACGCATCGACCCTCGCCGCCGATGCTTCGTCGCCGGTGCGCATCATCGAGCGCAGCCTGCGCCGCGCATTCTCGGCGGCAATGCCGGGAGACTGTTGGCTTGAAGCATTGTCCTCGGCAGTTTCAGCATTCGCGGCTGCGGCGGTTGGCGCCGTGGAGGCTTGCACGTCCGGTTCCCGCACCCGCACCAGTGTCGGCCGTTCGAGCGCCCTGATCAGGTCGGCAATGGTCGGGTTCAGGCCCTTGCGGCGCGCTATGGCGCGCGCATGCGGCAGGCCGTGCCTGCCGATCAGCGCGATGAGGTCGATATCGCTGACGGCGCGTGAGCGGATCAGCAGCGGCGCGGCAATGTCGACCGGTTCCTCGCAGAGGCGCCGCACGAGTGCTGCGGGCGCATATTCGCATTCGGAAAGGGCGGCGGCGACGTACCGTCGCGATTCGACGGACACATCGTCGAACAGCGGCAGCGTCAGGTCTTCGAGCTGGCCGATCTCGCGCCGTGACGGGCGGGTCAGCGAGCAGAACGCCGACACCGCGGCGCGGAACAGCCTCTCGGCCTTGCCCGATTCCGTCCGTATCGCGATTTGCCTGAAGTCCGAAGATGACACGAAGGATACCCGATACTCGATACACAGCCTTGGCCACGCTCAACCGGGACCGTGTCGGTTTCGCGATTGCTCCGGTCAGAACCGCCTGACCTCAAGACAAAGTTCAAGTTAGCGGTGATCCGTTAGCGCTCCGTTAACCCTCTGCCGGCCTTAATGATATTTGGAGGCGTTGCGTTGTGCTCCGGGGAAACCGAGAGGAATGCGCGAATCATGGGCATGGTACTGTCTTTCGTGCCGCGTGCGGCACCGACCAATCGAGCCAAGCAAACCACCGAAATACCGGCGGCGGTGATTATCTTTCCCGGCATCCGTTATGAGCGGTCCAGCACCGGCGAAGTTCGACCCGCCGGCCCCGACAAGCCGGGATCGCCACGGACGCCGGTGCCGCACCACTGAAGCCGCGGCCTAGTCCGTCAGGCCGTCAGTTCTGCGCCTCTGGCCAGAGCAATTCCAGGAAAAGTGTGAAGCGGCTTTCCCGGGAAAAGCGCGCAGTGCTTCCTTGGGGAATTGCGCCAAAGTCAAAGGGTCTAGAAATCCTGCAGCTCGCAGGAACTCTGGTCGAGAAAGCGTGACACGATCGGCTTCCAGCTGTCGTCCGGAACGAAGCTTCGGATGACGAAGATGCCCTCGTCGATCGGCGCTTCGACGAAGATCGCTCCCTGTAGGTCCTCGGGCAAATCCTTGCGCACATCGATCATCTGCGCCGGCGTCAGCACCACGGCATCAAGCTTGCCGTCGCTCGCCGTATGATCGTTGAAGGAATAGATGTTGTGGCCGTTGCGGTCATAGACCGACACCGACCAGAAGGGGACGTTCCCCGGCGCCTTGATCCGGACCATGCCTTCCTCGAGATCGAACCGGCAGGCCGCGGCGTAGAACAGCGGGTCGACCGATTTCACCACCGGCGCGCCGCCCGCCTCGGCATCGAGCCGGTTCATCCGGTAGAGGTCGGATGCCATGGACAGTCGCGACCAGGCATCGCGTTCCGAAAATTCCGGCACCAGAAGCAGCACCACGATGTGGACGATGCCGGCACCGACCAGACCGAGCAGGACGGCGTGAAAAAGACGGCGTAGCGCGGCCAGGACATTACGCATCGCAGCCGGCCTTCACGATCCTGGGCAGCGAGACGTCCGACAGGCCGGTGCTGCTGGCGATCGGCGTGTCGTAGAAGGTCAGGACGAAATACATCCGTCCGGAACCATTGGTCAGAAGCCAGTTGCCGGGCATGGGGTGATGGCCGACCGAGATGGTCACCGAATTGTCGGCCTGGCGCAGTACCTCGTAGGATTGAAGCGCGGCAAGCCGCGGCTTGCCGGTTTCGACGACGCCGAGCGATTGATCGGCGGCATAGAGCGTCCAGAAGCGGGCGGTCGGGAATCCACCCTCTATCCTGTAGCTGCATTCCCGCTTGAGCTGGTCGCCGGCAGCGTCATTTTCCGCGACGAAGGACAGGCCTTCGGCGCGGCCGAGCGCAAGCACGCCCTCGCGCGCCACGCGAGCCTTCGAATAGGGATCGGCTGCTGGCGTGCCGATGTCGGGGAAGGCCGTCCATTGGCCGATGCGGATGGCGCCGACACCGTCCTGGATCTTCAGCGCATACCAGACGCTGGCGCCGCCGCCGCCAATGGCTATGGCAAGCGAAAGCAGCATCAGGAAGGCGTTCTTGAGCATGAAGGGCCGCGTGCGCGAAGGATTGCCGTTCGGGGATATCGCGGCGCGGGGCCTCGTGGCAAGCGGGCGCGATGGATTTGCCTGTTGGCTTGCTCTGCGCCGAGGCCGAAGTCACAGCGCCGAGAGCGTTTCGGGCGAGGCGGCGTCGAGTTTGGGCGCGGATTGGAACAACTGCGTCATGTCCCTCAGCGTCTGCGTGGTCCGGCTGGACAGCACCGCCGGGCGTTCGGCGGCCGCGTCGGCCGCGGCCTGTTCCTCGCCCTTCTTCTGCGCTTCGGCCGCCTTGGCCGCGATCTCCTCGTCGATGAACGGCTTGTCGATGCCGGGGATCGGCTTCAGGTCGATGTTCTGGTGCGCGTAGACCATCAGGCGCTGCCACACCATCGCCGGCAGCGAGCCGCCCGTCATGTTCTTGGTCGGGGTGAAATCGTCGTTGCCCAGCCACACGGCCGCCGTGTAGTTGCCGGTGAAGCCGACGAACCAGGCATCACGATAGGATTGCGTCGTGCCGGTCTTGCCGGCGACGACGATGTTGGGAATTTGCGCGCGCCGCGCCGTGCCCATCACCGGCACGGCCGCCAGCATGGTGTTCATGGATTTCAGCGCCTGCTCGGACAGCACCCGGTGCGGGGGCGGCGCATCCTTGGTCCAATCATACACCACGTCGCCGGTGCGGGTGACAAGCTGGGTGATGCCATGCCTGGAACCGACGAAGCCGTTCTGGGCGAACACGCTGTAGCCCGTCGCCTGGTCCATCACGGTCATGCCCGAAGTGCCGAGCACCATCGTCTTGTGCGCCTCGAGCGGCGATTCCACGCCCATCGCCTCGGCCATCGCCTTGATCGGCGCGATGCCGAGATGGTCCTTGGCCAGCCGCACCGGTACGGTGTTGATCGACTTGGCCATCGCCATGATCAGCGTGATGTTGCCGGCCGATTCGCCGCTGTAATTGTGCGGTGACCAGTTGCCCCAGCTGATTGGCCCGCCTGAAATGATCGAATTGGGCGTAAAGCCGTGTTCCATCGCCGTGGCGTAGACATAGGGTTTGAAGGACGAGCCGGTCTGACGCAGCGCCTTGGTGGCGCGGTTGAACTGGCTGGCGCCGTAGTCGCGGCCGCCGACGATGGCGCGGACCGCGCCATTGGTCTCGATGACCACCACGGCACCTTCGGTGACGTTGTACTCCTTGCCGAACTGGCGCAGGTGGAACTCGACGGACTCTTCCGCGGCCTTCTGGATGTTGGCGTCGAAGGTGGTGTGGGCAACCAGCGAATGCTGGCCGGGCTTGGCGATCTTCTTGACCTCGTCGAAGGCCCAGTCGAGGAAATAGTCGGGGCTTTTCTGTTCGCCGCGGTCGACGACGTCGGCCGGATGCAGCCTTGCCTGCAGCACCTGGCCTTCGGTCATGAAGCCGGAATCGACGAGGTTCGACAGCACCACATTGGCGCGTGCGCGCGCCGCCGGCAGGTTGATGTGTGGCGCGTATTTGGTCGGCGCCTTGAACAGGCCGGCCAGCATCGCCGCCTCGGCGAGATTAAGATCCTTGACGCTCTTGCCGAAATAGAAGTCCGCCGCCGCCTCGATGCCGAACGTGCCGCCGCCCATATAGGCGCGGTCGAGATAGAGCTGCAGGATTTCCTTTTTCGACAGATTGGCTTCGAGCCACAGCGACAGGAAGGCTTCCTTGATCTTGCGCTCGAAGGTGCGCTCATTGGTCAGGAACAGGTTCTTGGCCAGCTGCTGGGTGATACTTGAGCCACCCTGGACGACCGAATTCGCCCGCACATTCTCGAAGATCGCGCGTGACAGGCCGAGTACGTCGATGCCGTAGTGGTCGAAGAAGCGCCGGTCCTCGGTGGCCAGCACCGCCTTGATGACATGGTCCGGCATCTCGTCGACCGGCACGGAATCGCGCTGGATGATGCCGCGCTGGCCGATCTCGTTGCCATAGCGGTCGAGGAAGGTGACGGCGAAGTCGCCTTGGGCGCGCCAGTCGCCGGCCGTGTCCTGGAACGCCGGAATGGCCAGCGCCAGCATCACCACCACGCCGCCGGCGCCGAGCGTGAAACCCTCGCTCAAAATCTCGATGATGCCGCGCCGCCAGCCCTTGAGACGGAAGCGCCGCGAGAAGATCGTCGCCGCTTCCCAGAACTGCCGCGCCTTGAACCCGATCTCGTAGAGCGAGGAATCGATCCAGGCGTCCAGCGCCAGAAGGCGCGACGCGATCGGACCTCTTCTCTTGCGCGGTTCAGGGCTGACCATTCAAAAACCCGGCTCGGCTGTGGCGTGACCTGAAAACCGCAAGCCGGCAATTTCAGGGCAGCGCCCTGTCCCGACTATTCATCCATTTTGTGGGTGCCACAAGGGCTGCGAGGACACAGCTGCAAGGTTTGTCGACGAGAGGGCAGGGGCAGCCATGATTGGCGCCACCTCGAAACCGCGCTTCGTCGACTGACTGCGATCAGCCTGTCATAGACGGGTGCTATGAATGGTCATCGCGGCGAGGCGGCCATGATGGCCGTCCGCAGCAGGACGTGCGCGCCGATCACTGCGTCGCCAGGTTCCACATACTCCGCCTCGTTGTGGCTAAGCCCGTCACGGCACGGCACGAATATCATTGCGGCAGGCGCGACGCGGGCGAGGAACAGCGCATCATGGAAAGCGCCCGATATCATCTGCTTGTACTGAAGCTGCAGGGAACTGGCGGCCTCCTCGACGGTGTTGACCATATCCGGCGAGAAGGCCGCCCCGGGCATATCGAACGATCGCTTGATCACTGCCGTGCAATGCTGGGCCTCTGCTTCCGCCGCGCAGACCTGGCGGACCTCGGCTTCTATGACATTGAGCTGCTCTGCCCGCGGATGCCTGATATCGACGGTGAAGGCCACCGATTGCGGTATGGCGTTGATCGATCCCGGCCTGGCGGCGATCCGGCCCACCGTCAGCCGCGCGCTGCTGTCGAGCGGCATGATTGTCGTTTGCAGCCTGTGTATCGCGGCAATCGCGGCGACCATCGGATCCCTGCGGTAGGCAAGGTCTGTCGTGCCCGCATGACCGGCAGTGCCCTGGATGGAGACTTCCAGCCAGCGCGTACCCTGGACGGCGGTCACGACACCGATCGGCAACTGCTCCTTTTCCAGTGATGGGCCCTGTTCGATATGCAGCTCGACATAGCCTGATATCGGCATGCCGGTTGGACGAAGGGCAGCCTCCGGCAAGGCGGTGATCGTCGCCTCCAGCTCAGCTGCGAGGAGTGCACCGTCGGCGCCGACAATGGATTTCCACGCGGCGGTATCCGCACCGGTGAAGGCCATGGAGCCCATGACGCCCGGCGCGAAGCGGCTGCCTTCTTCATTGGCCCAGGCGACGACCTCGACCGGCATTCGGGTTTCAGCCCGTGAGTCCTCCAGCGCCTCGAGCACCTCGAAGGCGGAAAGCGTGCCGAGCGCACCGTCGAAGCGCCCACCTGTCGGCTGGCTGTCGAGATGGCTGCCGATCAGGAACGGTGGCAGCGTGGCATCCGTACCCTCGCGGCGAATGAAGAGGTTCGCGATATCGTCCTGAAAGACCGTGAAGCCACGCTCCAGGGCCAGCTCAGCCAGGAGGCGCCGGGCCCTGCGATCCTCGACGCTGAACGCCTGCCGGTTGACACCGCCGGCTGGTGTCGCCCCGATCCTGGCGAAAGCGTCAAGCCGCCCGAGCAGTCTGTCGCCGTCAATCCGAGGCGTCAAACTCATCGCTTGAGGCCGCTGATGAAGGCCTTCACCCGCAGCGGATCGACTTGGTTCCACCAGACGCCATCATGTTTCAGCGAGCTGGCGACGATGACGCCGTCGACAATGTCGAGAATGTCGTTGGCATTTTCGGGCGTCACGCCGCTGCCGACAAGCGTCGGCAGCCCGGCCGCGTCCTTGATCATCCTGATGTAGCCGAGGTCGGCGGCGTGGCCCGTGCGCTGGCCGGTGGCGATCACCGCATCGGCATCGAAGAACACCAGGTCCTTGACCTGTTCCTCGACCGGCCGGTCGCCGACGATCGCATGGGCGCCATGCTTGACATGCGCATCGGCGAAGATGCGGATGCCGTTGGCGCGAAGCCTGGCACGGAAGCGCATGGCGCGCGCCGCCTCGCCTTCGATAAAGCCCTCATTGGCGACATAGGCATTCGCCCACTGATTGACGCGCACGAAGGAGGCACCCGAGGCGCTGGCGATCGACAGCGCGGGGATGGAGGCATTGGCGAGCACATTGATGCCGATCGGCCGGCCGAGTTCCCTGCGGATGCGGTCGGACACGACGGACATGTAAGCGGAGGTCTCGGGGCCGATATCGTCCGGCTTGGCGAAGGGCACGTCGCCATGGTTCTCGACGATCACGCCATCGCAACCGCCATCGAGATAGGCTTTGGCATCGTCGAGGCCGCGCTGGTAGATGGCCTCGACCGCCTCGCCATCGTAGCGCGGCGCGCCCGGCAGGGGCGCCAGATGCACGACGCCGATCACCACTTTCTTTCGACCGAAGATCGATTGCAGCGCGTCATCGGCGACCTGCTTGGAGCCGATGGAGTTGGGGGATTTTGTCATGCGGTTTCCGCTTCCGTCGTTTCCATGAGTATCTTCATCTCTTGCCTGTCGGGGCAGGAGCCGAGCGTGCCGGGGCGACCGACCGAAATGGCCGCGGCTCGTACCGCGATCCGCGCTGCCGCGGCGAGGCCGATCCCGGCCGCAAGGCAGCCTGAGAGGCAGCCGCAAAAGACATCGCCCGCGCCGCTGGTGTCCACCACGTCCACCTTGGGCGCCGCGAACCGGTCGATCCGTCCTTCACGGTCGGCAACCAGGCAGCCGGCCGCGCCAAGTGTCACGATCGCGCTGTCGGCGCCTTGACGGATCAATTCGCGGGCCGCCGCGGCTGCATCGCCGGTTCCGGTCAGTTGCTCTGCTTCGCCTGCGTTGACGACAGCGAGGCTGACGGCACCCAGGCACGGTGTCGAACCGACCGCAAGCGGACTCGGATTGAGGATTGTCATGGCGCCCGCGCTGCGCGCCGCTTGCAGGCAGGCTGTCGTTATATCGGGAAGAAGATTGCCTTGCATCACCGCGATGTCGCCGCGTTCGATCGACGTCGCGAAACCGCTGTCGGCCAGCGGATCGAAGGCGGCGGCGCAGCTGGCGCCGGTGACGATGAGGTTTTCGCCCCGCTCATCGACGATGATCGTCGACCGGTCGCTGGGCAGCGCCAGCATTGTCAGATGGCTGGCGTCGAGGTCGCGGCTCAGCTGTTCCCGTATCCAAAGGCCGGCGGCATCGTCGCCGATCGCCGCATGGAAACGGACATCGGCTCCGGTGCGGGCGGCGGCCACTGCCTGGTTCGCCCCTTTGCCGCCAAGTCCGTCAACATGACTGGACGCGTTCAGCGTCTCGCCAGGCCGCGGAAAGCGGCCCAGCTGAAACGTCGTATCGACGCAGACATTGCCGACGACGTGGACGCGCATGGGCTAATCCCTGGCTGTCGCCCAGCCCAGCATCTGTTCGAACAGCGTCTTGTAGCCATTCCAGGCGATGAAGCCCGGCGGCAGCCAGTGCGGCCCGACATCCGATGTCCAGGCGACGGTGCGGCCCTTGCCATATTTGCCGGTCACCAGCAGGGGCATGGAACGGTAGTCGGAAGACACGGTGGCAAGGATTTCGGCGCCCTCCTTGACAGTGACCTCGTTGAAGCCGAGCAGGATCGGCCAATCCTTGCCCAGGCCCTTCAGGATCGGATGGCTTTGAGGGCCGACAACGACCGGCGCATAGCCCTCGGGCACCTCGACGCGATCGTCCACCGGCAGGCAAGTCACCGGCAGGACGTCCTCGACCGGCGTCTTGTGGTAGCGTGCGCCGCCGTTGATGCCCTGGAAGCTGTAATAGCCGCCGAACATCAGGAGGCCGCCGCCATTGCCGACATAGTCGCGCAGCAACCGCAGCCGGTTCGGCGTCGGCTTGGAGTGGACCCAGGTGTCGGGGTGAAGCAACAGCGTATTGGCGCCAAGGTCGGAAAGCACCACGGCGTCATAGGCCGAAAGCGTCTCCATGGTCTGGGGAAAATTCCGCTGCGCTTCGTGCGCCGGCATGAAGGTGACGTCGAACGGACCATCCTTCAGCGCCGCCAGCAATTCATCGGCGCCGGTGTGATAGGTCACGGTCGGGAACTGGTCGAAGCCCTTGATGTGGGTCGCGGTCGAGACCCAGGACTCGCCGGCGAGAAGAACTTTCTTCCTGGACATGTATACTCCCTGTTTTTTGCTGTGGCCGGCAGCTCAGAGGCTCGCGGCGAACACGGTCTTTGGGTTGTCGATGAGCATGCGGTCGATTGCCGATTGCTCGACACCATGGCGTTTCAGCCTTGGCACGAAATGCTTGAGGATGAAGCCGTAGCCGAAGCCGCCGAAGCGCGTCAGCATGATCTTCAGGAAGACGTCCTGCGACAGCAGGATCCTGTCGACCAGCCCCATGTCGATCAACGAACGGATCGCCTGCGCATTCTGCTCGTCGGAAGGCGATTGCGCATCCTGGTCGGCATAATAGAAATCCATGCCGATCATGTCGTATTCCAGGAAGGCGCCACGCGCGGCGAGGCTTCTCTGGTAGGCAAGATCATTGTGGCTCGGATTCATATGGCAAAGGATCGTATGTCTCAGATCCGCGCCTTCGGCCTCGACCACGTCGAGCACGTCATGCGCCAGCCGTTCCCAGCCGGGCAGATGGATGGTCAGCGGTACGCCGGTGATCCTGGCCGCGCGCGCTGAAGCCCGCAGCGACTTGCGTTCCTCTTCGGTGAAATCCTTGCTGACGCCGACTTCGCCGATGATGCCGGCCATGATTTCGGGCTGCGTCGAGCCGCCGCCGACATCGTTGACGAGAAATTCCGTGACGGCATCGATGTCCATCGCCTTCAGCCAGTCGGGATGGGTGTGCTGCAGGTAGAAGCCTGTGCCCATGACGATGCGCAATCCGGACGCGCGGGCAATACGCGCCAGTTTCACCGGATCGCGGCCGATGCCGATATTGGTCGCGTCGACAACCGTGTGGCCGCCCAGCGCCCGGTACCTGGCGAGCTCGGAAAGCGCCAGGTCGCTGTCGTCGAGCGAGACATTGTCGCGGTTCATGTAGGGGTTCATCCGCAACTCGCCGATGATCTCCATGCTGACCGGCTGCTCGGCGATCTTCCTGTCGTCGGGATGGCAGGGGCATTTCCAGGATGTCGAGCCATCGAGCAGGATATGCTCGTGCATCAGCGTCACGCCCATGTCGGCGATCGCGACCGGGCCGGTAACGGTCATCACGGTCCCGGAGCGAACACCGATCGGCACCCTTTGCCTTGGCGTGTTGTCGAACAAATGATCCATGTCAGCGGCTCCGCGTCGCGCCCTTGAACAGGCGGAAATTCAGCCAGATGGCAACGAGGATGATAGTGCCGGTGACAATCGGCGTCAGGAAGGGCGACATGTGCGCCAGGATCAGGCCGTTGCCGATGACCGCGACGGTCAATGCACCGAGCACGGTGCCGATGATCGTACCGCGCCCGCCGAACAGGCTGGTGCCGCCAAGCACCACGGCGGCGATGACATCGAGCTCGAAACCCTGGCCGGAATTGGACGAGCCGGAGCCCAGCCGCGCGGCCAGAATGACGCCGGCCGACGCTGCCGCCATGCCCGATAGGACATAGACGAAGAGCGTCATGAAGCGCGTATCGACGCCGGCGCGGCGCACAGCCTCGGCGTTGGCCCCGATGCCGGTCACATAGCGGCCGAACGGCGTCTGGTTGAAGGCGAGATAGGCGATGGCCAGGACGACAAGGGCGAGCAAGGCGGGTACCGGCACACCGAGGAACCAGGCCCTGCCGATGTTGACGAAGAAGCTCGTCGGCTCGACCGGGATCGAATAGCCGCCGGTGATCAGCAGCGCCACGCCACGGATGACCGAGAGCCCGGCAAGCGTGACGATGAAGGCCGGGATGCGCTCATAGGCGATGAAGAAACCATGCAAGGCGCCGATCGCCGCGCCAAGCGCCAGCATGCCGACAACGACCAGCGGCCATGGCAGGCCGGCCTGCAGCGCAACGGCCGAAAGTGTCGCCGTCAGCGCCAGCACGGACCCAACCGAAAGATCGATGCCTCCGGTGGTGATGACGAAGGTCATCGCCGCCGCAACGATCAGCAGCGGCGCCGATTGGCGCACGATGTTGAGCAGATTGGGCGTGGTCAGGAAGGATCCGGTGACCAGCGAGAAGACCACGCAGACGACGATGAAGAACAGCGCGATGGAAACGACGCTGCCATTGGCTGCCGCCACATCCTTCCAGGTGCTGTTGTGGGCGCGTTTGGGCGGCGAGGCGCCAACACCGGCGGAGGTGACGTTCATGGCTGTACCCCCTCGTCGCGGCTGGCACGCGCCGATCGTGCGGTGAATTTCCGGCCGACGATCAGGTTGACGACCTCCTCGATGCTGGTGTCGCCGATCCTGCGTTCGGCGACGTTGCGGCCCTCATACATGACCTGGATGCGGTCGCAGACCAGGAACAGGTCTTGCAACCGGTGCGTGATGAGGATGACGCTGACGCCGCGGGCGCTGACGGCGCGGATGAGGTCCAGCACCGCCTCGACTTCCGCCACCGCGAGGGCGGCTGTCGGTTCGTCCATGATCAGCACCGATGGATCGAAGGAGGCGGCGCGGCCGATGGCGATCGACTGGCGCTGGCCGCCGGACAGGTTCTCGACCTTGAGCCTGGTATCGGCGATGACGATGCCGAGCCGGTCGAGCATCTCGCGCGTCTGTTCATGCATGCGCCTGTTGTCGAGAAAGGGGACGCCGAGCACGTGGCGGCGAGGCTCGCGGCCGAGGAAGAGATTGCCGGCCACATCCACCGTGTCGCAGAGCGAAAGGTCCTGGTAGACCATCTCCACCCGTGCCGCGCGGGCATCGGCCGGCGAGGAAAAGGACACGGCCTTGCCATCGATCTCGATCGTGCCGGAATCCGGAATGACCGCGCCGGACAGAACCTTGCTCAAGGTGGATTTGCCGGCGCCATTGTCGCCGACCAGGCCGAGCACCTCGCCAGGTTTTAGGTTCAGCGAAACATCATCCAGCGTCTGGATCGGGCCGTATCGTTTGGAAATACCGGTCATCCTGACGCGGCAGGTTTCGCCATCGCTCATCATGGTTCCAGTTCTCATGCGGCATGTTCAATCGGTCGCCGGGCTGCGCGACGACCACAAAGTCGATGCGCGGCCCGGCGGTCTGGGGAGGATCTTACTTGAACATGTCCTTGAACTGGCCGACATTTTCCTTGGTTACGATGGTGATCGGAACGTTAATGATCGGATCGATCTTCTCGCCCTTCTTGAGTTTGCCGAAGGCTTCGATGGCAGCCTTGCCTTCACCGGCCGGATCCTGCTGGACGACGGCGATTACCCAGCCCTCTTCGAGGCCTTGCACCGCGGATTTGGTCAGGTCCCAGCCGAACACCTTGACGTCGCCGGTACGGCCCTGGCTGGTGACGGCCGAAACGGCGCCGAGCAAGGCCGGCTCGCCGGTCGCATAAAGCGTCGTCATGTCGGCATTGGCCGTCATCAGGTTTTCGGAGGCCGACAGCGCCACGTCCTGCACGTTCTGGCCATCGACCGTGTCGAGGAAAGTCACCTTCTGGCCGCTCTCGGTGACAGCCTTCTTGAAGCCGTCCAGGCGCTGGTTCTGGATGAACGAATTGAGCGCGCCGACAACGCCGATCTTGGCGGTTCCGTTCAGCTTGGTCTTGACGTATTCGGCGTAGAACTTGCCGATATCCTCGCCGGCCTTGGTGTTGTCGACGCCGACGAAGGCGACATTGTCGCCATTCGGGATCTGCGCGTCGATGGCAATCACTGGAATACCGGCGGCCTTGGCCGCGGTGATCGCGGGCTTCACGCCGTTGACATCGATGGCGACGAGAATGATGCCGTCGACCTTCTGGGTAATGTAGTTCTCGATCGCGTCGTTTTGCGCGCTCGGCACATTGTTGGCGTTGAAGATGACGAGGTCGACGCCGGCGGCCTTTGCCGCGGCCTTGGCACCGTCATTGATCTGGTTGAAGAACAGGGCCTGCTGGTTGATGGTGACCAGCGCATAGGTTTCGGCCATGGCCGAGGCGGAGCCAAGCGCGAGGGTCATGGCGATGGCTGCGGCGCAGCCTGAAAGGATCTTGGTAAGACGCATTCCGGTTCCCCTTGGTTTTGCGGAAAAGGCCCTTGATCGGGCTCATCTGGCGCTGGGCGCAGACGCATAATTCAAGATACTTGATTTCTTGTCAAGTGACTTGAATTGGCGCTGCCGAAAGGAGATGGGGGCCGGCGAGATCAGAATGTCGCCGGCGTATTTACCCAGAAAATGCTGGCGCGTTCGTCGCCGACATTGCGGTACCAGTGCGGCAGTTCGGAGTTGAAAACGAAGGAATCGCCGGCGGACAGGCGAAACGTCTTTTCACCGACCATCAGTTCGATGGCGCCTTCCAGGAGATAGCCGACTTCCTCGCCGGCGTGCTGGATCGGGCCGGCGCTTTCACCGCCCACCTCGATATGATGGATATTGCACTGCAGAAGGTGGCCCGGCGAATAGGGAATGACGCGCTCCAGCGATATGCCTTCGCCGCGCCTGAGCGGATCGAGCGCGATCAGCGGCCGTGCTCCGGCGCGAAAGACGATGCCTTCCTCGCCATCGGCTTCCTCGAACATCCAGCCGATGTTGGTGCCGAGCACCTCGACCAGCCGGTGAAGCATGGGCAGCGAGGGTGAGACCTTGCCGTTCTCGACCTTGGAAAGCAGGCTTTCAGAGCAGTTGGCGGCAGCCGCGAGCGCCTTCAGGGTCAGGCCACGCGTCTGCCGGGAGAGCTTCAACCTTGTGCCGAGCCGCAGCAGGCTGGTTGCGGTAGAGCGCTCGTCGGCGCCCTTGCTGTTGTGGCTATCGATCTTGTTCATTGGGGGGCGCGAACATCTCCGCTGGTTGGGCTGACTCGTAAAACCGATCCCGGGCGTTGTCCATCCTGTGAAAACGGACGATGCATCGGATCGAGCCTAGAACCCGTCCAGGGCAGTCTCCGCGCCCCGCCGTATAACACCGGCGGGGCAGTGATCTCTTACGCTGCTTCGCGCTTCAAGGCCTGCGCCATGCAGTGGATGCCGCCGCCGGTCTTGGAGATCTCGCTCATGTCGACGGCCGCGACCTCGAAGCCGCGCGCCTTGAGCTGGCCGATCAGCGTCTGGCTGGAGGTCGGCGCGATCACCCGGTCCTTGCCGAGCGACATGAAGTTGCAGCCGAGCGCCATCGTGTCCTGGAAGGGAACATCGATGATCTCGTGGCCCTTGCCCTTCAGCCAGTCGACGATGCCGGGCTCTGTGCAGGCGAGGCACACTGCAGTGAGCTTTTCGGCGATCGGCACCACCATCAGGTCGATATGGACATAATATTCGTCGATGAAGGCGATGCGGGTTTCCCAGCCCTCCTTCTCGAACCAGGCCTGCACCTGGCGGGCGCCTTCTTCCTGGGTGCGGGCGCCGCCGCAGCCGATCAACACCACGCCGTCCTCGATGACGTTGAAGTCGCCGCCCTCGAATGTGCCTGCCGTGACCATGTCGTAGATCGGGATGCCGAGCTTCTCGTAGGTGCGGATGGCGGCATAATTTTCGCCGCGCCGCCACCAATTGGCCATGGCGGTAATGATCGCACCGTAGGGCGTCATGACGCTGGAATCGCGGGAATAGACCTGCATCGGCAGTTCCGGCGTCGGCTCGTGCCAGTGGATGTTGACGCCGAAATGCTCGTAGGCGGCGACCAGGTCCTTATGCTGCGCCTGCGCGATCTGGATGTTGCAGGGCGCCTCGCGCAGGTGCTTGCGCGACAGCGAGCTGGTCGACAGATGCCGCAGGAAATTCGGCGATCCCAGCAGCACGTCGGTCAACATGTCGGTTTCGTTGGCGAAGCCCCACGATGTCAGCGGCTTGGTGCCGCCGGCCGGATTGCGGCGCTGCAGCGAAAACGGCTCGGCGACGATGCGATCATGAACGGTCATGCGGTTCTCCTCGTGGGCTTGTTCTCAAGAGTTGGTCGGGACCTGTCTTGCTTGGGATCCACCAGTCGCGGCCGCGCGCCGTGGTGACATATTCCGGCCAGCGGAAGTTGATCGGCGGTTCGTAGTCGCAGAGCGGCGCGATCCAGTTTGTGCCGCCAATTCCGCCGCCGGTGCGAGTGACGAACTCGTCCATCGCCGCATCGCGGGCCTTTCCGTCCTCGAGCAGGCGCAGCGCCGCCAGCGCGACCGTCTTGGCCGCACAGGCAACCATCGGATCGATCGTCGCTGAAATGCCGCCCAGCGCATTCATCACCCAGGAGGGATAGGCATGGCCTTTGGCCGAACGCAGCGCCGGACGGGCGACGTAAAAGCGTGCGGTCGGCGCATGCCAGCTCATGTCGGTGTAGTCGTCGGAGGTCGAATTCAGCTGCGAAGGCGGCAGGTCGCGGCGCAGGATCGCTTCCGCCTCCTGTGGTGCGATCAGCCGCTCCAGCTCGTCGATGAACGGGTTCTCGGTCGCGGTACCACCGGCATTGACCTGGATTTCGCGCCCGATCGCCCTGGCGGCCTCGTCCCAGCGTGGCGGCCCGACCGTCGACAGCGCTTCATAGGCGATCTCGGCCATGGCGTGATTGGCCAGCCCGGGCCGCGACTTCGATACCCAGTGGCGCTCATAACGGCAGCTGCCGATCGCGGCCGCCGCCGCCGCATTTCGGTCCAGCACGGCGGTGACCTGCTCGGCCATCCGAAGCGTCGGCACGCGGATCATGTACTGGATCTCGGCCAGCCCTGCCGGCAGATTGTCGGCCGTGGCCTGGCCCGCCGTCAGGATCGCCTCGCTGATCGACCAGCCGCCCTGATGCGGCAGCATGGAATCGCGCAGCGCCTTGGACGCCATGTACATCGTCATCAGCGCGTCGTTGGCGCCCGGCGCGCGGACCGCCGAATGCGCCTGCGGGATCGGTGCGCCATCGCCTGCGCGAACCCAGTTTTCGGGTTCGTCGCAAACAAAGCGGTAGATCATGGCGTAGGCTGCTCCACAATGCGTGTCCCAGCGCGCGGTGTTGCAGAGCGGCAGCATGTAGAAGGGATGGAAGGAGATCATGCCGGCAAGGCCGTCATAATAACCCTTGGCCGCATGGATAGGTTTCGAGCCGCGCACCTTTTCGGCCGGCTCGCCGGTAAAGCGCAACGTGCCTGGAATGCCATGGTGCTGCATCGCCGCCTTGGTGGCCAGCAGGCCGCCGAGGCTTGCCATGCCGAGCCCCGAATGCGGGTCGGTGTGGCCGCCGGCCTCGACGCCAAGGCCGGGCCGCGGCTGCTTGACCGTGACCGCGTCCTGGCAGTTGCCGGGAACCGCGTCATATTCGGCATACAGGCCGACCGTCGGCCCGGCGCCATTCGTCCAGTGGGCGCAGAAGGCGGTCGGCATGCCGCCGGAACCTTCCTCGACGGCAAAGCCTTCTCGCTTCAGTCGCTCCACATACCACGCGGCGGACTGATACTCGCGCCAGGCGGTCTCGCCGAAATCGAAGATGGTGCGCGTCCACGCCGACAGCAGCGGCTGGATGCCGTCGAGGCAGGCAAGGGCGGTCTCTTGCGCCGATGTCGTCACCGGTTTGTCCATGCATCAAAGAAAGCAGTGAAGCGGCTCGCCAAAAAGTGATATGTTTTCCCGGTTCATGCAAATTCGGTTCACCTCTTGAGAATTCCATCCACACAGGCGCTGCGCGCCCTCGACAGTTTCGCCCGCCACGGCAGCGTCTGGCGTGCCGCCGACGAACTGCACCTTACCCGCAGCGCGGTAAGCCACCAGCTGCGGCTTTTGGAACGCGATCTCGGCTTCGATCTGCTGCAGCGCATCGGCAAGGGGGTAGCGCTGACGCCGCGTGGCCAGCGCTACGCAGCCGATGTCAGAAAGGCGCTGACCGTGCTCGGCGACGCGGGAGCGCAGACGAACGGCGCCGGCGTCGGCGGCTCCTTTGCCATCTCCTGTCCGCCCGGCTTCGCCTCCATGTTCCTGTGCACCCATATCGGCGAGTTCCAGCAGATGTACCCTGACGTGGCGCTCTCGGTGCTGACGCCGCGCCGGCTCGATGACGTCTCGAACCCGGACGCCGACGCCTTCATCGCCTTCGGCGTCGGCAACTGGCCGAACCGGGTGGTGGAGCTGCTCTGCGAAGTCCACTTCACGCCGCTCTGCAGCCCGACATTGCTCAACAAGGTCGGCGGCTTTTCCAAACCGGCGGACGTCCTGCGCGCCAACCTGCTGCATCTCTCCGACACCGAGGACTGGGCGCGCTGGCTGGCGCTGTCCAAGGTGGAAAACCCGGATACCGAAGGCGGTATCTTCTTTTCCGACATGAACCTCGTCTTCTCGGCGGCGGTCGCCGGCCAGGGAATTGCCATGGGCGACGAGCTGACCGGCCGCCGGGCGCTGAGCGAAGGCCGGCTGGTCAAGCCGTTTGAAGCGTCAGTGCCCTCGCCACGCTCCTATTTCCTTGTTTTCGAGCACGCCAAGGCCGGTCATCCCGTGCTCAACGCCTTCAGCGACTGGCTCAGGGCGAAGCTGTCGGAGAACAGACTCTGATCTGTCCCTCTTAAGGGACCCTCGATGCGGAGATTTGGCGCGTCCCGACTGCCAGACGTGAATCAAATTTGCCGATCAGGCGAAAACTATTCGGTTGCGGTGAGCCGCCAGCCTGCCTACGATTTCACCTGGGACTGAGGAAGAGGCAGGATGCAGCAACCCGGCCGGGCCGCAGAGATCAAGGCAATTGGAATCGGCAAGAGCTTCGGCTCGTTCCGTGCGTTGGACAATCTGTCGCTCAATATCGGCCGCGGCGAATTCCTGACGCTGCTCGGCCCTTCCGGTTCGGGCAAGACCACCTTCCTGATGATCCTGGCCGGCTTCGTGCAGCCGACAGACGGCAAGCTTTTCAGCGACGGCACCGACATCACCGACCGCCCGGCCGAGCAGCGCACCGCCGGCATGGTGTTCCAGGGCTATGCGCTGTTCCCGCATATGAGCGTCGAGGCCAACATCGCCTTCCCGCTCAAAGTGCGCAAGAAATCGGCCGCAGACATCAAGAAGCGCGTCGGCGAGATGATCGAGCGCGTCGGCCTGATCGGCCATGAGAAGAAACTGCCCTCGCAGCTCTCCGGTGGCCAGCAGCAACGCGTGGCGCTCGCGCGCGCACTGGTGTTCGAGCCGGGGGTGCTTCTGCTCGACGAGCCGTTCTCGGCGCTGGACAAGAGCCTGCGCGGCCAGATGCAGGCCGAGATGAAGCGCCTGCACCAGGAAACCGGCACCACTTTCGTCTTCGTCACCCACGACCAGAGCGAGGCGCTGGCGCTGTCTTCCCGCGTCGCCATCTTCAACCACGGCAAATTGCTGCAGGTCGGGGCGCCGGATGAAGTCTACGACCGGCCGGACAACCGCTTCGTCGCCGAATTCCTTGGCGAGATCAACATGCTGCCGCTGAAGGGGGTCAAGCCTGCCGACAATGGCTCGACGGGCCTTTGCGAAGACCGCGCGGTCAATATGCACTGCAAGGCCGAGAAGGTCCGTGGCGACGCCATCCTGGCGATCCGGCCCGAGCATATGTCGATCGCGCGCGAAGCGGCCGCCGGCGAAAACGGCATCGCGGCGACCGCCATTGCCTCGACTTATCTGGGCGCCGCCACAAAGCTCGATCTGACCACGCGCCAAGGCGCGAAGGTGACCGTCTCGGTGCCGAACGAGGTTGCCGCTGCGGCACTGAGCAAAGGCAATTCCGTCTGGCTGACCTGGCCGGCGGAAAAGGGTTTCCTCCTTCCGGACGGAGGACAATGAGCACCGGCGCGGCCTGATCCGCCGCACCGGCTTCCTGACTGAAATCAACGAAAAACAAAGGGGAACTGACATGAACGACACCAAGAAACACGCCATCGAGACGCTGTCCGAAAGGACCAGACGCGGCGAGATCTCGCGCCGCCAGTTCACGCAGCTGGCAGCCCTCGTGCTTGCCGGCACGCCGATGCTGCTGCGCTCGACCGGAGCCTTTGCCGCGGCCAAGGAACTGGTGCTGGTCAATTGGGGTGGCGACGCCATCACCGCCTATGATGCGGCCTATGGTCAGGCTTTCACCAAGGACACCGGCATCACCGTCAAGATGGACGGCTCGGGCCCGACCGAAGGCGCCATTTCGGCGCAGTTCAAGAGCGGCGCGCCGACCTGGGACCTGGTCGACGTCGATCCGTTCTCGGCAATCACCCTCGGCGCCCAGGGTGCGCTCGAGCCGATCGACTACAACATTGTCGACAAGAAGAAGATGCGCCCCGGCTTCGGCTGGGAATATGCCGCCTCGACCTATTTCTTCTCCTACGTCATCGCCTATGATTCCGAGAAATACGGCAAGGACGCCCCGACCGGCATGGCCGATTTCTTCGACGTGAAGAAGTTCCCCGGCAAGCGCTCGCTCTACAAATGGGGCGTGTCGAGCTGGGAAGCGGCGCTTTTGGCCGACGGCATCGCGCCGGCTTCGCTCTACCCGCTCGACCTCAAGCGGGCGCATGACAAGATCGCCGCCTTCAAGGAAAACGTCGTCGCCTACTGGGGTGGCGGCGCCGAGAGCCAGAGCGTGCTGCTCAACGGCGAAGCTTCGATGGCCATCGTCTGGTCAACCCGCGCGTCGCTGATCGAGCAGGATTCCGGCGGCAAGATCAAGTTCATCTGGGACCAGGGCCTGATCTCGCCCGGTGCGCTGGCCGTGCTCAAGAACAATCCCGGCGGCAAGGACGCGGCGATGAAGTTCATCGCCAGCGCGCAGGATCCGCAAAAGCAGCTCGTCATGTTCGACAAGCTCGGCCAGGGCCCGGCCAACCCGGCGGCCGACGCGCTGATCCCCGCCGACAAGAAGCGCATCAACCCCGTCGATCCCGAAAACATGAAGAAGCAGATCGCGCTCGACATGGACTGGT
Organism: Mesorhizobium sp. WSM4310; assembly: GCF_007003935.1. Lineage (NCBI taxonomy): Bacteria > Pseudomonadati > Pseudomonadota > Alphaproteobacteria > Hyphomicrobiales > Phyllobacteriaceae > Mesorhizobium > Mesorhizobium sp. WSM4310. Next base: position 536,330 of record NZ_VFTA01000001.1, read on the forward strand.
ACGCCAAGAACTACGGCGCGGCGCTCGACGAATACACCAAGATCATCTCCGCCTGATCGGCAGCGATGATCTGAGATGAGAGGCGTTCTCTCCGACAGGATGGGCGCGGCGCTGTTGATGGCGCCGCTGCTCCTGTTCCTCGTCCTGGCCTATGCCTGGCCATTTCTCGGCGTGGTGAAGTGGAGCTTTACCCTGCCGACGCCGGGGCTTGGCCAGTATGATGCCTTGCTTACCGACGATCTGGTGCAGTCGGTGTTCATCCGCACGCTGCGCATCGCGGCGATCGTCACGGTTGTGTCGGTCGCCGCCGCCTACGCCATCACAGTCGTCTGGGTGCGCGGCAGCCCGGCGCAGCGTCTCATCGCCGAATTCTGCATCCTGGTCCCGTTCTGGATCTCCGTGCTGACGCGCGCCTTCGGCTGGGTGGCGCTTTTGTCCAATCGCGGCCTGATCAACACCTGGCTGCAGTCGATCGGTTTCATTTCCGAACCGCTGACCCTGGTGCGCAATGAGTTCGGCGTCGTCGTCGGCATGACGCATTTCCTCATTCCTTTCGCGGTCTTTCCGCTGGCGTCCGCCATGCGCAGTCTCGACGACCGCGTGCTGCTTGCGGCGCGTGGGCTTGGCTCCAGCCGCACGCGCACATTCTGGACGGTGTTCGTGCCGATGACACGCTCCGGCATCATCGGTTCGGCGCTGATCGTGTTCGTCTTCTCGCTCGGCTTCTTCGTCACGCCGGCGATCCTTGGCGGCGGCCGCAGCGTGATGATCGCCGAACTGATCTATCTCAGGATCTTCCAGAGCCCGGACTGGGGGCTGGGAGCTGCGATCAGCGTCGTGCTGGTGGTGTTCGTCGGCGCGCTGATGGGGCTGCTGTTCCGCTATGTCAGACCCAAGCAGTTGATCTGATGCCGACCTATCGCCCCGGACCCGTCTCGCTGATCCTCGCCGCCCTTGTGGCGCTTTTCCTGCTGATGCCGCTGCTTGCGGTCATCCCGGTGTCGCTGACGCCGAGCCGCATGCTGGCGATGCCGACAGGCGAACTGTCGCTGCGCCACTATCGCTCGCTGATCGAGGATCCTCGCTGGCTCCAGTCGATCCTGTTGTCGATCCGCATCGGTATCGTCAGCAGCGCGATTTCCACGGTGCTGGCGCTTTGCTTCAGCCTCGGTGTCTGGATGTTCCAACCGCGCTTTACCGCAGCACTGGTCGGTTTCGTGCTGTTGCCGATGGTTGTGCCGCCGGTGGTCTCGGCGATCACGCTTTACTTCCTGCTGACCTCGATCTCCGGCTTCAGCTCGTTCTTCGGCTACGACACCTGGCTCGGCGTCGCCATGGCGCATTCGGTGATGACGGTACCTTTCGCCACGGTGCTGATCCTGGTCTCGCTCAGCCAGCTCGACCGCCGCATCGACCTTGCCGCGCGCGGCCTTGGCGCAACTGTCTGGGAGCGCGCCACCCGCATCATCATGCCCAACATCAAGTTCGGCATCATCACAGCAGCGCTTTTGTCCTTCGTGCTGTCATGGGAAGAAATCGGCGTCACCCTGTTCATCACCTCGGTCAACGCCATCACGCTGCCCCGCCTGATGTGGATGGGCCTGCGCGACAATATCGACCCGGCGATCGCCGCCCTCTCGGTGATCCTGATCATCATCACGGTGCTGGTGCTGGCGGTGCGCAGTGTGATGACCAGGCAGAGTGCAGGGCACTAGACAAACCGCACTGAGGCGCAGCCGAGCCTGGCTCGTCTCCTCGACTTCATTCACGATGCGGCGCTAAATATACAAAGCACTGGCGTTTCATGGGAGGTGATGATGTCGGTGACGTATGATTTTGCGGGCCGAACAGCAATCGTCACAGGCGGCGCCCGTGGTATCGGCCGAGCGATAGCCCACAAGCTCACTTTGAGTGGAGCGGACGTCTGGATCTGGGATATTGAGCCCGTCGAGCTTGAAGGCACACGCTCTCTTTCAGTGGACGTGACGAAACGCGAGAGCATCATCCAAGCGCTGACCATCATGGGTGAAGTCGGGGTCGACATTCTCGTCAACAATGCGGGGTGGCTGGGTGGCTATAAGCCGTTCGAGGAATTCGAACCGGCGGAATGGCAGAGAATCCTGCAGGTCAACCTTCTTGGTACGTTCGAGGTAACGCATCGCGTGCTCCCCCTTATGCGACGAGCGGGCAAGGGTCGTATCGTCAACATGGGATCCCTTGCCGGGAAAGAGGGACTGCCGAGCCTTGCGGCCTATTCCGCGGCCAGCGCCGGTGTCATCGCTTTTACCAAAGCACTGTCGCGTGAGGTCAGCGATACCGAAATTCGCGTGAACTGCATCGCCCCGGGTCCGATCGATACGCGCCTTATCCGGGACCTCGGCAATGAGACCGTCGACGCGATGATATCGGCAAGTCCGCTGAAGCGGCTCGGCGATCCGAACGAGGTAGCGGCGCTCGTGGTGTGGCTTTGCTCGGATGCCTGTGTGTTCAACACCGGCGCTGTTTTCGATATGTCGGGCGGCCGAGCTCGATACTGACAGAGATTGCGGAAATCAAAGTCTTATTTTCGAGATCATCGGCGTTCATCATCGCGCCGGGGCGAATCATGCGATATGGCGCAGGCTTGACGAGCGGGTACGCCTCGCGTGAATTTGCCAGTATGACGAAACGCTTGCACAAGGCATGACAGGCGAGGGGGGACGATAAATGACCGCGCCCGGCGATTTGCTGCAGGCACTTTTTCTAAGGCTCAAAAGCGATAAGGCGCTGTCTGCGCTGCTTGGTGGCGCCGGGCTGCTCGAACGGGCGACGGAAAATGCCGCTTTTCCCTACGTGACATTTGGTCAGACCACCGCCTTCGACTGGGACACCGGCGCCGAGAACGACGACGATCAGTTGATTACGCTGCATGTCTGGTCGAAAGCCCATGGTGACGACCAAACCCTTGCCATCATGGCCGCCATCAAGGCCCGCCTTGCGAACGCCGCACTGGTGGTCGGCCGGCGCGGCAAGACGCGGCTGTCGCTTGAATTCACCGAGGCCCGGTACGACGAGGAACTCCTCGTGCATCACGGGCTGCTGCGGTTTCGCGCGCTGACGCAGGAAAATGCCTGACACGCTTCCAATCCGGCCGAAACGGAGTCTAGACTGGCGTCTGCGGGATTTCGTCGCGTCGGGGCGTCGAAATCACGGTCGGTCGTTTCGCGTTCATGGGGTGTAGCGGGCATGGTTTTCGCATCGATCACCGTTCATTTCACGTTCAGCACCGATGCGTTACAACGCGGACCATGAAAACGCTTCGCTCCCACTTTCGAACCGCGACCCTGGCGCTCTGTGCCGCCGGGCTGTTTGCGTCGCAGGCGACGGCGATGTCGGTGATCGCGCCCGAACAGTCCAGCCCGATCGTCCTGGCCGCATCCGACTGCTACGCGATCGGCCAGCAGGTGGCCGAGCAGAATGGCGGGACGTTGGCCAAGGCCTCGCAGTCGACACGCGGTGGCCAGCCGGTCTGCGTCATCGTCGTGCTGGTGCCTGGCAAGGACGGGCAGCGTCCGCGCCGTTCCGAAATCGTCGTTCCGCAGAACTGACCCACCGTTTCCCAGGCTGCCGGAATCGGCCTATATCTGAACAAGTCCTTCAAAAGGTATCGATCTCCGCATGCGCGTACTCGTCGTCGAGGATGACAAGGATCTCAACCGGCAGATAGCGGACGCGCTGGTCGACGCCGGTTATGTCGTCGACCGTGCCTTCGACGGCGAGGAAGGCCATTTCCTCGGCGACACCGAACCCTACGACGCCGTCGTGCTCGATATCGGCCTGCCGCAGATGGACGGCATCAGCGTGGTCGAGCGCTGGCGCCGCGGTGGCCGCAAGATGCCGGTGCTGATCCTGACGGCGCGCGACCGCTGGAGCGACAAGGTCTCCGGCATCGATGCCGGCGCCGACGACTATGTCACCAAGCCGTTCCACATCGAGGAAGTGCTGGCGCGGCTCAGGGCGCTGATCCGCCGCGCCGCCGGCCATGCCTCGTCGGAACTCACCTGCGGGCCGCTGCGCCTCGACACCAAGGCCTCGAAGGCCGATGTCGACGGCGTGCCGCTGAAGCTGACGTCACACGAATTCCGCCTGCTTGCCTATCTGATGCACCATATGGGCGAGGTGGTCTCGCGCACCGAACTGGTCGAGCATCTCTACGATCAGGATTTCGACCGCGATTCCAACACCATCGAGGTCTTTGTCGGGCGGCTGCGCAAGAAGATGGGCATCGACATGATCGAAACCGTACGTGGCATGGGCTACCGCATGCGCGAGCCGGAGGCGTAACTCGGAACCGCTCAAACCAACCGCAAGGGCGCCGCTTTCGCTGCGTTTGTGGCCGCGTTCGCTGACGTTCCGCGTGATCGCTTTTTCCACTGTGTGGGCGATCCTGACCCTTGTCGTCATTTTCACCCTGATCACCACGCTCTACCGCCAGGCCAGCGAGCGCGGCTTCGACAGCCTGCTTTCAGCGCATCTGTTCAACCTGATCGGGTCCGTTGGCATTTCCGACACGGGTGCGCTTACCGGCGCCCCGGACCTTGGCGACCTCCGCTTCTCCGAGCCGAATTCCGGTTGGTACTGGTCGGTCGAGCCTGCCTCGGAGGGCGTGCATGGTGACCTTCATTCGTCGTCGATGACGAGCAAAATTCCGTCGCCAAGCGTCGCCGAGGTGCCCTTCAATGCCAGCTTCCAGCGCAGCTATTCGGCCGAAGGCATAGACGGCGAGCAGCTCGAAGTGTTCGAGAGCGAATTCGTGCTCGATGCCAAGAACCGCGCCGCGCGTTTTCGGGTGATGGGCAACCAGAGCGAACTCGAACAGGAAATCGCCACCTTCCAGCGCCGCCTGCTGACTTATCTCAGCCTGTTCGGCGTCGGCATGATCGCCATCAACGCCATTGCCATCCTGCTCGGCCTGCAGCCGCTGCGCCGGGTGCGCAACGCCCTTGCCATGGTGCGCGAAGGCACCGCGCAGCGGCTCGACGGCCGCTTTCCTGCCGAGATCGAGCCGTTAGCCAACGAAACCAACGCCTTGATCGAAAACAACAAACGCATCGTCGAGCGCTCGCGGACCCAGGTCGGCAATCTCGCCCATTCGCTGAAGACGCCGCTTGCGGTGCTGCTCAACGAAGGCAGGGCGCTTGGCGGCGCCAAGGGACAATTGATCGCCGAGCAGGCCGCCTCGATGCAGAAGCAGGTCGACCATTATTTGCAGCGCGCCCGCGTCGCGGCGCAGCGCGACAGCGTCGTCTACCGTACGCCGGTGGCGCCGCTGGTGCAGCGCATGGTGCGGGTCCTGCAGAAGCTCAATCCGCAGACCAGCCTGTCGCTGTCCCTGCCGGCCACCGAGATCGTCTTTGCCGGAGAGCGCGAGGACCTCGAGGAACTGCTCGGCAATCTTCTCGAAAATGCGATGAAATGGGCAAAAAGCGCGGTCTCGGTCTCGGTGGCCCCCCTGGCCGGCAAGGACGACAATCTTTTCGAGATCAGCATCGACGACGACGGTCCCGGCATTCCCGAGGACAAGGCGCGCGACGCGCTGAAGCGTGGAAGGCGCCTGGACGAGACAAAACCGGGAACAGGTCTGGGACTTGCCATTGTCGCCGACCTCGTCAACGAGTATGGAGGCGTTCTCGCGCTCGAACGGTCCGGCCTGGGTGGATTGAAGGCAGTGGTGCGCTTGCGGAGCCTTCAGTGACGCTTCCCCGGACCAACCGACAGCGATGGAAGGCGTTTGTTATGGCGGCATATGGATTGATCCCGGAGCAACGCCGATTGCTCTCGAACTTGCCGGCAGCGGCCAAATTTCCGACAAATATCAATACTATGGCCACGCCTACTTCTCCGATGACGCGGCCCCCGGCGCATCCATGGCAGGCTCCAACTCAAGAAAACCGGTTGTTGGCATGAAGATTCGCGTCGCGCTCGTTTCCGCATTGCTGGCCGTCTCCGGCTGCACCACCTTGAGCGGCAAAGGTCCCACCGTGACGCCGACACCGGCCTCGACGCCTCCGACAAGCGGTAAGGTCACTAAGTCGATCATTTCGGCAATGGACGGCGGCCTCATCGGCGGCTCGATCGGCAATGGCCTCAGCGACGCCGAGAAGCACAGCGCGCTCGAGGCTGAATACAAGGCGCTCGAATATACGACGAGCGGTCAGAAGGTGGCGTGGAAGGGCGATCAGGCTTCGCACTATGGCGAGGTGGTTCCGGCCCAGCCTTATCGCGTCGGTTCGCAGGACTGCCGCCAGTACACGCAGACGGTGTTCACCGGCGGCGCCGGGGTGACGGCGCGCGGAACCGCTTGCCGCAATGCCGATGGCAGCTGGACGCCGCTGACCTGACAGCTCGCATGTCGCCCAAACTGCGCAGCGGTTTTGGGACAACGACATGCACAAACAAAGACCGAACCGGCTTCGATTGGAATCCGGCCGGTTGATGTCGATCAAGGACGTCAGGCGCGCTGACCGTCAAAGCGTCGCAGGATGCCTGTGTTGGCAGGGCAGGGCTCTGTCGTTATTGGAAGAACCATGCTGTTCTGGGTCATAGCCGCGATACTGACGCTCGGCGCGAGCCTGGCGGTGCTGCTGCCGCTGGCCGCGGGAGCCAAGGGCGCGTCATCGAGTGGCGATCACGATCTGGAAGTCTATCGCGACCAGTTGTCCGAGCTTGACCGCGACGCCGGGCGCGGCTTGATCCAGCCGGCCGAAGCAGCCGAGGCGCGCGCTGAAATCGCGCGCCGCATCCTGCGCCTCGACAATGCCGATACGGCCGGCAAGGCATCGGCGCGGCAGGCGTCGGTCACAGCGCGGCTTGTCGCGACCGTGGCCGTGCTGGCGGTGCCGCTGGTCAGCTGGGGTGTTTACAGCCAGATTGGCTCGCCTGACTTGCCGGCGCAGCCGCTCAGCCAACGGCTGGCCAAGAACCCGGCCGACAGTTCGGTCGACGAATTGGTTGCGCGGGCCGAGGCTCATCTTGCCGCCAACCCGTCCGACGGCAGGGGATGGGACGTGCTGGCCCCGGTCTATCTGCGCATGCAGCGCTTCTCCGACGCGGTCGCCGCGTACCGCAATGCCATCCGCCTCGACGGCGACAGCGCTGTTCGCCAGGCCGGCCTCGGCGAGGCGATTGCCGGTGCGGCGGGCGGCATTGTCTCCGCCGATGCGCAGGATGCCTTCGAGGCGGCGCTGAAGCTCGATCCCGCCAACGCAAAAGCCAGCTTCTACCTGGCCATGGCCTTGGCGCAGGAGGGACGCAACAAAGACGCGACCACGGCCTGGCAGGCGATGCTGGGCACTTTGCCGCCGGATTCGCCATGGCGCAGCGCCGTCGAGCAGGCACTGGCCAAATCCGCCAATCCCGAAGTCGCTTCCGGTGCGGCCGCGAAGGGCCCCGATGCCGCGGATATCGACGCCGCATCCTCCATGTCGCCGCAGGATCGCGAAGCCATGATCAACACCATGGTCGCGGCTCTCGACGAAAAACTGCGGCAAAATCCGCGCGACGCGGAAGGATGGATGCGGCTCGTTCGTTCCTATGTCGTGCTGGGCAAGGCCGATCAGGCGCGCGAGGCGCTCGGTCGCGCCATTGCCGTCTTTGGCCCGGGCAGCGACGAAGCCAAGAAATTCACCGCCCTTGCCGCCTCGCTCGGCCTGACGGCGACGGAGTAAACGTGTCATGACACGCAAGCAGAAGCGATTGTCGGTCATCGTGGGCGGATTGGCCTTCCTGGGTGCCGCCACCGGGCTGACCTTCTACGCGCTTGGCCAGAAGGCTTCCTATTTCTACATGCCGGCCGACCTCACCACGGCGAGTGTCCAGCCCGGCCAGCGCATCAGGCTCGGCGGTTTGGTCGAGAAAGGCACCATCCAGCGCGGGCAGGGCGCGACGGTCGCCTTTTCGGTCACCGACACGCACAAATCGGTCAAGGTCACCTACACCGGCATCCTGCCCGACCTCTTTCGCGAGGAGCAGGGCGTCATCACCGAAGGCAGTTTCGGTCCGGACGGCGTCTTTGTTGCCGACAGCGTGCTTGCCAAGCATGATGAGCGCTACATGCCCAAGGAAGTGGCCGACGGGCTGAAGGCCAAAGGTGTCTGGCAGGAGAGCAAAAGTGAGTGAGGGGCATGGTTGAAACTGGACATTTCGCCCTAGTCCTGGCGTTCGCGCTTTCGCTGGTGCAGACGATCGTGCCGCTGTTCGGCGCGCGCCTCGACAACCAGCGCCTGATGGCTGTCGGCGGTCCTGTCGCCGTGACTGGTTTCGCCTTGACGGCGCTGTCCTTTGTCGCTTTGGCGAGCGCCTATGCGAACTCCGATTTCTCCGTGGCGAGCGTCTGGGAAAACTCGCATTCGCTGCAGCCGATGATCTACAAGATCACCGGAACCTGGGGCAATCACGAAGGCTCGATGCTGCTCTGGGTGCTGATCCTGACCTTCTTTGGCGCGCTTGTCGCCGCTTTCGGCTCCAATCTGCCGGCGACCCTGCGCGCCAATGTGCTGGCCGTGCAGGGCGCCATCGGCGCTGCCTTCTTTCTGTTCATCCTGGCGACGTCCAATCCTTTCATCCGGCTCAACCCGGCGCCGATCGAGGGCCGCGACCTCAATCCGGTCCTGCAGGATCTCGGCCTCGCCATTCATCCGCCGCTGCTCTATCTCGGCTATGTCGGCTTCTCGATCTGTTTTTCCTTCTCGGTCGCCGCCCTTATCGAGGGGCGCATCGACGCCTCCTGGGCGCGCTGGGTGCGGCCATGGACGCTGGTCGCCTGGATGTTTCTGACTGGCGGCATCGCCATGGGGTCGTACTGGGCCTATTACGAACTCGGCTGGGGTGGCTTCTGGTTCTGGGATCCGGTCGAGAACGCCTCCTTCATGCCGTGGCTGGCGGGCACCGCGCTGCTGCATTCGGCGATCGTCATGGAAAAGCGCTCGGCGCTGAAGATCTGGACGCTGCTGCTCGCCATCCTCACCTTTTCGCTGTCGCTGCTCGGCACCTTCCTGGTCCGCTCGGGCGTGCTCACCTCGGTGCATGCCTTCGCCACCGACCCGGCGCGGGGCGTCTTCATCCTGTGCATCCTGACGCTGTTCATCGGCGGCTCGCTGGCGCTGTTTGCGCTGCGCGCCTCGCGACTGACGGCCGGCGGCCTGTTCCATCCAATCTCGCGCGAAGGTGCGCTCGTTCTCAACAATCTGTTCCTGACCACGGCGACCGCCACGGTGCTCGTCGGCACGCTCTATCCGCTGGCGCTGGAGGCGCTCACCGGCGACAAGATCTCGGTCGGGGCGCCGTTCTTCGACCTGACCTTCGGCCCGTTGATGCTGCCGCTTCTGGTCCTCGTGCCGTTCGGCCCGCTGCTGGCCTGGAAGCGCGGCGACGTCATCGCCGCGTCGCAGCGCCTGATGGCGGCCTTTGCCACGGCGCTGGCGGCAATGCTTGTCACCGGCCTGTTTATCGACGGCGCGTCGGTGTTCGCGGCCCTCGGTATCGGCCTGGCTGTCTGGCTGGTCGCCGGTGCGCTGACCGACCTTGCCGTCAAGTCCGGCGTCGGATCGGTCGCGCCTTCCGTCATGCTCAGGCGCTTCGCCGGACTGCCGCGCTCGGTCTTCGGCACGGCCCTGGCCCATCTCGGCCTTGGCCTGACCTTGCTCGGCATCGTCGCCACGCTCTCTTTCGGTACCGAGAAGATCCTCACCATGCGCGCCGGCGAGACGGTGGAATTGTCTGGCCATACGCTGCGTTTCGTCGGGCTCTATCCGGCGCAGGGGCCAAACTACAGCGAGGACCGTGGCCGCTTCGAGCTGATCGGTGTCAGCGGCAGTCCTGTCGGCGAAATCAGTTCCGCCAAGCGTTTCTATCCAGTGCGGCAGACGACGACGACGGAGTCCGGCATCAAGACCCTTGGTCTTTCCCAACTCTACATCTCGCTTGGCGACGAAGCCAAGGACGGCTCGGTCGTGGTGCGCTTGTGGTGGAAACCGCTGGTGACACTGATCTGGGGCGGCGGTCTGGTGATGATGGCGGGTGCGGCCATGTCGCTGATGGACAGGCGTCTGCGTGTCGGCGCGCCGTCGCGTCGGCGCAAGCAGGCGAGCGCAGAGGCGCCCGCGGTCCTGCCATGAAGGCCAGGTTCTCCGCCGCGTTGCTCGTCCTGATGCTGGCGCTCGGCTTTGCCGGCACGGCACTGGCGGTGAAGCCTGACGAGATGCTGGCCGATCCGGCGCTCGAGGCGCGGGCGCGGGCGCTGTCGGAAGGCCTGCGCTGCATGGTCTGCCAGAACCAGTCGATCGACGAATCCGACGCCGACCTTGCCCGCGACCTGCGCATCCTGGTGCGCCAGCGCCTCGTCGCCGGCGATACCGACCAGCAGGTCATGGACTATGTGGTTTCGCGCTACGGCGAATTCGTGCTGCTGAGGCCGCGCTTCGACCTGCGCAACGCGCTGCTTTGGGGCACGCCTGTGCTGTTGCTGCTGGTCGGAGGCGTGTTCATCGTGCTGACCGCGCGCTCGCGCCGGACCCTGGCGACAAAGACCCTGTCGGCCGACGAGCAGGCGGCATTGGACGCTATCCTGCACCGCGACTGACGGCTGCCGTCGCCCGCCAACATTACCAAAGTTTCATGTGTCGGAAATGGCGCGGTAATGTGCGTCGCTCTAATTCTCCTTGCCTGAGGATGCCGATCAAGGCGCGTCCCTTTGAAAGAGGATACGAGACCCCATGAATATTGCCCCCAATTCATATTTCCGCACCCGCAAGCGTCTCCTGGCTGCCGCCGCTTCCGTCGCCGTTGCCGGCGTGATCGGCGTTGGCGCGCTGACCAGCGGAACCAGCCCCGTTCTGGCCGATGCCGTACGCGTCGAGGCGCCGCAGGTGCAGGGTTTCGCCGATGTCGTCGAGCGCGTTTCGCCCGCCGTGGTCAGCGTCAAGGTGAAGGCCAAGATCCAGCCGACCGCCGATGATGGCTCCGATGGCCAGGACGGCTTCGACAATCTGCCCAACAATCCGCAACTGCGCCGCTTCTTCAAGGAATTCCGCGGCTTTGGCGACCAGGGCGGCCAGGATGACGAAGGCCATCGCCGCTTCGGTCACCGCGACCGCGGCAATGACCAGCCGCGCCCGGTGGCGCAGGGCTCCGGCTTCTTCATTTCCGAGGACGGCTACCTCGTCACCAACAACCACGTCGTCGAAGAAGGCACCGCCTTCACCGTGGTGACCAATGACGGCAAGGAACTCGACGCCAAGCTGGTCGGCACCGACCCGCGCACCGATCTCGCCGTCCTCAAGGTCGAAGGCGGTGGCAAGTTCACCTATGTCGACTTCGCCGATGATTCCAAGGTCCGCGTCGGCGACTGGGTCGTTGCCGTCGGCAATCCGTTCGGCCTCGGCGGCACCGTCACCGCCGGCATCGTGTCGGCGCGCGGCCGTGATATCGGCGCCGGCCCCTACGACGATTTCCTGCAGATCGACGCCTCGGTCAACCGCGGCAATTCGGGTGGCCCGACCTTCAACCTCAATGGCCAGGTCGTCGGCATCAACACGGCGATCTTCTCGCCCTCGGGCGGCAGTGTCGGCATCGCCTTCGACATCCCTGCCTCGACCGCCAAGCAGGTTGTCGAGGACCTGATGAAGAGCGGCGCGGTGCAGCGCGGCTGGCTCGGCGTCGAAATCCAGCCGGTCACCTCCGACATCGCCGAATCGCTCGGGCTGAAGTCCAACAATGGTGCGTTGGTGTCGAGCGCCCAGGACGATGGCCCCGGCAAGAGAGCCGGCATCACGGCTGGCGACGTCATCACCCAGGTCGACGGCAAGGATGTTGCCTCGCCGAAGGAACTCGCCCGCCTGATCGGCGCCTATTCGCCCGGCAAGTCGGTTGATGTCACCGTCTGGCGCGACGGCAAGAGCCAGGCGATCAAGGTCGATCTCGGCAAGCTGCCGGCCAGCGACAAGCAGGCCTCGAACGACCAGCAGCAACAGCCTGCCGCTCCGGCCAAGCCTGACACGCTGGCCGATCTCGGCCTCACCGTCACCAAGTCCGAAAACGGCAAGGGTCTTGTGGTGACCGATGTCGATCCCGACAGCGCTGCCGCCGATCGCGGCATCCAGCCGGGAGACATCATCACCGCGGTCAATTCGAACGAAGTGAATGGCACCGAGGATGTCACCAAGGCGATGACCGACGCGGTGAAATCCGGCCGCAAGGCGGTGCTGATGCAGGTCACCCGCGACAACAACAACCGTTTCGTCGCGCTGCCCGTCGCCAAGGGCTGACAACGACTTTTCCGGTGCGGCGGTATCAAACACCCCCGAGCCGCCGCATGGGAAAGCATGGAGCGGGGTACGTTAGTCAGTCATCGTGCTCTCCTCCAGCGGCAGCGGGCCTCCCATCGCCCGCTGCCGCACATTTTGAAAGCCGCCGGAAAACGCTGCCTCGGGCATGGGCCGTGAGAATGTGATGATTTGCCCGATCATGCCCCGAAGCAGGCATGTTCGGGATGAAGACAACCAGAGAACAAGATTTTATCGCGCGAGACCTCGATCATCTTGATCGCGGCGCGCTTTGGCAAAGGCTAAAATGCAGATGCCGGCTACTCAACCTTCCAGCGAAATCGCGTATAACGGCCCCATGAAGATTCTCGTCATAGAAGACGATCGCGAGGCTGCCGATTATCTGCAGAAAGCCTTCACCGAGGCTGGTCATACCGCTCATGTCGCTGGTGACGGCGAGACCGGTTTCGCGCTTGCGGATGCCGGCGACTATGATGTGATGGTCATCGACCGGATGATGCCGCGCCGCGACGGTTTGTCTGTGATTGCCGGTCTTCGCTCACGGGGCAACACCACGCCCGTGCTGATCCTGTCGGCGCTGGGCGAGGTGGATGACCGGGTCACCGGCCTGCGCGCCGGCGGCGACGACTATCTGACCAAGCCCTATGCGTTTTCCGAACTTCTGGCTCGCGTCGAGGTGTTGAACCGCCGCGCTAGTGCCAAGGAGGCCGAAACCGTCTACCGGGTTGGCGATCTTGAACTCGACAGGCTGTCGCATTCGGTGCGCCGGGCGGCGCGCGAGATCACCCTGCAGCCGCGCGAGTTCCGCTTGCTCGAATATCTGATGCGCCATGCCGGCCAGGTGGTGACGCGCACCATGCTGCTTGAAAATGTCTGGGATTATCATTTCGACCCGCAGACCAATGTCATCGACGTCCACGTCTCGCGGTTGCGCGGCAAGATCGAAAAGGGCTTCGACAAGCCGATCCTGCATACGGTTCGCGGCGCGGGCTACATGTTGAAGGGCGGCTAGAGCATGATCCCGAAAAGTGGGAACCGGTGTTCGGAAAAGATCATGCTCCAACAAAGAGCTAGATCAGCATGACGATTCGACCAATCGTCACGCTGATCTAGGCGACAGCATGGCTCTTTCCGTGCCGGCCATCATGAAGACGACGGCAGCGCGACTTTCGGCGCTCTACCTTCTGCTCTTCGCGCTCTGCGCCGTGCTGCTTGTCTTCTATATGACCTCGCTGTCGGCGCGCATGCTGACGGCGCAGACGCAGGAGACCATCAACGACGAAGTGCTGGGCCTCGCCCGCGCCTATCAGCGCGGCGGCCTGCCCGTGCTGGTGCGCGTGGTCGAAAACCGCTCCCGCCAGCCCGGTGCCAACCTCTATCTTATCGCCGATGCCAACGGCCAGATCCTGACCGGCAACGTGCAGAGCCTCGAACCGGGGGTGATCGACACGGAGGGCTGGACGACAGAGCCGTTCTCCTACAAGCGCTTCGGAGAAGGCGAGCTTGACCGCCTGCGCAGCGGAACGTCCGACCAGACGACAGCTCCTGCAACTGGCGACAACGCGGCACGGCAATCCGAAGGCGAGCAAGGCCACAACGCCATTGCGCTGGTGCTGCGGCTGCCCAACCAGATGATCATGCTGGTCGGCCGCGATCTTGGCGAACCGGAGCGCTTTCGTGCCGTCATCCGCCGTGCGCTGACGCTGGCGCTCGGCATGATGGGGCTCGGCGGACTGCTAATCTGGTTCTTTGTCGGCCGCGCCGCGCTGAAGCGCATCGACAGCGTGTCGGAGGCCAGCCGCCGCATCATGGGCGGCGATCTCTCGGGCCGGCTGCCGGTGACCGGAGCCGGCGACGAATTCGACCGGCTTTCGGAAAATCTCAACTCCATGCTGGCCAGGATCGCCACGCTCAACGAAGGCCTGAAGCAGGTTTCCGACAACATCGCGCATGATCTGAAGACGCCGCTGACCCGGCTGCGCAACCGCGCCGAAGCGACACTTTCGGGCAAGCACAAGCCCGTCGATTACCGCCAGGCACTGGAAGGCACCATCGCCGAGTCCGACCAGCTCATAAAGACCTTCAACGCCATCCTGATGATCTCCAGGCTCGAGGCTGGATATTCGTCAGAGCACACCAACCGCGTCGATCTGGCGGCGGCCGTGCGTGATGTCGCCGAGCTCTACGACCCGGTGGCGGAAGAGGCCGGCGTTTCGCTCCAAGCCGAAGTGAATGGTGCTTTTCTCGTCGACGGCAACCGCGAGCTGATCGGCCAGGCGCTGTCCAACATCGTCGACAACGCGATCAAATATTCGACGGACTCCACGTCCAAGCCGGCCGTTCGCGTGACGCTCGAGCGGACCCATGGCGAGATCAGGCTTTGTGTCGCCGACAACGGCCAGGGCATTCCGGACGATGCCGACCGGGCCCGGGCGACCGAACGTTTCGTTCGACTGGAGAAAAGCCGTTCTCAGCCGGGCTCCGGCCTTGGCCTCAGCCTCGCCAAGGCAGTCATGACTTTCCACTATGGGCGGCTTGATCTCCTGCCTGGCAATCCGGGACTATCCGTGGTCATGAGTTTCCCCGCACGGGAGGATCACTGATGGCTGCGGTTGCGAAACGGACGGTCACGGACTGGTTATTGAAGCCGGTGGTTGGGCTCGCCCCTCTCGACGAAGGCCGGTCGCGGCGGGAACTGGCCGAAATCGCCGCGGCGGCACGCGAAGAAGAGTTGACGCGGCTGGCCAAATTCCTGGCCGGCAAGGGGGAGGGGCAGGATTTCCTGGCCGCCGTCTTCGACCTCTCGCCGTTTTTGCGCGACACGGCGCGCCGCAGGCCTCGTATCCTGGATGCTCTTTTCGAACAACCGGTCGAGGCGCGCCTGGAGGCGATCACCGCCGCGATCGAACAGGCGCCGTTGGCCGACACGGTCTCCGAATCCAGCGTGATGATGGAGCTGCGCCAGTGCAAGGCCGAGGCACATTTCCTGATCGCGCTGGCCGATCTCGCCGGTGAAGCGGAAACGTCGCTGACCGTGCGGCGGCTGAGCGATCTTGCCGATGCCTGCACGCGTGCGGCCGTCGACTTCCTGCTGCGCGACTCGCATGGCCAGGGCAAGCTCAAACTGCGGGATCTCGACAACCCGTCGCTGCAATCGGGCTGGATCCTGCTCGGCATGGGCAAGCTTGGCGCGCATGAGCTGAATTTCTCCTCCGACATCGATCTTGTCGTCTTCTTCGATCCGGATGCGCCCGCCGTGGTCGACCCCCTCGACGCCACGGAGCTGTTCTCGCGGCTGACGCGCCGTTTGGTGCGCATCCTGCAGGACCGCACCGAGCACGGCTATGTCTTCCGCACCGATCTCCGGCTGCGTCCCGATCCCGGTTCGACGCCGCTGGCGATCCCGGTTGAAGCGGCTCTGCGCTATTACGAAGCGCGCGGCCAGAACTGGGAACGCGCGGCGATGATCAAGGCGCGTCCGGTGGCCGGCGATCTCGCCGCGGGCGCCGCCTTTCTCAAGGAATTGCAGCCCTATATCTGGCGAAAATACATGGACTACGCGGCGATTGCCGACGTCCATTCGATCAAGCGCCAGATCCACGCCCACAAGGGCCATGGCGAGATCGCCGTGAAGGGCCACAACGTCAAGCTCGGCCGTGGCGGCATCCGCGAAATCGAGTTCTTCGTCCAGACCCAGCAGCTCATCGCCGGCGGCCGCTTCCCCGAACTGCGCGGCCGCGAGACCGTGCCGATGCTCGGCCAGCTCGCCGCGCGCGGCTGGATCACCGCCGATGCGCGTGACGCACTCGCCCGCCAATATTGGTTCCTGCGCCGCGTCGAGCATGCCGTTCAGATGGTGGCGGACGAGCAGACGCACACGCTGCCGGAAGACGATGAAGGGCTGGAGCGGATCGCCCGCATGCTTGGCTTTGCCGATGCGGCGGCGCTTTCCCTGGCATTCCGCGCCTCGCTGCAGCAGGTCGAGCGCCATTATGCAGCGCTGTTCGAAACGGCCCCGGAGCTTTCGGCGGGCATCGGCAATCTGGTCTTCACCGGCGATGTCGATGACCCCAACACGCTGCAGACCTTGCACGGCCTCGGCTTCCAGCGGCCGAGCGACATCTGCCGCGTCATCCGCGGCTGGCATTTCGGCCGCTATCGCGTCACCCAGTCGGCGGAGGCGCGTGAGCGGCTGACGGAGTTGACGCCGGCGCTGCTCAAGGCCTTCGGCCAGACGCGCCGGGCGGACGAAGCCTTGATCCGTTTCGACGAATTCCTTGCTGGCCTGCCTGCCGGCATCCAGCTGTTCTCGCTGCTGCAGTCCAACCCGGCGCTGCTCAAGCTGATGGCGACGATCATGGGCGCCGCGCCCCGGCTGGCGGCGATCATCACGCGCCGGCCGCATGTTTTCGACGGCCTGCTCGACCCGGCCTTGCTGACTGAACTCCCCGACCGCGCCTATCTCTCGGCACGGCTTTCCGCCTTCCTGGAAGGCGACAGGGCCTATGAGGAGGTGCTCGACCGGCTGCGCATCTTTGCCTCTGAGCAAAAGTTTCTGATCGGCGTGCGGCTGCTTGCCGGTTCGATCGATCCGGCCCGCGCCGGCCGCGCCTTTTCCGATCTCGCCGATCTCACCATCGAGGCGGCGCTGCAAGCCGTGACCGCCGAATTCGCGGCGCGCCACGGCATGATCGCCGGCGGCGTGGTTTCGCTGCTCGGCATGGGCAAGCTCGGCAGCCGCGAATTGACCGCGGGGTCGGACGTCGATCTCATCCTGCTTTACGACCATGACGCGGACGCCGAAGACTCCGACGGCGACAAGCCGCTGGCGCCTTCCCACTACTACACCCGCATGACGCAGCGGCTGATCTCGGCCGTATCGGCGCCGACGGCGGAGGGAGTGCTCTACGAACTCGACCTGCGGCTTAGGCCGTCCGGCAACAAGGGGCCGGTGGCCACCCACATCGATGCCTTCAAGAAATACCAGCGCCAGGAGGCCTGGACCTGGGAACACATGGCGCTGTCGCGGGCGCGCGCCATTGGCGGCGATGCCGGCCTGTGCGCCGAGGTCGAAGCGGAAGTCGCAGCCGTGCTTGGCCAGCCGCGCGACGCGGCAAAGGTCAAGACCGAGGCTTCGGACATGCGCGCCATGGTCGAGAAGGAAAAGCCGCCGCGCGATCTCTGGGACATCAAGCTGATCCCCGGCGGGCTGATCGACCTTGAGTTCATCGCCCAGGTGGCTGTCATCACCGGGCAGGCCGAGGCCGGGCCGCGTGTCACCGGTACGGCCGAGATTTTGTCCCGCCTCGCGCCTGGCTTCGCTGGTGCCGACGTCAGGCAGGAGCTTGGTGCCGCCTTCGCACTCTATCTGGCGCTGACCCAGATGACCCGGCTGTGCCTCACCGGCCCGTTCGAGCGCGACGACGTTCCGCCTGGGCTTTCGGATTTACTTCTGGCGGTCACCGACCTGCCGGATTTCGGTGTACTGGAAGCACATCTCAAGGAGACGTCGCAAAAGGTCAGGAAGGACTTTGATCTTTTGCTTCGTGCCGGACGACCATGAAACAGCTGTCGAAGCATCGGACCCAAAAGTGGAAGCCGGTTTTGGGAAAATCCGATCCTCGAACAAAGAGATAGAGCGGCAACAGGATCGAAGATCCGCCGCTCTCGCATCGGGGGTGACGATGCAACAGGAGAAGACCATGAGAAAGTCAACCAAGCTTGCCCTTGCCTTCGCAGCACTTGCCGGCGCCGTCGGCACCACCGCCTATGCCGAAAACAATGCCAGCGCGAAAATGCGCGACGGCATGATGGCCCGCCTCGACAAGGCAATGACCGCGTCAGACGGCGCCATCACCTTCGACCAGTTTTCCGACGCCATGAACGCGCGGCTGAAGAAGCTCGTTGCCGACAATGGCGGCAAGCTGACCGTCGCCCAACTCGCCGACGCACTGGAGAAGGCGCGCTTCGAGCGGATGGCCAGGCGCATCATCGCCCGCTATGACACCAAGGGCGACGGCACGCTGACCACGGATGACATCACCGGTCGCGAGAAGAAGGTGTTCGCCATGCTCGACAAGAACAATGACGGCAAGATCGAGAAGAGCGAACTGCCGAAGGGCCATCGCTTTGGCCATCACCGCCAACCGGATGATGACGACAGCGTCCAATAAGATTGTTTGATCCAGGCTCCGGCGATATCGCTCGGGGCCTGCCGCTCAAGCGGCCGCCTTGACCGCCGGCGGCGCCTTCTTCACCGGAATGCGCACCGACACGATCGTGCCGACACCTTCGGTCGAACGGATCTTCAGCGCGCCGCCCTGGAGCTCGGCCAGCGAGCGTGAGATGGCAAGGCCGAGGCCTGATCCGGCATGGTTCTTGGAGAACTGGTTCTGAACCTGTTCGAAGGGTCGGCCGAGCTTGCCCAGCGCCTCTTTCGGGATGCCGCAGCCATTGTCCTCAATGGTCAGCACCAGCGCGCCGGACGTGTTGCGGGCCCTGACCGATATATGGCCGCCCTGGCCGGTGAACTTCACCGCATTGGACAGGAGGTTGATGACGATCTGCTTGATCGCCCGGCGATCGGCGAACAGACTCAGCGCGTCGGCGATGCGCGTTTCCACGATGATCGCCTTTTGCGCGGCCTGCAGCGAGACGACGCGCACCGTCTCGCTGATCAGCGGACCGAGGTCGATCTGCTCCTGGTCCAGCGAGAATTGGCCGGCCTCGATCTTGGACATGTCGAGAATATCGTTGATGACGCCGAGCAGGTATTTGCCGCTGCTGTTGATATCCGTGGCGTACTCCTCGTAGCGCGACGAGCCCAGCGGGCCGAACAACCCCTGTTCCATCAGCTCGGAAAAGCCGATGATGGCGTTCAATGGCGTGCGTAGTTCATGCGACATGTTGGCCAGGAATTCGGATTTGGCCCGGTTCGCCGCCTCGGCGCGCTCGGTTTCCTTCATGTATTTGCGATTGAGATCGACCAGTTCGCGCGACCGTTCCTCTTCGGCCCGCCGCGCGAGGCTGAGATCATGGATCGTCGCCATCAGCCGGCGCTCGCTGTCGACCAGCTTCTCCTGGTGCAGCTTGATCTGGGTGATGTCGGAGCCGACCGAGACGATGCCACCATCCCTTGTCTTGAGTTCATTGACCTGCAGCCAGCGGCCGTCGGACAGCTGCCGCTCGAAAGTGGCGCCGCCTTGCGGACCATTGGTGTTGGCAAGCCGGCGTTCGGACGCAAAGGCCAGCATCCGCCCTTCCAGCGAAGCGCGTGTCATACCCGGCATCACGTCGCGATCCGACAGCCCGTTGTCCTGCTGGTATTTGGAGTTGCACATGATCAGCCGCTGCGCCGAATCCCACAGCACGAAGGACTCGTTGATGTTCTCGATCGCCGTCCTGAGGCGAAGGTCGGCAGCTTCGGACCGCAGCGCCAGATGGCGCTGCTCGGTGACGTCGACGGCGATGCCGATCAGCTGGATTTCCGGCGCCTCCGGATCCATGACCTGCGCGCGAGCACGCATCCACACCCATTGGCCATCGGCATGCCGCATCCGGAACACCTGGTCGATGTGGTCGATTTCGCGGGCGACAATTCTGTTGGCGAGCTCGAACAGGTCGCCGTCTTCGGGATGGATGATCTCGTCGACCTCGCCGAAGGACAGCATCGTATCGCAGGGCTCGTAGCCCAGCATATCGTACATGGAACGCGACCAGTACATCTTGCCGCGCACCATATCCCAGTCCCACAGGCCGCAGCGGCCGCGCACCAGCGCCATATCGATGCGCTGATGCGCCTCGAGGTAGATGCGGTCGGCGGCCTGGGCGCGCGCCGCCTGTCCGAAATAGGCGTAGAGGATGATGATCAGCACGCCCGCCGTCAGCACGAACAGGGTGACGTTGAGCGAGACAGTCTTGCGCCACGTGTCGAACACCGCCTCCTGCGGCACCAGCGCCGCCGCGGCTCCCTTCCGATCCTTGGCCACGCTGACCGCGGCGTACCAGTCCCGGCCGCCGATGTTGACCTCCATGACGCCGGCGCGGTCGCCGAACATGAACAGCGGCTGGCCGCCCTGGACGAGGCCGTCGAGCGAATGGCCTTGCCAGGGCATCGAGCGCGGCGTCACCGCGGTGATCCTGAAAGCGCTGTCGGTGATGACGAGCACATGGCTGCGGCCCATCGCGCCCTGGCGGCTGGTGGTCTCCAGCAGATCCTGGACGGCGCCGGGCACGGTGTCCGAGGTGGTGGCCAACGAACTGGCCAGTTGACCCGCCGCCAGCGTCAGGATCGCCTTGGCGTCGCGTTCGACATCGTCACGCTCATTCATGAGCGACAGCACGCGCAGCGCCGCGATGACGAGCAGGAAGATGATGATCAGGGCCGGTATCGACCGGCGCAGCAGCGGTTCGGCGGCCAGAAGCCGCTTGTAGGCCGGTTCGGCAATGAGCCGCGTGTTCCCGGCAAGGCCGTCGCTGCGCGCCTCGCGACGCGCAAAAACCATCCCACCGGGCGCGCCCCACGCGTCCGCCTTTGCCATAAATGGCACTCCCCGAATTTGCCTATGCTGCTTTGTGATCCGGCAAACGCCGCACTTCCGAATCGTCAGTAAAGAATCAAACGTGATTCGCCTTGTCCAGTGGCCCGGCGAAAAAAGATTAAAAATCGACTAAAATAATGCGCGTCTGGAGGTGCGGCGGCTGTACCTTCTCCGACACGGGAGAAGGTAAGGCGCGTTTAGGCCAGCGTACGCTCGACAATATCGCGCAGGTCCGCCGACAGGTTTTCGGCATTGGCGATCGAAAGCAGCGCTTCCCTGGCCTTGGCCTGCCGGCCCGGTTCGAGCGAACGCCACGACCGCAATGCCGTCGCCAGCCTTGCCGCCACTTGCGGATTGCGCTTCTCGACCTCGAGCACCGTCTGCGCGAAGAACCTATAACCCTCGCCGTCGGCGCGGTGGAAGCCGGTCTGGTTGGCGCTGGAGAATGTGCCGATCAGCGAACGCACCCGGTTCGGATTGGCCATCGAGAAGGCAGGATGGGCGGTTAGCGCGCGGACCGTGTCCACAGCCTGCGGCCCTGGCACGCTGGCCTGGATCTGGAACCATTTGTCCATGACCAGCGGGTCGGACGCATAGGTCTTTTCAAAAGCCGCCAGCGCCTTGTTTGCCTCCGGCGAAGCATGGTGGCGATGCGCGAGCACGGCAAGGGCGGCCGCGCGGTCGGTCATGTTGGTCGCGGACTGGAAATGCCTGGCCGCCAACGCCGCTCCGCCTTGCAGCAGCGAGAGATAGTCCAGCAAAATGTTGCGCAGGGCGCGTCGTCCCGCGCTCGCCGCGTCGGGACTGAAGGCCGCCTTGTCGGCGAGCCTGTGGTAGAGGCTGGAAAATGCCTCGGCATTGGTCGTGGCGATCGCCAGCGCAAAGCCCTGCCGGGCTGCATGAATGGCATCGGGGTCGATGTTCTTGCCGATGTCGCGGGCGATGTCGGCATCGCCCGGCAGTGCCAGCGCAAGCGCCCGGTAGGCAGGCTCCAGCGTCTCGTCGCCGGCGATGCTGCCGGCGAGTTCGGTCAGCCGTGTGGCGAAGACCGGCTGCCTGCCGCCAAGGAACTCGCGGAAGGCAGCGATCAGCGCATCGGTGAGCAGCGTGTTGAAGGCTTGCCAGCGCGAGAAGGCATCGCTGTCATGGCGGGCAAGGAAGAACTGGTCGTCGGCCTTCTGCTCGACCGACAGCGTCACCGGCGCCGAAAAGCCGCGGTTGAGCGACACCGCCGGACGCTCAATCACACCCGAAAAGCGCACCATATGGCGGCGCTTGCGCAGATGGATGACGCCGTCCTCGACGCTGGCGCCCTCGACGCCGCTATAAGCGACAGGCTTGCCGCCGGCGCCGATCAGCCCGAAGGCGAGCGGAATATGCATCAGCCGCTTGCGGCTTTCGGAGGGTGTCGGCGGCACCGACTGCTCGATTTCGAGCGTGAATTCCTGCGTGGACTGATTGTGCGTCGAACTGACCGTCAGATTGGGCGTGCCAGCCTGATGATACCAGAGCGCGAACTGCGACAGGTCGCGGCCCGAGGCATCCTCGAACACTTTGATGAAATCCTCGATGGTCGCCGCTTCGCCGTCATGCCGTTCGAAATAGAGGTCCATGCCGGCGCGGAAGGCATCTGCCCCCAGGATGGTGCGGATCATGCGCACCACTTCGGAGCCCTTTTCGTAGACCGTCGCCGTGTAGAAATTGTTGATCTCGCGGTAGCGGCGCGGCCGCACCGGATGCGCCAGCGGACCCTGGTCCTCGGGAAACTGGTGGGCGCGCAGCGTGCGCACCTCGGCAATGCGCTTGACCGCGCGCGAGCGTTGGTCGGCGGAGAATTCATGGTCGCGGAACACAGTCAGGCCTTCCTTCAGGCAAAGCTGGAACCAGTCGCGGCAAGTGATTCTGTTGCCTGTCCAATTGTGGAAATACTCATGCGCGATGATCGCCTCGATATTGGCGAAATCGGCGTCCGTCGCCGTCTCCTCGTCGGCCAGCACATATTTGTCGTTGAAGATATTGAGGCCCTTGTTCTCCATCGCGCCCATGTTGAAGTCGGACACGGCGACGATGTTGAAGACGTCGAGGTCGTATTCGCGGCCAAACGCCTCCTCGTCCCATCGCATCGACCGCTTCAGCGCGTCCATGGCGTAGCCGGCCAGCTTCTCCTTGCCGCGCTCGACATAGATGCCGAGTTCGACCTTGCGGCCGGACATTGTGACGAAACTGTCGGCGACCCGACCGAGATTGCCGGCCACCAGCGCGAACAGGTAGGATGGCTTGGGGAAGGGGTCATGCCAGACGGCATAGTGCCAGCCGTCCCCGATATTGCCTTTGTCCCCCGGATTGCCATTGGACAGGAGCAGCGGCGCCTCGTCGCGCAGCGCCTCGATCCGCACGGTGTAGACGGACAGGATGTCCGGGCGATCGAGGAAATAGGTGATGCGGCGGAAGCCCTCGGCCTCGCATTGCGTGCAATAGACATTGTTCGAGCGATAGAGACCCATCAGGGCCTCGTTGCCCGCCGGGGCCAGTTCGGTCTCGATCAGCAGTTGGAAGCGGCGCGCGGGCGGCTTGAGAATGGTGAGCTGGTCAGGTGTCACCAGCAGGTCCGCCGATTTTGCCTTCTTGCCGTCGATCTCGACGCGCTTGAGCGTCAGCCCGTCGCCGTCGAGCACCAATGGCGCCGCCGCGGCTACGCCGTCGCGACGCTCGACAGTCAGTGTCGCGGTGACGATCGTGGCCTCGGGCGAAAGGCGGAAGGTGAGGTTGGTCCGCGGAATGAGATAATCGTTGGGGCGATAGTCTTCGAGCTTGAAGACCTGGCCGGTGTCCGTGCGCATTCCGTTGTTTTTCCTGTCGATTGCGTTGGACGCGGAGTTCCCGCTGGTCCAAGAAATTTGAAGTCCGCGCTCTTTACACGAAATGGTCCCTCGACAAAACTCGGCCGATGCCTATTTCAGGCATTCGTTCTCCATATCCCGCGAGGCAGCCATGACCGTCGTCACACCGAAATTCGGCATGGGCGCTTCCGTGCTGCGGGGCGAGGATACCGCCTTCATCCAGGGCCAGGGCCGCTACACCGACGATATCCAGCCAGACGGCGTCCTACACGGCTATGTCCTGCGCTCGCCGATCGCCAAGGCGAGCTTCACCATTGGTTCGACCGCGGCGGCGAAGGCGGCACCTGGCGTCCATCTGGTGCTGACCGGCAAGGATCTCACCCATCTGCGCGATCTAAAGTCCGGCGTCATGCAGGCACAACCGGACGGCACCAAAGCGCCGACGCGCGACATTCCGATCCTGTGCCGGGATCGAGTCAATTATGTCGGCGATGCGGTTGCCTTTGTCGTCGCCGACAGCCGCGCCTTGGCGCAGGATGCCGCCGAACTGATCGAGGTCGATTATGACGGCGAGGACGCTGCCTCCGGCACCGCGACGGCGCTTGCCGAGGGCACGCCGCTGGTCTGGCCGGAACTCGGCTCCAACCGTGCCTTCACCTATCATATCGGCGACAAGAAGAAGACGGACGCGGCTTTCTCTGGAGCCGCTCACGTCACGCGCATCGAATTCGTCAACAATCGGCTGGTCTGCAACTACATGGAGCCGCGCTCGGCGATCGGCGAATGGAATGTCGGGGAAAACCGCTTCGTGCTGACCACAGGGTCGCAGGGCGTGCATTCCATGCAGTACATCCTGGCCAGCGTGTTCAAGATCAAAAAGGACCAGCTGCGCGTCATCACGCCCGATGTTGGCGGCGGTTTCGGGCCGAAGAGCTTCGTCTACCGCGAATATCCGCTGGTGCTCGAGGCGGCGAAGCGGCTCGGCCGTCCGGTGAAATGGGCCGGCGACCGCACGGAACATTTCCTCACCGACGCCCAAGGCCGCGACAATGCGGTGACGGCCGAGATGGCGCTCGACAACGATGGCCGATTCCTCGGCATGCGGGTCGACCTGCTTGCCAATATCGGCGCCTATGTCTCGCAATATGGCCCTTTCATCCCCTATATCGGCGTCACCATGTCGACCGGCGTCTATGATATCAGGGCGCTCGAGGTCTCGGTGACCGGCCTCTACACCAACACCTGCCCGGTCGACGCCTATCGCGGCGCCGGGCGACCCGAGGCTGCGTTCCTGTTGGAAAAGCTGGTCGATGCCTGCGCGCATGATCTTGGCCTGCCCGTCGAAGAGATCCGCCGCCGCAATTTCATCCGGCCCGAGCAGTTTCCTTATCGCACGCAGACAGGCCGGCTCTACGACAATGGCGAATTCGAAGGGCATATGGACCGCGCCATCGAACGGTCGCAGTGGAAGGCGTTTCCGCAGCGGCTGGAACAGTCCAAAGCCGGTGGCAAGATCCGCGGCATCGGCATGGCGACCTATATCGAGGCCTGCGCCTTTCCGGGCTCCGAACCGGCCTTTGTCGAGCTCAATGGCGACGGCACGGTGACGCTGAAGATCGGCACCCAGACCAACGGCCAGGGGCATGCTACCGCCTATGCGCAGTTCCTGTCGGAAAAACTCAATCTCGACATCGACAAGATCCATGTCCGCCAGGGCGACACCGACGAATTGAAGGCGGGCGGCGGCACCGGCGGCTCGCGGTCCATTCCGCTGGGAGGTGTGTCAGCTTCCCGCGCGGGCGAGGATCTGGCCAACAAGATCAAGCGCATCGCCGCCGACGAGCTTGAGGCCTCGGCCGGCGATATCGAATTGTCCGATGGCGTTGCGCGCATCGTCGGCACAGACCGGAGCATCGATTTCTCGAGCATCGCCAAGGCCGCGAAGACGCCGGATGACCTTAAGGGGTTCGGCGAGTTCGTGCAGGACGAGTGCACCTATCCGAACGGCACCCACATCTGCGAGGTCGAGATCGATCCCGACACCGGCGCGACCGAGATCGTCCGCTACACCATCGTCGACGATTTCGGCGTCACCGTTAATCCGATCCTGCTCGCCGGCCAGGTCCATGGCGGCGTCGTGCAAGGCATCGGCCAGGCGCTGACTGAGAACACCATCCATGGCGAGGATGGGCAGCTCTTGACGGCGAGCTTCATGGACTACGCAATGCCGCGCGCCGACAATTTTCCGTTCTTTCATTTCGAGACCCGCAACGTGCCTTCGACCACCAATGCGCTGGGCATCAAGGGCGCGGGCGAGGCCGGCACGATCGGCTCGACACCGGCGGCGCTCAATGCCGTCACCGATGCGCTGTGGCGCGCCTATGGCATCAGGCATATCGAGATGCCGGCGACGCCGGCGCGGATCTGGGCCGCGATCAGGGGCGCATCGCCGACGTGACATCAGGGGCGGAACCAGGAACGACGGCAGGCCACGGCACGCTGAGGGGCATCGCGCTGAAGATCGTGTCCGTCGCGGTCTTTGTCGGCATGCAAACCTGCATCAAGGCGGCCGGCGACGTGCCGGCAGGGCAGATCGTCTTCTTCCGCTCCTTCTTCGCCATCTTCCCGATCATCGCCTTCCTGGCGGTGAAGGGACAGCTGCCGACGGCATTCGTCACCAAACGCCCCTTCAACCACGTCGCGCGCGGCGTCGTCGGCGTTGGCGCCATGGGGCTGGGCTTCTTCGCGCTCACCAGGCTGCCGTTGCCGGAGGCGATCACTCTGAACTATGCGCAGCCGCTGCTGGTCGTGGTGTTCTCCTCGGTCTTCCTTGGCGAGTCGATCCGCGTCTATCGCTGGAGCGCGGTCGCCGTTGGTCTTGTCGGCGTGCTCATCATTTCCTGGCCGGAGCTGACGCTGCTCAACTCGGATGAAGGGCTCGACGACCAGGAGGTCCTGGGCGTCATGGCCGCGCTGGTGGCCGCGGCGATCTCGGCGGTCGCCATGCTGCTCGTGCGCAATCTCGTGCAGACGGAGAAGACGGCGACCATCGTCCTGTGGTTCTCGTCGACCGCCAGCGTGCTCTCGCTGCTGACACTGCCTTTCGGCTGGCAAGCTCTGACGCCGACGCAAGCCGCGCTGCTCGTCATGGCCGGCTTCTGCGGCGGCCTCGGCCAGATCCTGATGACCTCCGCCTATCGCCATGCCGAGGCCTCGGTGGTTGCGCCCTTCGAATACACCTCGATGATCCTCGGCGTCGTCGTCGGCTATTTCATTTTCGGCGACGTGACCTCGCTCAACACGCTGGTCGGCGGCGTGATCGTGGTCGCCGCCGGCATCTTCATCATCTGGCGCGAGCGGCAGCTCGGCCTGGAGCGCACGCGCACCAGAACGGCCGCGCCGCCGCAGGGGTGATCAGGACCGTTCCAACCGCTCCCTCGCCAGCCGCACCAGTACCGCACGAGTCTGCTCGTCGGCGGGGAAGAAGGACTCGATCGCCAGTTCCGACAAGGTCACGTCGAGCGGCGTGCCGAAAACGGTGATTGTGCTGATGAACGACAGCACCTGATCGCCATGCGCGAGGCGCAGCGGATGCACGATGGCATTCGGCTCGACGGGCGTTGGCCTGCTGCCCTTCAGCCCGGACGGATAGGCGCGCAGCTCGCCCTCCAGTTCGACCAGCACCGGATCGCCGCTGGCATCGTTCTGGTGCTTGAGACGCTCAAGCAGGTGCGTGCGCCATTCCGCGAGATTGACGATGCGCGGTGCGATGCCGCCGGGATGCAGGGAAAGGCGAAGCACGTTGACCGGTGGCGCCAGCAGCGAAGCCTCGGTGACATCGGCGAGGAAGGGAGCAATCGCGGCATTCGCCGAAACCAGGTTCCAGTGCCGGTCCACGGCCAGCGCCGGGAAGGGCTCATGTCCCTTGAGCACGATCTCCACCGCCGCCATCGCTGGCGCCAGCGTCGTGTCGCTGAGCGGCCGTTCGCTGAAGCTCGGTGCAAAGCCAGCAGCGAGCAGCAGCTGGTTGCGCTGCCTTAGCGGGATCGAAAGCTGCTCTGCAAGATGCAGCACCATGTCGCGCGAGGGCGCGGCGCGCCCGCTCTCGACAAAACTCAGATGCCGCTGGGAGATTTCGGCCTCCATGGCGAGGTCGAGCTGGCTCATGCGGCGGCGCGTGCGCCATTCGCGGATCAGACTGCCGGCGGAGGTTTGGGCGGATGTCATGGCAGGATGGTTAGGCTGACAGGGGCGGCATTTCAATTACCTGCGGGGTTATGGCGATCTACGAGAGTGCCCGCAGCTTCGCCTTCACCTCGAGAAAATCCCGCCATGCCAGCTTCTTGTGCGCCGGCGTGCGCAGGAGATAGGCCGGATGCAGCGTCGGCATGGCCGGGATGGCGATGCCGGAGGCCGTGGTGTGGACGCGCCAGTTGCCGCGCAGCCGCAAAATGCCTTCCGAGGTGTTGAGCAAGGTCTTGGCCGACGGGCCGCCGAGGTTGACCAGCACCTTGGGATTGACCAGTTCGATCTGCCGCTCGATGAACGGCCGGCAGATCTCGGTCTCGTGCGGCGTCGGCGTGCGGTTGCCCGGCGGCCGCCACGGGATGACATTGGCAATGTAGACCGAAGTGCGGTCGAGCCCGATTGCGGCCAGCATGCGGTCGAGCAGCCGGCCCGAGCGGCCGACGAAGGGCAGCCCCTCGATGTCCTCGTCGCGGCCCGGCGCTTCGCCCACCAGCATCACCTCGGCGTCCGGGTTTCCGTCGGCGAAGACCAGGTTCTTGGCGGTGGCCTTGAGATTGCAGCCGTCGAAGGCAGCCATGTGCTGGCGCAACTCCTCCAGGGTCGTTGCCGTTGTCGCCAACTGGCGCGCAAGCGCCGCCTGGGCTTCGTCTGGCACCGCGGCGACCGATGAACGCGCCGGGGGCGCATCAGGCACCTTGCTTGCATCCAGTCCCGGCGGTGCCGCTGGCCGCTCCGGCGCCTTCTCTTCGGGAGGTGGCGCCACCAGCGCCGGCGCGCGCTCGACAGGTCTCGGCGCCGCCTCGGCGAAGCGATTTACCGGGGCGTCTTCCAGCGCCTCGTCGACACCGGCGCTGGCATAGAAGGCCAGGATGTCGGCAATATCGGTCGGGCTGTTGGGGGACGCGGCAGTCATGGCGCGCACATTCGTCCGCATGACTGCATTTTGCAAGACCGGCCGCTTGCCCTATCCGGTCGGGATGCGCGGATCCTGCACCAGATAGAAGGTCCATCGCGGCGTGTAATCGGTCATCAGGAACTCGAAGCTGACGGTCTTCAGCGGGTCGACCTTGCCGTCCTTGAACAGCAGCCGGTCGTAAGGCTCGAACTCCCGGTCGAAATCGGCGAAATTGCTCGACCAGATATTGTCCGGCGTCTTGTTGCGTTGGTCGAAGGAAAGCCCGTCTCCAAACACGCTCGGCTGATCCAATACCTCCTGGAGCTCGAACTGGAATTCGATCCAGGCCTGGCCGCTGTTGTTGAGCACGTTGATGCGCATATACATGATGCCATTGGCGAATTCGCCCGCCTTGCCGAATGTCTGGATCGGCTTTGTCGTGCGGATGGTCAGCGTCACCGGTGTTGCCGAATTCAGCTCTTCGGTGATGACCAGCGGATCGTCCTTGGTTCCGATGCCGGAAGCTCCGGTGATGCGGAAGCCGCCGAGCTCGTCGGAGAAGGAATAGGCGCCTGTCGCCCAGACCTTCACCTCGTTCGCGGCGGCGTGACCCGGTGCCGCCACCAGAAGGGCCAGAAGAATCGCCCGGCGGACCCGGCCGGGCGGGAAAAGAAAGCGCGTCGAAGAAAAGCCCGCTGGCCCAGGAATGCGCATGGCCGGAAGTATGGCCGATAAGCAAGCCGCCGAACAATCAAAAAACGCAGGCGTGGCCGGTCTCGCCGGGCGCAAATGGCTGCCCTGCCGCAAGATGCGCGACTTTTTGGCCAAATCCGCATTGTCACGTCTGCGCCGGTTTCCTGTCGCCAATTGATGCGCTATGCAGCGCAAGAGCCAGCAAGATACGCGACAGCGGCAAGCCAGTGCGGAGGGGTTGATGAGCGATATCGAACGCGAAAGCATGGAATTCGACGTGGTCATCGTCGGTGCCGGTCCGGCCGGCCTTGCCGCGGCCATCCGCCTCAAGCAGGTCAATCCCGAGCTTTCCGTCGTCGTGCTGGAAAAGGGCGGCGAGGTCGGCGCCCATATCCTCTCCGGCGCCGTCGTCGATCCGATCGGCATCGACCGGCTGCTGCCCGGTTGGCGCGAGGAAGAAGGTCACCCGTTCAAGACGCCGGTCACTGCGGATCATTTCCTGGTGCTCGGCCCTGCCGGCTCGTTCCGCCTGCCCAACATATTGATGCCGCCGCTGATGAACAATCACGGCAACTACATCGTCTCGCTCGGCAATGTCTGCCGCTGGCTGGCTGGCAAGGCCGAGGCGCTCGGCGTCGAGATCTATCCGGGCTTTGCCGCTGCCGGCCTGCTCTACAATGAGGAGGGCGCCGTCACCGGCGTCGTCACCGGCGACATGGGCGTCGAGAAGGACGGCACGCATGGCCCGGGCTTCGCGCCGGGCATGGCGCTGATGGGCAAGTACGTGCTGATCGGCGAAGGCGCGCGCGGCTCGCTCGCCAAGCAGTTGATCGCCAAGTACAAGCTTTCCGACGGCCGCGAGCCAGGCAAATACGGCATCGGTCTCAAGGAACTCTGGCAGGTCAAGCCGGAGAACCATCGGCCGGGCCTGGTCCAGCATTCCTTCGGCTGGCCGCTCGACATGAAGACCGGCGGTGGCTCCTTCCTCTACCATATCGAGGACAACCAGGTGGCGGTCGGCTTCGTCCTCCACCTCAACTACAAGAACCCGTACCTGTCGCCCTTCGAGGAATTCCAGCGTTTCAAGACCCATCCGGCGATCGCGGGCACGTTCGAGGGCGCCAAGCGGATCGGCTATGGCGCGCGCGCCATCACCGAGGGCGGCTGGCAGTCGGTGCCGAAACTGTCCTTCCCGGGCGGCGCGCTGATGGGTTGCGCTGCCGGTTTCGTCAACGTGCCGCGCATCAAGGGCTCCCACAATGCAGTCCTGTCGGGCATGCTGGCGGCCGATCATGTCGCCGAGGCGATCGGCGCCGGCCGTGCCAATGACGAGCTCACTTCCTACGAGCAAGCCTGGCGCGCGACCGATATCGGCAAGGATTTGAAGAAGGTTCGCAACGTCAAGCCGCTGTGGTCGCGCTTCGGCACCATCGTCGGCGTCGGTCTTGGCGGCCTCGACATGTGGCTGAACACGCTGTTCGGCATCTCGCCCTTCGGCACGCTGAAGCACGGCAAGGCCGACTATGCCACGCTCGAGCCCGCCGCCCAGCACAAGAAGATCGCCTATCCGAAGCCCGACGGCGTGCTGACCTTCGACCGCTTGTCCTCGGTGTTCCTGTCCAACACCAATCACGAAGAGAACGAGCCGGTCCATCTGCTGGTCGGCGATATGGAACTGCAGAAGCGGTCCGAGCACGATGTCTTCGCCGGGCCTTCGACACGCTATTGCCCGGCCGGCGTCTATGAATGGGTCGACAAGGACGGCAACGCCGTCGCCGATCCGGCGGCGAAAGACGTCCGCTTCGTCATCAACGCGCAGAACTGCGTCCACTGCAAGACTTGCGATATCAAGGATCCGAACCAGAACATCAACTGGGTGCCGCCGCAAGGCGGCGAGGGTCCGGTCTACCAGGGCATGTGACGTCGCGCGGCCGGCGGTTTCGGCCTCGGCGGCAGAAAATGTGGGTGGGGGGCCGGCTGCGAGGGCATGCAGGTCAGCAGACCGTTGAAACGGCCGCCGGTCTATGGTTCCCTTCTCCGGGGATAGGGAGAAGGCCGATGCGCCGCATAGTTCTGACATGCCTCGTCGCCATTGGGACGCTGTGTGCGCCTCAGGCCTCGGCCGGCACCAGGGCAGTCATCCAGACGCGGACCTACGACGTCACGGGAGGCTCGGGCGCCGCCCTCATCGACGCGATGGACAGACAAGGCCCCCGGCACGGCTTCATGACGCACGCCATCGCCACAACCTCCTATACCGTCGACTGGGATCTCGACGCCGGCCAGGGCAACGGCTTCTGTCGGATGCGAGGGGGCAATGGCACGCTGAATCTTTCCTACACCTTCCCGCGCCTTGCCTCACCCGCGACGCCGGCCCTGAGGAGGCGCTGGAACAGGTTTTTCGCAGGTGTTCGCGCCCATGAGGAAACACATGGGCGCATCGCCAGGGAGATGATGCGCGCTACGGAAAGGTCGATAACCGGCCTGCGGGTCGCCAACGACCCGTCCTGCCACAAGACGCGCCGCGAGGCGCGGCTGCGCATCCAGGCGATCTATGCCGAATATGAGGCCAAACAAAACGCCTTCGATCGGCGTGAACACCGCAATGGCGGCCATGTCGAGCATCTGATCGCTGCCTTGACCGGAAAACCTTGAACCAGGGCAATTCCAGGAAAAGTGTAAAGCGGTTTTCCCGGGAAAGCGCCGCAGCGGTTTCCCTTCGGAATTGCGTTGGAACAAGGGACCAGAGCCCTCGCCATCGCGGGACCTTGCCGCCAGCCCCGCTCGATTGGCGTGTCAGCTTTGCGGCTTCACCGACAAGTCGCTCGCCGCGAGCGCGGTGGCGTGGTCATTCTCAGGCTGCTTGTCGTCTGGCCTTAGCGTGAACTCGACAAGCACCGGCAGATGATCGGAGCCGGTGTCCTCCAGCCGCTTCGAAGACAGGATCGTCAAGCCGCCCTTGCTGAACACCTGGTCGATCGGCAGGCCCGCATAGCGGCGCAGGACGTCGGGCAGTGTCCGGTGGATCCAGGTCGGCCCGGCCGAAGGCATAAGAGTCAGCCCGCCGAAAGCCGCGACCCGCCGCACCGCCGCACTCCACGGCACGGCGTTGCAATCGCCGGCCATGATCGCGGTCTCGCCCAACCCGGCCAATGTCTGCGCCAGTTCGCCGATCTGCCAGTATTGCTCCTTCGGCCACGGCCAGCTCAAATGGATCGCGGCGACATCGACGTCGATCCCGCCGAAGTCGATGGTGGCGGTTGCCATCGCGCCGCGCGGCTCGCAGCGCGGTGTGGTGCCGGCCACGACCGGCGGGCGCGACAGCAACGCCACCCCGAACATGCCGTTCGGGTAGGGGCACAGGATACGGTAGGGATAGGCGCTGGCGATGTAGCCAAGCTCGGTCGTCCACATCTGCGACACCTCATCGAGGGTGATCACGTCCGGGTTGGCGCGGCCGATCAGGGAGAGCACTTTCTTCGGCGTCGGGTTGTTGAAGCGCAAATTCATCTGCAGCAGGCTGTAGACAGCCTGATCGGCGGGCTTGGCAACCGCCGGCTGCGGCCAGAGCCTCGGCAGGGCGCTTGCCGTCGTGGCCAGGCAGGCGATGGCAAACAGCAGCCCCGCTGCCGCTTGCAGCCGAAACGAGCTGGCAAGCAGCGGCAGTGCCAGAAGCGCCATGAGCACGCTGAAGTGAATGCGGAAATGCGAGAAGGAATCGAAGGCCGGATGCAGCGTGCCGAAGAATCCGGCCAACAGCGCGGCCGATAGCGCGGTCATCGCCAGGAATGCCAACCCAGCCATCATTTTCAAGCGCGCGCCTGTCATCATCGAGGTCGTGTCTGCCGAATGCCGCCTGACGATCCGTTCCATCTGCTTATCGGCCCAATTGTCGCCCGGGCAAGACGACGAAATGCATCGCCCAGGCGCTGCGGCGGCCTATTGGAACGCTGTCTCCGAAAAGCTCCGGAGCTTGCGCGAATGCAGCCGCTCCATCGGCATCTCGGCCAGCTTCTCCATCGCCCTGATGCCGATGGTAAGGTGCTGCGCCACCTGGCGCTTGTAGAACTCGGTCGCCATGCCAGGCAGCTTCAACTCGCCATGCAGCGGTTTGTCGGAAACGCACAGCAGCGTGCCATAGGGGACGCGGAAGCGGAAGCCATTGGCGGCGATCGTCGCCGATTCCATGTCGAGCGCGATGGCGCGCGACTGCGACAGGCGCTGCACCGGTCCACGCTGGTCACGCAGTTCCCAGTTGCGGTTGTCGATGGTGGCGACCGTGCCGGTGCGCATGATGCGCTTCAGATCGTAGCCGGACAGGCCGGTGACTTCGGCGACCGCTTCCTGCAGGGCAACCTGGATTTCCGCCAACGGCGGAATCGGCACCCAGACCGGAAGGTCGTCGTCCAGCACGTGATCTTCGCGCACATAGGCATGCGCCAGCACATAGTCGCCGAGCGCCTGGGTGTTGCGCAGCCCGGCGCAATGGCCAAGCATCACCCAGGCATGCGGCCGCAGCACGGCGATATGGTCGGTGATCGTCTTGGCATTGGAAGGGCCGACGCCGATGTTGACCATTGTGATGCCGCCATGGTTCGGCTTTTTCAGGTGATAGGCCGGCATTTGCGGCAGGCGCTGCGGCCCAACGCCTTCGCTGGGCGCGTTCTGCCCGGCTTTGGTCACGACATTGCCCGGCTCGACGAATTCCGCGTAACCGCCGCCGCCCTTCTCCATCAGGTCGCGGGCGCGGGCGACGAACTCGTCGATGTAGAACTGGTAGTTGGTGAACAGCACGAAGTTCTGGAAATGCTGCGGGCTGGTGGCCGTATAGTGGGTCATGCGGTGCAGCGAATAGTCGATGCGCTGCGCCGTGAACGGCGCCAGCGGCCTTGGTTCGCCGAAGGCCACTTCGAACGTGCCGTTGGCGATCTGGTCGTCGGTGCCGTCGAGATCCGGCACGTCGAACAGGTCGCGGATCGGCCGCTCGATGCGCTCCGCGGCGGCTCCGTCGACGTAAGTTCCCTCCAGGAAGGCGAAATGCAGCGGAATGGGCGTGGTCGATTCCGAGACCGTGACCGAGACACCGTGGTTGCGCATGATCAGGCGCAGCTGTTCGACCAGATAGCTCTCGAACAGGTGCGGCTGCGTGATCGTGGTGGCGAAATGGCCGGGTGTCGGCATATGGCCGTAGGCTTGGCGCGAGTCGACCTGGGTAAAGGAACTCGTGGTGACGCCGATCTCGGGATAGAAGGCGCGGTAGCGCTTGCTGCTGTCGCCGCCGGCGGCCGCCAGGGCCGCGAAGGCGTCGCGCAGGAACTTGGTGTTGCGGTCGTAAAGCAGCTGCAGTGCGGCAACTGCTTTTTCGGCGCTGTCGAAGCTTTGCCGGCCAAAAGGCTCCGGCATGACGACAGATTCGATGGCTTGGGGGTAGATTCGCTTTTCCATGGCTCAATATAGAGACTTGGACGAGCGGTTGGGAGGGGTGTCGCTGCCGAAGGCGCTCAAAGCGGAATTTTTCTTTATCCCCGCTGCAGGCTGACCAGCAGAACGAAACCCACGCCGGACTTCCTCAGGGCCGGCGCCTCGATCGTCGAGCCGGTGCCGCTACGCATCATCGGCACCGCCAGGACCGGCGCGGCCAGGAGCACCAGGATAAGCGCCGCCCGCGGCAGGAGCCGAAGGGTCTTGAGAGTGTTGGCGGCGATGCGGGTCATGATGTCTGAGCTTTCGAGGTCCGGGTTTCTTTGTTTCAGTGGCGAAGGTTGGTCGGGCAGGCGAGGCGGCATAGTCTGGTGGCTTCATCCCAGGAGCGGGGCGAACGGCCCGCTTCGGCGACGAGGATGGCGAAGAACATTCCAAACAGGCTCATCAGCAGGCAGACGATGGCGAAGCGGCGAGCAAGCATTGGGTCGTGTCTCCTTCAACGCGCTGGAGAATGCCCCAATGCCTCTGAACCGGCTCTGATGCCGGTGTTCATCTGCGGTTCAAATTGATTGACGGGATCTGGGCGGGTCGCCGGCGTGCGCGGCTACCGGCAGCGGGGGGCAAGAGCCCCAGGGCTTGACGTGCCGATGAAACGAAAACGGGGCCCGTCGGGCCCCGTCAGGATGTCACAAGGATAGGCTGATCAGAGCCTGTGCCAGGTCTGGCTCTTGCAGATCAGTCCGCCAAGCACGCAGCCGCTCATCTTGAGCGCGGTGCCCGACAATGTCGCCTTGCCCGAATAGGTCTTGTCGTTTGCAGGATCGGTGATGCTGCCGGCATATTTGTTGTCGCCCGCCGCCTTGAGCGAGCCGATCGTCTTGCCGGCATATTTGCCCGATTTGAGCGTGATGGAAAACGAGTCGCTGCCTGAAATGGCAGCGGTATCCCCGGCTTGCGTTTTCCAATTGCCCTCGATCGGATCGGCCGACGCCGCACCCGCCATGATCAATGTGGCTGCAAGAGCCAGGCTCACTTTTCGAAACATATCTTGCTCCCTTTGGATAGCCGGCCGAATTCTCCGCCTCGCCGGTCTGCCGCTTACGCAAACGTAAGCTAATCCAGCTCCTGGCAAAACAAAAGCGGTGCCGCTGCGGAAGATCTTGGCATTTCAAAGCCCCCTGAATTGACGCCGTCGGCGAGGAAATGAAAACGACCGGCGCGTCCTGTTTGTTTCCCGTGGTTAGCGGAGTGTTGATCGAGGCTCGGAAAATTTTCGTCGAATTTGACGAAAATCGGCTGAATTGCTGGCTTCGTATCCTTAACGAATTTCCACGTTTACCTATTGTTTTAGCTTTGTTTTCCTCAAATTAAGCACGCCATTTAACGGCGGATTCAAGCCTGATCGGCATTCTCGAAAG
Organism: Mesorhizobium sp. WSM4310; assembly: GCF_007003935.1. Classification (NCBI taxonomy): domain Bacteria; kingdom Pseudomonadati; phylum Pseudomonadota; class Alphaproteobacteria; order Hyphomicrobiales; family Phyllobacteriaceae; genus Mesorhizobium; species Mesorhizobium sp. WSM4310. The sequence goes on from NZ_VFTA01000001.1 coordinate 572,708, forward strand.
CATCGAAAGAGCGGCCCGGACAAGACGAACGGAGGCAGCTCTCGGGAGCCAGACAGGGGACTAAAATGGCACGTTTTGAAATGCTTGAAGCAGGTTTCGGCGCCATGGGAGCAACTGCCCAGGCCGACATTCTTTTCGAACTGGGCATGATGTATGCGACCGGTCGCGATTGCGAAACCGACGTCGTTGCCGCCCACAAATGGTTCAACATCGCCGCCATCAAGGGCTCGGCCCGTGCCGCGGAACTGCGCTCGGAACTGTCGGCCGCCATGTCGAAGGTCGAGATCGCCAAGGCGCTGCGCGAAGCCCGCGAATGGATGACCATGCACTAGATTTCCGGCAGGCGGGGACGCTCCGGCCAAGACCGCTCCAAGACGGTCGGGCCAAAACAGGGACAAGGCTGCGCAGACAGCCAGGCCACAGGCCATGAACGACAAGAATGCGGCAGCCGGACAGGCCCAAGCCGTGCGACGGACCATGATCCCGAAAAGAATCCGTTTCTTCGGATCATGGCAGGGACGACAGGGAAGGCCACGTTGGGGTTCGCGGCGCGGGGGCGCTGGGGAAACAGCCCGATAGGCAAACAGCCACGACCAGCCGGAACAAGGCTGGCGTGGCTTTTTGCGTCGATGAGGGTCCGCAGGCCCAATCGAGTGGCGCCAATGCGCCTAGACAGGCCCAATGAAGGATGAAATTGTCCCGCCTCTCTGGAAGAAGCGCGGCCGGGGCGGCCGCGCGTGAGTGGAGGAGTTCTATTGCCATGAAAAAAATGAGTATTTTGAGCGCGGCCATTTTCGGCCTGATGATGAGTGCGCCGGTGGCATTCGCCGACGACATCACCGTTTCGGTGGTCGGCCCGATGACCGGACAGCTCGCCACCATCGGCGACCAGTTCAAGCAGGGCGCACAGGCCGCCGCCGACGCCATCAACGCCGCCGGCGGCGTCAACGGCTCGATGATCAAGCTCGACATCGAGGACGACCAGTGCGATCCCAAGCAGGCCGTGTCGGTCGCCAACCGCATCGTCGCCAACGGCGTCAAGTTCATCGACGGCCATGCCTGCTCGGGCTCGAGCATTCCCGCTTCGGCCGTCTATGCCGAGGCCGGTGCGCTGATGATGAGCCCGGCTTCCTCGAACCCGGTGCTGACCGACGCGGCCGCCAAGGCCGGCTGGCCGACCATCATGCGCCTCTATACGCGTGACGATGCACAGGGCGCCTTCATCGGCCCGTGGATCGCCAAGAAATATGCCGGCAAGAATGTCGTCATCCTGCACGACAAGAGCGCTTACGGTCAGGGCGTGGCCGATGCCGTCAGGGCGACCATGAACACTGGCGGCCTCAAGGAAGTCTATTATGACGCCATCAATCCCGGCGAGAAGGACTATTCGGCGCTCGTCACCAAGCTGAAGGATCTCAAGGCCGACGTCGTCTATTTCGGCGGCTACCATCCTGAAGCCGGCCTGATCCTGCGTCAGTCGGCCGAACAAAACCTGAAGTTCCAGCTGATCATGCCGGACTCCATCGCCTCGCCGGAATTCTGGCAGGTTGCCGGCCCGGCTGGCGAAGGCACCATGTTCGTCTTCCCGTCGGACCCGCAGGCAAAGCCGGAAGCCAAGGCCGCTGTCGAAAAGATCAAGGCCGGCGGCTTCGTGCCGGAAGGCTTCACGCTGTTCTCCTACGCCGTGGTCCAGGCTTTCGCCGAAGGCATCAAGCGCGCCGGCAGCGACGATCCGGCCAAGGTTGCCGAAGCGTTGAAGAACGGCACGCCGATCAGCACCGTTGTCGGCGACGTCACCTTCGACGAGAAGGGCGACCTCAAGAACGCCAGCTACGACATCAACCAGTGGCATGACGGCAAGTACGCGCCGATCGCGCAGTAATCTCGGGTAGTGATGTAATTCAAGGAAATGGCCGGGATTTCACCCCGGCCATTTTGTTTGCCGTTCGCGAAGCGTTCCGCTCATCGGCCCGCGGCAGCGGTCTGGGCGCTCTGTTCCTCTACGAACCGCACCAGCACAGTCCCGTCGGTGACCTGCGCCCCTTCCGCGGCGATCTCGGCAACCACCGCGTCATGCGGGGCGGCAATGGTGTGCTCCATCTTCATCGCCTCGAGGATCAGCAACGGTTGCCCCTTGATCACCGCGTCGCCCTTAGCCACGCGCACCAGCTTGACCAGCCCGGGCATCGGCGCGCGCAGGCTGCCGGAAGCGGCGGCCGCGTCATCGCTCCGTGCCAACGGGTCCGTCACCGCGAATGTGTAGCCGACGGCGCCTTCGAACACCGTGATGTGGCCAGGCCAGCGGGCAAGGCGCGGAGCGGCGCGAAAATCATGCGAATTGGTGCTGTCATAGGGCGCATCGAGCGCCACCTGGAAGCGCCCGTCCGGCCGCACTGAAACCTTTGCCAGTATATCGGCCTCGCCGAACTTCAGCCGCGTGCGCCGCGCCACGCCGTGGAAATGCGCGTAGCCGGAAAGCGACGACCATGGGTCGTTCGATGGCGGCAAGGCTGCTGCGCCGGAGGCGGCAAGGGCTGCTGCCGAGACGATTTCGCCGGTCGGCGGCGCGACGCCGGTCAGTGCGGCCTGATGTCTGCCGATCAGGCCGGTGTCGACGTCACCAGCACAAAAGTCGGGATCGGCGGCAAGGGCGGCAAGGAAGCCGGTGTTGACGGTGGAACCGGCGATTTCGGTCCGCGACAGCGCCGCGCCGAGCGCTTCCAACGCTGCTTGCCTGTCCTTTGCATGAACCACCAGCTTGGCGATCATCGGATCGTAATAGGGGGAGATGGCATCGCCGGCCCGCACGCCGGTTTCGACGCGCATCGTGGCGCCCTCGCAGGCCGCCTCAGGGAACTTCAGATGATGCAGCGTGCCCGTTGCGGGCAGGAACCCCTTTGCCGCATCCTCGGCATAGATGCGCGCCTCCAGGGCATGGCCGGTCAGCGCGATCTCGCTCTGCGTCTTCGGCAGCTTTTCGCCGCTGGCAACCCGCAGCTGCCACTCGACCAGATCGGTGCCGGTGACCATTTCGGTGACGGGATGCTCGACCTGCAGGCGGGTGTTCATCTCCATGAACCAGAAGCGGTCGGGCTTGAGGCCTTGCGAGGCATCGACGATGAACTCGATGGTGCCGGCGCCTGAGTAGCCGATCGCCTTGGCGGCCTTCACGGCGGCTTCCGTCATCGCCTTGCGCAGCGCCGGCGTCATGCCGGGGGCAGGGGCTTCCTCGATCACCTTCTGATGGCGGCGCTGCGCCGAGCAGTCGCGTTCGTAGAGATGCACCGCGTTGCCGAAATTGTCGCCGAACACCTGGACTTCTATGTGCCGTGGCTTGTCGACATATTTTTCGACAAGCACGCGGTCGTCGCCGAAAGCAGCCTTTGCCTCGCGCCGGGCGCTGGACAGCGCCTCGGAGAAATCATCGGGATGTTCGACGCGCCGCATGCCCTTGCCGCCGCCGCCGGCGCGCGCCTTGATCAGCACGGGATAGCCGATCTCGCGTGCCTTGGAGGCGAGCAGCACGATCTCCTGCGCTTCGCCATGATAGCCTGGAACGACGGGAACGCCGGCTTTCTCCATCAGCCGCTTGGCGGCGTCCTTCAGCCCCATGGCGCGGATCGAGGCCGACGATGGGCCGATGAAGGTGAGCCCCGCCGCCACCACCTGGTCGACGAAATCAGGATTTTCCGACAGGAAGCCGTAACCGGGATGGATGGCTTGCGTCCCCGTCGAAAGCGCCGCCGCGACAATCCGGTCCCCCCGCAAGTAACTCTCACCGACCGGCGAGGGGCCGATGTGAACGGCCTCGTCGGCCATCTCGACATGCAGGGATTTCGCGTCGGCGTCAGAATAGACGGCGACGGTGTGCACGCCCATCTTGCGGGCCGTGCGGATGACACGGCAGGCGATCTCGCCCCGATTGGCGATCAGGATCTTGCTGAACATGGAGCCTCCGTAGCCAGGCCTTGCTGAAAGCGACGCAGGCGTTCCTTCGCGCCCCCTCTGGGTCGCAAACCTATATGGATAGGCTTTCCGTTTGCCGGATGCTGCCTTGCAGTTCGGCACTTGATATAGAGCGCCCCCTTACCAAGGGAGCGCTCTACGAGCGAAGCGCATGTGCCTATTTCGATGCCGAGATCGCGCAGCCGCCACTTGCGGTCTTTAGCTTCCAACGCGTCAATCCAGCCTGGCAGTTGCGCAGCGCCATCTCCTCCGCGGCCTTCTGGGAAGGTGCGTTGAGCTTCGTCCCGCAGATGATGTAGAGGTCGACGACTCGCGAATAAAAGGTCGTGGCGTAGGCCGAATGACCGCTCGCCGCAACGTAGCCCTTGTAGGCAACGTTGCATTCGCCCGAGCCCACGGTCGGCGGAAAATGCACGTCTCCCTTGCTTCCTGCGAGTGATCCGGCCTGGCCGGCGCCAGCTGTGGTGAATATTAGTATGGATGCAAGTATCGAGGCAGCCATCCCCCGGCAATATTTCAGTTCCATTCCCACCCTGTCCCCATTGCATTGCACGGGACAAGCAGTAGCGAATATTTTGTCTCGACGCCAGTTCGCCAGCGGAGATTCGACGCTGCCTATGCTGATGAATCGATTGGTCCATACAGTTCAACCCTTCCGGAGCGCAGCAACGGTTCGCCGGTATAGTTCCGCCGTATGCTCGTCGAAGCAGCAGAAGATGACGGTTTCGGGCATGGGTTTCTCTTCAATGATCATGCTGACAGTGCCGACGGCGATTTCGGTCGCCTCAGCCCTGGGGTAGCGGTAAACACCGGTCGAGATCGCGGGAAACGCCACCGAACGGCAATCATTGGCAGTCGCGAGTTCCAGCGACCTGCGATAGCAAGAGGCCAGCAGTTCGGCTTCGCCCTTGCCGCCGCCCTGCCAGATCGGCCCGACAGTGTGGATGATATGTCGAGCCGGCAGCTTGTAACCCTTGGTGATCTTGGCGTCGCCGACCCTGCATCCGTTCAACATCCGGCATTCGACCTCGAGCTCACGACCCGCCGCGCGGTGGATGGCGCCATCGACTCCACCGCCGCCGAGAAGCGAGGTGTTGGCGGCATTGACGATGGCGTCGACATCCAGCTTCGTGATGTCCCCGGTGTGAATGCGGATCCTGTTCAACGCCTTGCTCATCTCACATCCTGAACACGCCGAAACGCGTGTCCTCGATCTCGGCGTTGAGCGACGCGGAAAGGCTGAGCGCCAGCACGTCGCGCGTCTTCGCCGGATCGATGATGCCGTCGTCCCAGAGGCGGGCCGACGAGTAGAGCGGATGGCCCTCATGCTCGTATTTCATCAGGATCGGCTTCTTGAATTTCGCTTCCTCCTCGGCGCTCCACTCGCCGCCCTTGCGCTCGATGCCTTCGCGCTTGACCATGGCGAGCACGGTTGCCGCCTGTTCGCCGCCCATCACCGAGATGCGCGCATTCGGCCACATCCACAGGAAGCGCGGCGAGTAAGCGCGGCCGCACATGCCGTAATTGCCGGCGCCGAACGAGCCGCCGATGATCACGGTCACCTTCGGCACCCTGGCGGTGGCAACCGCCATCACCAGCTTGGCGCCATCCTTGGCAATGCCGCCGGCCTCGTATTTCCGGCCGACCATGAAGCCGGTGATGTTCTGCAGAAAGACCAGCGGGATCCCGCGCTGGCAGCACAGCTCGATGAAATGCGCGCCCTTCAGCGCGCTTTCGGAAAACAGCACGCCATTGTTGGCGATGATGCCGACCGGCATGCCGTGGAGATGGGCAAAACCGGTGATCAGCGTCGTGCCGTAATTCTGCTTGAACTCGTCGAACTCGGACCCGTCGACGAGGCGCGCGATCACCTCGCGCACGTCATAGGGCTGGCGCAAATCGGTCGGCACGACGCCGTAGAGTTCATCCGCCGGATGAAGCGGCGGAATCGATCTCTGTAAGTTTAGGCTTACGGTCTTGTTCCGATTCAGGTTTTTGACTATGCGCCGGCAGATGGCGAGCGCATGTTCGTCGTCCATCGCATAGTGGTCGGCAACGCCAGAGAGCCGCGTATGCACATCCGCGCCCCCCAGATCCTCGGCGCTGACGTCCTCGCCGGTGGCCGCCTTCACCAGTGGTGGGCCGCCGAGAAAAATGGTTGCCTGGTTGCGCACCATGATCGTCTCGTCCGACATCGCCGGCACATAGGCGCCTCCGGCCGTGCAGGACCCCATGACACAGGCGATCTGCGGTATGCCGGCAGCCGACATGTTGGCCTGGTTGTAGAAGATGCGGCCGAAATGCTCGCGGTCGGGAAACACCTCGTCCTGGTTGGGCAGATTGGCGCCGCCGCTGTCGACCAGATAGATGCAGGGCAGATTGTTCTGCAGCGCGATTTCCTGCGCGCGCAGATGCTTTTTCACCGTCAATGGATAGTAGGTGCCGCCCTTCACCGTGGCATCGTTGACGACGACCATCACCTCGGTGCCCTCGACCCGGCCGACGCCGGCGATCATGCCGGCCGAGGAAATCTCCTCGCCATACATCGACCACGCCGCGAACTGGCCGATCTCGAGGAAGGGCGAACCAGTGTCGAGCAATTGTGCCAGGCGTTCGCGCGGCAGCAGCTTTCCACGCGAAATATGGCGCTCGCGCGCCTCCTCCGAGCCGCCGCGCTCGACGGTCGCGGCCTTTTCGGCGATGTCGGCGACCAGCGCGCGCATGCGATCGGCATTGGCGCGGAAGATGTCGGAGGAGGGGGAGATCTGAGTCTGCAGGACGGCCATGCTCACACCCCCTCCGCCATGATCTCGCGGCCGATGAGCCAGCGCCGGATTTCGCTGGTGCCGGCGCCGATCTCGTAAAGCTTGGCGTCGCGCAGCAGCCGGCCGGTCGGATAATCGTTGATGTAGCCGTTGCCGCCCAGCAGCTGGATGGCGTCCAACGCCATCTGCGTCGCCTTTTCGGCGGCGAACAAAACACAGCCGGCGGCGTCCTTGCGGGTGGTCTGGCCGCGGTCGCAGGCGGCCGCGACGGCGTAGACGTAGGCGCGCGCGGCGTTCATCACCGTGTACATGTCGGCAAGCTTGCCTTGCACCAGCTGAAACTCGCCGATCGGCTGGCCGAACTGCTTGCGTTCGTGCACATAGGGAATCACCACGTCGAGGCAGGCTGCCATCAGGCCGATCGGGCCGCCGGCGAGCACCGTGCGCTCATAGTCTAGGCCCGACATCAGCACCTCGACGCCGCGTCCTTCCTCATGCAGCAAATTGTCGAACGGTACCTCGACATTTTCAAACACCAGTTCGCCGGTGCTGGAGCCGCGCATGCCGAGTTTGTCGAGTTTCTGCGCCACGGAGAATCCCGTCATGGCCTTCTCGACGATGAAGGCGGTGATGCCGCGCGATTTCCGCTCCGGGTCGGTCTTGGCATAGACGACAAGCGTATCGGCGTCCGGGCCGTTGGTGATCCACATCTTGGTGCCGTTGAGCACATAGCGGTCATTGCGCTTTTCGGCGCGCAGCTTGAGCGAGACGACGTCCGAGCCGGCGCCGGATTCAGACATCGCCAGCGCGCCGACACGCTCGCCCGAACACAGCGGCGGCAGGAACTTTTCCTTCTGCGCCGGCGTCGCCCAGCGGTTGATCTGGTTGACGCAGAGGTTGGAGTGGGCGCCGTAGGAAAGACCGACCGAAGCCGACGCGCGGGAGATTTCCTCCACCGCAATCACATGGGCGAGATAACCCATGCCGCTGCCGCCGAACTCGGGATCGGCGGTGATGCCGAGCAGGCCGAGTTCGCCGAGCTCGCGCCACAGATGCGCCGGAAATTCGTTCTGGCGGTCGATATCGCCGGCGATCGGGGCGATCCTGTCCTGGGCGAAGCGCCGCACCATATCGCGCAGCGCCTCGATGTCCTCGTCATACCCGAAGCTGAGCGTGTTGGTGTACATGGCGTTCCTCCCGCCGCATGACCCCGAAAATCGACTTCGATTTTCGGAAAGGATCATGCGCAAAATTCAAGTGCTACAGCGTCCTTTGCACGTCCGAGGGACGTGCGGCGCTGCAGGTATCCATCCTCGCGCCAACCAGGCGCATTGTCATCGAAAGATATGTCGCCGTCACTTCAGAGACCGACAGCCGCTCGCCCGGGCGAAACCAGACGATGACGCCGGTCATCATCTGGATCAGCGCCATGGCCGTCAGACCGGTGTCCTCGATGCTGAAGTCGCCGGCCTCGGCGCCTTCGCGCAAGATGCTGCGCAGTTCCTTTTCGTAGGCTGTGCGCATGCGCAGGATCTGTGTCAGCCTGTCGGGCGACAGGCTGCGCAGTTCCATGTTCGACACATGCGTGGCATGCCGGCGCTCGATGTGGAAAGCGATGTGGTTGCGCACATAGGCCGCAAGCTGCTCCGCCGGATCTGCATCGGTTGGCCTCGCGTGTTCCCAGGCCTGGCGAAGCCCCTCCATGTGCTCGCGCATCAGCGTGAACAGCAGGTCTTCCTTGGTCGGGAAATAGCGGTAGAGCGCGGCCGCCTGCACGCCGACCTCGGCCGCCAGCCGCCGCATCGACATCGCCTCGTAGCCATGGCGTGCGATCAGGTTGACCGCCGCTTCGCGGACTGCCGCCTCGGTTCGCTCGCCGTCGGATCCCGTGGTGCGCGCCATGATCGCCTCATCAAGCTGGCAATAATAAAACGAACGTTCAATTAATTCAAGAGTGTCGGACTAGTCAAGTAATGCGCATGCGCCTATGCGACGATTTTGAAATCTCCAGGCGCGGTCCAGGTCTCGATCTCCTCGACATCGACCCGCGAGACTGAAGCGCCCGCCGGGCCCTGCCAAAGCCGTTCGATCATGGACGAAACCGCCGTTTCGGCGCCAGCGAGCCATGCCGTTACCGTGCCGTCTCTTTCGTTGCGCACCCAGCCCACTAGCCCAAGCCCTGCCGCTTCGCCTCTCGCCCAGATCCTGTAGCCGACGCCTTGCACCCTGCCGTGTACGCGGGCCTGCACGGCCCTTTTCCGATCGTTCATCGTGCGCTCCCTTGCATAGAGTCTGGCGCAGGATCGAGCGAAGGCAACTGGCTTGAGGGGGACTATCGAACAGAAGCCGAGGCTTGCTCGTAAGATGGATGACTTGATCCAATAAAAAGTTGACTTGATCAACTTTTACGCAATGATCCACCGATGTGGAATCTCAGGGAAGGCGCATGACATGCCAGCCGATCGGAGTGCCTTGGTCCGCGATCTCAGATGCTTCAACCGGTTCTATACCGGCCTGGTCGGGCTGCTCGACGAAACCTTGACGCACAGCGCCTTTACGCTGACCGAGGCGCGGGTGCTGTTCGAACTGGGCCGTCGACCTGGCCGTATTGCTGCCGCCCCTGGCGGCACGGCAGGCTTTCTGGCACGGGCGTTTCAAACCGATTTCGGGCCAGCAGCGTCCGGCATTGCCAGGGAACTCCAACTGGATCCGGCCTATGTCACGAGAATCCTTAGAAAACTCTTTGCCGCGGGCTTGACCGAAATGCGCACCGTCCCTGGGGCTCTGCGCGGTCGCGTCCTCTCGCTCACCGTTCGCGGCCAGGCCGCGCTTGCCACACTCCAGGCAGCCGCGGATCGCGATCTCACCCGCCTGACCGTGGACCTGGGCGACGAGGAAGCGGCCGAGTTGTCGGATATATTGGCACGCGTCAGGCACCTGCTAAGCGCAGCGCCAGCATCCGAACGCAGCTGAATTGCCTAGTTCCCCCGCGCCGCCGCCAGCGCGCCCGGCAATTCCTCGGCAAAGATATCCAGTTCGTGGTCGAGGCCGACGCTGACGCGAATGCAGCGGTCGAGTCCTGGCGCCATCGGCTTGCGGATGAACACATCACGTGACAGCAGACCTTGCAGCACTTTCAGCGCGAAGGGGCCGTCATGGCCGCAGTCGATGGTGACGAAATTGGTCGCCGAGGCCAGCGGCTTCAACCCGTTCTGCTCGGCGATATCAGCGATGCGCCGGCGCCCGGCAGCCACCCGCGCCACCACCGTCTCGAGATAGGGCTGGTCGGCGAGTGCCTCGACGCCGGCGATCTGCGCCATGCGGCTGACGCCGTAATGGTTGCGGATCTTCTCGAAGTCGCGGATCACCTGCGCCTCCGCAATCGCATAGCCGCAGCGTATCCCGGCAAGCCCATAAGCCTTTGAAAAGGTTCGCATGCGGATGACATTTGGTCGCGAGATGTCGATCGGCGGCAGGGCCGAGGCCGGCCCCAATTCGCCGTAGGCCTCGTCGAGCACCAGCATGGTGGTCTCAGGCAATGCCTCGATGAAGCGGATCACCTCGTCCGCTTCCCACCAACTGCCCATCGGATTGTCCGGGTTGGACAGATAGACCAGCGGGGCCTTCTCCTTGACGGCCGCCTTAAGCAAACCATCCAGGCTTTCGCGGTCGTTCTCGTAAGGGACTGTCACCAGCCGCCCGCCGACGCCGGCAATATGGAAGTTGAAGGTTGGATAAGCGCCGAGCGAGGTGACCACGGCATCGCCAGCCGCCACATACATGCGCGCCACCAGGCTGAGCAGCCCGTCGATGCCTTCGCCGACAACGACGTTCTCGATCGCCACGTCAAGATGCGCGGCAGCCGCGACCTTCAGCTCGTAATTGTCGGGATCGCAATACATCCACTGGTCGCGCGCCACGCGCTCCATGCGGGCGATGACCCGTGGCGATGGGCCAAAACTGCTCTCATTGGCGCCGATGCGGGCACGAAAAGCCCGCCCGCGTTCACGCTCCTGCGCTTCCGGGCCGACAAAAGGCACGGTCGAGGGAAGTGCTGCGATAAGCGGCGAAAGGGCAGGGCGCAGACGCATGGGGGAAGCTCGCTTGGAAAGGGCCTCCTTGCTAGCGTGACCAGCCTGGCCGTGCAAGCACCCTGCGATCTGCAGCCGTAACGCCGGATTCCGTCGCCTCTTTTTGCTAGCGAAGGACCATGAACAATCGTCTGCCGCCTGCCTGGTCGAAGCATCAGAAAATTTCGTCCGGACCGAAATCACCCATCCGAAAGCAAGCCCACTACCCCGTGCACAGGCTGATGATGCATTGCTCAGGCAGGCTGTCGAATTGCATCGGGCAAATCGGTTGCTGGATGCGGAGGCACTTTGTCAGCGCGTATTGGCTCATAAACTGGACATCCTTTGCGCTCGGCCTAGACCAGATGGCCATTCGGTTTGTTGAGCGAGTGGTAAAAGAGGTCCCTCAAAATCTGCACTACCATTTGACACTGGGTGAGACCTATTTGAAGGTCTGCGAGCATGTGCATGCGATGAGGCATTTTGAACGTGCTTGCGAGCTGAATGCCGACTGGGTTGAGGCGCTTTGCGCGCTGGTCGCGCCTACGCCGAATTCGGCAAGGCCGACATCGTGGCGCCGCCTTATGAGAAAGCGCTCAAGATCGACGGCGGCCGTCCCGCTATCCGGATGGGGCTGGCCAATGCGCTTGTGAGTCTCGGCCGGATGGTTGAGGCGACATGGCCTGATTGATCTGATTCGAAGTCTGCAGGGCATAGGGTGGCGGAGAGGATGGGATTCGAACCCACGAGAAGCTTTTGACCTCTACTCCCTTAGCAGGGGAGCGCCTTCGACCACTCGGCCACCTCTCCGTTGCGCCGCTGGATAAAGAAAAGCGCCGGCACAATCAACAAGCCCCGGCCATTATCTCTGAAAAAGAAGTCATTCTGTCGAAAAATAATCGCATGCCGCGCCGTGGCTTTCCCAGCGGCGGCGGTTCTGCGGCGAATCCCTGGCACGTGATTCGTCGCCTCGCCTTGATTCCGTCAGCCGGTTGCCGGATGTGCCCGTGAATATGGGGGTTAGGGCGGCCCTGATGGTTAACGAGTGCTTTGAGTTGGGCCAAATCGCGTCATTTGTGCAACAACGCTGGGGGATAGCAGCCGAACAGCCCTTTCGTCCGTAGGCCAGGCTGTTCGCCGCCATCAGGAGCCGCAGCGAGGATGCCTACAGGCTTTCAGTCTTCCTGGTCGACAGCGGCTGCCGTCTCGGCGGGGCGCTCGGACTGATCTTGAACGACATCCAGGAACATCGCGTTTCCTTCTGGATCACCAAATCCGGCCTCAGCCGCGCCATTCCGATGACCGAACGGGGTCAGGCGGGCGCGGCGAAGCCAGCGAAAGCGTCAGGGAAAAGCTCAAAGGCAAAATAGTTCCAAAGGCCTGTATATACTGTCATGGTGACCTCAGGGCCAGATCTGGTCTTAGGGTTTACTTTGTTTGGTGTCTGCGCTCAGCCCGATCGAGGAAGGTCGCTATATCGCCGGGCAAGCTGCCAGTTTCGAGGAAAGGGGCGTGGCCCTGGCCCTCGACCGCGATCGCTTCCATCATCGGATGGCGCTGGCGCATCTGCTCCAGAGTTTCAGGCGACAACAGCCTGGAATTGGCGCCACGGATAGCGAGCAGGGGAATGGCTGCCAACGCCTCGAACTGCGGCCACAGCGCCGGCAATGGCTGTGACAGGTCAAGATTGGCGACCATATCGACCAGTTTCGGATCAAAATCCGGCAACAGCCCTTGATCCGTCTCACGGTAGAGCGCTCCCACCATCCGCGTCCAGTCGGCGTCGGTGAGCTTGGAAAAATCCTTGCCGTGAACGCTGCGCTGGGCATCCATCGCCTCGGTGAAGGTTTTCGGCTTCGACGTGCGTTCGAGATAGGACTGGATGTGGGCGAGGCCGGCCGGCTCGATCACCGGCCCGATGTCGTTGAAAACAATGGCTTTCAGCACGGCCGGGCGCAGCGCGCCAAGCACATGGATGATCAGCCCGCCGCGTGAGGTGCCGATGAAGGCCGCCCCCTCAATGCCAAGCGCGGCCAGCCCGGCAAGGATGTCGCTGGCCTCGACGCCGACATTGTAGTGGCTGACATCGGGATCGTAGGCCGACTGTCCGCGTCCGCGATAGTCGAAGGCAACCACTTGGCGCGGTACCGGCGATCGCGTCGAAAGATAAAGTGCCAGCTCATGAAAATCCCGCGCGTTGCGGGTCAGGCCGGGCAGGCAGATGACCGGCCAATGTCCGGGCTTCGCTTCGCCATAGAGGCGGGCATGAAGTCTCAGCCCGTCTGGCGCTACGTAGAAGAAGTCGGGAAAACCTCCGGTGCTCGACATCTGAAAGGACTCCCTGTCTGGATCGTCTGCGACTGCTACAGACGAGGGCAGGGATGGTCAAATAGAAGGAGCGACGCTCGGTCGCCTCTCAAGCCGTCAGCGTCCTCAGTTGCGCCCGTTCACGAGGTCGCCGACAATGTCGTATTTGCCGGAAATACGCATCTTGTAGACCTCGTAATTCTCCATCACGCGCTGCACGTAACTTCTTGTTTCCGTGTAGGGAATCCGCTCGATCCAGTCCACCACCGCATCGATGTCCTTGCCGCGCGGGTCGCCGTATTTCGCCACCCACTGGCTGGCCCGGTTGGGGCCGGCATTGTAGCCGGCGAAGGTCAGCACGTAGGAGCCGTTGAAGCGATCGAGCTGCTCGCCGAGGAAGGCCGAGCCGAGTGTGGCGTTGTAGCCGGCGTCGGTGGTCAGCCGTGCCTGCGAAAACTGCAACCCGGCCTTCTTCGCCAGTTGCTTGGCGGTTCCCGGCATCAGCTGCAGCAGCCCGCGCGCGCCGGCGCTGGATACGGCACCGATGTTGAATTCGCTCTCCTGGCGGGCAATCGCATAGGCAAGCGCCTTGCCCGAGCCGGAAATATTGGCCGAATCAGGAATGACGCCGAGCGGATGCGACAGCGCGCCGACATCGATGCTGCGCGCGCCGGCGATCTTGCCGACCTTCAGCGCCATGAAATGGTTGCCCTGCTTCTCGGCAAGGACAGCAAGCAGCGCCAGTTCGCCTGGGCTGGTCAACTGGCCGGCGAGGTCGCGATAGAGCGTTTCGGCATAGCGATCATAGCCTGCCTCCTGCAGCCGCTTGATCGCGCTGACCGCCTCGCGGCCGGCAAAATTCTGCCGGTCGGCGGCACTGGGCATGGGATAGACGATGTTGAGCGCCTGCCGGCCGACACGTTCGGCGGCAAGCTGCCCGTAAAAGGTCGTACCATAATTGGCGGCGCGCCCAAAATAGTCCTTGGCGCTGCCGGGACCGCCGACTTCCGCGGCACGGCCGAGCCAGTAATAGGCGCGCGACAGGGTCATCGGCCCTTGGGCAAGGTCGGCGATGCGCGAAAAATGCGTCGCGGCAAGCTTGGGGTCGTTGAGGCCACGCAGCGCATACCAGCCGGCATGGAACTCGGCCTCGGCCGCATTGGCTGCACTTTCGGCGGCATGCGTGGCGACAATCGTGTACGCCGTCTTCATGTCGCCTTGGTCAACCAGTTCGCGCGACAGCACCCGGCGCTCGACCCACCAGGCGTCCGGGTCGACCAGAGCCTCGCGGTCCGTCGGCGCCTTCATCACCACGGCGGCGGCGCCGGCAAAATCCTCCAGCTTGCGCAGATACTCGGCCTGCGCGAAGAAATAGCCGGCAGAACGCTGGGATGCCGGGACCGCCTTCAACAGCTTCAACGCATTCCTGTCGCCTCTGTCGGCCGCGGCCCAGGCCTCGGCAAACTGCTGGGCGCCGGCAAGACCGGCAATGCGCAGCGCGGAATTCACCCGGTCGGCATAAAACATACGGTCCATGCGAAAACGGTGGTCGGCGGCAGGGATAAGACCGCCGAATTCCTTGATCAGCGACGTCTCGTCCTTGGCTTCCAGGATCGTGGTGCGCCAAAACGGCGACAGCACCGAGCGTGCCGCCTTGACATTGCCCGTCGCCACATAGGCGCGGGCGAGAACCATGACGCCTTCGAATGTCTGCGGCTGGCTGCCATCGAACGCCGCAATGACGATGTCGGAAGCGGGGTTTTCTCGATAGAGCGCCCGCTCGCTGTTCTTGCGCAAGGCAATGGTGCCCGGCCAGTTGGGCAGCATCTTCGCGGCGGCGGCGATGTCGCCGCTCGGAACCTTGTCGCCGCCGTATAGTGCGATCGCCCAGGCCAGTATGTGGTGGTCGAGCGATTGAGCGGGAAGCGCATCGCGAACACCGCGAGCGCCGGGAATATCACCGGCCGCCAGCGCGTCCAGCCCGCTCTTCAGCAGCAAGACGCTGGGCGAGGGGGCCTGCTGCGCGCTGTCCTGCGGGCTCGGCATCGGGATCGCCGCGGTGGCCCGCGCATCCACGCTGCCGCTGATCGCCACACCGGGCATCAGCGCGGCGATGGCGCCAAGCAGCGCGAAGAGGTGAGGCCGACGGGTCGGCATGGTCTCGTGTCTTCCTTGGTTCAGCATTCTACCAGCAGGCGAAGATACCTCGAAGCCTAGACTTAGGTCGTGAAGGGCTCGTAAACAAAGAGTTATCAAGGCTGTTCGAATTGCGCTTGCTGGCACCATGGCAATGCTTGCCGCGCAACCATGTCGAGACTATGGTGCGCCGCTTCGCTTTCGGTTAGAAGGCGCGCACGACAAACTGATCGACAAACACCGATGCATGTCGCCCAAAAGTGGATACCGGTTTTGGGACAGCGACATGCATAAACAAACAAGTCCCAAGGAGTTGGACGACATGCTGAGAGGCTCGCTTACTGCGCTCGTGACACCGTTCGAAAAGAGCGGACGTTTCGACGAGAAAGCCTTTCGCGCCTTTGTCGAATGGCAGCTCGCGGAAGGCACGACGGGTCTGGTTCCCGTTGGCACCACTGGCGAGTCGCCGACACTGTCGCACGATGAGCATCGCCATGTCGTCAAGGTCTGCATCGAGGTGGCCAAGGGCCGTGCTCCGGTCGTCGCCGGCGCCGGTTCCAACAACACGGCGGAAGCCGTCGGCCTCGTGCAGTATGCCGAAAAGGTTGGCGCCGATGCCGCCCTGGTCGTCACGCCCTATTACAACAAGCCGACGCAGCGCGGCCTCTACGAGCATTTCGCCGCCGTCGCCAGGGCGACCAAGCTGCCGATCATCATCTACAACATCCCGCCGCGTTCGGTGATCGACATGATGCCGGAGACGATGGGGCGGCTGGCTCACGACTTCAAGAACATCGTCGGCGTCAAGGACGCGACCGGCAAGGTCGAGCGTGTGTCCGAGCAGCGCATGACCTGCGGCAAGGATTTCATCCAGCTTTCCGGCGAGGACGCCTCGGCGCTCGGCTTCAACGCCCATGGCGGTGTCGGCTGCATTTCGGTGACTTCGAACGTCGCGCCGCGGCTGTGCGCCGAATTCCAGGAGGCGACGCTTTCCGGCGACAGCGCCAAGGCGCTGGAATTGCAGGATCGTCTCTTGCCCCTGCACAAGGCGATCTTCCTGGAGCCCGGCGTGTCCGGCGCCAAATACGCGCTGTCGAAGCTGGGCAAGGTCGAGAATGTGCTGCGGTCGCCGCTGGTCACGGTCGAGGAATCGACCGCGGCGAAGATCGATGCGGCCATGAAGCACGCCGGCTTGATTAATTAGCGAGCCCGTTTGGAAACTCTACTCCTGCGGCCAACTGAAGGCGCCACCTGCGCTTCCGGTGCTCACGTACTATATGTACGCTCCGCTCCGGTTCTCGGTGGCACCATCATCTGACTCGCAGGAGCGAGTTTCGAAACGGACTCTAGACGTTATGAATCAAGTCAGAAAAGCCGATCCCAACAACAAGACCGTTGCGGAAAACCGCAAGGCGCGGTTTTCCTATGAGGTGCTCGACACGATCGAGGCCGGCTTGGTGCTGACCGGCACCGAGGTCAAGTCGCTGCGCCAGGGCCAGGCCAACATCCAGGACAGCTACGCCTCGGTCGAAGGCGGCGAGATCTGGCTGATCAATTCCTATCTGCCCGAATATCTGCAGGCCAACCGCTTCAACCACGAGCCCAGGCGGCGGCGCAAACTCCTGCTCAACAAGCGCGAGATGGCCAAGCTGTCGCAGAGCGTCGACCGCGAAGGCATGACGCTGGTGCCGCTGAAAATCTATTTCAACGACCAGGGCCGCGCCAAGCTGCTGCTCGCCGTCGGCCGCGGCAAGAAATTACACGACAAGCGCGAGACCGAGAAACAGCGCGACTGGTCGCGTGAGAAGGGCCGGCTCTTGAAGGAGCGTGGGTGAGAGACATCAGGCGGTAGCCCTCGAAAAGCCAGTTTGGCTTCCAAATTTCGGGCAAGCGCAATCGGCAGATACCAGAGGGGATCGCTTTGAAGAACCGGATCATCCTCTGGGGATTGATGAGCCTGGCGTTTGCAGCGATGGCGGTGGCCGGCGGCTTCTTCTACTTCCACACCTATTCTCCCGACCGTAGCAAATATCCGGTCAGAGGCATCGACGTCTCGCATCATCAAGGCCAGATCGACTGGCGGCGCGTTGCCGCCGACGATGTCGCCTTCGCCGTCATCAAGGCGACCGAGGGCGGCGATCATGTCGATCGTGCTTTTGCCACCAATCTACGTGAGGCCCGCGCGGCCGGCCTTGCCGTAGGCGCCTATCATTTCTTCACCTTCTGCCGGCCCGGCGCCGACCAGGCGAAGAATTTCATCTCGGTGGTACCGCACGATCAGCCCTTGCTGCCGCCGGTCGTCGATGTCGAGTTCGGCGGCAACTGTCCGCAGCGCCCGTCGCCCGAGCAACTGAATGCTGAACTCCAGGCTTTCCTCGGACCTGTCGAGCAGGCATTCGGCAAGACGGCGATCGTCTATCTGACCGATGAGGCCGAGGCTGCCTATGCCGGGCAGATCGCCGCTCGCCCGCTCTGGCTTCGCTCGCTGCTGGTGGAACCTGACCGCCACGACTGGATCTACTGGCAGTACCACAATCGCGGGCGCATAGACGGTATCGAGGGTGACGTCGACCTGAACGTTCTGCAGGGCGGGCCGGAGAAATTGGCGGTGCTGCTTGCGCCGGCGCATTGAGGAGTGAATCTATATCTTCAGGAACGCCGCGATCTCGCTGAAAACGCTGACGAACATCGCCTCGGTCAGCACGCCCGTATTGGTGTTGTAGCGTGAGCAGTGATAGCTGGAAAACAGCGTGATGCCACCGGCCGGCAACTGCCCGCCATGCCTGAATGGATAGGCGGCGACGCGCTCGCCGAGCGCCCGCACGGTCGACTGGTGCGCGATCGATCCGAGCGCCAGCACCGCGCGTAGCTTGGGAAAGCGTGCAATCGTCGGCACCAGGAAGCTGCGGCAGGTCGAGATTTCGGCGCCGACAGGCTTGTTCTCCGGCGGCACGCAGCGCACGGCATTGGTGATCGCCGTGCCGACAAGCTCCAGCCCGTCATCGGGCCGCGCCTTGAACTCACCGCGCGCAAAGCCGTGCGCGATCAGCGTCGAGTAGAGCAGGTCGCCGGCATAGTCGCCGGTGAAGGGGCGGCCGGTGCGGTTGGCGCCGCGCAGACCGGGCGCCAGCCCGACGATCAGAAGTTGGACGGTGTCCTCACCCTGCGGCGGCAGGAAGGTCGGCACCGGCGCGTTGAACCATGACGGCTCGCGTTGCCGCCACTCGGCGATGAAGTCATGCAGCCGCGGGCAGAGGGGGCAGTCGCGGCTGGGTTCGGAAGCGAGGAGGGCGGTCAAGGTGCCCGGCCTCAGTAGTCGTCCTCGTCGACTTCAGCCGGCTCGGGCCGGCGCACGGGCCGCTCGGAAGGATCGCGGCCGACTTCGTTCTTCAGCGTCGTCAGGTCGATGAAATGGTCGGCTTGGCGGCGCAGATCATCCGAGATCATCGGCGGTTGCGAGGCCATGGTCGAGACGATCGACACCTTGCGGCCGCGCCGCTGCAGCGCCTCGACCAGCGTGCGGAAGTCGCCGTCGCCGGAGAAAATGACATAGTGGTCGACGACATCGGCGAGCTCCAGCGCATCGACCGTCAGTTCGATGTCCATATTGCCCTTGATCTTGCGGCGGCCGGTCGAGTCGGTGAACTCCTTGGCCGGCTTGGTCACCACCTTGAAGCCGTTATAATCGAGCCAGTCGATCAGCGGGCGGATCGAGGAGTATTCCTGATCCTCGACCAGCGCCGTGTAATAATAGGCGCGCAAGAGATAGCCGCGCTTCTGGAAACTCGACAACAGCTTGCGATAGTCGATGTCGAAGCCGAGCGCCCGCGACGTAGCGTAGAGATTGGCACCGTCGATGAACAAGGCGATTTTTTCACGTGGGTCGAACATGGAAAATATTCCTTTTCGAAAAATGCGGCCGTCTAAACGAAATGCGGTAGCGACTATCGGTCGGGCTCATAATAAACCGGCTGACCTTGTCCATCCGAGATAACGCCAGTTTGGTGGCAATCCAAGGCGTGATGGGGCAATGCAAGCAATTGTGATCGCGGCGTCGAGCGAACGACGCGGGCGGTTTGCCAAATCCAGTGTTTAGGCAGGGATTGGGCGCCAACAGTCCCGCCAATGCCATGATGCTTGTATTTTGGCGGCGTTCGGGTTATGGACCGCGCCTGTTTTCCATCAAATCCAGGCATGAAAGGGGCAGTCCATGGCCCGCGTAACCGTTGAAGATTGCATCGACAAGGTCGACAACCGCTTCGAGCTGGTGCTTTTGGCCGGCCATCGTGCTCGCCAGATCAGCCAGGGCGCGCAGATCACCGTTCCTCGCGACAACGACAAGAACCCGGTCATTGCCTTGCGCGAGATCGCCGACGAGACACTGTCGCCCGACGACCTCAAGGAAGATCTGATCCATTCGCTGCAGAAGCATGTCGAGGTCGACGAGCCCGAGGCCGATGGCGAGGTGATCGCCGACCAGACCGGCGGCGTTGTCGCGGCCACCGAAACCGACGAAGCCGAGGACAACATCACCTTCGATCGCATGACCGAGGAAGACCTGCTGGCCGGCATCGAAGGTCTGGTACCGCCGGAAAAGAGCGACGACTACTAAGAGAGTTTTCTGGACCTGCCCGGAACACGTTTCCGGCACTTCCGTCCCGGCAGTTTCGTGGCTATCTATGACATGCGCCCTACAGCAGTGCGGCGCATGATTCATTTCATCGCTGAGAGATTCCGCCCATGATGCGTCAGTATGAGCTTGTCGAGCGCGTCCAGCGCTACAAGCCTGACGTCAACGAAGCGTTGCTCAACAAGGCCTATGTCTATGCCATGCAGAAGCATGGCCACCAGAAGCGCGCTTCCGGCGATCCCTATTTCTCGCATCCGCTCGAAGTCGCCGCCATCCTCACCGAAATGCACATGGACGAGGCGACGATCGCCGTCGCTTTGCTGCACGACACGATCGAGGACACCACGGCGACGCGGGCCGAGATCGACGATCTGTTCGGCCCCGAAATGGGCAAGCTGGTCGAGGGCCTGACCAAGCTGAAGAAGCTTGATCTCGTTTCCAAGAAGGCAGAGCAGGCTGAGAACCTGCGCAAGCTGCTGCTGGCGATCTCGGAAGACGTCCGCGTGCTGCTGGTCAAGCTCGCCGACCGGCTGCACAACATGCGCACCCTCGACCACATGCCGGAAGCCAAGCGCCTGCGCATCGCCGAGGAGACGATGGACATCTATGCGCCGCTGGCCGGGCGCATGGGCATGCAAGGCATGCGCGAGGAACTGGAGGAGATCGCCTTCCGCTACATCAATCCGGAAGCCTACCGTGCCGTGACCGCGCGGCTCGCCGAGATCTTCGAGCGCAACAAGGGCGTGCTGACCGATATTGAAAAGGCGCTGTCGGCGCTGTTTGAAAAGCATGCCATCAATGCCGGCGTGAAGAGCCGCCAGAAGAAGCCCTGGTCGGTGTTCCGCAAGATGGAAGCCAAGGCGCTGTCCTTCGAGCAGCTGTCCGACATTTTCGGCTTCCGCGTCGTCGTCGATACGGTCGAGGACTGCTACCGCGCGCTCGGTGCCATCCATACCACATGGTCGATGGTGCCCGGCCGCTTCAAGGACTACATCTCGACGCCGAAGCAGAACGACTACCGCTCGATCCACACCACCATCGTCGGCCCCTCGCGCCAGCGTGTCGAGCTGCAGATCCGCACCCGCGAAATGAACAAGATCGCCGAATACGGCGTCGCGGCGCACTCGATCTACAAGGACACCGGCGGCAAGACGAACGGCGCCGGCCATGCGATCTCGAAGGAGACCAATGCCTATGCCTGGCTGCGGCGCACCATCGAGCAGCTTGCGGAAGGTGACAATCCCGAGGACTTCCTCGAAAACACCAAGCTGGAACTGTTCCAGGACCAGGTGTTCTGCTTCACGCCCAAAGGCATGCTGATTGCCTTGCCGCGCGGCGCCACGCCCATCGATTTCGCCTATGCGGTGCACACCGATGTCGGCGACACCTGCGTCGGCGCCAAGGTCAATGGCCGCATCATGCCGCTGATGACGGAACTGAAGAATGGCGACGAGGTCGAGATCATCCGCTCCAAGGCGCAGGTGCCGCCGGCGGCGTGGGAATCGGTCGTCGTCACCGGCAAGGCGCGCGCCGCCATCCGCCGGGCCACCAAGAACGCCATCCGCAAGCAGTATTCCGGTCTCGGCGTGCGCATTCTCGAACGCGCCTTCGAACGGGCCGGCAAGAATTTCACCAAGGAAAGCCTGAAGCCGGTCCTGCACCGGCTGGCACGCAAGGACATCGAGGACGTGCTGGCGTCCGTCGGCCGTGGCGAACTGGCTTCCACCGACGTCATGAAGGCGGTCTTCCCCGACTACAAGGACGAGCGTGTCACGCCGGCAGCGCCCAAGCAGCGCGAGGAGGGCTGGTCGAAGATCCGCAACGCCGCCGGCATGCTGTTCCAGATTCCGGGCCGGGCCGCGCGCAAGGACAAGGACCAGCCGCGCGACGGCGCCGTGCCGATCCGCGGCGTGCGCGGCGACCTGCCAGTGCGCTTCGCGCCGGAAGGCGCGGTGCCGGGCGATCGCATCGTTGGCATCGTCCAGCCGGGCACCGGCATCACCATCTATCCGATCCAGTCGCCGGCGCTGCAGGCTTTCGATGACCAGCCCGAGCGCTGGATCGACGTGCGCTGGGACATTGACGAGCGCACCAAGGAGCGCTTCCCCGCGCGTGTCTCGGTCACCGCCATCAATGCGCCGGGCTCGCTCGCCGATATCGCCCAGGTCGTTGCGTCCAACGACGCCAACATCCATACGCTGTCGATGGTGCGCACCGCGCCCGACTTCACCGAAATGCTGATCGATCTCGAAGTCTGGGATCTGAAGCATCTCAACCGGCTGCTGTCGCAGCTCAAGGACAATTCGAGCGTCAGCGACGCACGGCGTGTGAATGGCTGACATGGCTGATCTATCTGGGGGCAGGCGCAGATGAAGACCGATGAAGTGCTGGGCATTTTCCGCGAGGCGGGTGCTGTTCTGGAGGGGCATTTCATCCTGACGTCGGGCCTGCGCAGTCCAGTCTTCCTGCAGAAGGCGCGGGTGTTCATGCATGCCGACAAGACCGAGCGGCTTTGCAAGGCGCTGGCCGAAAAGATCCGGACAGCGGTGCCAGGCAAGATCGACTATGTCGTCGGCCCGGCGATCGGCGGCCTGATCCCGGCCTACGAAACCTCGCGCCATCTCGGCGTGCCGGCGATCTGGGTCGAGCGGGAAGGGGGCGAGTTCCGCCTGCGCCGCTTCGAGATCGCCAGGGGCGCGCGCGTCGTCATCGTCGAGGACATCGTCACCACCGGCCTGTCGATCCGCGAAACCATCGAGTGCCTGCGCGAGCTTGGCGCCGAGGTGGTGGCTGCCGCCTGCATCATCGACCGTTCAGCTGGCAAGACCCATGTCGGCGTGCCGTTGATCGCGCTCGCCGAATACGAGGTTCCGGCCTATCCGCCCGACCGGCTGCCGCCGGAGCTTGCGGCGATACCGGCGGTCAAGCCCGGCAGCCGCAATATCTGACGATGCCTGTCGCCCAAAAGTGCGCCGCGGTTTTGGGAGTGACGACATGCGTGAAGGCAAATTCGAAATGATCGTCGGGATCGATCATTTGGTGCTGACGGTCGCGTCGCTCGAAGCGACCTGCGCCTTTTACCAGCGCGTGCTGGGTTTCGAGCGCATCGACACGCCGGGCCGGCCGACGGCGCTGGCTTTTGGCGGCCAGAAGATCAATGTCCACGAGATCAGCCGCACCTTCGAGCCCAAGGCGAAGGCGCCGACGCCAGGGTCAGGCGATTTCTGCCTGATCACCGAACGACCGCTCGACGAAATCCGCGCCCGTCTCGAAGCCAATGGCGTTGTGCTCGAACTGGGGCCGGTCGAACGCATCGGGGCGCGCGGTCCGATGATGTCTGTCTATTTCCGCGATCCGGACGGCAATCTTGTCGAAGTCAGCCGGTACTTGCGGTGATGTCTCAGGCATCCGGCTGCGGCCATAGGCCGAAGCCATTCTCAAATTCGCCGCGATTGTCAGGTGTTGAAGACGTGGACCTTACCAAAGATCATGGCGGCGCGGCCGCTGTACAGGTACCGTTCGGTTGTTGTCGGGCTTGCGGATCGCTATATCAAAGTCGCGATTGCCTTCGGGTGACCGTAAAGCGCAAGATGTGGCGGTTGAAGCCCGGCTGAAGATGGCCGGCACGCAAGCTGTAAAGTATCGGGAATAGGAAGAGAGTGCTTTTTCGTCGCCGCAAGCCTGATGGTCTTTTGGAGCGGGTGCGCACCTATCTGTGGCCGCGCCGGTCGTTCACGCGCTCGCTGCAGTATTTCTCCAAGCGCATCCTGCGGCTGAAGGCCACGCCGCACGCGGTGGCAGCCGGTGTGGCGGCTGGTGTCTTCGCTTCGTTCTTTCCCGTGGGCTTCCATTTCATCATTGCCGCCGTTCTGTGTTGGGTGATCGCCGGCAATCTGGTGGCGGCGGCACTCGGCGCTGTTTTCTTCGGCAATCCGCTGACTTTTCCCATTCTGTGGGGCGCATCCTGGGAAACCGGCAAGCTCATCCTGCACGATCGCCTGCCGGCGCATGGTCCGCCGGCGCATCTGGGCGAGATGCTGCACACGCTTTCCTTCGCGAAACTATGGCATCCCGTGCTGGAACCCATGCTGATCGGCGCGGTGCCGCTCGGGCTGGTGTTTGGCCTCCTGTTCTACGGCGTCACGCGCTGGGGCATGAATGTCTTTCGCGAGCAGAGGCGCAAGCGGCTGGCCGAGCGCGCAAGCCGCCGCGAGCAACCGCCTCATCCCGGAGCAAGCATCGGTTCCGCTACGCGATGATCATCGGCATCGGCAGCGATCTGATCGATATCAGGCGCATTGAGAAATCGCTGGAGCGTCACGGTCGGCGTTTCATCGAGAGAATCTACACCGAGGTCGAACAGGCGCGTTCGGAGAACCGCCGTGCCCGCGCCGCTTCCTACGCCAAGCGCTTCGCCGCCAAGGAGGCCTGCGCCAAGGCCCTCGGCACGGGTCTGGCGCAAGGTGTGTTCTGGCGCGACATGGGCGTCGTCAACCTGCCCAGCGGCGCGCCGACCATGGCACTGACCGGCGGGGCGCTGGCACGGCTCGAAAAAATCCTGCCGCCGGCGCACAAGGCGGCGATCCACCTCACCATCACCGATGATTTCCCGCTCGCTCAAGCCTTTGTGATCATCGAGGCGCTGCCCGTCGAACAAGCGCCACATTGATTGCATCTGACGGACCGGCATTGACGTTGCCCAGCGCGCGCCGAGACTCTATACATCCAACGCACAATCGAGGACGACATGAGCGTGGCTGAAAAATCCCAGAAGAAATCCGGCGGGCTTGGCGAAACCGTCAGCGTCATCGTCCAGGCGCTTTTGCTCGCGCTGGTCATCCGCACGCTGCTGTTTCAGCCCTTTTCGATCCCGTCGGGATCGATGCGGCCGACACTCCTGGAAGGCGACTATCTGTTCGTCACCAAATGGTCCTACGGCTATTCGCGCTATTCGCTGCCGTTCGGGCCCGATCTCTTCTCGGGCCGCATCTGGGGCTCCGAGCCCAAGCGCGGCGACGTTGTGGTGTTCAAGTTCCCGCCGGATCCGTCCGTCGACTACATCAAGCGCGTGGTCGGCCTGCCCGGCGACAAGATCCAGATGAAGAATGGCCAGCTGTTCATCAACGGCGTCGGCGTGCCGCGCGTGAAGACCGGCCAGATCGACAATCCCGATATCACTGAAATGCCTCAGCCGATCGACGTCTACCGGGAAACCCTGCCCAACGGCGTCAGCTACGACACGCTCGACCTCAATCCGAATTCGATCGGCGACAACACGCGCGAATTCGACGTGCCGCCCGGTCACTATTTCATGATGGGCGACAACAGGGACAATTCCGCCGACAGCCGGTTCACCGTCGGCTACGTTCCGGCCGAAAACCTGGTTGGCCGCGCCAACCTTGTCTTCTTCTCGATCGCCGGCAAGGCCAGCCCTCTCGAAATCTGGAAATGGCCGTCGCTGATGCGCGTTTCGCGCCTGTTCCATTTCGTCAACTAGGGTCATGGTGGCAACAAAACGTTTGACCGCCGATGCGCTCGCGCAAGCGCTGGTGGAACGCACGGGCCATGCTTTTGCCGACCGCCAACGCTTGCAGCGCGCGCTGACCCACGCCAGCGCCCGCGGCGCCAATGCCGGCACCGATTACGAGCGTTTCGAATTTCTCGGCGACCGGGTTCTCGGCCTGGTCGTTGCCGATATGCTGCTGGCGGCGTTTCCCGACGCGGCGGAAGGCGAATTGTCGCTGCGGCTCAATGCGCTGGTCAATGCCGAGGCGCTTTCCGAGATCGCCGAACATATCGGGCTGCCGGATCTGATCCGCGCCGGATCGGATGTGCGCGGGCTCGAGGGGCGCAAGCGCGTCAATCTGCGCGCCGATGCCTTGGAATCGCTGATCGCCGTGCTCTACCTCGACGGAGGGCTGGAGGCGGCACGCGCCTTCATTCACAAATACTGGCAGCCGCGTTCGCAGGCTTCCGGTGCGGCGCGCCGCGACGCCAAGACCGAATTGCAGGAATGGGCGCATCAGGCGGCAAGTGCGGTTCCCGCCTACCAGATCGACAGCCGCGAGGGGCCGGACCACGATCCATTGTTCACCGTCAGCGTCAGGGTCGGTGCATTTCAACCGGCGACCGGCAGTGGCCGTTCCAAACGTGAAGCGGAGCAGGCAGCCGCGGCTGCCCTTCTGCTGCGCGAAGGTGTATGGAACGCGGCATGACCGATATTGAAACTGCCGAAACCCCCACCACGCATTCCGGCTTCGTCGCGCTGATCGGCGCGCCGAATGCCGGCAAGTCGACCCTGGTCAACCAGTTGGTCGGCGCCAAGGTGTCGATCGTCACCCACAAGGTGCAGACGACGCGTGCCATCGTGCGTGGCATCGCCACCCATGACAATGCGCAGATCGTCTTCGTCGACACGCCCGGCATCTTCAAACCCAAGCGGCGCCTCGACACCGCGATGGTGACCACCGCCTGGGGCGGCGCCAAGGATGCCGATATCGTGCTTTTGCTGATCGATGCCGAGCGCGGCATCCGGGGCGACGCCGATGCCATCCTCGAACGGCTGAAGGATGTGCGCCAACCGATGGCGCTGATCCTCAACAAGGTCGACCGGGTCAAGCATGAGACGCTTCTGGCTCTGTCCGCGGCGGCGAACGAGAAAGTGCCGTTCAAGCGCACCTTCATGGTCTCGGCGCTGACCGGCTCCGGCTGCAAGGACCTGCTCGATTATCTGGCGCAGGCGCTGCCGGCCGGCCCCTGGTACTATCCGGAGGACCAGATTTCCGACCTGCCGATGCGGCAACTGGCGGCCGAGATCACCCGCGAAAAACTCTATCTCAGGCTGCATCAGGAACTGCCCTATTCCTCGCATATCGAGACCGAGAAATGGGAAGAGAAGCCGGACGGCTCGGTGCGCATCGACCAGACCATCTATGTCGAGCGCGACAGCCAGAAGAAGATCGTGCTCGGCCATAAGGGCGAGACCATCCGCGCCATCGGCCAGGCGGCGCGCATGGAGATAGCGGGCATCCTCGAGCAGAAGGTGCACCTCTTCCTTTTCGTCAAGGTGCGCGAGAACTGGGGCGATGACCCCGAACGCTACCGCGAGATGGGGCTCGAATTCCCGCACTAGCGGCCTGGCGTGTCATCGACCCGGCCCTGGCCGACCGCAGGCGCTGGACATGACGTGATTCCTCGACCGTCTTTGTTCTCGTTCGCGCACCCGTCGCACTGGGCTCCCTAAAGCCTGTCCGGTGGCACGCACCGGCATGTGATTGTCATGCAGCGAGAGCGCTACCGCCACAAATCGGGAAAGCGACAGCGCGCGCCGGTGCGTTTCGATTGCTTTGGCAGATATGGCCAACCCAGCGACCAGCATGGCTATCCGTCGCAACCTCGGAGTGGATTGGATCCCAGTCCACGATAGATGGAACGAAAAATAACCACCGAGTGTTGTCGGAAATAGTCCAAAAATTCCCATTTAACGGGGTCTTTGTGGAATAGTAGCCTGCTTAAAACATAGTTAGTCGAGAAATTATCGGGATATATATTGATTTTATGACGTTGTACCGATTGTGCCATTTGCTATACGGCGAGTGTTATTTGTGCAACACAGCATAAAACTGTTCTTTGAATCGCTGTTATTTCAAAAACCGTCATTGAAGGCGGAAGTTTGATGGGTATGTTCGCCGCGAAAAGGGGACGCGGTGCGCGCCTTTTTCGTTGTGGGGGTGAGGCGGGAAAACATATCCGCCAGCCACAAATCCGAAGCCATTTTAAACTTGACTGGAGAGGTCATAAAATGAACATCAAGAGCCTCCTTCTCGGCTCAGCCGCGGCACTGATCGCGGTCAGCGGCGCACGCGCCGCCGACGCTGTCGTCGTCGCCGAACCGGAACCAGCCGAATACGTCAAGATCTGCGACGTCTACGGCGCCGGCTACTTCTACATCCCGGGCACCGAAACCTGCCTGCGCATCGGTGGCTATGTCCGTTATGACATCGGCGTCGGTGACTCCGGCTCGTTGGATGGTGTCAACCATGTCCCGGACCATCAGGACGGCGACACTCATTCGACCTACTACAAGAACACCCGCTTCACGCTGAAGACCTGGACCGGTCAGGAGACCGAACTCGGCACCCTGAAGACCTACACCGAGACCCGCTTCAATTTCGGCAACAGCAGCGGCGACTATACTTCGGGCTCCACTGACTGGCAGGGCCGCAACAAGTCTACGTCGCTGCGGTTCGCCTACATCCAGCTCGGCGGCCTGCGTGTCGGCAAAGACGATACGGCTTTCGATACGTTCATCGGCTATGCCGGCGCCGTCATCCAGGATACGCTGGTTCCGTATGGTGGGCAGGAGAGCAACGTCGTTCAATACTACTTCGACGCGGGCAACGGCATCACCGCGGTGGTCTCGCTCGAAGAAGGCGCCGGCGCCAACACGATCGACAGCTACGTTCCGCATGTCGTCGGCGGCTTGAAGTACAAGGCCGACTGGGGTGCGCTCACCGGTGTTGTCGCCTATGACAGCAACTACGAGGAAGTGGCCGGCAAGGTTCGTTTGGACGTCAACGTCACCAAGGAACTGTCATTGTTCGTCATGGGTGGCTACGGCACCGATGACAACCTGACCGACCCGACCAACGCTGTCAACGCGAAGGGCCGTGGCTTCTACAAGCAGTGGGGCGGCAACTGGGCAGTCTGGGGCGGCGGCACCTACAAGTTCAACGACAAGACTTCGTTCAACGCCCAGGTCTCCTATGACGACTGGAAGAACCTCGGCATCGCCGCCAACGTTGCCTATACAGTTGTGCCCGGCATGACGGTCACGGCCGAAGTCGACTACCTGAATGCTGGAAAGTTCGACGACGCCGACTTCAGCAACTGGACCAAGGCCAACAAGAAGAGCAGCGTCGGCGGCATTCTCCGCTTCCAGCGCTCGTTCTAAAGCATCGACTGACCCTACCAGACCGCCCGCAGCGTATCGCTGCGGGCGTTTTTTTGCTCGCCGTCCCAGTGCCCGGTCTGTCAGGTACCCAAACCCCATACCTTGATTTCGCTGTCCAACGGGTGAAAAGCTCTAGGCATGGAATGGCGCGACGAGGGAATCATTCTCGGCACCCGCAAGCATGGCGAAACCAGCGCCATCCTCGAGGTGATGACCCGCGCGCATGGCCGCCATCTCGGTCTCGTGCGCGGCGGCCGCTCGCGCAAGCAGCAACCCGTTCTCCAGCCCGGCAATCGCGTCGACCTCTTGTGGCGGGCCCGCCTTGACGAGCATCTCGGCACATTCCAGGCCGAGGCGATCGAGATGAACGCTGCCAGGCTGATGGACAGCGCCGTTGCCGTCTACGGCCTGCAGACCATGGCCGCGCATCTGCGCCTCTTGCCCGAGCGTGACGCTCATGGCGGCCTTTACGAGGCGCTTTCCGTGATGATCGTCCATCTCGATGATGCCGACGCCGCCGGCGAACTGGTGGCGCGCTTCGAGCTTCTGATCCTTGATGAACTCGGTTTCGGCCTCGACCTCAGCCAATGCGCCGCCACCGGAACGAAGCAGGATCTGGCCTATGTCTCGCCGAAGTCGGGTCGTGCGGTGTCGCGCGAAGCCGGCGCGCCATGGCGCGACAAGATGCTGGCGCTGCCGGCCTTTCTGCAACGCGGCTCCGGCCTGCGCGGAGATCCTGCGGCGGTCGAGGACGCCTTCCGGCTGACCGGGTTTTTCTTCACGCGCCACGTCTATGAGCCGCGTGCCATCGAACAGCCCGATGCCCGCGCCGGCTTTCTCGCCGCCTTGCGCAAGCATCATGCGACGCGCAAGGCCATTGCCGGAGACAATGCCGCATGATGGAGGTCGACCTTTATCCAGACCGGTTCGTCGCTCGGCGGCAAGTCCTTGGTTTTCGGTACCGAGACATGTTCCAGCCGCCGATCTGGCGGCGCGTTGAGTTTTTCAGCCGTGTAGCCGCCGTATTTGGATGTCAGTGAGATGAAACGTCAGTGAAAACTGGCCTGGTTTGGGGGAACCGCCATGTTTGAAAGTCTGATCGGCCTTGTCGCCATCATCGCCTTGTTCGTTATCATTTCGCGCCAGCAGAGCCGCATCGGTCTGATCGAACGCGAGCTTGGCGCGCTGCGCAGTCTCGTCCTTTCAGGTGCCGTGCCGCCGGTGGCCAAACCGGCAGAACAGATAGCTGCCGAGGGCAAGGCTGACGCGGCGCCGATGGCTGCGGCAGCGGCCGATATCGCCTCGCCGGCGGTGAGTGAACCGATCGTACAGGCGCCGGCTACAGAAAAGGAAGCTCCGGCTGGCGAGGCTGTGTCCGGCCCCTGGTCCGCGGGCGAGGCCCCGAAGGCAGCAGAACCTGTCGAGCCGGTTGCAGCCCCCAAGGCCCCCGGCAAGCCGGATATCGAGACGGCACTCGGCACGCGCTGGGCGGTCTGGGTCGGCGGCATCGCGCTGGCGCTGGGCGGCCTGTTCCTGATCCGCTACACAATCGAGGCCGGTATTTTCGGCCCCGGCGTGCGGCTCACCATGGCAGCGGTGCTCGGGCTGGTGCTGGTTGCCGGCGGCGAGTTCATCCGCCGCACCGGCTTCAAGGTGCCGGTGCAAGGCGTTGCCGGCGCCTATATTCCGGCGATCCTGACGGCGGCCGGTGCCTTCATCCTGTTCGGCACCGTCTATGCCGCCCACGGCATTTACGGCTTCATCGGCCCGGCGCTTGCCTTCACGCTGCTTGGTGCCATCGGTGTGGCGACGATCGCGGCGGCCCTGGTCCATGGCCAGGCGCTGGCCGGCATCGGTCTTGTCGGCGCCATGGTGACGCCGGTGCTGATCGCCTCGCAGGCGCCCAATCCCTGGGCATTATTCGGCTACCTGGCCATCGTGCTTGCCACCACCGCTGTCATCTCCCGCATGCGTGACTGGACAGCGCTGATGGCCGCCGCCTTTTTCGGCACCGGCATCTGGACCATTCTTTACATGACCGACGCACCGGGCGCGAACCTCTCCGCCATCCTGTTCATCGACGCCGTCACCCTGGCCGTGCTCGCTTTTGTCTGGCTCGGCCGCCATCGCGACGAAACCGCCAGGGCCTTCAACTGGCCGTCCATCGTGCCTGGCCTGTTCGTTGCCTTCTCGGCGCTGGGCCTGTCGATCGACCCGGCCTTCGCCGCAGCCGGCTACGCCTTGCCAGGCGCCGTGATCCTCGCGGCGATGGTGGCCGTCGCGCTTTATCGCCCGCTGGCGCTGCCGCTGCTTTACGCCGCCGGACTGGCAACGGTCATGATCTATCTTGGCATCATCCCGCCAACCTCGATCGCATCCGACTTTTCGGCCGGCGCTCTCGGTGTCGATGGTTTGCCCGTGGCGACGTCCAATGCACTGACTTTGCGCATCGGCATTGCGCTGGGCCTGGTCTTCATCGGCTCGGGCATGTGGGCCGCCCGCAAATTCACGGCATCCGCCTCGTTTCGATCCGCCTCATGGGCGGCATCGGGTGTCATCGTGCCGTTGGTCATCCTGCTGGCACTCTGGTTCACCTTCGGCAATCTGGACCGCGATTTTGTCTACGCCGCCGTCGCCGCACTGCTGGTCGTGGTTTTCGCCGGAGGCGGCGAATGGATCGCGCGCGCCGAAGAGCCTTCGCTCAAGGGCGGGTTGGCCGTGTCGTTTGCTCTGGTCGGTGCGGCGCTCGCCAGCCTCTTGATGCTGCACATGGCTTTCAATTCCGGCTGGACCACTATTCTGCTTGGTGCAGCAGCCATCGTGCCGGCGCTGGCTACGCGTTGGCGCTCCTACCCGGTGCTCGGCTGGATTCCGGTTGGCGCCGTGATCGCCGTACTTGGCCGTGTCGCCTTCGATCCGACCATCGTCGGCGCCGAGTTCCTGTCGACGACACCGGTGTTCAACTGGCTGCTGCCGGGCTATGGCGTCCCGGCGCTCGCCTTCGGCTTCGCCGCCTGGCAACTCGCCCGCACCACCAATGGCCGGCCGCGCCTCGCCATGGAAGCGGCGGCGGCGCTGTTCGCGCTGCTTGCCGTTGCCATGCTGGTGCGTCACGCCATGCATGGCGGCGTCATCGACACAGGTCCGATGACGCTCGCCGAACAGGCGATCTACACGCTGATTGCCATCGGCGCCGGCGCCATCCTGGTCGCTATCGACATGCGCTCGCCAAGTTCGGTGCTGCGCTATGGCTCTATGGCGGCGGGCGTGGTTTCTGTCGCCCTGATCGTCATCCGGCACTTCGTGGTGCTCAATCCGCTGTTTACGGACGAATCGACCGGCCGGATTCCGGTCTTCAACCTGTTGTTCCTCGCCTATCTCCTGCCGGCCGTCGCCGCCGGCGGACTGGCGCTCTATGTCAGGGACAAGCGGCCGAAATGGTATGCGCAGATGTTGGCTGTGGTGGCGGCCATGCTTGCGCTGGCTTATGCCACCCTGTCGGTCAGACGGCTGTTCAAGGGTGAGTTCATCGGCCTGTGGAGCGGGCTCGGCCAGCTGGAAACCTACACCTATTCGGCGCTCTGGCTGGCGATCGGCGTGGCGCTGCTCACCGCCGGCGTCTGGCTGAAGTCGCAGGTGCTGCGCATTGCTTCGGCCGCGTTGATCGCGATCGCCGTGCTGAAGGTCTTCCTCTTCGACATGTCGGAGCTGGAGGGCGTACTCAGGGCGCTTTCCTTCATCGGCCTCGGCGCCGTGCTGATCGGCATCGGCCTGTTCTACCAGCGACTTTTGACGCAGGCGGCGAGGGAGAAGATACCGGTCGTCGAACAATGACGGCAGGCGTTCAATCGAGCCGGGAATAAACCGGCTCCCGCCAGCGTTATCTCATTGCTTGGGTGACCGGGGCGGCGGACCGCTTCGCGCTGGCCGCTTGCGTCGCGCCGGGAAGGCGCGTTGAATCGGGATCAACAAGGGCGATTTCAGAACCAGCGGTCATGGACGAAAAGAAGGCAGCAATCCTTGGCGAAATACCGCGCCTGCGCCGCTACGCACGCTCGCTATTGCGCGACCGGGATTCTGCCGACGACCTCGTCCAGGATTGCCTCGAGCGCGCACTCGTGCGGCTCGACAACTGGCAGACGGGAGAAAGCCCCAGGAGGTGGCTGTTTACGATCATGCATCATTTGTTCATCGACCAGATGCGCAAGGTGAACCGTCGCGGTGAAGCGGCGATGCTGCCCCTGGAAGCGGGCGAGGCGGTTGCCCAGCCGGCCGAGCAGTTGGACGGCATAGCCTCACGCGAGATCATCGACGCGCTGCAGGCGATCAGCCCCGATCGCCGCGCGGCCCTTGTGATGGTCGCCATCGAGGGTTTTTCCTATGCCGAGGCCGCCAACATGCTGGGCGTGCCCGCCGGCACGCTGATGTCGCGCATTGCGCGCGGGCGTGAGGAACTGCGCGGTTTGCTGGATGACACGGCGCGTCGCCGCGCGATAAGGATCGTCGAGAAATGATCCGCCGCGATTTTTCAGAACGTGACATCCATATGGCGCTCGACGGCGAACTGCCGGCCGACGAGCGCGCCGCCTATGATGCCTGGCTCGACGCCAATCCCGAGATGAAGGCCAGGAGCGCCCGCTTCACAGCCGACCGGGAGGCACTGCGCTCGGCCTTTGCCGGCGTGCTGGATGAACCTGTTCCCGCGCGCTTGCGCAAGGTGGTGCTCGGCGAAGCGCCGGTTAAGGCTGCGATGCCGCGCTCGCGCTGGTGGCTTGCGGCTGCCGCCGCGGTGCTTTTGGCCACGGGTGGATTTGGCGGCTACTTTGCCGGCATGGACGCCATCCGACAGGAGGATCCGGCGGAAGATCGGCTCGCCGAACAGGCGATTGCCGCCCATGTCATATACGCCGCCGAGAAGCGGCATGCCGTGGAAGTGCCGGCCAGCGACAAGGATCATTTGCAGACCTGGCTGTCCAACCGGGTCGGGCTGAAGCTGGTGGCGCCGGACCTGACCGCGAACGGCTTCCAACTGGTTGGCGGCCGCTTGCTGCCGGCCGGCGACAGCAAGGCCGCGATGCTGCTCTACGAGGACGACAAGGGCGAACGCATATCCCTCTTCGTCACCGCGGAATCGGTGGAGAATGCCAAGGGCACCTATGCTTCGGCGCAGGACGGCCCGCAGGCCGTCTACTGGCTGGACAAGGGCTATGGCTGCGCCGTCGTCGGCTCGCTGCCGCGCGAGCAATTGGCGGTCGTGGCCAAGAATGCCTATGGCCAGCTTCTGGCAGGCCTCGCAAGCTGAGTTGGCCGCAATTGTTCGCAGCCGGTGGCCTATCAAAACAGCGATCCTGTTCAAAGCCCGCGAGCTTCCTTGCCTCGGCGGAAACTGTCACAATTCGGCCCTAATCAAGGAGCGATAGCGCTTGATGAATACCGGCGCTTCGGCTGGTGTTTGCGACGCTTTTGACCGGGGCCGTTTCCGCAACGCAATCGAGGTTTTCGCGAGTCGCATGCCTGCCGAGATCCGCACGGCCCGCGCGTCTGACGTCGATGATCTCGCCGCCATCGAGAAAGCCGTTTTTTCGAGCGATCGCATTTCCCGTCGCTCCTTTCGCCTGTTCATAGAGCGCGAGACCGCCGAGACGCTGGTCGCCGAGCTCGACGGCCGCGTCGCGGGCTACGCGATCGTGCTGTTTCGCAAGGGCAGTGGGGTGGCGCGGCTCTATTCCATAGCCGTCGGCCCATTTTTCGGCGCGCTCGGCATCGGGCGCCAGCTTTTGACCGCGGCGGAGGAGGCGGCCTTCGGGCACGACCGCATGATGCTGCGTCTCGAAGTGCGCGAGGACAACGGCCGCGCCATCGGCATCTACGAGCAGGCCGGCTTCCGCAAGATTGGCCGCGAGCCTGGCTATTACGAGGACGGCGCGACCGCGCTTCGTTATGAGAAAACCCTGCGCGGCGACCTTCCGGTCGCCACAAGGGTGCCGTTCTACCAGCAGACCTGCGAGTTCACCTGCGGCCCATGCTGCCTGATGATGGCGATGGCCAATTTCGATCGCGGCTTCGTGCCCGATCCGGTGATGGAAATCCGCCTCTGGCGCGAAGCCACGACCGTCTTCATGATGTCGGGGCCGGGCGGCTGCGAACCATTCGGCCTGGCTGTCTCGGGTTATGAAAGCGGACTCGCGGCGGAGATCTTCGTTTCCTTCTACGGCGCGCTGTTCCTGCAATCGGTGCGCAGCGAGGACAAGCGCCGCGTGATGGAACTGGCCCAGGTCGACTTTCGCCGCCGCGCGGAACTTTACGGCATCCCGGTGAATTACCGCCCGTTCACCCTAGATGACATCAGAACCGCGATCGCCGCGGGAAAACTGGTGCTGGTGCTGATCAGCGGCTTCCTTATGTTCGGCAAGAAGGTGCCGCACTGGGTGCTGGCCATCGGCGACGACGGCGATCATATTCTGATCCACGACCCCTGGGTCGAGGACGAAAGGCAGGAAACCATCCTTGATGCCGCCAACATTCCCGTGCCCTACGGCATCTTCATGAACATGGCGCAGTTCGGCCGCGACGGACTGCGTGCCGCCATCACCTTGGGGAAGCGCGACACACAATGACCTGGGTCATCCTTACCGGCCGGCAGAGCGATCTCGACCAGGTGGCGACACCGCACAAGATCATCACCAATCGCGACTATCTCGCGCATCCGTCGCTGTTCCGCGGCCAGCGGCCGAAGGTCATCAACCTGTCGAACAATTACGGCTACCAGAGCCGCGGCTACTATGCCTCGCTGCTGGCGAGTTCACGCGGCCACAAGGTCATTCCGACCGTCGAGACGATGATCGACCTGTCCGAACGCAAGCTCTACGAACATGCGCTGCCGGAACTGGAACTGGCGCTCAACAAATGCCGCAAGGACCTCGGCGGCGCCTTTCCGGCCAAGGTGTGCATCTTCTTCGGTATCGGCCCGTCGAAAGTCTGGGACCGCTTCTCCAAGCTCCTTTTCGACTGGTTCCGGGCGCCGGCACTCGAGGTCCACATCAAGGACAGCGCCGAATGGGCCTCGATCCGCAAGATCGGCTTCCATCCGCTGGCGCGCATGACCGAGGATGAGGAAAAAAGCTTCATCCAGTGCCTGGAGACCTACACCAACCGCGAATGGCGCGACACCAAGGGGCGCACGCCGGCGCGCTACACCTTCGCCACGCTGGTCGATCCGCACGAGGAACTGCCGCCGTCGGAAATCTCGTCGCTGCGCTACTGGGCCAAGATCGCCGAAAAGATGGGCGTCGAAATCGAGCCCATCACCAGGAAGGACCTTGCCAAGCTCGCGAACTATGATGCACTGTTCATCCGCGAGACCACCTCGATCTCCAACCACACCTATCGTTTCGCCCGCCGCGCCCAGCAGGAAGGCATGCCCGTCATCGACGATCCGCTGTCGATGATCCGCTGCACCAACAAGGTCTATCTCAACGAGCTGATGGCCTACAACAAGGTGCCGGTGCCGCCGACCGTGATGATCGCCGGCACCTCCGACTTCGAACTGGCCGCACAGACGCTGGGCTTCCCGCTGGTGCTGAAGATCCCGGATTCGTCCTTCTCGCGCGGCGTCAAGAAATGCGAGAATCTCGAGGAACTGACACGGCTTGCGACCGAGTGGCTGGAGGATTCCGACCTTCTCATCGCGCAGAAATTCATTCCGACCGAATATGACTGGCGCGTCGGCGTGCTCGGCGGCCAGCCGCTGTTTGCCGTGCACTATCTGATGGCCAAGAAGCACTGGCAGATCGTCAATCACAAGGCCAATGGCAAGCCCGACCAGGGCGGCATCAAGACCTTCACGCTGAAAGAGACGCCGCCCCATGTCGTCGAGACGGCGGTCAAGGCGGCGCGCTGCATCGGCGACGGCCTCTACGGCGTCGACCTCAAGGAGACCAAGGACGGCGTCTTCGTCATTGAGGTCAACGACAACCCAAATCTCGACCATGGCTGGGAGGATTCCGGCGAGAAGGACGAGGTTTGGGTGCGGCTGACGCAGTGGTTCCTGGAGCGCCTCGACCGGCCGGGGCGGTAACGGTCAACCAAGGGGAAGACATGCAGTTCATCGTGATCGAGGATTTCACCGGCTGCGACCGCAAGGATATCTACCGCCGCTTCCGCGATCGGGGCCGCCTGAAGCCGGAGGAGCTTGTCGTGCACCACAGCTGGATCGCCGCGGATATGAGCCGCTGCTTCCTGCTGGTGGAGACGGACGACGTCACGCTGCTGCAGCGCTGGGTCATCGAATGGGCTGATCTGGTCGAGTTCGAGATTGTTCCGGTGGCGACGAACAAGGATCTAGTGGCGGCCTTGGGCGGGCACCTCTGACTAAAGGACGGGTCAGCGGAGCGCCGGCGAGCCCACAGCGCGCCGACATTCCTCTATCAGCCAATCGCGGAACGCCGCCACGACATCGCGCCTGGCGCTGCGCTCCGGAATGGTCAGGCAATAGGGCTGGCGCAGCGCGATCGCCCTGGCGGCGGGTCGGACCAGCCTGCCGTCCTCCACCGCTTCGGCACAATAGACCCCTTGCGCCAGTGCCACGCCCAGCCCCGAAATGGCGAGGTCGAGGGCGGCGCGCGACGAGTTGGCCGACAGGCCCCGCTGCGCCGCCCGTCCGGGCTGGGCACCTTCAGCCTCGAACCAGTTGCGCCAGGACGGAAACGAGGCGCCGGTCGGTCCCCAGTCGGTGTGGATCAGCGGCAACCCGGCGAGTGCCTCCGCCTTGATCGCGCTGGCAAGCCCCGGTGCGCAGACCGGATAGACGGCGTCCCGGGTGATGTCCTCGGTCGGGTGCTCGCGATAGTGCAGACCGTAGGAGAGCCTGATGTCGATCAGTTCACGGTCGAACGGCACCGGGTCGTCGTCGCCACGCAGCGAGATGTCGGCGGCACCGTGGCTGGCGACGAAGCCCGCCAGACGCTGGGAAAGCCAACCCATGGCCATCGAAGGCGGCACCGATACCACCAGGCGCGGGCGGAAGGCATCGCCGCCCAATTCGCGCGAGACACTGCCGATTTCCTGGAAGGCCATGGTCAACCGTGGCAGCATTTCCACGCCGGCCTCGGTGAGCACAACCTTGCGGTTGACCCGATGAAACAGCTTGCGCCCCATCTGTTCCTCGACGGTGCGGATAAGCTGGCTGACGGCGGCGGCCGAGACCGAAAGCTCGTCCGCTGCCGCTGCGAAGCTGCCCGTGCGCGCCGCGGCCTCGAAAGCCTGAAGTCCTTTGAGCGATGGAGATGTGACCATGATCGCCAGATAGATAAGATGAGCTTATCCAAATCGCAGGAATCGTCGTTTTTGGAAAGCTTTTTCACCGCCTAGAGTGGGCTTTGTCAAATCGCCAGCCTGGATCGAAACCGATGGACCATCGCGACATCATCGCGTCACTTACCCCGGAAGAGCGCGGTCGTCTGACCGCCAAGTCCAACGCTGCGGGTCTCGTTCAGCTCGGCGCCCATTGGGGGGCGATTGTGATCATTGGATCGCTGATCGCCGCGAAAGTACCATTCTGGCCACTGCTGATGCTGCCGCAAGGCATACTGATCGTCTTCCTGTTCGCGCTGCTGCATGAGACGGTTCATCGCACGGCCTTCGACACGCAGTGGCTGAACGATCTCGTGGCGCGGGTGTGCAGCCTGGCGCTGGCGCTGCCGGCCGACTGGTTCCGCTATTTCCATTTCGCCCATCACCGCTTCACCCAGGACCCCGAAAACGATCCGGAACTGGCCTTTCCCAAGCCGGAAACGCTAAGACAGTATCTCGCGCATGTTTCCGGCATCCCGCTGTGGTGGGGCCATCTCAAGACGCTCTACGCCAATGCCGTTGGCGGCAGCCAGGAAAGCTATGTGCCGCCGAAAGGCCGGCCCAAGGTGCGGGCCGAAGCGCGCGCCATGATTGCTTTCTACGCGGTCGTCCTTCTGCTTGCCGTCTATTTCCGGCTCTCCGTGCTTTTCTATGTCTGGATCATTCCCGCTCTGCTGGGGCAGCCGTTTCTGCGCCTCTATCTGCTGGCCGAGCACGGCCGCTGTCCGTTCGTGGCCAACATGCTGGAGAATACGAGAACCACGCTGACCAACTGGCTGGTGCGCAAGCTCGCCTGGAACATGCCGTTCCATGCCGAGCATCACGCCTATCCCGGCGTGCCGTTTCACCAATTGCCGCAGTTTCACGCGCTGATCGAGCGGCATCTGAAGGTGGTCGAGCCGGGCTATGTCAGCTTCCACGAGAAATATATCGAAATGCTGAATTGACCGATGCCATCAGCCGGTCTGGCTGTGTAGCGCACGCGCCTTCAACAGACGCTGGATGTCCGCTGCCTTCGACGGCACGCCGATCAGATAGCCTTGCGCCTCTTCACAGCCATTGTCGCGCAGCATGTCGAGTTGTACCTCGGTCTCGACGCCCTCGGCGGTGACGACAATACCAAGCTCGTTGCCGAGGCCGATAATGGTGCGGACGATCGCCGCCGTGTCGCGATTGCCCATATCGCGGATGAAGGAGCGGTCGATCTTGATCTTGTCGACCGGGAAACGCCTGAGATAGCCGAGCGAGGAATAGCCGGTGCCGAAATCATCCAGCGCGATGCGGATGCCGAGATCGCGCAACTGCCGCAGCGTCTTCAGCACGGCCTTGCTCTCGTCCATCAGCACGGTTTCGGTGATTTCCAGCTCCAGCTGTCCGGCCGGCACCCCGGAAAAGGCCAGGGCCGAGATGACGCTGCGGGCAAACCCGCCGCTTTTGAGCTGCACGGCCGAGACATTGACCGCGATGCGCAGGCCGGGAGGCCAGCTGGCCGCCGCTGCGCAGGCCTTCCTCAGCGCCCACTCGCCGAGCGGCACGATCAGTCCGGTCTCTTCGGCGACGGGAATGAACGCGTCTGGCGCGACCGTGCCGCGCGTCGGGGAATGCCAGCGCATCAAGGCCTCCGCGCCGATGATCTCGCCGGAGGCGATGTTCATGATGGGCTGGAAATCGAGATCGAACTCCTGGCGCGGCAGCGCCGCGTCGAGGTCGACCTCGAGCGCCCGCCGGGCCTGCACGATGGCATCCATCGCGGGCTCGAAGAAGCGATAGAGGTTTCTCCCTTCGCTCTTGGCCCGATAGAGCGCCGTATCGGCGTTTTTCAGCAGCGTATCGGCGTCCTTGCCATCTTCAGGGAAAACGGCGATGCCGAGGCTGATGCCGATATGCATATCCCGGCTCTTGTCGCGAAACGGTTTTGCGATGGCCTCGACGATGCGCTTCGCCAGTTTTTCAGCATCGGCGATGCCCCTCGAGTTGAACTGCATGACGACGAACTCGTCGCCGCCGAAGCGGGCGACCACGTCTGTTTCATTGCGCAGGCAACGCTGCAGCCTCTCGGCGACGCTTTTCAGGAGCCAGTCGCCGGCGGGATGTCCCCAGGTGTCGTTGATCGCCTTGAAGCGGTCGAGATCGAGCGAGAAGATCGCCAACGGCGGTGCCGCCGCATCCTCCAGCGCCACGTCGAGCCGTTCGCGGAACATCGAGCGATTGGGCAGTCCGGTCAGCGTGTCGTGATGCGCAAGATGGATCATGCGCTCTTCGGTGCGTCGACGTTCGGTGACGTCGTCGAAGGTCACCACCCAGCCGCCGCCACTCATCGGCTGACGCGTGACCAGGATCGTCCTGCCGTCGGTTAGATAACGATAGGCCTCGTGCATTTTTGCCGCTTTCAGGCAGGCTTCGGTTTTGGCGACTTCGCTGTCGACGTCGATCTTCTGGTAGATGCCGAGCTCCAGCAGTTTTTCGAGCGCGTCGCGATGCGTCGTCCCAAGCGGAAAGTCCGCCGCGGTGGCGTTGTAGAGCTCTAGAAAACGCCGGTTGCGTACGATCATCTTGCCGTCGGCGTCGTACATCAGCAGGCCTTGCGACATGTTGGCGAGTGCCGCGTCGAAACGGCGATGCTGCTCCTTGAGATCCTGCTCGGCGCGCCGCTGTTCGGTGATGTCCTCGTAGATCGAGACCCAACCGCCGAGGGCCAGCGGGCGGTGCGAGATGTTGATGATGCGACCGTCCGACAGCGTTTCTTCGTAGGTCGAGGGTTTCGCCTGGTCGATATAGGGTTTGCGGATGGCATAGAGCTCGTCGGCGCTTTGCGAGGCGATGCCGATGTCGACACTGTGCCGCAGGATGTCGATGAAGCGGATGCCCGGTCGTACCAGCTTGGCGTCGAGGCAGAAGATGTCGATGTAGTTGCCGTTGCAGATGATCATGCGTTCGTCGGCATCGAACATGCACAAACCGTGCGACATGTTCTCGACAGCGGCGGAAAAGCGCTCGTTCTGTTCGCGCAACTCGTCTTCCATGTGGCGAGAGCGCTCCACGCCTTCGGCTGCCCGCTCCGGGACGATCGAACCATCCTTGACATCCACGACGGGCATGAGGCGCGCCTGCGGTGCGTGATCGAACACCACACTGTTGCCGTTTCCGGTTAATTTAGCGTTCTCTACCCTACCGCCGATGTCGCAACTGGATGCCGCGACTTTTCAAGCGCCGAAAACCGCTTCAGGAAGGCATCCTGCGCCCAGGTCACCGAGCGTGGTGTGAAATCGAAGCGCTCGGCGGAGAAACCGCGCGGACGGCCGAAGAATTCGGTCGCTTCGGCGGTCGAGAAGCCCGCAAGCAGCGTTGCCTCGAAATAGGCGGCGATCTGGTCGGCGCGCTTGATGTCCCTGCGCACCGCCGCGGCCGGTTCGGGAGGCAGCGAGAAGCGCTGATGGATGGCGCGCTGCAGGCGCAATTCGCAGTCCTTGTAGCTGCCGCCCATCACCGACTTGAACGGCGAGATCATGTCACCGATGACATATTCAGGTGCGTCGTGCAGCAGCGCGGCGAGCCGGTCGGTGGCAGAAGCCTGAGGCACCAGATTATTGAACAGGGCTTCGACCAGCAGCGAGTGCTGGGCGACCGAAAACGCATGCTCGCCGCTGGTCTGGCCGTTCCAGCGGGCGACGCGGGCGAGCCCATGGGCAATGTCGGAAATCTCGATGTCGAGCGGCGAGGGGTCGAGCAGGTCGAGCCGGCGGCCGGACAGCATGCGCTGCCAGGCGCGTGGCGGCGCCCCGGTGCGGTCCGCCGCCATCAGGCTTCCTCCGCGCTGACGGTTTCCTGCGGAAAACTGAATTTGGCCCAGGTGGGAATGGCCATCGTCACCGGCACATCGCCAGCCAGGATCGGCTGGCCGGCGTCGAGCGCCGCCTTGACCCTGTCGATGCGGGCAATGGCAAGCCCGATGTCGCCGGCGCTCGAGCCGAGCGTGCCGACCGGCCGGCCCTCGACGGTGAGTTCCGTGCCGGAGGCGGGCAGGGCAAGCCCAGCTTGCACGATCAGCACACGTCGCCTGGCGGTGCCGCGATGCTGCATGCGCGAGACCACTTCCTGGCCGACATAGCAGCCTTTCTTGAAGCCGACGCCGCCGGTCTGGTCGAGCAGCACGTCATGCGGGAAGGCGTCGCCCAACGCATAATCGGCACCGCTCTCCGCGATGCCATGGGCGATGCGGAAGGCCTGCCATGCAGCGATGTCGCCGGCGTCCGCAATGCCGGCATAGGTGCGTGTGACGCTTTCCTTGGCAAAGCGCTTGTCGGCAAACGCGGTTGAATCATTTTCTGAGGCGATTGACTCCTTTCCCCACGCAACTGCGACAAGGGACTGTTCCGACTTGGCAATCTCGACCTTGGCGCGAAGCTTGTAGAGCATCAGCCGGCGAATGAAATCGTCTAAAATGTCGGCCCGGCATTCCAACCGGAAGGCGTTTTCGCCGGCACGCGAGATCAGGAAGTCGAACAGGATCTTGCCTTGCGGCGTCAACAGCGCGCCCGGCTTGGCTTCGCCGGCGCCGAGCGTATCGAGATCGGTGGTCAGGATGTTTTGCAGAAAGTGCTCGGCATCCGGGCCGGAGACTGAGATGAGCGCGCGGTCTTTCAGCAGGGCAAAGGGCATGGGGAGGATAAAAGCCTGATCTTGCAAAACGGTTGGCCATTACGTAAGCCGCAGACACTCCCCCCGCAAGAGAGCATGGCCATGACCTACGACCTCATCCTGACAGGCGGCACAGTGGTCAACCATGATGGCGAGGGGGCACGTGATATCGGCGTGAAGAATGGACGCATCGCCACAATAGGCGATCTCCGCCAGGCCTC
This sequence comes from Mesorhizobium sp. WSM4310, assembly GCF_007003935.1. Lineage (NCBI taxonomy): Bacteria > Pseudomonadati > Pseudomonadota > Alphaproteobacteria > Hyphomicrobiales > Phyllobacteriaceae > Mesorhizobium > Mesorhizobium sp. WSM4310. Next base: position 615,745 of record NZ_VFTA01000001.1, read on the forward strand.
GGCCGGCGAGACGATCGACTGTGGCGGCCTGCATATCCTGCCGGGCGTCATCGACAGCCAGGTGCATTTTCGCGAGCCTGGACTGGAGCACAAGGAAGATCTGGAAACCGGCTCGCGGGCGGCGGTGCTTGGCGGCGTCACCGCGGTGTTCGAGATGCCCAACACCAACCCGTTGACCACCAGCGAGGCAACGCTGGCCGACAAGGTGCGGCGTGGCAGCAGGCGCATGCATTGCGACTTCGCGTTCTGGGTCGGCGGTACCCGCGACAACGCCAGGGATGTCGGCGAGCTCGAGCGGCTGCCGGGCGCCGCGGGCATAAAGGTTTTCATGGGTTCGTCCACCGGCGACCTGCTGGTCGAGGATGACGAAGGCGTCGCCTCGATCCTGCGGAACACCCGCCGCCGTGCCGCCTTTCATTCGGAGGATGAGTTCCGCCTGCGCGAGCGCCTTGGCGAACGCATCGAGGGTGAGCCGTCATCGCATCCGGTCTGGCGCGACGAGATCGCCGCCTTGCGCTGCACCGAACGGCTGGTGCGCATCGCGCGCGACGTTCGTGCCCGCATCCATGTCCTGCACATCTCGACCGCCGAGGAGATCTCATTCCTCGAACGGCACAAGGACGTCGCGACCTGCGAAGCGACGCCACACCATCTGACGCTGAGCGCCGACGACTATCTCAGGCTCGGCACGCTGATCCAGATGAACCCGCCGGTGCGTGCCTCCCGCCACCGCGACGGCGTCTGGCACGGCATCGCGCAAGGCATCGTCGACGTGCTCGGCTCCGATCACGCACCGCACACGCTGGCCGAAAAGGCAAAACCCTATCCGGCCTCGCCCTCGGGCATGACCGGTGTGCAGACGCTGGTGCCGATCATGCTCGACCACGTCAACGCAGGCCGGCTGACCTTGCAGCGCTTCGTCGATCTCTCCAGCCACGGCCCGCAGCGCATTTTCGGCATGGCCAGAAAAGGCCGCATAGCGGCCGGCTACGACGCCGACTTCACGGTTGTCGATATGAAGCGGCGCGAGACCATCACCAATGCGCAGGCCGGTTCGAAGGCGGGCTGGACGCCTTATGACGGCAAGGAAGTCACCGGCTGGCCGGTCGGCACCGTCATTCGCGGCCGCCGCGTCATGTGGGAAGGCGAAATCGTGACGCCCGGGCAGGGCACGGCGGTGGAGTTTTCCGAGGCCCTTGTCGTCTGAGCTTCCTTTCCCCTTTGATCAGGGGCAAGCCCTTAGTCTCCGGCGACGAAAAATGTCCACTGGCCCGCAGGCGTGATGCCGACGCGATAGAAAATATAGGCGCCGAACTGCTTCATATCGTCGAAATCGCCGGCGGTGACGATCTTGAACAGTTCGACCCGCTGCTTGGCGTCGAGCTTGTCCAGCGGCAGCGCGAAGAAATACGGCCAGACATAGAGTTCCTGCGCTGTTCCGGCGTCGACATGGACATAGCCGGCGCTGAGCACTTCCTCCAGTATGGCCAGGATCTCCTGGCCGTCAGGGTCGCCGGACAGGCCCTTGAGGAAGGCGATGGCGTCGCCGTCGATGTCAGCCAGCGACAGCTGGGTCATACTGTCGCCCTTGCCGATCAGGGGCCGCAGCTTTTCAATGTCGCCGCTCTTGCAGGCCTCGATGATCAGATCATGCATGCGCCGCACGGGCTCGGGCAGCTTGCTAAGGTCGTAGACGACCTCGGGCAAGGGTGCTTCGGGATCGACACGCGGCCTGTTGGTGCCGCCATCCGCTGGACTGTCGGGCTCCGCCGCGTCCGGAGCGGCCGGCTGCTGGCCGGTCGAAGGCGGCGTTCCCACCGGGTCGGGCATGGGAATCGCGCCGCCGGGCGACGAAACGTCGTCATCCGCTGACGGTGTGACAGGCGAGGGAAGTTCTTCGCGTTGGATCTCGCTCAGCGCATGGGCCGGGCTGCTTGCCAGGCACGTCACAAAGGCAATCGCGGCACAGCACGCGGCGAGACGGATGTAGAGGACCAAGCCCTTAGGCCGGCCTGACATCGGAAAATTCACTGCCCGTATCTCCTTGGCCCCGGGCATGATGCCCAAACGGCACTCGATCGTCAAAGAACCGGATGTCGGTTCAGTGCCGCAGCCGCTCGGGTTCGAAGGCGCCAGCAATCACCTTTTCACGCATGCGGTCGAGCAGGGCAAGGGCCGATGTCTCGCCGTTGGCGCGCAGCATTTCACCAAACGCGGTCTCAAGCGCCGCCTCGGCAATGATCTCGGGCTCGATGCCGGCCGAAAGGCCCTCGGCCCAGGCTTCGCTGTGGCTTTCCACCGCCGTCAGGCGCTTTTCTTCCCTGACCAGCGCGTCGATGTCGTTGACACCATGTTCCATAAGCGATGTCCACCCTTTCAAGCTGCGATCCCTCAGTGCGGATCAGGCTTGATCTGTTCCGTTTACACGCAGCCTTAAGTAAGTATCTGTAAATACGACATTTTTTTGATCGTCTTTTACAGCAGACGGCTGTGTTTGGCGAAGCTGCGTTTCAACCCGGATCAAACTTAGCCGATTAGGCCGGCCTGCGGGGTGAAAACCTTCAGTTTGAGTTAATTTCGCATTCTTGCGGTAACGTTTGATTAACGTTGTTGCAGAAGTGCAACATCAGGATTGCACCAAGACACAGATCGCTACAAGCCGGATTTGTCTGATAGGACCAGCGACAGCGCGGATATCTGTTGATGGCCGCCTAATTGCCGTAGCGCGAGGCGATGTCGCGCGACAGCGTCTCGCCTTCCTTCATGTAACGGCTGATGGCTTCCGTGGCTGAAGCCGTGCACTGCGTATAGGTGCCGCCGAAGGAACGATAGCCGCGATTGAAGCTGGCGATGAAGCGGGCGCGACGCTCCGGATCCGGATTTTCCGATTCGAGCAGTTTTTCCATTTGGCCACGCCACTGGTCGCCCTTCTCGCCGCACAGATTGCGCAGGAAATGCAGCGACCCCAGCACCTCCGCCAGCCGCATCAGTCCCGGCTCGAACGGTGACTCGGCGCTGAACGCCGGCCGCGCAGCCGCGGCCGTACTGACGGCAAGGCACAAAGCGACAAGGAAAGGAGCGCGGCTCATAAGTCTATGTGGCCAAACAATTTGTCGCCTGCAAGGCGTTTCCGGCGCGGCGGTTAGGGAATTCAGCGGCTTTCGGGGGAACCAGCTGGTCGGCCAAGCAGATCCTCCGCCACCGCGAACACCGAGCCGGCAAGCGGCAGCGCCGCCATCTCGCGGAGCGTGTAGAAGGCTGCTGTCTCGGCATCGTCGCTGGCCACGGCCTCGCCGCCGGCATAGGCGGCACCAAAGACCGTGAGGCGGTAATCGACAGGGTGGGAATCGTCCCTGCCGTCGATATGGATTTCCCGAAGCGGGCGAAAACCGGTGGCACGCAAGCCGGTCTCTTCCAGCAGCTCGCGCCTGACAGCATCCTCCAGCGTCTCGCCGGCCTCGACCTTGCCGCCAGGAAAGGCGTAGAGACCCTGTGAAGGTTGCCGTGCCCGCTTGACCAACAGCACGGTGTCGCCGCGCACCACGGCTACCGAGACCGCCGGCAGTATCTTTCGTGTATCGTTCATGGCTCCCACCGTTCGGCCGCCGCAGCCCGCTGTGGACGGCCGCCGCCGGACAGCTTTAGCGGTTGCAGTGCGGCTGTTCCATTGTCACTTTCCGGCGGCGCCATTCGAAGGCAGGAGCAATCGATCATGTGCGGACGTTTCGCCTTGACCGCCACACCGGATCAGACCGCTGCCTTTCTCGGCCTGGCGGAGCTGGAGGATTTCCCGGCCCGCTACAACATCGCGCCGACGCAACCGGTGCTGATGGCGACCGCCGCTGCGCCGCGGGCACCGGGTTCCAATTTGCCCGATCGGCAACCGATGCTAGTGCGCTGGGGGCTCATTCCCACCTGGGTCAAGGACACAAGGGAGTTTCCGCTGCTGTTCAACGCGCGCTCGGAAGGCGCAATCGAAAAGGCCTCCTTCAAGGCCGCCATGCGCCATCGCCGCACGCTGGTGCCGGCGTCAGGCTTCTACGAATGGCGGCAGAGCGGGGGCAAGAAGGGGCAACCCTACTGGATCCGGCCCAGGCAAAGCGGCCTGGTCGCCTTTGCCGGCCTGATGGAGACCTATGCCGAGCCCGGCGGTTCGGAAATGGACACCGGCGCCATCCTGACGGTCAACGCCAATGCCGCCATCGCCCACATCCACGATCGAATGCCTGTGGTCATCGATCCGGGGGATTTCGCCCGCTGGCTGGATTGCCGCACGTTGGAGCCGCGCGATGTCGCCGACCTGCTGCGGCCGGCGCAACCGGATTTCTTCGAAGCTATCCCCGTCTCCGACCTCGTCAACAAGGTCGCCAACACCGGCCCGGAGATTCAGCAGAGGGGCGAGGTCGGGCCGGAGCCCGAGAAGACCAGGCGCCAGAAGCCCGACGCGGACGACAGTCAGATGACGTTGTTCTAGCTGAAGTTTCTGTCTGGAGGCTTATACGCCTCATGCCCGGCGCCTTTGGCGCCGGCCGCACTCTGCTTCAGGCAGCGCGGGGCGATATGATCTTCGGCGCCGGCTTCTTTTTCTTCGCGGTGTGAAGAAGGGCGGCGACGATCGCGGCCGGGCCGATGGCGCGATAGTGGCTGGCCAGCGCCGGTTGCTTGGCGCGGGTGGCTTCCTGCTTGCTTCGAGGCATGTTTCTCTTCCCAGGTAACGTTTTCGTGTTCGCGTCTGACCGTCGAATCCGACCAAATCGTGACGTTTGGTGATCTAGCCGGCCAATGTTTCATGACTGTGCCGACATGTTTAATAAAATGTTTCACTGCCTGATTCCGTGTGATCGAGCGACGCGTTTGCCAATCTTTACGGCGTTTTTCTTGGCAGCAGCGACTTGACGGCAACACTGACCAAGGCGATAAAGCCGCCCATGAAAACGTCCTTCGCCATTTGTGGCATTTGCATTATTGGCTAGCCTCGCGCTGGTCCGGACGTTTTCGCCTCATCTTTCCCCAGAGTGGACAAACGCCCCGGCCAGCAGGCTGGAGTCCGATTTGCGCCTCGGCGCGGGACCGGCTCCATCCAGATAAAAAGTTCTGAACCGGGAAGGCATGGAATGTCCGACGCATCGCAGGGCCTGCGCCTCTACAACACGCTGACGCGCACGAAAGAGAATTTCGTTCCGATCGATGCGCTCAATGTGCGCATGTATGTCTGCGGCCCGACCGTCTACGACTTCGCCCATATCGGCAATGCCAGGCCGGTTATCGTCTTCGACGTGCTGTTTCGGCTGCTGCGCCATCTCTATGGGCAGGCGCATGTCACCTATGTGCGCAACATCACCGACGTCGACGACAAGATCAACGCGCGTGCGCTGCGCGATTTCGGTGGCGAGATATCGGCCGGAAAGCTGTCGCTCAACGAAGCGATCCGGCGGGTGACCGAAAAGACCGCCGACCAGTTCCACAGGGATGTCGCCACACTCGGCTGCCTTGAGCCGACGGTCGAGCCGCGCGCTACCGAATTCGTCGAGCCCCGCGCCGACGGCAAGGCCGACATGATCACCTTGATTCAAAGCCTGATCCAACGCGGCCATGCCTATGTCGCGGCGGGCGAAGTTCTGTTCGACACCGCGTCGATGCCGGACTACGGCCAATTGTCGAAGCGCAATCTCGACGAACAGCAGGCCGGCGCCCGCGTCGCCGTCGATGCGCACAAGAAGAACCCTGGCGATTTCGTGCTGTGGAAGCTGTCATCGCCGGAAGAGCCGGGCTGGCAGAGCCCGTGGGGCAGGGGCCGGCCGGGCTGGCACATCGAATGCTCGGCGATGTCGGCAGCCTATCTCGGCGAGGTGTTCGACATCCATGGCGGCGGCCTCGACCTCATCTTCCCGCATCATGAGAACGAGATCGCCCAGTCGCGCTGCGCCCACGGCACATCAGTCATGGCCAATGTCTGGATGCACAACGGCTTCCTGCAGGTCGAAGGGCAGAAGATGTCGAAGAGCCTCGGCAATTTTTACTCGATCCACGAACTGCTGGAGACCGAGACCTTCGGCGGCCGCAACTGGCCGGGCGAGGTGCTGCGGCTGGCGATGCTGATGACGCACTACCGCGAGCCGATCGACTTTTCCGTGCGCAAGCTGGAGGAGGCGGAGAACACGCTGCGCAAGTGGAAACGCGCCGCCGATCTGGCGTCTGCGGCAGGGCGGTTGCCGGTGGAGGTCATCAATGCCTTGTCGGACGATCTCGCCACCTATGCTGCCTTCCAGGTCCTGACACAGTTGGCCGGCGAGGCCGCGGAAGGCAACGAAGCCGCCGCCGCGCTGAAGGCGTCACTGCTGTTCCTTGGCTTCGATGTTGCCTCGGCAAAGGTCGACCAAGACAAGATCGCCAAGGCAATCGCCAATCGCCTCGCTCTCATCGCCGCCAAGAACTGGGCCGAAGCCGACCGCATCCGCGACGAGCTTTTGGCGCAAGGCGTACAGTTGAAGGACGGCAAGGATCCCGCCACAGGCGAGCGCATCACCACTTGGGAGGTAAAGAGATGATCGACCATCTCGGCATCGACGTTGCAGATTTCGACGCTTCGAAGGCTTTCTATGACAAGGCGATGGCGCCGCTTGGTGCTTCCCTGCTCTATATGGTGCCGCTGGAATACACCGGCGGCGAAAAGATCGGAGGCTATGGCCGTGATCGGCCGGTGTTCTGGTTGCAGGAAGGCAAGCAGGGGCAAAAGGCCCATCAGCATGTCGCTTTCACCGCGCGCAGCCGCGCCGAGGTCGATGCCTTCCATGCCGCGGCCCTTGCCGCCGGCGGCAAGGACAATGGCGCGCCGGGCCTGCGCCCGAACTATCATCCGAACTATTATGGCGCGTTCGTCTTCGATCCCGACGGCAACAATGTCGAGGCCGTCTGCCATGATCCGGAGTGAGCCATGAGCCTTGACAACCGACCGGTCTACACAGGCGGCTGCCAATGCGGGGCGGTGCGCTTCCGCGTCGAAGGCGCGCTTGGCGATGCCTCGATCTGCCACTGCCGGATGTGCCAGAAGGCGAGCGGCAATTTCTACCTGCCGTTGGTCTCGGTGCGCGGCGCCAGGGTTGACTGGACACGCGGCGAGCCCAAGCGCTTCCGTTCCTCCAATGCCGCCCGGCGCGGCTTCTGCGCCGAATGCGGCACGCCGCTGACCTTCGAGGCGCCCGACGGCATGGCGCTGGCGATCGCCGCTTTCGACGATCCGGCTGGTATCGCACCGACCATCCAGTGGGGTACGGAGGCAAAACTGCCTTATGTCGACACTATTCCGCAACTGCCGGGCGAGGACACGATGGCGGACATGGGTTCGGCTCCCTATCTCGCCGAGCTTGTGTCCTACCAGCATCCCGACCACGACACCGACCAATGGCCGCCGGAGGAAAGACCATGATCGAAACTGTCCGAACCGGCGGTTGCCAGTGCGGCGCCGTGCGCTTCCGCATCAAGGGCGCGCTCGGGCGCTCGTCCATCTGCCATTGCCGCATGTGCCAGAAACAGTTCGGCTCGTTCTTCGGTGCGCTGGTGACGGCACCCAGGGACGGTGTCGAATGGACGCGTGAGGAACCAAGCTATTTCCAGTCTTCGGTCAACATCGATCGCGGTTTTTGCGCCCGCTGCGGCACACCGTTGACCTACCGCCAGCCCGGCGGGCTCGAGATCGCGATCGGCGCCTTCGACGATCGCTCGGATCTGGCGCCGCAAATTCAGGTCAACTATGCGGCGAGGCTGCCCTGGGTGGAAAAAATCTTCGAGGCGCCGGTCCATGACGATCCCGACTTTTATGCAAGGCAGGAGCAGATCATCTCCTTCCAGCACCCCGATCGCGAAACGGCCAACTGGCCGCAACAGGGCCTGAAACTATGAGCTTGCGTACCCTCTACCCGGAGATCGAACCGTTCGACAGCGGCATGCTCGATGTCGGCGATGGCCATCAGGTCTACTGGGAGCGTTCCGGCACCAAGGGCGCCAAACCGGCCGTGTTCCTGCATGGCGGGCCGGGCGGCACAATCTCGCCCAAACACCGGCGGCTGTTCGACCCAAAACTTTACGACGTCATCCTGTTCGATCAGCGCGGCTGCGGAAAATCGACGCCGAACGCCTCGCTGGAGGCCAACACGACCTGGCATCTCGTCGCCGACATCGAGCGCCTGCGCGAAATGGCCGGCTTCGACACATGGCTGGTGTTCGGCGGCTCCTGGGGCTCGACGCTGGCGCTCGCCTATGCCGAGACGCACCCCGATCGCGTCAGCGAGCTGGTTGTGCGCGGCATCTACACGCTGACCCGCGCCGAGCTCGAATGGTACTATCAGTTCGGCGTCTCCGAGATGTTTCCCGACAAGTGGGAGCGTTTCGTGGCGCCGATCCCCGAGGTCGAGCGCGGTGACATGATGGCCGCCTACCGCAAGCGGCTGGTCGGCTCGGACCGCAAGGCGCAGCTGGAAGCAGCCCGCGCGTGGAGCCTGTGGGAAGGCGAAACCATCACGCTGCTGCCGGAACCGGAAACCAGCGGCAAGTTTGGCGAGGACGACTATGCCGTCGCCTTCGCTCGCATCGAGAACCATTATTTCGTCCATGCCGGCTGGCTCGACGAGGGGCAGCTTCTGCGCGATGCCTGGAAGCTCATGGATATCCCCGGTACCATCGTCCATGGCCGCTACGACATGCCGTGTCCGGCACGCTATGCCTGGGCCCTGCACAAGGCCTGGCCGAAAGCCGATTTCCATCTGATCGAGGGCGCCGGCCATGCTTATTCGGAGCCCGGCATCCTCGACCGGCTGATCCGTGCGACGGACCAATTTGCAGGCAAATGACCATGACCCGCGAACGCCTCTATCTCTTCGACACCACATTGCGCGATGGCCAGCAGACGCCGGGCATCGACTTTTCCGTCGAGGACAAGATCGCGATTGCAAAACTGCTCGACGATTTCGGCATGGACTATGTCGAGGGCGGCTATCCCGGCGCCAATCCGACCGACACGGCGTTCTTCCAGCAGAAACGCACGGCACGCGCCAAATTCGTCGCCTTCGGCATGACCAAGCGGGCAGGGGTCTCGGCCTCGAATGATCCCGGCCTTGCGGCGCTTGTGCAGTCGAAATCCGACGCCATCTGCTTCGTCGCCAAGAGCTGGGACTATCACGTCCGCGTCGCGCTCGGCTGCACCAATGAAGAGAATCTGGAGTCGATCAAGACTTCGGTCGAAACCGCTGTCACCTCGGGCAAGGAGGCGATGGTCGATTGCGAGCACTTTTTCGACGGCTTCAAGGCCAATCCGGACTATGCGCTGGCCTGCGCCAGGACGGCATACGACGCCGGCGCGCGCTGGGTGGTGTTGTGCGACACCAATGGCGGCACGCAGCCATCGGAAGCGCGCACCATCGTCGCCAAGGTCATTGCATCAGGCATTCCCGGCGATCATCTTGGTATCCACGCCCATGACGACACGGGCCAGGCGGTTGCGAATTCCCTGGCCGCGGTCGAGGCCGGCGTGCGCCAGATCCAGGGCACGCTGAACGGCATAGGCGAGCGCTGCGGCAACGCCAACCTGATCACGATCGTGCCGACACTGGCGCTGAAGCCGGCATTCGCGGATCGCTTCGAGACCGGCATTTCGGCCGAGGCGCTGACCGGCATTTCGCGTCTGTCGCGCGCATTCGATGAATTGCTGAACCGAGCGCCGGAAGCGCAGGCGCCCTATGTCGGCGCCTCGGCTTTCGCCACCAAGGCCGGCATCCATGCCTCCGCACTGGCCAAGGAGCCGGCGACCTATGAGCATGTGCCGCCGGAATCCGTCGGCAACCGCCGTCGCGTCATGGTCTCGGACCAGGGCGGCAAGGCCAATTTCCTCGCCGAACTGAAGCGGCGCGGCATCGAGGTGCCCAGGGACGATCACCGGCTCGATGCGCTGATCGCGGTCGTCAAGGAGCGCGAGGCCGAGGGCTATGCCTATGAGGGCGCCGATGCGTCCTTCGAGCTGCTCGCCCGCAAGATGCTGCACGGCTTGCCGGAATTCTTCAACGTCACCTCGTTCCGCTGCATGGTCGAGCGCCGCTTCGACGCCAATGGCCAGCTGAAGACGGTGTCCGAAGCGATCGTGAAAGTGCTGGTCGACGGCGAGGAAAAAATGTCGGTGGCGGAAGGGCACGGCCCGGTCAACGCGCTCGACATCGCGCTGCGCAAGGATCTCGGCAAATACCAGAGCGAGATCGTCGATCTCGAGCTCGCCGACTTCAAGGTGCGTATCCTCAATGGCGGCACCGAGGCCATCACCCGCGTCCTGATCGAATCGCATGACGGCACCGGTGCGCGCTGGTGGACGGTCGGGGTTTCCGAAAACATCATCGACGCCTCTTTCCAGGCGCTGATGGATTCGATCATCTACAAGCTGATGAAGAACCGTGAGATGGCCGGGCTTGTTGCCGCCGAATAAGGTTGAACCATCAGCGAAAGTCCATTGATCCATCAGAACTTTGCGATGGTCTTGCCAAGGTTACTGGGCCATAGCGTTGGGCCATGGTCACTGAAGCAATTACCCTGGACGCGGAATCAAAGGCCCGCCGCGGCTTTCTGCTGGCGCTGGGCGCCTATCTCTTGTGGGGGATGCTACCTTTCTACATGAAGGCCGTGGCGCACCTGCCGCTTGCCGAGGTGATCGCCCACCGCATCGTCTGGTCCGTGCCGATCGCCGCGGCGGTCCTGGTCTGGGCCGGCCGTACGGCGGACTTCAAGGCGGCAATTCGGTCGCCCCGCACCATTGCCATGGCGGCGCTGACGGCGGCGTTGATTTCGGTCAACTGGGGCATCTATGTCTGGGCGATCGCGGTCGACCGCACCGTCGAGACCGCGCTTGGCTATTACATCAACCCGCTGGTCAGCGTCGTCGTCGGTGCGCTGCTGCTTGGCGAGCGGCTCGACCGTCTGCAGATCGCGGCGGTGGTGCTGGCGACGGTCGCCGTCACGGTGCTGACAATCGAAGGCGGCAAGCTGCCCTGGGTGTCGCTGGCGCTGGCGTTTTCCTTCGCCGCCTACGGCTTCTTCCGCAAGACGCTGCCGATCGGGCCAAGCCAGGGCTTTCTGCTCGAAGTGCTTTTGCTGTCCGTGCCGGCTCTCGGCTATATCGTCTACCTGATCGCGACGGGACAGGACCACATCGTGTCGAGCACCGGCACCGACACGGCATTGCTGATGGGCTGCGGTCCGGTCACGTCGGTGCCGCTGCTTTTGTTTGCGTTCGGCGCCAAGCTTTTGCGCCTCTCGACCATCGGCATCATGCAATACATCGCGCCGACCATGGTTTTCCTGATCGCGGTTCTGATCTTCGACGAGCCGTTCGGCACGGCACAAGCCATTGCCTTTGCCCTGATCTGGATGGCGCTGGCGATGTATTCCTGGTCGATGCTGGTCACGGCGCGACGGGCGGCGGCTACATCTGTCCGAGCCGTCTGACGAACAGGTACGTCACGCCGGCGATCAGCAGCGAAACCGCCGTCACCACCCAGAAGCCCATCGGCGTGTCGACCAGGGGCAAACCGCCGACATTCATGCCGAACAGGCCTGAGATGATGGTCATCGGCAACAGCACCGCTGTCATGACGGAGAGAATGTAGAGAAGCTGGTTCGACTGCATGGTCAGTTTCGCCATCAGCTCGTCCTGCAACAACCTTGTGCGTGCCTGCAACTGCTCGCCGTCATTATAGAGGGTGAGGGCCCGGTGCGAGAGTCTGGCCGCCATCTCATTGATCAGATCAGGCAGCTCGTCGCGATGCGAATGGTCGAGATGCCGGAACAGGTTGGTGAGCGTCGCCATCTGGCGGTGGATCACCACCAGTTGCCGGCGCGCCTCGACCAGCGCCTGGCGTTCATTGTGCCATGCATCGCGCACGACGCGATCCTCTATGCCGTCGAGCGCATCGCCAAGCTTGCCGAGCTCGCCCGACATGCCGTCGAGCGACTGGCCCATGACCGCCTCGATCAGGTCCGATGGCGAGCGGAATTTCCGCGATCCGTTCTCCACCGCCTTGCGGACGGCGTCGACCGACTCCAGCGGCTGTTTGCGGGCGCCGATCAACATCGTGTCGTTGAAGGCGAAGCGGAAATGGACGAGCCCGCGCGCCTCCGAGAAGTCATGCTTGAGGTCCGGCAGATCGCCATAGAGCCAGCCATCCTCATAATCGATGTGGCAGCCATGGCTGGGGGCGAGGAATGCGTCGCGCGCCGGGGCCGGCAGGGCCAACTCGGCTCCGATTTCCTGGCGTGCGTGGAGGTCGGTGATCTGGTAGCTGCGCCAAGTCCAGTGGGCTTGCGCCGGATCCTTGGTGCGCACGCCTTCAGCGGTGAAATGGTAGATGAAGAACAGCCCGTGTTCATCAGGCAAATAAGGCGAAAGATCGGTGCCTTCGGCGGGGAGGGCGATGTTCACTGTCGCTTCTCCAGATGGTCCAAGCAACGAACCGCGCAAGCGGCTCACTGCAAGGTCTTAGCATGCGGGAAGCCGGTTTCGTGTGACAGTTTCTTGACATCCGCCGATCTCGGTGTGTCGAGCAGGAGCGCGGTAACGGCGCCTTCACCGCCACCGCATCGCGATCGGGGTAACTCAGCGCTTCGGCCCAAACCCGGGGTAGGGGTTAAGCGGCACGATGGCGGCGATCTCCATCATGCCGGCCTTGATCAGCGGCAAGTTGGCGAGGTGGCCGCGCACTTCGGCGTCGTCGGCCGCCTCGAACATCATGCCGCTGCCGGGGATGTCGCCACGGTTCCAGACCTGGCGCACCGCGCCTTCGGCGTAGAGCGTGCGGCGCTGCTCGGCCTCGCCGGGCAGAAGCGGCGCAAAGTCGGCGTCGCCAAACTTTGCGGTGTTACGGGCGAGAAGGGCAAAGAACTGCATGTCGGTCTCCTTCGGTTGGGATGACCGACTATTCCTTTGACTAGTCAGACTGTCCAAGACTGACTAGGATAAAGTTGAGACCTTTGAGGTCGTAAAGCTCGGAGAAAAAGTGTTCGACCTGCGCCGGCTCCGCTACTTCATCACCGTCGCCGAAACCGGCAATGTCGGTCGCGCCGCCGAAATCCTGCACATCTCGCAATCGCCACTCAGCAGGCAGATCATACAGCTCGAGGAGCAACTGGGCGTCACTCTGTTCGAACGGGCAAAGCAGCGGGTTCATCTCAATGCGGAGGGCCGCGCCTTCCTGACCGAGGCCCGCGCTCTGATTGCCAATGCGCGGCGCGTGGAGGAGTTCGGCCGCAGCCTCGCCAGCGGCGCGGTCGGCCGTCTCGCCATCGGCTATGTCGAGGGCGCCGTGCATGCAGGCCTGGTCGCTGGCATGCTCAGGCAATTCCGCCGCGAGCGACCGCAATTGCATCTCAGCCTGATGAGCCTGCGCTCTGCCGCGCAGTTGGAAGGTCTGCGCCGGCGTACGCTCGATCTCGGCCTGATCTATTCGCCGCCGTCGGCCGACTATCCCGAAATTGCCTCGATGCTGGTCCGCCGCGAGCCGCTGGTGCTGGCGATACCCGATGGCGATGCGCTTACGGCTGTCGCCGACATCGGCCCGCATCATCTCGACGGCCGCCCGTGGATCACCGTGGTGCGCCAGCCCGCCGACACCAACCGCGGTCAGTTCCTGGCCGCTTGCATCGAGGCTGGCTTCGTACCCGACATCGCCTATGAAACCGCCGATCCCTTGACCTCACTCGGCTTGGTCAGCGCGGGGCTGGGCCTGGCGACGGTGCAGGAAAGCCTGCGAAGCGCCGCGCCGCCGGGAATAGTCTTCCGCGACCTGCCCTGGTTCAAGCGCAGCGTGGCGATTTATCTCGCCTGGCGCCGGCAGGACGAGCGCGCGGTGATTGGGGATTTGCGGAAGGCAGTAGGCAGTAGGCGGTAGGCGGTAGGCAGGCCCAATTTCCCACTGCCTATTCCCTACATCTTGTCGATCACCGACTGCACGCCCTCGGTCGGGGCGTCGACGGAGGAGCCTGCCACCATGATGGCGGGGACGATGGCCTCCGGGTCGTTGACGACCAGCGGCTTGACCCGTTGCGCGGTGTGGATGAAGCCCTCTGCCGTCATGTGTTCAAGCAACGCCGTCATCGGGTCCCAGAATCCGTTGATATTGCCGAAGACGATCGGCTTGCGGTGATGGCCGAGTTGCGCCCAGGTCATGATCTCGACGATTTCCTCGACTGTGCCGATGCCGCCCGGCAGCGCCACAAAGGCGTCGGATTTCTCGAACATCTTGTGCTTGCGCTCGTGCATGTTGTCGGTGATCAGCAACTCGTCGAGCCGGTCTAGCGCGGTTTCGGTTGCTTCCCTGTTGATCAGGAAGCGGGGAATGATGCCGGTCACCTTGCCGCCGGCCTTGAGCGCGCCTTCGGCGACGGCGCCCATAATGCCTTTGGTGCCGCCGCCATAGACCAGCCGCAGGCCCGCTTTGGCAATCGAGCGTCCAAGCAGGTGCCCGGCCTTGGCATAGATTTCATCGCGGCCGGGAGACGAGCCGCAATAGACGCAGACGGATCGAATCGTGTTCATGCGGATGATTGGTGATTGGGTCTGAATGCGTGGTCAAGCCCCAAGGGTTGACAAGCCGAGGTTTTTCTTGACGGCCCGTTTTTCTTGTCGGCATTGGCAAAACACGCTAGACCGGCATTAGGTGGCTAAGGGGTAGGGAAATATGGCAATTAATCCACTGAAGGCATTCCTGTTCGCGGCGGGTGGGACCGTCGCGGCCGCGGGAACCGCCTATGTATCGGGCGCACTCGACCCGTATCTTCATCCAACGCCGCCGGCGAAGGTCGCGGCCTTGGCGCCGCCCGAGGCGCCGAAACCGGCTGATCCCGGCACGGAAGGGCGACTGCCGGCGCCGGCGGTGCCGGCTGCTCCCGCCGCAGCACCACAGGCGACTGCTCCAGCCGCACCCGCGACAGAGGCTACGGCTCCGGCAGCGCCTGCACCGGCCGCACCCGTGGCAGCCGGCCCGATCTCGCCGACTTTCGATGTCGTGCGCGTCGAGGGCAATGGCTCGATCGTCATTGCCGGCAACGCAGCGCCCAATTCAAAGGTCGAGATCCTGAGCGGCACGACGGTGCTTGGCTCTACCGTGGCAGGTCCCGATGGCGCCTTTGTCATCGTGCTCGATGACCCGCTGAAGCCTGGTGACTATACGATTGCCTTGCATTCGACCGTCGGCACCGTCGTGACCGTCTCTGTGCAGACCGCTGTCGTTTCGGTTCCCAAGGAAGCCGCCGGCCAGGTGCTGGCCATGGTCGAAGAGCCAGGCAAGCCGGCCGAACTGCTGACGGTCCCGGCACCAGGGACCAAACCGGCAGCACCTGCCACCGGCGACCAGGCTGCTGCTCCGGCGCCAGCCGCTCAAGCGCCCGCAACTGCTCCTCCGGCGCCCGCCGCACCGGCCCCGACCGTCGCCGGTGCCGCGCCGGCAACACCGCCAGCCGCCGTGGCCGAACCCAAGATCGTCGTCGAGGCGGTCGAGATCGACGGCAACAAGATCTTCGTCGCCGGCCTCGCCGACCCAGGCCGCAAGGTGCGCGCCTACGCCAACGACATCCTGCTCGGTGACGCGCTGACATCGCCGGACGGTCATTTCCTTGTCGAAGCGACGCGCGACATTCCGGTCGGCAGCTACACCATCCATGTCGACGGCCTCGATGCCGACGGCGTGAAGGTCGTGGCCCGCGCCGCGGTGCCGTTCGAGCGCGAGCCGGGCGAAGCGGTTGCCGCCGTGGCGCCTGCCGGGACCAAGCCGGCGGATGCCAAGCCAGCTGAGACCAAGCCTGCCGCATCGGCAGCCGCCGAAGCACCCGCCGCTCCGGCTCCTGCCGCACCGGCAGCGCCGGCTGCGGAGGCTCCGGCCGTTGTCGCTGCCACCACGCCGCCAAGCGACGTGCCGGAGGCCGTGGCGCCCAAGCTCGAACATGCCGACGGCGCCGTGATTATCCGCCGCAACGACACGCTGTGGCGGATTTCGCGACGCGTCTACGGCCACGGCGTGCGCTATTCCACCATCTACCTCGCCAACCAGGACCAGATCAGGGATCCCAACCACATCTGGCCCGGCCAGGTGTTCAAGGTCCCGGAAAAGTCCAAGGAAGGCGAAGCCGCCGACCTCAAGGCAATGGGCGAGCAGGCGACGACGGCGCCGACCAAGGCGCAGTAGAAGCCTACATCGATCAACTGGCATCGCCTGCTTGGTTGGAGTGAAGGGCGAAACCGTTTGCCCCGGGATCGCCCAGCTCAGGGCGGAGATTCATGCTCGGAATGAGATAATCTCCGCCATTTTGCCGACGGTATGGGATGGGTGTCGTCGTCGGCAGCGTCCGCATCCTCTCACGCAGCTGTTCAGCCACGGGTTGGAAGCCGGTCTCGTCGAGACGATCGACCTTGTAGACCACGAACGGCGGAAGCACGTCGTATCCGGGGTAATAGAGGATCCCGTGATTGATCGGGAACAGCAGGTCGTCGATGGGGCCGTTGATCCCGCGTGGCGTGTAGTGTTCCTCCCAGCCCCCGGCGGTCACGATCAACATAGCGCGTTTCCCGACAAGGGTGCCCTCGCCATAGCGATCGCCCCAGCGCCGATCACTATGCTCACCAACGCCATAGGCGAATCCGTAGGCGAACACACGGTCGACCCAGCCCTTGAGGATTGCCGGCATGGCGAACCACCAAAGCGGGAACTGCAGGATCAAGGTGTCGGCCCACAGCAGCTTCTCGATCTCGGCCTGCACATCCGCGGTTAGCGTGTTGGCCTCGAAACTCTTCTTGGAAGCCGCGACCGGGATGAGCCGCGCATCGGGTTCAAGCGACGGGAAGTCGGCGCGATCGACTTCGGATTTCCAGCCATCGGCGTACAGGTCCGATACGCGCACCTCATGCCCCTGAGCCTCGAGTTCCCTTATGGCGACGTCACGAAGGGCGCCGCTCAGCGAGCGTGATTCAGGGTGAGCGAAGACGAGCAGAACTTTCATGGGTCAGATCCAATATTGAGGAAACTGACGGCAAGGTAGCCAATGGCCGTTCAATCCACTTTATGCAGGTAATGCATAATATTGTGCCGGATAATGGATAAGTCAGAAATTACATTCGAGCGCATGCGTACCTTCATTCGCGTGGCCGAGCGTGGCAGCCTGTCGGCCGTAGCGCGGGAATTTGGTGTCGGGCAGTCAACGATCACGCGGCATGTGCGGGAACTGGAAGAAGCTGTCGGCGTGCCTTTGCTTAGCAGGACGACCCGGCGGGTCACGATGACCGCTGAAGGCAGCCGCTATTATGCCAATAGCGTTCAGATCCTGCGCCTCGTCGAACAGGCCAGCGATGAGGCCCGGGGCACGCGTCGCGCGCCCGCCGGCACGATCCGGATAAGCTGCACGGCAGCTTTCGGTGTCTTGCACGTCAGCCGCCTGATCTTCGCTTTTCAGGACCGTCATCCCGACATCGGGATTGACCTCAGCCTCACGGATGAGCGGGTGGACCTCGTCCGCGAGGGTGTCGATATCGCCGTCCGGCTTGGGCCGCTCACGGACAGCTCGTTGAAGCTGCGGGCCCTCGGCCAGTCGCGGCGTCTGCTCGTGGCGTCTCCGGATTATCTGGCGGCGCGGGGACGGCCCGTCGTCCCTTCGGATCTGTCCCGGCATGAGGGCATCCGGATGTCGAACGTGGCGGGCAGCGAAACGCTCGCTTTGCAGGGCGCCGGCGGCGAACGCCACACGGTGCCTTTCGCGGGGCGGTTGCGGATCGATCATGGACTTGCCGCGCGGCAGGCCATGATCGCTGCTCGCGGGATCGCGCCGGCGCATCGATGGCTTGTGGACGATCTCCTGGCGGCGGGCTTGCTCGAGACGATACTGGCGGATTATTCGCTGCCATCCGTCCCGCTGAACATGTTGATTGTCCCGGAGCGCGCAGGCGTCGCAAGGGTCCGCCTGCTGGTCGAATTTCTGGCTGAACAGATCGCCGCTATTCCAGGGATCGAGAAATCCATCTCAGAGCATTGATGCATGCTGCCCAAGAGTGACCTCGATTTTCGGGGGGACGACATGCATGGAAACAAAGACCTAAAGCGCGTCACATGAATCCGGTTCTGCGCTTTTGCCGCCGTTCGATCTGCCCGGAAGAGTAGCTTGCGGCGGTGCCGTCCATCGTCTATCGCCGATGAACGATGACCGAATCCGCCCTTGAAACAGATCGCGCTGCCGGCGCTCCACCCAACCGCAGCTCGGATAGCCACGCTGTCGCGGCGCAATTTGCGGCGTTGTCGCATCCGGCGCGCATTGAGATACTGAAGCACCTCTCGGCCAGCAATTCCTGCTGCTGTCGCGAGGTCGTCGACCGTTTCGATCTGGCGCAGTCCACCGTGTCGCAGCATCTGAAAATACTGGTCGAGGCCGGTCTGGTCCGCTTCGAGCCCGACCGCCAGCGCTCGCGCTATGCCGTTGATCGCGTGGCCCTTGCCGATGTATCGGCATCGCTGAACGCCCTCGTCAATTCCTGCTGCTCCGGCCGCTGACCCTCTCACCCAAAAGGCAAGAAAAGTGGTCGAAAAAACCGTCTCCGCCGACACCTCAACGCTCACGACATTGCGCAATTTGTGGCCCTATATGTGGCCGGCCGACCGCGCCGATCTCAGGGCGCGTGTCACCTGGGCTACGCTGCTGCTGGTCGTCGCCAAGCTAACGCTGGTGGCCGGTCCCTATTTCTTCAAATGGGCAACCGATGCGCTGGCTGGCGGCTTCAAGACGCCGCCGCCGCTGCCGTCTTTCATGCTCGCCCCGGTGATGCTGGTCGTCGCCTACAATGTGCTGAGGCTGGTTCAACTCGGCTTCAACCAGTTGCGCGACGCGTTGTTTGCCCGCGTTGGCCAGCATGCCGTGCGCCAGCTTGCGTTCCGCACCTTCGTCCACATGCACCAGCTGTCGCTGCGCTTCCACCTGGAGCGCCGCACCGGCGGTCTGTCGCGCATCATCGAGCGCGGCACCAAGGGTATCGAGACGATCGTGCGCTTCATCATGCTCAACACGGCGCCGACCATCCTCGAATTCGCGCTGACCGCCGGCATATTCGGTTTTACCTATGGCTGGAAATATGTGGCCGTGGTGGCGATCACCGTCTGGTTCTATGTCTGGTTCACAGTCAAGGCGAGCGACTGGCGCATCTCGATCCGTCGCGACATGAACGACAGCGACACCGACGCCAACACCAAGGCGATCGATTCGCTGCTCAATTTCGAGACGGTCAAATACTTCACCAATGAGCGCATGGAAGCCGACCGCTTCGACCGTTCGATGGCGCGCTACGAGGTCGCCGCCACCAAGACCTGGACTTCGCTCGGCTGGCTGAATTTTGGCCAGGGCGTCATCTTCGGCCTCGGCACGGTCGTCGTCATGTGCATGTCGGCGCTGGAGGTGCAGGCCCATACGCAGACCGTCGGCGATTTCGTCTTCATCAACGCCATGCTGGTGCAGCTTTCCGTGCCGCTCAACTTCATCGGCTTCATCTACCGTGAAATTCGCCAGGGCCTTACCGATATTGAGCACATGTTCGACCTGCTCGACGTGCCGCAGGAGATTGTCGACAAGCCGGACGCCAAGCCGCTCACCGTCGGCGCGGGCAAGGTCGAGTTCCGCGACGTGCATTTCTCCTATGATCCCAATCGCAAGATCCTGAAGGGTGTTTCCTTCGACGTGCCGGCCGGCAAGACGGTCGCCATTGTCGGGCCGTCGGGCGCCGGCAAGTCGACCATCTCGCGGCTGCTGTTCCGCTTCTATGACGTGCAGGCCGGCCAGGTGCTGATCGACGGCCAGGACATCCGGGATGTCACCCAGGACAGCCTGCGCGCGATGCTCGGCATGGTGCCGCAGGACACGGTGCTGTTCAACGACACCATCGCCTACAACATCCGCTACGGCCGCGTCGGCGCGAGCGAGGAGGAAGTCCGCAAGGCCGCCGAACTCGCCCAGATCGGGCCGTTCATCGAAAAGCTGCCAGACGGCTACAAGTCGATGGTTGGCGAGCGCGGGCTGAAGCTTTCCGGCGGCGAAAAGCAGCGCGTCGCGATTGCCCGCACCATCCTGAAGGCGCCGCCGATCCTGATGCTCGACGAAGCGACTTCGGCGCTGGACAGCCACACCGAGCAGGAGATCCAGGCCGCGCTCGATCTCGTCAGCAAGGGCCGCACCACCATTGTGATTGCCCACCGTCTGTCGACGGTGATTTCCGCCGATGAGATCATCGTGCTCAAGGACGGCCAGATCGCCGAACGCGGCACCCATGTCGAGCTGATGCGCAAGCACGGCCTCTATGCCTCGATGTGGGACCGCCAGCGCGAGGCGACCGAAGCCGAGGAGCGCCTGCGCCTTGCCCGCGAGGGCGACGAGTTCGGCGTCATCGTTCGCCGGCGGACGTCGGAGGTAAATTGATTTTTCCGCTTGACCTCAACTTAAGTTGAGATTGTACGCCGCTCCTGGAGCCCCGAAAACACCATCATCCAGGAACGGAACAATCGAAATGAACGACATAAATCAGAACGTTAACGGCGGCAGCGTGTTCAGGGTGGACAAGTTCGTCGTGCCGGCCGCCGCCCGCGAGGAGATCCTCGTCAAGGTCAGGACGACGCACGAATTGCTGCGCCAGCAGCAGGGTTTCGTGCAGGATTTCCTGCTCGAACAATTTTCAGGGCCGGGCGAATTCAACCTGGTGACGATCGTCGAATGGGAGAGCCAGGCCGCCGTCGACAAGGTCGTTCCGATCGTCAAGGCCGCGCACGAGCGCATCGCCTTCAATCCGCAGGAGACGATCGCCCGGCTTGGGGTGCGCGCCGACATTGCCAACTATCAGCGGATTCCCGAGGCATAGAGCAACGTGAACTGCTCCAGGCTTACGGCCAGCCGACGCCGGGTGCCGGCGCTTCCACGCTGAGCACCTGGCCGGTGCGTGCGTCGCTGACCATGTGCTCGAAGCCGCGCCACTCGGCAGCGACGATGAACAGCATCCTCCTGTCCGCACCGCCCAGCATGCAGGCGAAGCAGCCGCGATCGACGGTGACGGTCTGCAGCACCTCGCCGCCCTCGCGCATCCGCACGCAGTGCTTGTTGGGGACATCCGCGTACCAGATCGCGCCTTCGGCATCGAGGCAGATACCGTCGGGATAACCGTCGAGGTCGGCCCAGACGCGCCGGTTGGACAGGCCGCCGTCGGCGGCGATGTCGAAGGCGGTCAGCCGGTTGCCATGGGATTCGGCAAGGATCAGGGTCTTGTTGTCCGGGGTCACCGCCATGCCGTTGGCGAAGGCGATGTCGTCAGCCACTTGGCGGAGCGCGCCATCCGGCGTGATTAGCACGATGGTGCCTGGGCCGAAATGCTCACCGGCAGCCGGCGCGGGGCCGCCGCCATTGACATAGATGTTGCCGCGCCCGTCGACGACGATCTCGTTCCACGGGCTTTTCGACAGACCGCGCAGATCGGCATGGGTGACGAGCCTGCCATCAGCCTCCTGCCGCAACAGCAAGCCTTCGCGGCCTGAGACGACAAGCAGGCGTCCATCCGGCAGCCAGTCGATTGAATAGGGCAGGACGGCCGGCACGGTGAGCATGATTTCGCGATTGCCGTGCGCATCCATCGCGATGATCTCGCCGGTACCCCAGTTGCAGACCCAAAGGCGTCCGTCATGCCAGCGTGGGGATTCGCCGAAGGCAAGGCCGGCGGTGACGAGACGCGCCGGTGCGGCCGATTGTATCTGCATTACGGACCTCCTTGTTGCGCGTCATCATGGCTGAAAAGGCCTTGGAAGGACGCTGTCTCACCCAAGGACGGGCGAGGGGCCTTCTTTCCGACAGCCGCCTTGTTATTCCGTTCAGGGAACATTGCCGGTAGGGCGTTGGCACCGCATGACGGCGGCTTGTCGGTTGTCGTCGGTATCGACCCGCGGGTCTTGACCGCACCGCCAATATCGCACGTGCTGTAGCCCGTCGTCGCGCCCGCCAGCCGCAGCCAATGTGGCGTCGCCGATTGTCGCGTTGCGGGCAGGGGGTGTTTCGGCTATTGAGGCCGGACCTGAAACAGGGACCGCCCCCACCCCATGAGCCTTGTCGACACGGTCAAGAACGCGTTCGTACCGATCCATCGTGAAGGCTACCCCTTCATCGCGGCCTTTGGCGCGGGCACACTTTTCCTTGGCTATTTCTCCTCGATACTGTTCTGGATCGGCCTGATCCTGACCGCCTGGTGCGTCTATTTCTTCCGCGATCCCGAGCGCGTCACGCCGGTCGACGACCGCCTGGTCGTCAGCCCCGCCGACGGCATCATTTCTGCGGTCGGCCCGGCCGTGCCGCCGCGCGAGCTTGGCCTCGGCAATGTCGAGATGACCCGCATCTCGGTGTTCATGAATGTCTTTTCCTGCCACGTGAACCGCGCGCCCGTGCGCGGCCGCATAACCAAGATCGAGCATCGGCCCGGAAAATTCCTCAACGCCGAACTCGACAAGGCCAGCACCGAGAACGAGCGCAACGGCCTGGTCATCGAGAGCCCCAACGGCACGGTGGCCGCCGTCCAGATCGCCGGCCTGGTGGCGCGCCGCATCGTCTGCTGGGCCGAGGCCGGAGGCTCGATCGGCACCGGCGAGCGTTTCGGCCTGATCCGCTTCGGTTCGCGCGTCGACGTCTTCCTGCCTTTGGCCGCGACGCCGCGTGTCGCCGTTGGCCAGACGGCGGTCGGCGGTGAAACTGTGCTCGCCGAATTCGGCGGTGTCGCCGGCACCCCGCTCGTCAGGATTTCCTGAGCCTTGGGCGCGCCGTTCAAGAAGTTCGAGGCCCATGCCAGCGGCGGTCCGCGCATCCGCGAGATCCCGATGCGCATGGTGCTGCCCAATCTGGTCACCGTGCTTGCCATCTGCGCCGGCCTGTCCGGCATCCGCTTTGCCTTCGAAGACCGCTTCGAGACAGCGGTGGTGATGGTGCTGCTGGCTGCCTTTCTCGATGGCATCGACGGCCGGCTCGCACGCATGCTGAAGGCGACTTCGAAATTCGGCGCGCAGATGGATTCGCTCGCCGACATCGTCAATTTCGGTGTCGCGCCGGCTCTGGTGCTGTATGCCTTCCTGCTCGATCGCGCCGGCTCGCCGGGTTGGATAGCCGCCCTTCTGTTCGCCATCGCCTGCGGGCTCAGGCTCGCCCGCTTCAACGTGCTCGACGACGAGAAGGCCGAGCGGCCCCTGTGGCAGTCGGAATATTTCGTCGGCGTACCCGCGCCGGCGGGCGCGGTGCTGGTGATGCTGCCGCTCTATCTGTTCTTCCTGAGGCTCGGGCTGGAGCCAAGCCGCCCAGCCGCCTTCGTCGCCACCGGCTTCACCATCCTTGTCGCCTTCCTTCTCGTCAGCCGGCTGCCGGTCTATTCCGGCAAGAGCATCAAGATCCCGGGCGACAGGGTGCTGCCGGTCATTCTGGCCGTGGTGCTCTACATCCTCTTGCTGATGACCTATCCCTGGTACACGCTGACGGCATCGGTCGCGGGCTATCTGATCTTCCTGCCGTTTTCCGTGCGCGCCTATTCCAAGCGCGCCAAGCTCGAAGGCGAGAAGGTACCGCCTTCGGACATAGGCTGATCGCTAGACTGGTCTAGGTCGCAAGCCGCCAAGCAACAGATCGCCCCAGGCGGAGGCAAAGCGTTCATCGCTGATCTCGATTGCACGTTCACCCCAGATCGCTTCGAAGACCCGGAACATGGCGACGCTGCCGACGATCACGGCGGCGATCGCCTCGCTGTCGTGCGGGCGCAATTCGCCCTGACGCTGGCGCTCCCGCAGCCATTCCGCGACGGCAAGATAAGTGCTTTGCATGATCTCGCCACGTGCGGAGGCTTTCAGCGCGGGGAAATGCTCCAGGTCGCGCCACAAGATCCGAAGCACGTCGCGGTTGGCGCCGAGCTTTTCAAGCATGCGCTCCACAAGGCGCCGCGAACTTTCGTCGATGGAAAGCGTTGTCTCGCCAAGTTCGGCACGGCCTTCCCGTGCCGTATCGACAAACTGATCGATCGCGGTGGCAAGCAGGTCCTCTTTTGAAGGGAAGTGCTTATAGAGTGCGCCGGAGCCGCGCGACAGGCCTGCCGCCTCCTGAATGTCGGGAACGCTCGTCCGGTCGTAGCCTCGCTCGGCAAACAGTCGGATGGCTTCACGCAGAATGCGTTCCCGTCCAGTTGATGGCGGTTTCATAGCGGATCCCAGCTCCATGACTAGGTAGGGGATTCTCAGAGGACAATAACACCACGCGCACAATCACAAACGGCGCTAGCCGGCGGCCTGGCGATGCGAATCGACTGCCACGTGCTTGTGTCGTTCGCAAAGCCACGCCCTCCAGTTCCTTTGACCAAGCCGCTCATTGGTTTCGACCAAACCCATTTTGAAGCTCATCTTGCGGCTGACCGGCAGTGGCAGGACGAGCCGCCTGAGCCCGAGCGCATCGCAGTATTGCCGTGCGAAACTCGAGAAGGGCATCAGATCCGGGCCGCCGATCGCAGGGCGTACCCCGCGCTTCCCGTCATTCACCGCCTCCGCCAGATAGCGGGCTACATCTCGCGTATCGACGGGATTTGAGAGCGAATTTGGCAACGGCCAGACAGGCAGCCATTTCAGCCCACCCAGCATCTGCTCCAAGAGGTAGTAGAATGGCGTTGCGCGAATGACTGACCACGCAAGCGGGCACTCCCGCACAAGCTGTTCGCCCGCCAACTTTGCTCGGGCATAGGGCAGGCTGCTGAATTCGAGGCCGACGATCGACACGAAGATGAAGTGGCCGATACCGGCGCGACGCGATGCTGCAAGCAAGCGCCGCGTGCCTTCGACATCGACGCTTGTCGGGCTGAAGAAGAAGTCAATCGGCCTCATGCCGCGCCTGGCGATGGGCGAAAGGGTTGCGGCATGGATCACGGTGTCGATGCCGCCAAGCGCGTCATCGATGCCTTCGCCGGTTGCCAAGTCGCCCAAGGCCCATTGCAGGGAGGGATCATTCATCGGCTTCCTGGCGAGCAATCTGACGACGTGACCGGCCTGGGACAGCGCCGGCACAAGATCGCGACCGAGATGTCCGGTCCCTCCCGTGACAAGGATTTTTGCCATGTGCAGCTTTCCTCCAGGTTGGAAATCTTGCTCCGATGGAGAGTGAATGGTCACTCACCACTTTGGCGATTCTTTGGCGAGGGGCCATCTTCAGGGGTGTCGAGGCATGGAAGAAGCGTGAATCCTGCCGGATCTCGCCGATCATCCCGGCTTGCCTGAGGTGAAACGATTGGTTGGATCTGGCGGCGTTACGCCGCGATGCCCCGCCCCAGCCTGTCGATCGCCAGCTTTCTGGTCGAGACATAATCGGTCTTGCCGGAACCGAGCACCGGGATTTCCTCCACCTTGACGATGTCGTTCGGCACCATCAGTTCGGCGGCCCCGGCCTTCTTGCCGAACTGGCGCAGCTCTTCAGGATTGGCATCGTCGGCGGTGGTGACCAGCACGATGCGTTCGCCGCGTCTCTTGTCGGGCACCGCCACCGCCGCATGGCGTTCTTCCGGCCACAGCGACTGCACCAGCATCTCGACCGCGCCCAGCGACACCATCTCGCCGGCGATCTTGGCGAAGCGCTTGGCGCGGCCGCGAATGGTGATGAAGCCTTCGCGGTCGACGGCGACGATGTCGCCGGTGTCGTGCCAGCCGCTCAGCGGCTGCAACTCTCCGGGGCGGTCTGATGTCATGTAACCCATCATCAGATTCGGTCCGTCGAGCCACAACTGGCCGGCATCCGATATGCCCTCGACCGGCTCCAGCTTCATGCGCATGGCCGGCAGCAGCCGCCCGACCGTACCGTCGCGCCTATGGAGGGCGGTGTTGACGGCAACCACCGGCGCGGCCTCGGTCAGCCCAAACCCTTCGATGATCTCGGCCTGGAAGCGCTCGCGGTAGACGCGGCGGGTTTCCGGCTTCACAGCCTCGGCGCCGGCAACGACGAAGCGCAGGCTGGAGAAGTCGCCGTCCTTGGCGGTGCGCGCATAGTTGGCGAGGAAGGTGTCGGTGCCGAACATGATCGTTGGCTTCACCTTGCGGGCGATCTCCGGGATGATCTTGTAATGGAGCGGCGAGGGATAGAGGAACAGCTTTACCCCGGTGACCAGCGGCAGGATGGTGCCGCCCGTCAGGCCGAAGGAATGGAACACCGGCAGCACGTTGAGCAGGATGTCGGCCGGCGAGATGGTGATGCGCGCCTCGGCCTGCATGGCATTGGCGAGAAGGTTCTTTTGCGACAGGACAACCGCCTTCGGCGTGCCCTCGGAGCCGGAGGTGAACAGGATCACGCCCGGCTTGGCCGCATCCTGGCGCTGCAGCGGCAAACGCCACAGCAAGGCGGCGGCAAGCTTGTCCAGCGCGGTGACGCTGGTCCGAACATCTTCCAGCCACAGCAGCCTGGCACCGCCCTTTTCGACCGCGGCGACGATATCGGCGAGATCGGCCTTCTCGACGAAGGCCCGCGATGAGATGACGGTGCGGATGACGGCCGTGCGCACGGCAGCGGTGACGCTCGCCGGCCCGGCCGTGTAGTTGATCATCGCCGCCACCCGGCCCGCTGACAGAAGTCCGACGAATGACAGCACGACGCCATTGGCGTTGGGCAGCATTATCCCCACCGCTTCGCCTGGCGCCGTCACCGCCTCGAAGCGCCTGCCCAGCACGCGGGCACCGATGAACATCTTGCGGTAGCTCAGTGCGCCCGAGATGACGTCCTCGATGATCGGATGCGAGGCGCCGACCCTGGCTGCCGCATCGCGCATGGCCAGGAACAGGCCGCGGTCGAGGTGGTTGCCGAAAAGCCGGGCCTCGGCGACGCGGTCGAACAGCGAATTGGTGTTCGAGGCCTGGTCCGGATTGCGTGCCACCAGTTCGGCGATGGTCATCGGCTCCAGTACGCTGATCGAGAGCCGCGGAAACCAGTGCCGCGGGGCCTTGGCCGCCGGCGTCAGGGAAACAGGCAGGCTGCGGGCACCGGCGACAAAGATCGGCACGATGCGGGCGTCAGCCTGCATGGCAATGCGGGTGACGGCGCGAAACAGCCGAAACGTCTTGACGTCAGGCTCGACTGCGTCCGGTAGATAGACGGCGAGCCGGCCCTTGCCCTTCAGCACACGCACCAGCCGGCGGCTGACGAAAAGATGTTCGGCATTGAAGGCGATCGTTCGGCCAAGCTCACGCCAGGGTTCCAGCCACGGCGAGCGTGCCGAGACCTCGTCAAGAATGTGCAGCGTGTCATCCGGCAGCAGCGACAGCATCAGCGCTGGTTCGAAGCGCGACTGGTGCGAGATGACGTAGATGACGGGAGCCTGCGCCTTGCGCGCGATCCTGATGCGGCTGTCGTTGATCCGGTAGGCGAGCTTGAACGGCACGTAGAGCATCGCCTGGCTGAAACGCAGGTCGAGGCGGAATTTCTCCACCACGCCGATCAGCAGCCAGGCCAGAACGAGACCCGCAAGCAGCGCCAGTGTCAGGATCATGCCGCTTCTCTCCCAACGACTTTTGTCATCGCGGCTCTTCCGCGGCCGCCTCGGCGCAGAGGGTAGCGCAAGTGGGCGCTAGGTCAATGTGGGAAGAGACGGTGTTGCTTCTCCCCCGGAGGGAGAAAGAACGACCCTTACGCTGCCTTCAACCGCCCGCTGATGAAACGGAACTCCTGCGTCTTGCCGCCATAGCCATAGGCGGCTGCCGGAACTTCATGCACGAAGGCATAGCTTTCCTCGTGCACACTGCCCAACAGGCGGCCGAAGGCATCGAAGAGGGCCTTGAGATAGGCTTCCAGCTCGAGCTTGGTGTTGGTGCCGTCGACCACCTTGATATCCAGCCAGAACGTGTTGGTGCCATGCTCGGCCAGCGACTTGCCGCCGGCGAACCAGTGCTGCGGATCGACATAGGACATGGCAACGGCGGTGATCGTGGGATCCTTGCGCAATTGCGTGGCGGTGATCTCGGTTATTTCCCTGGCGATGCTGGCGGACAAGGCGGCGTCCGGCTTGCCGGTGACGCTGATATTGATGATAGGCATTTTTCGTCTCCTTGGTTTCCAGCGGCGTCTGATTGCCGTTGGAGAGACCATGCCACCATCATTGAGTCAAAAAAATCGAATTGTTTTCAACAGAAGATTCGATATTATCGAATTATGGAAATGTTCGATCCAGATCTGCTCAAAACCTTTCTCGCTTTCGTCGACAGCGGTTCGCTGGCGCGGGCGGCTATCAGCGTTGGCCGTTCGCCTTCGGCGGTGACCACCCAGATGCAGCGGCTGGAGGAGATCGTCGGCGAGCCGCTGCTGGCGCCGCAGGGCAGGGGCCGCGGCCTGACGCCGGCCGGGGAGGATCTCGTCGGCCACGCCAGGCGCATTCTTGCCGCGCACCGCGAGGCATGGCTGGCGCTGAAGGGGGCGCGGGCAGCCGGGCGTGTCGCCATCGGCACGACGCAGGATTTCGCCGACAGCGGCCTGCCGGATCTGCTGCGTGCCTTCGCCACCAGCCATCCGCGCGTCAGGATCGAATTGCGGGTTGGCCGCTCCGCCGAACTGACGCAGGCGCTGCAGGCCGGCAGCCTCGATCTGGCGATTGTCATGCGCCAGGCGGCCGCGCCGGACGAGGTCGGCGTGCTGCGTGAGCCGATGATGTGGCTGTGTTCTGGGAAAGGGCTCGCCTGGCGGCAGGAAGAGTTGCCGCTGGCGCTGCTCGATCCCCATTGCGGGTTTCGCGAGGCCGCACTGGCGGCGCTCGATGCGGCCGGCCGCCGCTACCGCATCGCCGCCGGCAGCGCCAGCCTGGCCGGCCTGCGCACCGCGGTGAATGCCGGCGTTGCGCTGACCTTGCGAACCCCGCGCTTTGCCCATTCCGGCATTGTCGAAGCGCCGCGCGAGCTGGGCCTGCCGCCGGTTCCGATGGCCGAATTCGCGATCCGGCTGCGTGCCGATGCTGATGCTTCCGCGGGAGATCTGGCGGCGCTGCTCAGCGGCAACCTGGCCCTGTCCCAGCCGCCCGGCTGATTTGGCGCCAGTCTATCGCAAGAAAACGCCGACCTGCGGTCGGGCCTGTTTAGAAAGAAAAAGCCGACCTTGCGGTCGGCTTGGAGTAAGACGGGCCGAGGGG